>NZ_CP116458.1:2132500-2452500 GCF_028215975.1 Acidithiobacillus ferriphilus
CGGGAAGCCATGGATCGACGCCAGGGTTCGCAGCGCGGATTTCGTTATAGCCAAGATCGTAGTGGCGGGCGATATCGAGCAGCGTATCCTGATGCCGGGCGATCACCACCTGAATCTGTCCGACCATGTTGCTGCCGGCCGCGGGCAGGGGAAACTCCGCGGCAAAGGCAGAGCTGGAAAGCAGCATCGAACAACCGGCAAGGAGACTGGGGATAATGGGATATTTCATGGTGCAGTATTTTCCTGGACTTGTTGAATATGGGTAAGATCAATCTCGACATCACCGTCGGCCTGACGCAGACGCAACCATTCCCTGCCCTGCGCGGTCCAGACGTCGAGAATAATGCCGATTTGCCACGTGCCATCCGCCAAACGCAAACGCAGTGAACGACGCTGCATCGCGGCCAGTTCTAAAGCGCTGTGCAGTGCGCAACTCACTGGTTCGCAGGTCGAGTGCACGGGTTCAGGCCTTAACGACGTCCAACCCGCCGAGGTAGGGACGCAAGGCGGTAGGAATTTCGATACATCCATCGGCGCGCTGATGGTTTTCCAGAAGGGCAACCAGGGTGCGGCCAATAGCGAGGCCAGAACCATTGAGAGTATGGGCGAGTTGCGGCTTGCCGTCTTCTGCGCGGTAGCGTAACCGCAGGCGACGCGCCTGGAAGCTTTCGAAATTGCTGCAGGAGCTGATTTCCCGGTACTGATTCTGGCCCGGCAGCCAGACTTCGAGGTCATAGGTCTTGGCAGCGCTGAAACCCAAATCCCCCGCGCAGAGGGCCATCACCCGATAGGGCAGCTCCAGAAGTTGCAATACCTTTTCGGCATGGGCGGTGAGTGCTTCGTGGGCCCGGCAGGAATCCTCGGGACGGACGATCTGCACCAACTCCACCTTGTCGAACTGATGCTGGCGGATCATGCCACGGGTGTCGCGCCCATAAGCCCCCGCTTCGCGCCGAAAACAAGGGGTGTAAGCACAGAAGCGTTGCGGCAGGGTACCGACAATCTCACCGCGCAGAAGATTGGTAAGCGGCACTTCGGCAGTGGGGATCAGGTAATAGGGGTCGTCCCTCAAAGCGAAAAGGTCTTCTTCGAATTTGGGGAGCTGCCCAGTGCCGAAGAGGGAGTCAGCGTTGGCGAGAAAGGGCGGCGCAATTTCGCAGTAGCCGTGTTCCGTCGTATGCAAATCCAGCATGAATTGCGTCAGGGCGCGCTCAAGACGGGCACCGAGGCCACGCAACACCGCAAAACGGGCGCCAGCGAGGCGGGCGCCCGCCGCGAAATCAATAATACCCAAGTCCTCACCCAGATCGACATGGTCGCGAGGAGGAAAATCGAAGGCGCGGGGTGTGCCCCAGTGACGCAACACCACATTGTCACTTTCATCGCGGCCATCGGGCACTGAATCCTGCGGGATATTGGGCAGATTGCTGGTCAGCTTCTCCCATTCGGCAAGGATGCTTTCCAGAGATTGCTCCAGGGTCCTGATCTCTTCGCCGTGCTGCGCCGCCGCAGTCTGCATCGCGCTGGTATCGAGCCCCTGACGGCGCGCCTGACCGACCTGTCTGGAGGCTTCATTACGGGCGTTGCGCACTTCTTCGAGCTGAATCTGCAGGGTTTTGCGCTGCTGATCGAGGGTGCTCAGGGCCGTCACATCCAGAGTAAAGTGACGGCGGGCGAGGCCTGCGGCTACTTTTTCTGGTGCGCTGCGCAGCAAGCTGGGATCAAGCATGGGGTTTTTTCTCTCGGACAGATTGACGATGGGCATTTATCCAGCGTAGACGTTCTTGGATACGGGCTTCCAGACCGCGGTCGCTGGGGTCATAAAAACGGGTCTGACGCAGGCCGGGGGGCAAATAATGCTGCTCCGGGGCGATGGCGTCGGGATAGTCGTGATCGTATTGATATTCCTTGCCATAATCCAGTGTTTTGAGCAGTTTCGTGGGCGCGTTGCGCAGATGGAGAGGCACCTCCGCAGTACCACCCGCCTTGACGGCGGTGCGCACAGCATTCCAGGCATCGTAGACGCGGTTACTTTTAGGGCAGCTTGCGAGGTAGACCGTGGCTTGCGCGAGGGCCAGTTCTCCCTCGGGCGAACCGAGAAAAGCGTAGGTCTCCTTGGCGGCGAGGGCCATATCCATAGCCCGCGGGTCAGCGAGGCCGATATCTTCAGAAGCCATGCGCACCAGACGGCGGGCGAGATACAAGGGATCGGCGCCCCCATCGAGCATTCGCGCCAGCCAGTAGAGCGCCGCATCGGGGTCGGAACCGCGCAGAGACTTGTGAAAAGCGGAGATTTCGTCGTAAAAGGCTTCACCGCCCTTGTCGAAGCGTCGCCAGGATTGACCGCTGGCCGCGGCGACGATTTCGGCAGTGATCTGTGTGTTACCCGCCTGCACCGGGGCCAGTTGTACCGCGAGGTCCAGCAGATTGAGGAGACGACGGGCATCGCCGTCGGCGGCGGTCAGCAAACCCTTGCGTACTTCCGGGGACATCTCTATCGCCAGATTACCCAGACCGAGCACACCATCAGCAAGGGCGTGATCGAGCACCGTGCCGAGTTCTTCACCAGTCAGCGCTTTGAGCACATAGACGCGTGCCCGGGACAGCAGGGCGTTGACCAGGGCGAAGCTGGGGTTTTCCGTCGTTGCGCCGATGAGGGTCACGACACCTTCTTCCACATGGGGCAGCAGGGCATCCTGTTGGCTTTTGTTGAAGCGATGGATTTCATCGATGAAGAGGACCGTGCCCTGGCCCAGAGACTGGGCGGCCTCGGCGCTGGTGACGGCGGCGCGGATTTCCCGTACTCCGCTGTTGACGGCAGACAGAATCTGGAAGTGCTGGCCAGCGGCATGGGCGAGGAGTTGCGCCAAGGTGGTTTTGCCACTGCCCGGCGGACCCCAGAGAATCATGGAGTGCAGATGCCCGGTCTGCACCATGGCCCGCAACGGGCCGTCCTTGCCAAGCAGATGATTCTGCCCGACATAGGCGCCCAGCGTCTGGGGACGCATACGGGCCGCCAGTGGGCGAGGGTCGCTACCGGGCAATGCTGCCATGGGGCATTCGACTCAAGCAAGCCTATCCCTTAAAAGTCCCGGGAAATGGCGGCGCCAAAGTTGAGGGCGCTGGCTTTGTAGGTGCCGGGAAATTGTTGGTTATACGAAGAGGTATTACCGGAAATAGCATAAGAGACACCCAAATCATAATGCCACGGCCCCAACCCTATACCGACGCCCAAAGAGGCCAGATTACTACTGGCCGTGGGTACCGCTGCCTGCATGCTGGAACCACTGGTGGGACTGCCCTCGTGGGCGAGCCCACCGCGGAACTCAAGATCCTGGTTCAGGTGATAGCTGAGCCCGATACGATAGGCCATGGCGGATTTCCAGCCGAGGCTGCCATAACCGGGTAACCTGGCGTTACTCCAGTCATTCCAGTCCACATCCAGTTCGGTGGCAAAGCGCGGAGTGAAGCGATAGCGGACACCCGCCTGCACGCGACTGGGGAGGCCAATACTGCCGCCGCCTGAAGAAATACTGGCCGCCGAGCGGTAACTGAGTCCCGCATTGAAGCGCTCCGTGGTGTAGAAAAGCCCGACGTTACCGCCGACACCTCCACCATTGCCGGAGTTAGGGCCAAAGGTTGCACTGAGGGTCTGGTAATAATCCAGACCCACCCCAACACTCAGATTGGGCAGCAGCAAATAGGCAACACCCGGATTCACATCGATGATCCGCAGGTCATTTTTCAGCGGCAGGGATTGTGTGGGAAAAGTCCCGGCAGGCCAGCTGCTGTTGGTGCTGAAGGGCGAAGTGATGCCGAGGCCGGCCGCCAGCGGGAGGTCATTAAAACGATGGGTCACAAAGAGATTGGGCAAAATCTGCAGATTGCTGCTGGCGTCGTAAGTAACATTGCTGTTATCCACTTTGTAAGCAGGGCGCATCGCGAGAATATCCAGGCCCACCCGGGTACCCGGGAAGAAGACCATGTCCGCAGGATTGTCGGCAAAGCTGCTGACGGGTCCGCCATCGGCTACCGTGGCGCCTGCTTCCGAAAGCCCCACCACGGAGGTCGGCGCGGCAAAACCTGCGGCATGGGATTGCGCAGCCACTAACAGGCCGAGGGTAACGAGGGCGAGGCGGGTCTTCAAAGCCGACATGCAGTACTCCAGAAAAAATTATTGCGAGAGAACATCCACACCGACTGGCGGAGTGAACTGAAACTCCTGCGCCGAAATGGGGTGATTGATTTTAATATGTGCAAAGCGGAGGACCGTCTGTTGCTGAAACGCATCTTCCATGCGCATCTGGCGCAGTGCGCCCTGCGCGTCAAAACCCATGCGCAGAGCCGTGAAGCCTTGATCCTGACCCGTTTTGGGATGGAGCAGGAGCCAGTGAAGACCGTCTTTTTGACCCAGGTCAGTGATCTTGAAGCGCCGACCGAGGTCATCGTTGCCAGCGATCAGCGCCGCAGGGGTCGATCCGAGGGCTTTGCCGAGAGGCTGTACCGTGGCCTGCTCCAGAGCGGGTTCGTAGAGCCAAACCTTCTCACCGTTGGATACAATGGTTTGCCCGTTGTTGCCGCTATAGTCCCAGCGGAATTTGCCGGGGCGGGAAATCCACAGCTTGCCACTGGCACGCTTGACGATCTGGCCGTCATGGTTGGCCACCTCCTGACTGAACTGGGCCGTGATGGTGTGGGTTTTCTGGAAAAAATCCTGCAACATCGCCAGGCCCGTGGCAGCGGCCGCGTACTGGACACCGCCCAAAATCAGCAGCGGCACCCAAAACCAGCGAGCCAAACGTGAGGCCGGTAATGGGTCGCGCATAAAGTGCAAATGGTCAGTCCCGACCGGGCGGTGCTGCTGCATAGATTTCTCTGCTCCCATTACTTTGCAAGGGACCGACCACACCAACCCGCTCCATCTCTTCGATCATGCGGGCGGCCCGATTATAACCCACCTTGAGTTGCCGCTGCACGTAAGAGATGCTCGCTTTGCGACTGCTGGTAACAATGGCCACCGCCTGATCATAGAGGGGATCGGCATCTTCCCCGCCTTCTCCGTTCATGCCCTCGCCATCGCCACTCTCATTACCCTGCACAATACGCTCGTCGTATTGTGGCGCGCCCAATTGACGCAGTGACTCCACCACGCGATGAACCTCCTCATCGCTGACAAAGGCCCCATGCACCCGCAACGGGTAACCGGAGCCGGGCGGCAGATAGAGCATGTCGCCCTGGCCCAGCAAGGTCTCCGCCCCCATCTGATCGAGAATGGTACGCGAGTCGATACGCGACGAAACCTGAAAGGCAATGCGGGTGGGGACGTTGGCCTTGATCAGTCCGGTGATTACATCCACCGAAGGGCGCTGGGTCGCCATAATGAGGTGCAGACCGGCAGCGCGCGCTTTCTGGGCCAGGCGGGTGATCAAGGTTTCCACCTGTTTACCGACCACCATCATCAGGTCCGCGAACTCATCAATGATCACCACGATAGCAGGCAGCGCGCTCAGCGCGACGGGCTCGCCATCCATATCTTTATCCGGACCCGGCAGGGGATGTCCCGAAGCTGCCGCTTCCCGCACTTTCTGATTATATCCGGCCAGGTTGCGCACTCCGGCAAAGGCCATGAGCTTATAACGCCGTTCCATCTCCGCCACGCACCAGCGCAAGGCGTTCGCGGCCTCCTTCATATCCGTTACCACCGGCGCCAGCAGATGGGGGATGCCCTCATAGATGGACAACTCCAACATCTTGGGGTCCACCATAATCAGGCGAACGTCGTCAGCAGTCGCCTTAAAGAGAATGCTGAGAATCATGGCATTGACGCCCACAGACTTGCCGGCGCCGGTGGTTCCGGCCACCAGCAGATGGGGCATCTTCGCCAGATCGGCGGACACCGGCTGACCGCCGATATCCTGTCCCAGTGCCAGCGTTAGATGGCTTTTGCTCTGGGTAAAACTGTGACTGGAAAGCACCTCGGAGAGACGCACCGTGCGCCGCTTGAGGTTCGGCACTTCGATGCCCATGGTGGCCTTACCGGGAATGGCTTCCACCACACGCACCCGCGCCGCCAGCACACGCGAAAGGTCTTTACTGAGGCCGGCGATCTGACTGACTTTGACCCCCGGTGCCGGCTCTATTTCAAAACGGGTAATCACTGGTCCGGGATGGGCCGCCACCACGGTTGTCTGCACCCCGAAGTCGGCCAGCTTTTCTTCCAGCATGCGCGACTGCTGCGCCAGCACTTCGGGTTGCAACCGGGAACCGGGGTCTTCCGCATCTGCCGAATCGAGCAGGGCAAGATCGGGAAGACCATCAGCACGCGGTGGCCCTACGGGTGCGGGCAATGGTAACTGGCGACTGCCTTTAACGACGGCCTGAGTCGGCGCTGCTGCCGGAGATTTTTTTTGCATGGCAGGCGCCAGCGTCGTGATCAGCACAGGGGCCGTTTCTTGGGCGACCACCCGTCGCCGCAAAGGCCAACGCAGGTGTGGTCGTGGCAAAGAGAGGTGCAGAGCGCGGATATGCGCCACCATCGCGCGTGGTCCCAGGCCAGTGAGCAGAAACACACCGAGAACGAACAGCAGCAGAAAGAGCAATATACTACCACCCACGCCGATAAAAGGCTGGGTATGGACACTGATTTCCTGCCCGATGATACCACCCGCGCCGTCTCCGACAATGGGCCACCACTCCGCGGGCCAAGTCAGCGCGAGAAAACTGGTCAGACCCAGCGCGATGGCAACAGCGCCCAAAGGGGCCGCCCAGCGTCCCGGATGCTGACGGAACCAACATCGCCATAGCTGCCAAGCCCACACGCCCAGCATCACAGGGAGGAGCCAGGCGATCATGCCAAAAATCTGCACCAAAAAATCAGCGAGATAGGCGCCAGCCTCACCACCCCAATTGTGCACCTGGGCACCCTTGCCACTACTAAACCAGCTGGGATCGGAGGGGTGAAAACTGAGCACGGACATTGCCATGAAGGCTGCCACCGCGATCATCATCAGCAGCAGCGCCTCGCGGCGCCACGGTTTGACACGCGACAGTTGAACCGGCTTTGCAGGGGCAGGTCGGGAGCCTCGGGACACATTACGGGCAGTGGAGCTCATATCGGCACGCTAAACGACCCCTGCACGGGTGTCAAGGAGATGCCGGGAAAGAAAGGCAAAGAAATGCTATTGTTAGCGGCTTCTAATGGTTCAGATGCAGGCGCTTATTTCGTGCCATCCGAATATCACATCAGGACGGGAGGCAGGGACGACAGCGTGGAAATGATGTTAGACTTTTCGCTAGCAGTTTCGCATAAGTCCGGGCGGGTTCGTGCTGTGCGCAACCCGTCCGATACCGTTCCCTTCTGGCAGCGAGGTACCCATGAGCGATCCGAAAAGTGTCATCGATGAAAAACATTGCCGTTTACTCATCCTGGGCTCCGGCCCCGGTGGTTATACAGCTGCTATTTACGCTGCGCGCGCCAATCTGAACCCCATACTGGTACAAGGCATGGAGCCCGGTGGCCAACTGATGACGACCACGGACGTGGATAACTGGCCCGGTGCGGCAGACGGTATCATGGGCCCGGAACTCATGCAGGAACTGGAAAAACAGGCACGCCGCTTTGATACCGAGGTTCTATTTGACCACATTCATACCGCTGACCTGAGTCAACGACCCTTTCGCCTCAGCGGAGACCAGCATTGTTATACCTGTGACGCACTGATTCTCGCTACCGGCGCTTCTGCCAAGTACCTGGGTTTGCCCAGTGAAGACCAGTTTCGAGGCAAGGGTGTCTCCGCCTGTGCGACCTGCGATGGGTTTTTCTATCGCGGGCAGGCGGTCGCCGTAGTCGGTGGCGGCAATACTGCGGTAGAAGAAGCCCTCTATCTCAGCAATATCGCCGAGCATGTAACGGTCATCCACCGTCGTAACCGGTTCCGCGCCGAAAAAATCCTGCAGGACAAGCTCATGAGCAAGGAAAATGTCACCATTATCTGGGATCACTCTGTGGACGAGGTGCTGGGTGACAACTCCGGGGTCACCGGCTTGCGGATTAAGCATGTAGAAAACGGCAGCACCCAGGACCTGACGCTGACGGGGGTGTTCATTGCCATCGGCCACCAACCCAATACCAGCCTTTTCAAGGGACAACTGAAAATGGACGAAGCGGGCTACCTGGTTACTCGCGGCGGGCGCGATGGCATGGCAACAGCCACCAGCATTGCCGGTGTGTTTGCGGCGGGCGACGTGCAGGACTATGTCTATCGCCAAGCGGTAACCAGCGCGGGTAGCGGTTGCATGGCGGCGCTGGACGCAGAGCGTTGGCTGGAGCAGCAAGAGGACTAAGCACATGGGGCGGCGGCCACATGTGCCGGAGAAGCAAGAGCCGGTGACCGATGCAGAAGAAGCAGATTGCTTTCTGCGGGCGGTGGCTGATGTCCGGCCCCTGCCAGCGCCGCCGCCTCCCCCACGTCCTGTACCACCACCGCCCTTGCCGCGGCAGCGGCAGCGGGATGATCTGGCCGTTCTCGAAGTACTGGACCACGGTCTGAACGGCGATGAAGTCTTGGAATCCGGAGACGAATGGCTCTATTTGCGGTCCGGCTTATCTCCGGCGCTGCTACGGGACTTGCGCCGGGGACGGTTCCGGATTCAGGAGCGGCTCGATCTGCATGGCTGTACCGTAGAAGAGGCACGCACTGAACTGGCGACATTTTTGCGGGAAGCGCGGCAATGGCGCTGGACGTGCATTTGCGTCATCCATGGCAAGGGACTGGGATCCCCTGGTCGTGTTCCCGTCCTGAAAAGACTGGTGGGCGGCTGGCTGATGCGTCGCCAGGAGGTGCTGGCCTTTGCTCAGGCGCGCCCGGAAGAAGGGGGCAGCGGTGCATTGCGTGTTCTGCTGGGCTGGCCGCGTCGAAGATAAGCACCAAGCCACGAAGCGCGCTCAGATCTGCGCCACGTTGTAGGGCGGCTGGCTATCATTCCCGCCGCTCCCAGCGCTCCCGAACAGGCACGGCACCTTCCGCACTCGCCAGAGAGGCCAGGATTGGGCAGTTTGCAACAGAACCGTGACCGGGACAGCACTCAGCCTGCTGCGCAAGGGCTGTGCGCATCCGTTGCAAGTCGGCGATTTTGTAATCAATTTCGGCAATCTTTTGCGCGATAAGGGCTTTGACCTCACCCATATCATTCTCGACACGACTACCGATATCCAGCAACTCCTTCACCTCTGCCAGAGAAAAGCCGAGATTCTGCGCACGCCGGATAAAACGCAGACGGGATTCCGCCTCAGCATCGTACAGGCGATAGTTGGACCGGGTCCGCTGCACCGGCCGGATGAGTCCAATCCGCTCGTAATAGCGCAAAGTCTCCGCGGCGAGCCCGGCTTCACGCGCCAAACGACCAATAGTCACTGGGGGTTGCATTATATGTCCATCCGCTTAAATGGCGCTTTTAAGCGTACACTGTACGCTTAAGCTATAGTGTCCATTGTAAAGCACCTAGTCAACACCAGTGTCCAACCGCCGTACACCAGCCATTTCCTGGCCGAAAAGACCCTCCACACAGCTCGTGGCAAAGACTCCGGCGGGGAGAAAAAAACTCAGGACAAGGGTCTGCGCATCCTGCCAGTCGCTGGTCAGGGTCTCGGGACGCGCGCGCAGGGGCCGCCGGGCGGCATCCAGACCTTGTTCCGCAAGGCGTTGTGCCCAGCGCAGCCCATCGTCTCCCGCACCAGCGATGATGGGCCCGGCACTCAGGGCTGAGTTCTCTAGCGCAATGGCGGCGGCAGTCGGTGCCAACCCACCGCGACCCGGTAAAGGGCCGGTGGGATGCAGGTCCCAGTCGGTGGCGCGCGCCTGCAAATCAGACAGATCGTCGTCTGCCGCCAAGAAAATGCTGTGCGAGCCCACCAGTTGCACGATCTCGCCCGGCAAAATCTGCGCCCAGTTCGCTTGCCGCACCCGTTCAGCGAGGACCAGGTTGAACAGAGCAGAGCGGGCGGCGGACCAGAGCAGGCCACGCCGATGGCGGTCTATCCGCATCGGCTGCCCAGATAGCAGTCGCGCGGCTTCCTGCAGATTACGATGCCCGAAACGCTGAGCACCGAAATAGTTGGGGAACCCCTCCTTCATGAGACTTTGCAGGCGAGCGTCCCAGAGACTGCGCGCTCCCGTGGTAGCACGCAAAACGAGCCGGAAGTGATTACCACGCAATACGCCTCGACGCAATTTACGGTCATGGCGGCTGATTTGCTGAAAATGCAGGCTGCCATCTTCCAGGCTAGCCCAGTCCGGATCGGGCCCCGGCATGGCCGGCACCGTAAAACTCTGCCGGGTAATGGCATGGCGATCCTTGAGACCGGCAAAGCCCACATCGCGCACCGCCACCCCCGCACAGTGCGCCAGGCGGTTGGCCACATCCTGGGTATTGAGGCCGCGCTTCTCCACCACCAGCCAGTGATGGGCGCCTGAACCAGATGCGGTAAAGGGCAGCAGTTCCGTGACCTGAAAGTCTTCCGGAGTCTGTCGCAATTCGGCGCCGAGCAGGCCGCCCTCTGCGGGATAGATGCGCGGCGGACTTTCAGGCATGTTGAATCAGAACGACGGCATGGGCGGCAATGCCTTCACCCCGACCGGTGTAGCCCAATTGCTCGGTGGTGGTCGCTTTGATGTTGATCGCATCAAGCTCCACGGCGAGGTCGGCAGCAATATAGGCGCACATCTGCGGGATGTGAGCTGCCAATTTGGGACGCTGACAGACAATGGTCGCGTCCACATTACCCACCGAAAAACCTTGCCCCTGAACCAACTGGTGACAATGCCGGAGCAGGAGCCGGGAATCCGCGCCCGCGAAACGGACGTCGGTGTCGGGGAAATGGCGACCGATGTCGCCCAGGGCAGCCGCCCCCAACAGGGCATCGCAGATGGCGTGAAGGAGCACATCGGCATCGGAGTGGCCGGCCAGGCCGAATTTGTAGGGGATCGTCACACCGCCGAGAACAAGGGGTCTACCCGTCACCAACGCATGCACGTCAAAGCCATGACCAATACGCAGTTGCATGGGGGTTATCCTTCTTCATCACGAGCCGCAAGAACGGCGGCAGCCAGCACGAGATCATCCCGCAGGGTGACTTTGATATTGTCACCATGCCCATGAATCAAACGGGGGCGCCAACCCCGCCATTCCATCGCCGAGGCCTCATCGGTAATCTGCAGATTCTGCTCGCACGCTGCGTCCAGGGCAGCCAGCAGGGCGCCGAGGGGAAAGGCCTGGGGTGTGAGAGCACGCCACAGCCCCTCACGATCTACGGTGCCCACGGAGTGAGTATTCTCAGCGCGCTTCAGTGTATCGGCAAGTGGTACGGCGAGAAGCGCACCTTGGGGCGAATCCGCCAGGCTGTCGAGCAAGAGTAACAGGTCTTCGCGACGCAGACAGGGCCGGGCGGCGTCATGCACCAGCACCCAGTCGGACACCGCTGCCCCCTGCCGCAGCAGCGCCTCCAGACCGAGGCGCACCGAATCCGCACGCCGAGCACCGCCGGCGACAGGGGACAGGAACGGCTCCTGCATGGGTCCCAGCAACTCCCGCCAGCCTCCAGTCGCAATATCCTCGCCCGGCAGAACCAACTGAATGCCCGCGACACGCGGCTCCCGAAAAAAGGCCGCCAGGGTATGGGCAATGACGGGACGGCCGCGCAGCAGCACGTACTGCTTGGCCTGCTCCGCCCCAAACCGCTGTCCCCGCCCTCCCGCCGGGATCACCACCCAGACGCGCTCCATATAACCCTCCCCCGAACATTATGGACCAAAACTGCAAACCCGAAGTATCCGCAGTCTTTAGGGGGGGTGCAAGAAAGCGACGCCGCTTTTTTGCAGTTTCCACAGCGCCCCTTTACACTATAGCCCTTCAGAGTCCCCACATAAGATCAGATATTCTTGGATCGAAGTCTTTTTCTCGGCACCCCGCCGCGCGCCGGGGCGGCACGCGCATTTAGTCAACTCTACGGTGCCGCGGATAGCTGGCTGGCGGCGCAGATGGCACGCCAGTGGCAGCGTCCGCTGCTGATTTTGCTGCCGAACGCCCGCGACGTGGAGGAATGGCAGCGCGAATGGCGCTTTTTCGCACCAGACTTGCCAGCGCCGCTGATTTTCCCGGACCGCGAAATTCTGCCCTATGATCGCCTGGCGCCGCCGCCCGATGCCACAGCCACCCGGCTGGCCACCCTTGCCGCTCTGCCGAACTGGCGTGGCGTTTGCCTCGCTCCCCTGTCCGCCGTCCTGCAACATCTGCCACCGCGTAGTTTTCTCGACCAGCACGCTTTTGTCCTCGCCGTGGGTGACCACCTGAATCCGGAAGGTTTTCGTCAACGCCTGATCGATGCTGGCTATCACAATGTCAGTGAAGTCTCGGAAGCTGGCGAATTGGCCTGGCGCGGCGGAATCATCGATCTCTTTCCCAGTGGCAGCGCCCTACCCTACCGCATTGAACTCTTCGATACCGTGGTAGAAAGCATCCGTGCCTTCGATCCGGAAACTCAGCGTACCCAGCAAAAAGTCGAGCGAGTCTCTCTGCTCCCGGCGCGGGAGGTACCGGTGGACGCTGCCGCACTACAGGAATTTCGCAGCCAGTTCCGCGCCCGCTTCAGCGGTGATCCACAGCGTGCCGAGATTTATCGGACAGCCAACCGCGGACAGGTCCCCCAAGGGGCTGAGCATTATCTCCCGTTATTTTTCCCCCAGAGCAGCCATCTGCTCATGCACTTCGCCAAAGATGGTGTCGTTTTTCTACCCCCCGGCCTGGAGACATCCGCCCGGCACATTCGCCAGGACTGGCAGGAGCGGCATGAGGAGCGGGCCCACGACACGGCTTATCCCATACTATCCCCCGACGAGCTCCTCTTAACCCCCGGTGAATGGGAAGACATCCTGCGTGGTCGTGCGCTGGTGCATGGTCAAACGGAAGGCGACGGAGAGCGTCTACTGACAGCCCCCCTACCTGATCTGCACGGCACACCGGAAGCGCCATTGGCCGCGCTCGACGTTTTTCTGCGCCACCTGCCCACAGAGGGCCGGATCATTCTCGCGGCGGAATCGCCAGGCCGTCAGGAGGCTCTCTCAGAACGCCTCGGCAAAGCGGGGCTGCTTCCTGTCCGTGTCCATGACTGGCCGGAGTTCCTGGCTGGCACAGAACGGATCGCCATCACCGTGGCGCCCCTGGAACGCGGCCTGCTCATCAAGGAAAATGGCCTGGTCAGACTGGCGCTGATCTCCGAGGCGCAGATTTTCGGCGACCGCGTCTTTGTCCAACGGCGCAGCGCCCATACCCGACAGCGTAGCATCGAGGGTCTGGTCCGTGATCTCGGCGATTTACAGTCGAATGACCCTGTCACCCACGAAGAATATGGCATCGGCCGTTTTCAGGGTCTGGCCACGCCCTTTGCGGCACAGGGCGACATCAACGAATACGTGATCCTGGAGTACGCCAACGGCGATCTCGTCTACGTCCCGGCGGATCATCTGGATCGTATCACCCGTTACGTGGGTAACGGTGCAACGGAGCCGGTGCTCTCCCGTCTGGGCAGCAATCACTGGGAAAAGGCAAAAGCCAAGGCGCGGCAGAAGGCGATTGATGCCGCCACCGAGCTGCTGGATATCTATGCCCGGCGCGCGGCGCGCGCCGGGCGGGCTTTTCCCGCCCCGGACGACGCCTACTGGGAATTCGTGTCCCGCTTTCCCTTTGAGGAAACTCCGGATCAGCAGCAGGCCATCGACGCCGTCATTAGCGACATGACCAGTCCCCACCCCATGGATCGCCTGGTCTGCGGCGATGTGGGCTTCGGCAAAACAGAGGTGGCACTCCGCGCGGCTTTCCTGGCGGCGCACGGCGGTACACAGGTGGCGGTGCTGGTACCCACCACCCTCCTCGCCCAGCAGCATTACAAAAATTTTCAGGATCGCTGTGCCGGACTGCCCCTGCGCGTGGAAGTGCTCTCCCGTTTCCAGGGCGCCAACGCGCACAAGCAGGTGCTCGCCGCCGTGGCCGCCGGGGAGGTGAATATCCTCATCGGCACCCATCGTTTGCTGCAAAAGGATGTCGCCTTCCACGATCTGGGCCTGCTGATTCTCGACGAAGAGCACCGCTTCGGCGTACGTCAAAAGGAACGAATCAAGGCCCTGCGCGCCGAGGTGGATATTCTCACCCTGACCGCCACGCCGATTCCCCGCACCCTGAATCTCTCCCTCGCCGGTCTGCGCGACTTATCCATCATCGCCACCCCACCCCAGCGTCGCCAGCCAGTGCGCACCTTTGTCCAGGTCTGGGATGACGCCACAGTGGTTGAGGCCTGCCAGCGCGAAATGCATCGCGGTGGTCAAGTGTACTTCTTACACAATGAAGTGCGCGACATCGAGCGCATGGCCACCACCCTGCGCCGCCTGTTACCGGAAGCGCGCCTGCGCGTCGCCCATGGCCAGATGCCCGAGGGCGAGCTGGAAGCGGTGATGCTGGATTTTTATCACCAACGCTTCGACATACTCCTCAGCACCACCATTATCGAATCCGGCATCGACAATCCGCACGCCAACACCATCCTCATCAATCGTGCCGATAAATTCGGGCTCGCCCAGCTCCATCAGTTGCGTGGCCGGGTGGGGCGCTCGCATCAGCGCGCCTACGCTTATTTGTTCACCCCGGACCCACGCGCCATGAGCAACGATGCCCGGCGCCGTCTGGACGCCATCCAGTCTCTGGAGGACCTTGGTGTCGGCTTCGCACTGGCGAGCCACGATCTGGAAATCCGCGGGGCTGGTGAGCTGCTCGGTGAAGAACAGAGTGGGCACATGGATGAGATCGGCTTCACCCTCTTCATGGAATGGCTGAACGATGCGGTAGAGGCCATCCGTGCCGGACGCGATCCCCACAGTCTCGAAGATCGACGCGCCAGCAGTCCGGAAATCCATCTCAACACCCCGGCGCTCATCCCCGACGATTACCTGCCGGATGTACACCTGCGTCTGCAATTCTATAAACGCCTCAGCGATGTGCGCAGCGATGCCGCGATCGGAGAAATCATGGTGGAGATGATTGACCGCTTCGGACCCATTCCTGCGCCCACCCGCACCTTGCTCTGTCAGACCCAGTTACGGCTGCTGGCCACCCAAATCGGCATCGAACAGATCGATGCCGGCCCCGCTGGTGCTCGTCTGCAATTCGCCGCCGAAAATCAGGTGGCTCCTGAAAAAATCATCCAGCTCATCCAGCAGCCCCACAGCATCTACCAACTGGACGGCGAGCACCGCCTGCGCATTCGCCGCGACCTGCCCGATGGCGAAGCGCGCTGTCAGGAATTATTGCAACTCATTGATCAAATAAGGACTTAGCCATGAGCAGCACGCGCCTCGCCATTCTCAGTCCCGCTCCACACGGCCCCATGAGCCTGCCGGCCAGCATGGGCCAACTGGTGGCGGATGTGGAAAGCCACCAGGAAGTCTGGGGCTGCTGGCTGCAAAGCTGGGATTTGCCGGTCACCGTCGGCGAAATCGCCCCCTTCCTCGACGAACTCTCGCGCCAGGCCCTGCATCAGGAGCGAGAAGTGATCTGGGCTCCTATGAGCAGCGCCAGCAGTACTGTACGTCTGGTGCTGCATGGTGCGGCACAGCCCGAGGCACTGCGCCGGGCACTGACCACCCTGCATCTGCAAAGCTTTATGCCGGGTCGCGTGCTCCATTGTCAGGGAGAAGATCTGGCCATCGTCCTGCACGGTCCCAGCGGTCCCTTGGGCGCCAGCAACCACCGTCTCATTGAAGCCCTGGAAGGCGTCTTTCTGGATGTTGCCGTGACACCGCTCTGGGGTAAGGGTCATTTCCGATTATTGCTGGCCGATATGGACTCGACCTTGATCGACATTGAATGCATTGATGAAATGGCCGACCATCTTGGTCTCAGGCGCCAGGTCTCCGCCATCACCGAACGCTCCATGGCAGGCGAACTGGATTTTCAAACCTCCCTGCGCGAACGAGTGCGCCTGCTGGCCGGGACACCCGCGAGCACCATCGACACCATCATCCGTGAGCGCTTGCGGCTCAGCCCCGGTGCCCGTGAACTGGTGGCAGCGGCCAAGGCCCAAGGCGTGGAAGTCGGTGTCGTATCCGGCGGCTTCACCCAGTTTACCCGCCACCTGCAAGAAACGCTGGACCTCGACTACGCCTTCGCCAATACCCTGGAGATCATCGACGGGCAAATCACCGGCCAAGTGCTCGGCGACATCGTCGATGCCGCCGCCAAGGCCGACCTCCTCGACCTGCTGGCCCTCAATCTGGGCACCGATGCCAGTCATTGCATCGCTATTGGTGATGGTGCCAATGACCTGCCCATGATCCGCAAGGCTGGAGTTGGCATTGCCTATCACGCTAAAACAGTCGTCCGCGCTCAGGCTGATTTTCAAATTCGCTATGGGGGTCTCGACACAGCATCTACCTATCTCGGCTGGGGCAACATCTGAGATCCGCACTCTGATAACCGTTATTTGATACTTGATTTTGTTTTAGACTATGTCTACCATCGGTCCTATGCAGCATCCACAGGAGACTTAAGATGAAACTGACCAGTATAGAAGGCCAAAGCGTCCCCCAGACCATATTCCGCACCCGCGCCAACCATCAGTGGCGCGACGTCAGCAGCGCCGAGCTTTTCAAGGACAAGACCGTGATCGTGTTCTCACTGCCCGGCGCCTATACCCCGACCTGTTCCTCTAGCCATCTGCCGCGCTACAACGAGCTCGCGCCCACTTTTCGCGCCAACGGTGTTGATGACATCCTCTGCATATCGGTAAATGACGCCTTCGTCATGGACGCCTGGGCCAAAGAACTTGCCGTCGAAAACATCCATTTGATTCCCGATGGCAATGCAGAATTTACCAACGGCATGGGTATGCTGGTGGACAAAAGCGACCTGGGCTTTGGCAAACGTTCCTGGCGCTACTCCATGCTGGTGAAAAATGGCGTGATCGAAAAAATGTTTATCGAGCCCGACAAGCCTGGTGACCCCTTTGAGGTTTCCGACGCAGACACCATGCTTCACTACATCAATCCTGAAGCACGCGACCCCGAATTCGTCACCGTCTTCACCCGCGAAGGCTGCCCGCACTGTGCCCGCGCCAAGGCACTGTTAAAGGCACACGATATGACATTTGAAGAAATCAAAACGGGTATGGGAACCGGCGTCAGTTCGCGGACTATTCGTGCTGTGAGCGGACACTCCACCGTACCCCAGGTCTTTATCGGCGGCAAACACATCGGCGGTGCCGACGATCTGGAGAAATATTTCAGCTCTCTTCCCCGCTGAAACACATGTCACGGAGAGGACGGCCACCCTCACCAACACCCAGCAAAAGCGAGATGCCATGACACAATCCTATGATCTCATTGTTATCGGTGGGGGCAGCGGCGGCATCGCCATGGCCAACCGTGCCGCCCGCTACGGGGCGCGCACCGCCCTGATAGCCGCCGGTCCCCTGGGCGGCACCTGCGTGAATGTGGGTTGTGTTCCCAAAAAAATCTTCTGGAACGCCGCACACCTTGCCGGACAAATGAAAATGGCGGAAGAGTACGGCTTTGATGCCTTGCAACCCCAATTTCACTGGGAATCTCTGAAGCGGCAGCGCGACGCATATATTGAACGCCTGCACGACCGTTATGCCCAAGGTTTGGACGGTAACGGCGTCACCCTCATCCGCAATCATGCCCGCTTCTCCGGCACCCATCAAATCACTGCCGGCGATGAAGTCCTGAATGCGACACATATTTTGATCGCCACCGGTGGCCAGCCGGTCTGGCCCGACATTCCGGGTGCGGAACTAGGCATCACCTCGGACGGTTTCTTCGCGCTGGAAACAATGCCTCGCTCTGTAGCCATAGTGGGTGCGGGTTACATCGCGGTGGAGCTCGCCGGGGTACTTCATGCCCTCGGCAGTGACGTTTCCCTGGTCATGCGCCGCAACCATTTCCTGAACGATTTCGAACCGATGCTCCGTGAAAATCTCATGGATGCCATGCTCCATCAGGGTATCAGCCTCCTTGCCCAACGCCAGGTCCGGGAAGTGGAAAAACGTGCTGATGGCCTGTGCCTGCACTTCCAGGATGGGGACTGTCTTGGTGGGTTGGAAACCATCATCTGGGCCATCGGTCGTCGTCCCAACAGCACCGATCTCGGCTTGGAGCAGGCAAATATTACCACCGACACCCAGGGATTCATCACCGTAGATGCGTTCCAGAATACTGAAACATCGGGTATCTACGCGGTTGGCGATGTGACCAGCGGCCCGGCACTCACGCCCGTAGCCATCGCCGCCGGGCGCCGCCTCGCCGACCGCCTCTTCAATGCCCAGACAGAGCGCCGTCTCGACGCCCATCTGGTCCCCACCGTTATCTTTAGTCATCCGCCCATCGCGACGGTCGGGCTCAGTGCGGCAGCCGCCCAGGCGCAATATGGTGAAGAAGCGGTAAAGGTATATCAAACGACCTTCACCCCGTTGGTTCGCGCCTTTTCTGCGGAGCCGGAAAGAACCGCGATGCAACTGGTTACCGTAGGTCGGGAGGAAAAAATCGTCGGACTGCACGCCATTGGCGACAGCGTGGATGAAATGCTTCAGGGCTTTGCGGTGGCTCTACGTATGGGGGCCACCAAGCGCGATTTTGATGACACCATCGCCATCCATCCCACCGGCGCCGAAGAATTCGTCACCATGCGCTGATGACCACCGTGCAGCCATCGGGGATTACTTTTTGCCATGTAACCGTTTGAGGGCTTCCGGCCCCACCCCAGTGCCACAACTGCACAGGGGACAAATCGCGAGCAGTGGCACGGCCTGTTCCAACACCTTGCGCACCCGTTCCATCCCCTCGTGCATGACCGCGTCGATGGCCTCCATGGTAATAGGCTCTGCCGACTTGCCCGCCGCCGAATTAACCACCAGCGACAAAGGCGCGTAGCATAGTCCGATTTCCCGTGCCAGTACCGCCTCTGGAGCGCCCGTCATCCCCACGACATCTCCGCCATCCCGCTCAATGCGGCGGATTTCCGCCGTGGTCTCCAAACGCGGCCCCTGAGTAGCCGCATAGGTACCACCGCCAACCACGGCAATGCCGGCAGTTCCTGCGGCTTTAAGCAGACGCTCACGCACTCTCGGGCAATAAGGCTCGGAAAAATCGATATGCACCACCATGCTCTCCCCTCCTTCAAAGAAGGTACTGGGGCGCCCGCTGGTATAATCAATCAGCTGATCAGGCAGACAAATAACGCCTGACCGCATAGCTGCAGAGATTCCGCCCACCGCCGCCACCGCAATAACGTGGGTCACCCCCACATGGTGGAGTGCCCAGATATTAGCGCGATAATTGACCCGATGCGGAGGAATGGTATGGCCGTAACCATGGCGGGCGATGAAAACAACCTCCTGCCCGCCCAGTTGACCGAATGTCAGGGGGCCGGAAGCCTCCCCAAAAGGGGTACGGATGACCCGGCGGTTGTTAATCTGCAGATTCTTGAGACGGGTTAGGCCACTGCCACCGATAATGCCGACCACACCCATCAATTGTCCTCCAGCAAAACAAAAATGCCCGGCGCATTACGCCCCAAGCCACGCGCGTCCAGTCCGTAACCAAAAACAAAATGATCCGGCACTTCCAGTCCGACATAATCCACCTGCACTTCTACCGTGCGCGGACGCTTTTTTCGCACCATTACCGCCGTATGAATAGCCGCGGCACCTTCCGCCACGCAGTATTCCTGCAGAGCCTGCAGGGTAATCCCCTCATCCAGGATATCATCCACCAGTAACACTACCGCGCCCGCCAGGCTTTCTTTGGGCCGTGTGCGCCACTGCAAACTACCACCACTGGTTTCCGCACCGTAGCGACTCACTTGTACGCAGTCGAGCACCAGGGGGAAATGCAGGTGAGGCATCAGTTGACCAACCACCACCACGGCACCCGTCAGCACACAAAGCAACACCACCGGACGTCGCGGCGTCAGATGTTCGAAGTCCTGATTAATGGCAACGGCCATCCGCTGGATGGCCGCTTCCACCTCTTCCGCACTAAACAGATGCTCAGCGGGCCCTAAGTGGGTAGGTGTCATAATGGCATTAGTAGGTAAAGGTAACCACGTTGTCGTCCATGGCCTGCTCAATGACATAAGCACCACCGACGACATCCTGGATTTCGGGGATCAGGTCTTCCTTGGTGCATTCCCACAACTCAAGGGTTGGGGTGCAGACAAAGAACTTTACGCCCGCCTCGTGGGCATCCTTGATAAAGTCATAGACACTCTTGGGGCTGCCCGGCATAACGAACATTTTTTCTGCAACGCCCTTCTTGGCCAATTCGCCCGCGCGGGCGGTCAGCACAACTTCCACCTCAAAATCCATCGCCGCAGCCACCGTCGCCTGAAAGAAAGGCGCGCCCAACTCCTGGGGGTTGGAAGGATCGGTGTTCACCATAACCATCAACAATTTATCAGCCATGCGTATCTCCTAAAAAAATCGGCCCGTCCATCATAACCGCCGCAGGCCGACGCCGCGCCATGAAATGATTGATTACGCCATAAAAAGTCGCAGGGCCTTGGCAAGAATTCTTAGCTATCTGTTTCGAGTGTCTCTATACGGCGCGCCCGGCTGGCTCGGGTCAGGATATCCCGCTCCTCTGCCAATGCCCGCTTGGCCACCTGAATGGCTTCTAACAGATCTTGGCGTTTGGACTCAACCAAGTCACCACCGGCATCCATCAGGCGTGCGGTTTTCTCCTGGATTTCATCGATGAGCACGCCGACACGCACTTCGGCCAGCGACTCCAGATTACGCAAGCGATCCCGTCCCTTATCCATAGCGCGACGCAGTTCCTGACGCGTCTCTACGCCACTGGCCGGGGCCAGCAACAGGGCACCGACCGCACCGACCAGCACTCCGATAACAAAGCCTTCCGCATTCTTCATTGTGGTCTCCTTGCTGTTTCCAGCTAATGTTTCCGGGAAAAGTAACGCCATCCCGTGCGCAACGCACGGTACCATAAACCCAGTTCGTGAAGCGGCTGAACCAGGGTATCCGTCGTGTCCATAATCTCCTGACTCAGATACTTGAGCGTGGAATCCACTCGTTTCATCTGTGCACGCCCAGTCTGGGTAATATGTTTAATGTCCGCCAAGGCTATCTTGATATCAAACATCAGCGGTCCAACGTCCTGCTCAACCCTGGCCAACAGCCTTTCCAGACGCAAGTGGGTCCGTATCAGCACAGCCGCCGTCACCGCAATGATCAACAGAATAATGATCATGACAATGGCAATGATGGTTACCCCTGTGCCGACGCTCATCTTTTCCCCCAGAACTTCCGCATACCGGAAGCAAATCCCTTAACGCAGTAAAGAGCAAAAACTTCGGCCATCACGCCTTGCCCGCCCGCCATCTCGTCCTATTATAGGCTGCATCTGCAGCCTGGGTAAAACCGCAGGCGCGATGTGATGCGCACCGAGTTCATTGGAATGACAATACCTGCCCCATAACCGCCAGTCCGGCGATACCCAGCAACCCCAAAGCCACTCTGCTCCAAATCTGTCGTGCACCGGTCAGTACATATTGTGGATGCCGGTGATGATACGTTCGCCAAACCACCCAGAGCAGCCCCAGCCATAAGCCGGACAGCAACCACGCCCCCAACACATCGCTCGGCCAATGCGCCCCCAGGATCAGGCGACTCCAGGAGATAGCTGCGACCAATGCCGCGAGCAATGCCACCATCGCCAGACGCAGACCGCGATGCCGCAGCATGGCAAGGAGGTACAGGGCCAGAAGGCCATAGACCACCAGACTGAGACTCACGTGTCCGCTGGGAAATGCGGGTGACAGCATTTTTATCGCGGTCGGAGGCCGGGTCCGCACCGTAGTCATCTTTACCAATTGGACAAGCATGGCGAATACCGCCGTACCCGACACCAGCAGAATGCCATCGAAGAAACGCCACGCAGCGAAGCAAGCAGCCGCCATCAGCGCCACCAGCCAAGGCAGAACATCCGGTCCACCGAGCCGGGTCACCCCGGTCCAGAATGGCTGCCAGGCAGGGTCCCGGAACTGCAGAATCTCCGCCTCCCAACGGGCATCCTGCAGTGCCAGACGATGCAAGAACACACCCGCCAGAAAATCACCCACGTAAAGCCAGAGCAACGCTGCCACCCCCAGACCGAGCAGCAATAAAGCCAACAACTCCCAGCGTTGTGGTCCACGCAAATTTCAAAGCCCCGTATGAAAGCGCCGCCACAACAACAATACGGCGATCAATACCGCGACGATGCTCAGCACCAACACCGCCGCCGCGCCATAATCCTTGGCGCGCGCCACCAGAGGATGATATTCCGGGTTTACCAGGTCAGCGATGGATTCTACAGCGCTGTTGAGCAACTCTGCCGCCAGCACTGCACCCATAAGCAAAATACCAACCCCCCACCAGATGAGCGATGCCTGGGTCCAGTACAAAAGGATCACACCCATCACAACTGCCAACAATTCTGTCCGAAAACTGGCCTCCTCACGGGCCGCGATCCACAGCCCATGCCCCGCAAAAAGGGCACGCCGCCAAAGTGCGCTGTTTTTTTTCACCAGCCCCCCCGTTCGCGCAGGGACAAGGGTTCGCCATCGCCGACAATAAAGTGATCCAGCAAACGCAGGTCAACCAGTTGCATGGCCTGATCCAAACGCCGCGTCAGGGAAAGATCTGCCGCACTGGGTTCCGCCACGCCGGAGGGATGATTATGCGCAACGATGAGCGCCGCGGCATTCAACTCCAGGGCACGCTTCAGCACTTCGCGAATGTGCACGGTAGCGCCGTCGATGGTTCCCAGGAACATCTCCTCAAAACGCAACACCCGATGGCGATTATCCAAAAAAATCACGGCAAAAACCTCACGACAGCGGTCGCGCAAAGTGGCAGACAGATACTGTCGCACCCGCTGCGGCGAATCAAGACCATCTCCTCGCTGCCATTCCTCGGCGAGATGACGCTTGCCCATTTCCAGCACCGCCTGCAAGAGCGCATATTTGGCGTCTCCGAGCCCTTTATGCGCACAAAAATCATGATGAGACGCAGTGAGCAATGCCCGCAAACTGCCAAAGTTTTGCAACAAGTCCCTGGCCAAATCCACCGCACTTTTGCCCACCACGCCCACCCGCAGAAAAATCGCCAGCAACTCCGCATCCGACAGTGTCGCCGCCCCTTTTTGCAATAATCTTTCCCGCGGACGCTCATCCGCCGGCCAATCAGTGATGGCCATACGCTCCCTCCTTCCCTTACCTCAGGAATGTGATATCCATTGACGCCGCCTTGTGGCACCCTCCCACATCGACTAACATCTCGAGAGTGAAGGATTCCTGAAGCGACATGGCTACGATACGTAAACGGAAGGATCGCTGGCAAGCGATGGTGCATTGAAGAGGAATGATGGACATATGAAACTCCTGCTCACCGGTACCAACGGCTTCGTCGGCCAGCACGTGCGAGCGGCGCTGCCCTGCATGCCATTGCCCGACGGGCTGGATCTGCGTGACCGCGCGGCCCTGACTGCCGCAGTGGTCGCCATCCAGCCGGACACCGTCCTGCACCTGGCGGCCCAGAGTTTCGTGCCAGCCGCCTTCGAGAATCCCCGCGAGACCTTCGACATCAATTTCTATGGCACCTTGAATCTGCTGGAAGCCCTACAGGCTGCGGAGTTCACAGGGCGGATGCTCTTTGTCGGCTCGGGCGACGCCTATGGACAAGTGGAGGAGCGAAATCTACCGGTGCGCGAAGATCACCCCCTGCGTCCTCGCAATCCCTATGCCGTGAGCAAAGTGGCCGCCGAGGCGCTGTGCTACCAGTGGAGCCAGACGGCGGGCTTCGAGATCGTCATGGTACGGCCCTTCAACCATATTGGACCCAGCCAGAGCCCGCGCTTCGCCATTGCCGACTTTGCCCGGCAGGTGACGGAAATCCGCCTGGGCCGCCGTGCGCCAGTCCTGCAGGTGGGCGATATCGACGTCACCCGAGACTTCACCGACGTACGCGACGTGGTACGCGCCTATAGCCTGCTGCTGGAGCAGGGCCGGAATGGCGGGATCTATAACGTCTGCTCGGGGCGGGAATACAGTATCCGCGACTTGTTGCAGCGACTGATCACCCTTGCCGGTGTCGATGCCACGATTGAACAGGACCCGGCGCGCCTGCGCCGGGCCGAACAGCGCCGGATGGTCGCCAGTTTTGAGGCGTTGCATCGGGACACCAGCTGGCAACCAGCGATACCCGTGGAAAAAAGTCTTCAGGATTTACTCAACGATTGGAAGGAACAACTGCAATGACAAAACACGCCCTCATCACCGGCATCACCGGCCAAGACGGTGCCTACCTGGCTCAACTGCTCCTGGAAAAAAACTATCACGTTTACGGCCTCATCGCCCGCCGCGGGACAGATACCACGGGCCGTTTGCACGAACTGGGCATCGCCGGTCAGGTGCATTTGCTGGATGGCGATCTGATCGATCCGTCTTCCATGATCCGCGCCCTGGAAAAGTCGAAAGCCGAAGAAGTGTATAATCTGGGTGCTCAAAGCTTTGTGGCCACCTCCTGGGATCAGCCCATCCTCACGGCGGAAGTGACAGGGGTCTCCGTGGTGAAGATGCTCGAAGCCCTCCGCATCGTCAATCCCCAGGCTCGCTTCTATCAAGCATCCACCAGTGAAATGTTCGGCCAGATTCAGGAACCGCTCCAGACAGAACGTACGCCTTTTTACCCACGCAGTCCTTACGGCGTCGCCAAGCTCTATGGACATTGGATCACGGTCAATTACCGTGAGAGCTTCGGCATGCATGCCTCTAGTGGCATTCTCTTTAATCATGAGTCCCCCCTGCGTGGTACTGAGTTCGTGACGCGCAAAATCACCGTGGCCCTGGCGCGTATTCGCCATGGCCTGCAGGACGTACTGGAACTCGGCAATCTCGACAGCAAACGTGATTGGGGTTTTGCCGGAGACTATGTGCGCGCCATGTGGGCGATGCTGCAACAGGAACAGCCAGATGATTATGTGATCGCCACAGGTGAGACCTGGACGGTGCGGCAGTTTGTCGAAAAAGCGGCTGCGCATGTCGGGTTTGATATAGAGTGGCGGGGTGAAGCCGAGCAGACACAAGGCATCGATCGGAAAAGCGGAAAAATTATCGTCCGCGTCAATCCCGCTTTTTACCGACCTGCCGAGGTGGACGTGCTGATCGGCGATCCCGCCAAAGCCCATCAGAAACTAGGCTGGAAACGTGAGGTCGGCTTCGATGCACTGGTGCGGATGATGGCGGAGGCCGATTTGCGGCGGGCGGCAAAGTAATCGCGTTCAGCCTAACCGTTCAAACTGTGCAAGAACGCTTCCCACTGGGGCAGGATTCGCTCCGGCAGATAGCGGGCGCTTTGCTCCGCGCCCTCCGCACGTAGGCGAGCTTGCAAGCTTTCAGCATCAGGGCTGTAGATAATCTGCCGCAAAACCTCGACCACACTGGCGGTATCGTAGGGGTCGAAGTAGCGGGCGGCATCGCCGTAGACTTCACGGTGCACCGGAATATCGGAGGCGGCGACCACGCCACCGCAGCGCATGGCCTCCGCACCGGAAAAGTCGAAGCCCTCGCCGACGCTGGGACAGACCGTCACCACCGCCTGCCGGTAGAGCAGACGCAGGTCACCGGCGGGGACGCCGTGGAGCAGAAAGAGGCTGCCCTGCTCGATCCACGGCAAGAAGCCCTCCAGGGCCGTCTGGTAATCCCAGCCGATATGGCCGACCAGCACCAGCTTGAGATCGGGGTCCACGGCGCTGCGCAGAGCCCCCCAGGCTTCCACCAGACGGGCATGGTTCTTACGCGGCTCGACGGTGGAGACCATGAGTATGAAGCGGCTGTCCGACCCAAAGACGCGGGCATAAAAAGTCGTTTTTTCCTCCTCGTTGCCGAACGCGCGGGACAGACGATAGACCCTGGTTTTGCCCCTCATCGCCCCACGCACTTTTCCCTCATATTCCCCGTGTAAATGACGGCGCATGATGTCCGGTATCCGTTCCGGCTCCGGTTCCGCCGGATAGTAATGGGTGGGCAGCATATTGTGGATGGTGTGGGCCAGGGGCTCCGCTTCGGGGAAAAGACTCAGCAAATCACGGCGGGTGGCATCCGAGACGCAGACGAAATGCGCACCGGAACGCACATTGGCGGCCATCGCCTGAAAATGGCTAGCCTGGTGAAAGGCGCGATCGGAGATGGTGTGGGGCATCAGCACCGGGATAGCGTCGTGGTAATGGATCACCAGCGCCGTACCCGGACGCACCCGCCCCGGGAAGGGGGTCTGGGCGACAAACACATCCAGCCCGCGGGTATCCAGCAGCGGATAACGGGAATGCGACAAAACCTGCGCCCGTTCGATACCCACCAGATGCATGCGCCGCCACGGATAGGCACAGACCCGATAATCACTGCGCAGCACCTGCTCCCGGTCGGCGGCGGGCAGGCTTCGGCCATACAACTCCTGCCAGATAAAATCGCGGAAATAACGGGTCTCGAAGTGGCCCAGGGGAATCCGCCCCAGCCCGGTCCACGCCGCATAACGCAAACGCCAGGTCTGCCAGAGATTGTCCAGCCACTCTACGACATCGCCTTTCCAGTCCAGCGCGCTGCGGCCCTTGAGGGAAACCACCACCCGCGCAAAGCGATGCACCCGCTCCGCCTCCGACAGCGCTGCGTTCCTGTAGACCCCGCCGCGCACGCCGCGCTTGGACATTTGCAGCAAGCCGGACAACTCCAGCTCCGGCAAGGTGGACAGCACCCCATAGAGCAGACGGGTCTCCTGGGGGATGCCGTAAAAGCCGTCCAGGGCGGGACGCATTTCCATGAGGACGCGCAAATTGTTTGTTGAATTTTGCATGGGTAATCGCTTCACCTCATCGTTCTATCGTAATGCCGGTGCTGGCAGGAAAATCCAATAGCTGCGCGGCCTTTACCATGCCCTGATCCAATGACAACAACCGGGGACGACGGTGATTGTGGATGATGCCCAAATGAAGCGCGTCTCCTGCCCGTAATCCCGTAGCCGGGTCATGGAGCAATTGCACCGCTATTGCGCAATCCGCGGAACTGAGCGCCAGCATTTGAAAAGAACTCAACAGGGTGACCTCAAAGGCCTCGCGGATTGCATCGGCCTGCGCGATATCCAACTCCTTCATCCGCACTCTGCGCGCCAACAGACTGGCAAACTCTACGCGCGTCCAGTCTGACGTGGCCAGAGCGCCATCAAGATGCCGCAGATGGCTTTCGACTGCGTCGCTGCTTTCTTCCGCAATAAACAACGGCGCAATGAAGCTGGTGTCCAGATAGACCATCAATAGCCTTCATCACGGATTGCACGGATCATTTCGGTGCTGGAACGCCGCATTTTGGGGAACTGTGCCCGGAATGCGGCCAGGGACGGCAGGGGCACCACCGGCTGCCGCACAGGAATGACACGGGCCACCGGTTTGCCGCGCCGGGTGATCACCAACTCCTCGCCCGCCTCCACCCGATCGAGCACCTGGCTCAGGTGCGCCTTGGCTTCGGCCAGTGCGATAGATACGACAGATTCCATATGGCGTCACCCTATCTGGTCATGTAGTTGGTCAAACTATTATAGGCGTGATCACGTTAAGGAGCAATCTTCCGGTGCCCGGCAAGGAGCCGTGCCCCCAAAATTATCCTTCCCCAAATCCTAATCCATGTCGGCCATTGGGGCGGCACGTTGCCCCGCCAAAGTCCCTCTGTCCCTGTCATCCTAACACCTTGATCGGGGTAACGAATCGTTTTGTCACCAACTGGGCATTGAACAGAGCGTAGCAAATTAGCTACACGATTAACCAAATGTTTTTATTTAAAATAAATAAATTGGCGAGGTATGGCATATGATTCTGTAGTAAATCACCTACGGTATAAATCTCTGTGCAAAGAATTCTTGCGGAACGCTCCAATCTTACATGCTGTAAACCATAAGAAAATAAAATTGGCATGGATAATGCCTAGGCTCAACGTGTGTAATCCCCGAGGCTTATGCATCTGGAAGTGGAGAGCACTTTCATACTGTCGATAACTGATTGATTTAACTATATCATATGTCGATACGCAAAAGGGTCCAGCACCCACCGCTCCTATCGTCTCCGATGATTTGGCGGTCTCTGCCATGAGCAGAGGACCGCCCTGAACTACTCTCGGCGTCACAACCGCGAACGCCGATTGCCGCCGTCGATCCACGTTTCAGAACAAGCCGCATGAACTGCTGCCTGTGTGTGACCAAGCTTTTTAAACGCTTACCAATGAAGGAAATCGCATGAATCTGTATCTCTTGCTCAGTCTACCGGATGAAGCGTTTCTACCCGCAGCCTTTGAAAGCGTCGTTGGCCGCGAACCGGATGTTATTGGTCTTGCGCATTATGTTGAGCGGTTGCGCTCCGGCGCCAGTCGTGCGTTGGTGCTGGCGGAGATGCGAAGTTCCGTGGAGGGGCAGGCGCATGCCGCGCACGCGCCCGACCGTGAACTGGACATTTTGCAGAGACGTTATCGCCGTGTGCGCGGCTGGCCATTAGGCCGCTGGCGTTGGATTTTTCTGCCACGTTATGCGGCAAGATCTCCGCGTAGGGATTTTGACTGGGCGCTCTGGTTCAGCCATTACTCAGAGGCGCGGACACCGGATCATGCTTCGGCGACGACGGGGCCAGAGACAGAAAACAAACTCGCCGCCATTGAGCGGCGTGTCGACGCTTTATCCGCCGCACTGCAACTGCAACAGGCGGTACCGTTGCTAGGGGAATCAGGCGCAGCGGAGCAAAAGACCGCCTTCATACAGCAAACCGTGTCTGAAGCATATCCTCCAGCAGTGCCACTGACCGAGGTTTCCTGGGCAGCACGGAGCATCTATGCGCAAATGCTGCAACATATATCCGCCTAGCCATTAAATAATAGGAAACACTCCGGTATGCGTATTGTCATTGACCTCCAGGGTGCCCAGAACGACAGCAGAAATCGTGGTATCGGGCGCTACTCTTTATCCATCGCGCTGGCGATTGTCAGAAACAAAGGTCCACACGAGATTCTCATCATGCTGAGCGCCGCATTTGCGGATACGATCGATGAGATACGTGCAGCTTTTGGTGAATTGTTATCAGATTCGGCGTTTAAAATTTTTAATCCACTGGGTCCGACACATACCGCCGATCCGCTAAATATCTGGCGACGGGATGCCAGCGAACTATTGTATGAGCATTTTCTTGCCGCGCTAACTCCGGATGCGGTCATTGTTTGTTCGCTCATGGAAGGGTGGGGTGACCAAACCATTTCGTCGGTGCATAAGGTAAAGCAGAATTATCTCATTGCTCCGGTGCTATATGATCTGATTCCCCTGGTGCAGCATCATCAGGATGATCTGGATTGGCCAGAGGCTACACTGGCCTGGTATTTGCGCAAGGTGGACGATTTCCGGCGCACGGATTTCGGGCTCTCCATTTCGGAGTCGAGTAAATCCGAGGCGGTCAGCTTCTTGGGTTGTCCCGCGGAAAAGATAACGAATATCTCCGCGGCGGTGTCAGACCTGTTTCATGAAGTGGTTCTTGAAACCGAGGAGATCGCCGCACTCAAGGCACAGTACGCCATCGTCAAGCGTTTTGTGTTGACGTCCTCCGCCATTGAGGAAAGGAAGAATCCGGAGCATCTTATCCGTGCGTTCGCTCTGTTGCCCAAAGCTGTACGTAACGGCATCCAATTGGTGTTCATCGGTAAATTCACACACCCCGATTATAAATATTCGCTCCTTGCTCTGGCTGCACAATCAGGTCTCGACGATAACGATGTGCTCTTTACGGGATATGTTCCAGACAACGATCTGATTCGGCTGTACGCAGCCTGTGACCTTTTTGTGTTTCCATCACTGCATGAAGGATTTGGCCTGCCGGCCTTGGAAGCCATGGCTTGTGGTGCACCCACCATCGCAAGCGATACGACCAGCCTGCCGGAAGTCATGGGTTGGGATGAGGCGTTATTCGACCCCAATGAACCGCAGTCCATCGCGCACAGTATGGAGCGGGTGCTCACGAATGAACGATTTCGTCAGCAACTTATCCAGCACGGCTTGCAACAGGCCAAGAAATTTTCCTGGGATCGCAGTGCCCGACTTGCGCTGCAGGCGGTGGAAGCGGCACATGCCCAGTGGCAGACCCAAAACATGGGCGAATCCGTGCATGGACAGCCGCCTCGCCGTCAACGGCCACGTCTGGCCTATTTTTCTTCCCTGCGAGAGGCCAGGAGTGGCATTGCCGACTATAGCGCCGAATTGTTGCCAGAGTTATCCAGATACTACGCCATCGAAGTGATCGTCAATCAGGAGGAGCCCATCAAGGACTCATGGGTGCTGGGGAATGCCACTCTGCGTTCTGTGGCATGGTTTGAGCAACACGCGCATCACTATGATCGCATCCTGTATCAATTCGGCAATTCCGAATATCATGCCCATATGTTCAATTTGCTTGAACGCTATCCGGGTGTGGTCGTGCTGCACGATTTTTACCTGAGCGGTGTTCTTGGCTGGGTTTTGGCGAGCCAGCAGCCCAGTGTATGGGATCGGGCTCTGCTGCATGCCCATGGCTGGCCAGCCATGGTGGAGCGCTATCGGGCCGAGAATCAGCGGGATATCGCCGAATTGATCGCTAAATATCCCTGCAATCTGCGGGTATTGCAGCAGGCACGAGGAATCATTGCCCACTCTGATTGTTCTCTCCGAATGGCAAAACAGTGGTATGGCGCGGAATTGGCTGCGGATTGGTCAGTCATTCCGCATTTGCGTGTTCCAGTGGTCGATATACCTCGTGCGCAGGCACGGACAGAACTCGGATTTACCGATGATATTTTTCTGGTTTGCGCCTTTGGCTTGCTGGGAGAGACTAAGCTCAACCACACACTGATTGAGGCTTGGGCATCATCCGCATTGGCGAAAAATCCGCGTTGCCGATTGGTATTCGTGGGCAAACTGCCAGATGGCGGTAGCTATGGCGACCAATTGCGACGCTTGCTGAAGTCCATTCAGGGACACATCACCATCACGGGTTGGGCGGATGGTGCGGCCTATAAACGATACTTGGCGGCTGCCGATTTGGCGGTACAACTCCGTACCCAGTCGCGTGGAGAAACCTCGGGCACAGTGCTGGATTGCATGAATTACGGCCTGCCCACCATCGTCAATGCCAATGGAAGCATGGCCGATTTACCGTCGGATGTGGTGTATCGCCTACCCGAAGCGTTGAATGTCGACGCCTTGAGTGAAGCGTTGGAAAAACTCTATGACCAACCGGCGTTACGCAGCGAACTGGGTCGACGTGCCGCGGCACATATTCGGAAGAATCACCTGCCCAGAAAGTGCGCTGCGCAATATGCCCAGGCGATCGAGCGTTTTTATGATGCGTCCGAGGAGGGCGCCCAGGGGCTGGTCAAACAGTTGCAATCACTGCCCCCCCCACCGCATCCCGGTGACTTGGTAGCCTTGGCGGAGCACGTGGCGCAGATTTACCCCCCACGTCGCCCAACCATACAGCAGCTCCTGCTGGATATTTCTGGATTGGCCCGGCACGACGGTAAATCCGGTATCGAGCGTGTCGTGCGCAGTGTGCTGCAGGAATTGCTACGGAATCCGCCGGATGGATATCGGGTGGAACCCATCTATGCCACACCGGAACACGGTTATCGTTACGCCCGCAAATTCACTGCACGATTCCTGGAATTGGGAGATTTTTCACTCAGCGACGATCCCGTCTGCGCAAGCATGGGCGACGTGTTTTTTTCGCCGGACTGGGTGCCGGATATCGTGCGTATTCATGAACCTGCATTATCCATGTGGCGGTTGCAGGGGATCAAAATGATCTTTATGGTTTACGATGTTCTGCCATTGACACTTCCCGAAACGACGCACATCTCCGTACACGAAGCCCATATGCGTTGGCTGCTGGCATTGGCGAAGATCAGTTCTGGCCTCATCTGCATTTCAGCCACCGTGATGGCAAGCCTCAAAGAGTGGCTCCGTTTATTCGGCCCGCAAACAGGTCATTCGATTCCATTGGGTTGGACGCCATTGGGGAGCGATGTGGTCGATCCCACAACCAGTGAGTCCTTTCATGCCACTTCCGGGCAGTCGGCGCAGTTGGCGGCCATCCGGCGCTTTCCGGCCTTTTTGATGGTGGGCACCGTGGAGCCGCGCAAGGGCCATGCGCAAGCGCTCGCCGCCTTCGACGGGTTATGGGCTCAGGGCATCGAGTGTAATCTGGTCATCGTGGGTAAACAGGGTTGGAAGGTGGATGAACTCGCCGAGCGTCTGCTGACGCATCCACAGCGTGAACGGCATCTGTTCTGGTTGCAGGGCATCGACGACGACCTGTTGGAGCAGGTCTATGCGGCCAGCCGCTGCCTGATCGCGGCATCACTGGATGAAGGTTTTGGGCTGCCGCTGATCGAAGCGGCACGGCATAAATTACCCATCCTCGCGCGTGATATCCCGGTATTCCGCGAGGTGGCGGGAGAACACGCCAGTTATTTCAGCGGATTCGCGCCGGAGGATTTGTCCAGGGCGATTGTGCGATGGCTGGAGCAAGAGCATGCCGGCACCGCCGTGAAATCGGACGCGATGCCCTGGTTGACTTGGGCGGAATCCACCCAAGAGATGCTGGACGTGATCTTGAACGATCAGTGGCAAGACCGCTGGACACCCGTCAAGGATGACGACCTCGTGGCGCGGCACTGGGGGTCGGATCACCGCGTGATGACAGTCGTCGGCGAGCGTATCGGCACGGCGATCCGGAGCACCGGTGTTCCAGGTTACCTGACCTATGGTCCCGCGGGATTATCGCTCCGGGCCGGGAGTTACATAGCCACCTGGACGGGCCATGTGGGGCTTGGGGGCTGTGACGATGGCGCGCATATGGACGTGAGCTACCAACAGGGCGCCAAGATGCTTGCCCACGCTGACTTGGAGGGTTTGGCGCGAAATAACGGTAGTTTTACCATGACCCTGCCATTTACCCTGGATGAAGATCGGCGTGATCTGGAGGTCAGGGTATGGGTGGGAGAAAGGAGCGACGTCTCTCTGGATAAATTGGAGATCCGCAAAGCCCCATCTGAACCGGCATTGAAGCCTCCGGGGGTGGTCGCAACCACCACAGCCATTCAAGCGACGTTTCCTGCCCGAACTTATCGCTACTGGGCCACACACCCCAAAATGACCACATTCGCGGGGTACCCCGTTGGTCGCAGCGTACATGCCACGGGCGCTCAGGGATGGTTGCTTTCAGGCCCGTATGTGGAATTGCCCAAAGGGCGGTATCTGGCCACGGTCCGTGGCGCATCCCCGGCGGTCGGTGGTTTGGACGATTGCCGGATGGATGTGGCGTGGAATAAGGGCCTGGATATCGCTATCGCGCAGCCCCTCTATGCCACTAAAGCCGCGTCCTCCTGTGAATTGGGCCGAGCGGCTTTTGAATTGACTGCCTATGCGTCGGATGTGGAAGTAAGGGTGTATGTGGGGAGTGGGATTTCACTGCGTATCGATGGCATTGTCTTGGAGGAGATGGTATGAAGCCCCAGTTTGTCGCCCGTTTTTTGGGGTCCGATGCCGCATTATGCACTGAAATCGGACAGCGCAAGGGGCATGCCCTGGTGAGTACCGGACAGGCGGGCCATTTACTGTACGGGCCATATATGGCGCTGGAACCGGGGCATTATCGGGTGGATCTGTACGGCAGCGCCGCCAGTATGACCGATGCCTTTGTGGATGTGTGTATGGAAACCGGCCAGCGTATCCTCACGGAGCAACGACTGCAGGCGACGATGGATGGGCAGGAAGGTCTACTGGTCGCGCTGACCTTCGCCGTCGAGGCGAAGTGCCAGGATATGGAGGTGCGCATTCGCGTGGGTCGGCACCACAAGATTCAGCTGGGATTGATGGAAATATATAAAGTTGCGGATTTCCCGAGGGTCGGAATTGTTGTGGTTACCTATGGAATGATTCCGATACGGCTGGTTGACTCCATACATTCCAAACATATGTGTGAATGGTACGTGCATCATCATGGTTCGGAATCATTGGTGGATGACATAACTCAGCTCTTTGCGGAGAGGCGGTCCCATCTGCATTTTCACTGTGAAAATAGGGGACTGGCAAAAAGCTGGAATGACGGAATCATTGAATCCGTGAAATCCGGGAATGATATCACTGTGGTCATCAATGATGATGTTGAGTTTCTGCAAGCCGGGTTTGACGACTGGATTGAATTTATACTGACTCGTAGAGATCATGGGCTGATTTTTTTGACTGGCGAAGAACCGCAGGAGGATGGCACAACGGTTGTCAGGCCGCAGGATTTCGCCTGTTTCAGTTTTGGACCGCAGGCCAGAAAATTGGTCGGCGCCTTTGATGAAGAATTTACCCCGGCTTATTATGAGGATATGGATTATATAGTGCGTGCATCCTTGTGCGACATTTCAACGCATACCGATGAACGCATATTGTGCAGACACGAAAGAAGCTCGACAAAAAAACAGAATGTGGAGATTTATGAGAAGGTATCTTACTTCTGGCAAAAAAATAGGGAGCTAATGATAACTAAGTGGGGGAGTGCAACACCGGGGGTTGGGACTTATTCATATCCCTTTGACGATGAAAAAAACGGCATATTCATTCCTTTCAAGGAGGCGATTTAATGATTGCCTCCATTGCGGCTTGCGGCTGATATCCGGCGTTCTTCGTGACCTCCTCCCGGCTGATCGTCGTCGCGTGGGCCCTCGTAGCCCTTGGCGGATGCGCGTCGACGCTCTCGCCCAGCATGTCCGCTGCGTCGGTCCCAACGAAGACGTCCGTTTTGCCAACACATGTGCTTTTGCCCCGAATCAAGAGAACATACCCGACCCTCCAGCCGAAGATGCCACCGCCGGCCCGGCACCTGTATGTGGCGAATATCAGCGCACTCCCGCCAGATCAAAAGCGGCTGCTGGTGACGCTACAAGGGATTGTCAACCGCACCCAGCCGCGTATTTACCTGATCTGGAGACCGGATGACCGGTTCTGGCTACGCCAGATGCAAAAACAGGGACAAACCGGCACGCCGATTCGGGTGAAACAGCCATTGTCACTGGTGCGGATTTTTCGCGGTGACATACGGGGCGCGGTGATCCCGGACCCAAAGGTGTATATCTCTCCGGACATCGCGGTGGATATTGCGGCGGTGGACCGCCTGGTGGTGGCCACGCCCGCCCTGGCGCGGCAACTGAATGTGCCGATCAAGGTGGATTTGCGCGGACGCTTCAAGAATGACGCGGAAGCCCTGCGGTACCTGCGGACACGCTTGGCGCCGCGGATGAATCCCCTTCTGTTTTTATGTTTGGACCCAGAGCTTTTAGCCGATGGCGCGGAGGATCAGATCATTGCCGCGCGCGGGATGACGTTTTGGGTGACGGGTCCCAGGGAACAGCGGAAGCCGGGAGCGGAGACGGCCGGAGAAAAACAACAGATAGAAAAGCTCTTTGCCGCCACCCCACTGGATGGGGTGGTGCGGGGCTTCTGGTGGAACGGCGACGGTGTGGGCCTCGGAGAAAGTGAGGGGGTCAAGTTGGCGTCGGAATTCGGCAAGGTCACCGTAGTCAGTAATCACGTGCATAATCTTTCCGTATTCAGCGGCGTGCGGTTGGCGACGCTACGGCAGAAGTTCGCCCCACCTCCGCCACTGGATCGATCCAAGGTGTATCTCTCGCTGACCGTTTCCGATGGCGACAACTTGAATACCTGGCAAAATTTTTTCTGGCGTTGGTTCAAAAGCCCGTACCATGGCAAATTCGCCGTCGGGTGGGCGATGGGACCGACCCTCATCGATGTGGCGCCTACGCTGGCGGAATGGTATTACCGGCATGCTGGACCGGAAGATGAGTTCATAGGGGGTGTTTCCGGTATCGGTTACATCTATCCCTCCGTCTGGGCGGAGCGCACGGATCATCCCCATGCCGCCCTGCAGCATTTTTATCGATGGACCGGGGATTACCTGCGGCGGATGGATATGCGCACTTTCCGTACGCATCAGGCTTTCACGCCGGATAATCAAGACGCCATGCAAGACATCGCACAGGCCGCGGCAGCGCTCCCGCAGGTAAGGTTTTTCATGCCCGACTACGGCTATGCCGGTGAGCAGGGCTACCACCGGATCACTTATTCACTGCCCAGCGGACAGATGGTCTTTCGGGCAGCCACGAATTGGACGCTTGATAAGGCTGAGGAAATCCCCTACCTCGTCCAGCAGATTCGCGCCCATGTGGGCGCGACGCGCCCGGCGTTTGTCAACGTCTTCGTTCTGAATTGGGCCATGGGCATGCACCGCCTGTACCTGCTCCTCAAGGCGCTCGGTCCGGGTTATGTGGATGTCACCCCATCCCAGTTGAATACGCTTTACCGTGAGGCGCATGCCGCGCCATCCGTTGATGTTCGCGCCAGCACCGGCATTGTGATAGAAAGATAAGGTGAGTCCCGGCCTTTGTGGGACGCGGAAACTTGCGTGCGTTGCCCCAGTGACACGGGTGACCCGGACATCAGATACCGTTCCTTTGTGGTGTATTTTGGAGGTGTCGTTGTGACCTGGATCTCTTACGCGCAGAACTTTGAAGATGTCATGCTGCTGCGCGCGCTCAAGGGCGTTCAGTCAGGCTTCTATATCGACGTAGGAGCGCAGCATCCACGGATAGATTCCGTCAGCCGCGCGTTTTATGACCGAGGTTGGCGTGGTATCCATGTGGAGCCGGTACCCGCCTACGCAGCCCTTTTACGCGCGGACCGTCCCGACGAAACGGTCGTCCAGGCCGTGCTCGGCAAGCAGCGCGGGGAGGCCACCTTTTATGTCATCCGGGAAACAGGCTTATCGACCGTTATCCAAGGTATTGCGGAGCAACACGCGCATAACGGTTTCCCGGTGGATCGCATCGACGTTCAGCAAAGCACGCTGGCCGCGGTATTCAAAATGGCTGAAGGACGTGAGGTTCATTGGCTCAAAATCGATGTGGAAGGCAGTGAGCCGGAGGTACTGCATGGCTGGCTACGCAACCAGGTCAGGCCGTGGATCGTGGTGGTGGAAAGCACGCTGCCGCTTTCCGACGTGCCCCTCGATCCGGTCTGGGAGCGCGCCCTGCTGCGACGTGGATATGGTTTTGTGTATTTTGACGGCCTGAATCGCTTTTATGTACACGAGAGCCATGCCGATCTGTCTACGGCATTTTCACACGGCGCTTGCGTGTTTGACGATTTCGCACTCAGTGGGTTGGCGAGTGCCCCGTTCTGTAAACATCTGCTACTGGACCACCAGTACTAGGAGGTGCACGTATGTCGGAACGCGAAAAAACGCTTACACCGGATCTACGCGGGTTGTTGACCTTGCCCAACGCGGCATTCATACCCGGCGCTTTCACCGCCATCCTGGGACGTGAACCCGATGTCGTTGGCCTCGTGCACTATGCCCTGTGTCTACAGCGCGGATCCAGCCGTACCCTGCTTCTGGCTGAAATACGCACCTCTCCAGAAGGGCGACGGCATGCGCCCCATGCGATCAGCGCAGAACTGGATACGTTGGTCACCCGCTACCAAAAAATACGATATCTGCCACTGGGGCGTCTACGCTGGAATTTTTTGCCCACCTTTGGAATTGACCGCCAGGAACATGCTGGTTTTGATTGGGAACATTGGGCTACCGATTACGTAACACAGTTGATCAAACGCGATACGCCCCCGATTCCGGATATGTCCACCCACCCTGATCTCGCCAATCGGGTTGAGGCACTCCAACAGCGGGTCAACACATTGCTTGACGCCGTGCAGCAAAGTAATCTGCAAGAATCCCCACCGCAAACGCCGCAGGTTGGGCCGAATCCGGCGACCGTGTCCTGGGAGGCGCGCAGTTATCTGCACCAATTGCTCAAGGTGTCCAGAAGGTGATGCTCAGACCAGATTAATCCGGTCATGGGCGCCAAACACATCAATATCCACAGTTTCGTCATCCGCCCTCCGAGCGAATCCACGTTGGAGCGTCGGGTACCAGCGAACCCCGCCACAAAGAACTCCCCGCATCCTGGGTAAAGCCGTGGGCGGGCCAGAAGTCGCGACAGGCGTCATTGCGGCCGGTGGCGGTGAAATGCCCCACAAAATCCGCATGTCCGCCCTCCTGCATCTGTCGCAACGCTTCGACCAATAAAGCAGTTTCGATACCCAGACTAAATACCCGGCAGGATAGCACCACCTGCTCAATCCCATGGCCGCGCAGCAGGGCCAAAGCAACGAGGCCGTGATTGGTAAAGCGATCTTCGGCGCGCGCTGCCAGCAACCAACCTCCAGAAGCCAGCCAATCCCGCAATTCCGCATCGCTCCAGCGCTGGCCGGTGGTGTTGAATTGATTGGTTCTGTTCAGCAGCTCCAGAGCGCGGACATAACGGGAGTGCCCGACATCGACAATGCGGTCAAAACGCAGAGTCAGGCCCAAAGACTGCAGCCAGGCATCCCGGTCCATATCCACCGCCGCCAGCTCCCGCGCCGCTTTGGCCTGGATCGAATCGGTGCGCAGGACGGATTCCTCGCTGACGCGCGCCACCTGGGTTTCGGGGGCATAGAGCAAGACATGTCGCCAGCGCTCGGGTGTCCCCGTCAAAAAGCGCATCCGCGGAAAAGCCCCGCGCACCTCTTCGATCTCCAGGGGGTGGTCATCGATGAACAGGGCATGATCGGGCAGAATGTTGGTCGTGCGCAGCATCTGAGCGATGTTTTGGGATTTGGGCTGCCAGTTGATCTGCACGGAGCAAAAATCTTCCAGACGCAAGCGCTGGCCCCACAACTGTTGGAAGCGTTCGCGGGTCGGTCCCTCGTCGTTCTTGCTGCAGATGGCCAGCAATATCCCACGCCGCTTGCACTCCAGCAGGGCCTCGGCATAGCCCAGCGGCCAGCCTTCAGTATGCTGCCAGGGGACGATTTCGTCCTCTTCTGCCAAAACGCCGCGCCACAGGGTGTTATCCAGGTCGGTGATGATCAGTTTGACGGGATCCTCCGCACGCAATACCCGCATGGCGCCTTCCAGTCGCTCCAATATATCCCGAGCTATCCATTCACCCTGCACGCTCAACGGCGACAAGCCATTATGGGTATAGTGGGACAGGTAACCGTCGTACACACTGGCGTCGCCATAATACTGGCGGATATCGTTGATTTCCAGATAATAGCCCCGTGGCGACGCGGCCAGATGGTCCTCCAGGGCATCGTTGAGGCCTCTGACCAAGCCATACAGGGAACCCTGGCGGTTGCGCCCGAGAACGCCCGCCACCTGCGGAGGAGGCTCCAGCAGAGACACGAAGAACACCGGTAGACCCGGTGGAATGGCGGCCAATATATGATCCACCACCTGCTGCACGTTGAGGATAGCCTGCGCCTGAATCTGCCCCATATCCAGCTCTGGGCGCAGATGAAAAAGATCGCCGTCGCCCTCTTCTACCGACATGCTGAGGAGGGTGCGCAGGGTGAGGTTGACAAGGACCACATCAAAGGCGTCGGCAACTATCTGCCGATCCACCTCCTGCAAGCCCGAATCCATGAGGTAATGCCGCATGGACCAGTCCAACTCCAAGGCCACCTGCAGCAAGCTCTCGGCAAGGCAGGTTCCGAGCAGTGCGATTCGAGGTTTTGGCAGCGGCAGACGGCGCAAATCCGTCGGCAGCAGGGGGGGGTGTTCCTCGCGCAAAAAATCCGCGATAGCCAAGCGCCGCTGGCGGTATTGGGTATAGCGCCGGGCCTCGGCAGATCGCCTGAAATCCTTCAATACGCGGACACGCCCCCGGCCCGCGCGCAGCAGGCGCAGATAGTAGGCCTTGCCTTCCGCATCCGCGGCACGTCCCAGATAGCGCTGGTAAATCGCTTCCACGAACTCGGCGTCGGGCAAGGCGCGCAAATCCGCCTTTCTCGCCTCAGCCCCAGACCACCAATGGTCCCACAGGGCGGAAAAACCTGTCTTACATCCCCTCATAAGCGGATATGGCCTCATCCACGCTATCGAAAAAGTGCAGCTTGCCATGCTGCAAAAAGGCCGCGTGATCGCAGTTGTTGCGGATAATATCCAGATGGTGAGAGACCAACACCATGGCTTTGTTCTCCCGGCTTCGCAGTTCCTCCTCACACTTGCGATTAAAGCGGATGTCGCCCACGGAGATGACCTCGTCCACCAAAAAGCAATCGAAATCGATGGCCATACTCAGGGCGAAGCTCAGGCGGGAATTCATGCCCGAGGAATAGGTCTTGACGGGCTCGTCCAGATAGGTCCCGAGTTCCGCGAAGCCCTCGACTCTCGCCACGGTCTCATCCACGTCCACACCGTATACCCTGGCGATGAGCCGGGCATTGTCCCGCCCCGTCAGACTACTGTGGAATGCCCCGCCGAAGGCTATGGGCCAGGAAACATTCATTCCCCGGTGCACGGTGCCTGAATCGGGCGCAAGAGATCCACTGACAATCTGAATGATGGTGGACTTGCCCGCGCCATTGGGACCCATGATGCCCCAGCGCTCTCCAGGACGAACCCGCAAGGAAATGTCATCCAGCACCACCTGTTTGTCCCGGCCATGGCGGATGGGGAAGGTTTTATGGATGTTCTCCAGAAGCAAGTCGTTCATAGGGTGTTGCCTTTCCTGTCATCCCAGGGGGAATATCATGATATCGTCGGCGATGTCCTCCCGCCCTCGTCATTTTTAAGCGATTTTTACGAACTATCTCTACGTTACTTGCGTATTTCCGACATTTTCAATCCGTTCCGGGAACTTTGGACGGGTTGATCCCTGGCTGGCCACCGCTTGCAGCATCAGGCAGGTAAATCGCCACATGTTATAGATCAGATCCATCATGCCGATTTTGACTCCAGCGCGAGTCATACCAATGGTGCGAAACAACCAACTTACCATCCTGCTGTATCATAGCGCCAAAGACATGCTCAGCCCGCGCGGTGCTTATTCTCAAAGGTTTAGAAAAAAGCGTATCGTCTAAAACATTTTTCGGTTTCCATCACCATCTCACGCCACCTTTACTCGACGGATAGCCACTCCTGAAATGGCTAGGCCGAACAATGTCATCCCCAACAACGCGAGCACGGTGTAACCCAGATGATAGTAACTGGGCACCGTCGGGCCAAAGTAGCCATGATGGAAATAATCCACCGCATCGATCAATGGAAAGTAGAGCAAATAACTCCGATAGGGTTCCGGCACTATAAATGTGGGAACAAAAACGCCGCAAAACGGCAGCATCAAATACAAGATGATGTGAGACGTCTTTTCGATGGTTTCACTGAGTTCGGCAAGCCCCGCCATGATGAGGACAAAGCCAAAGGAAAACCAGATGACCAATAGATAGCCTACCGCCATGATCAGTAGATTGCTCGGTAAGTGACATATTCCCACGACGATGAATATGGGAAAAAGAAACAGGAACACCGCCATCCCGCTGGCGAATTCCAGAAGAATGCGCGCATAGAGAATATCCATGGGCCGAATGGGCTGATGGTGCAGCAAGGATCGGTTTTGCTCTATGGCCCCGGTCACCCTCCCGGTACCATTTCTCCAGAACAGCAGAGTGGGATAGCTCACCGCGAGCCATTCCGCAGGGCTGATGCCATAGGGATACCCAGAATCAATAAATGAGAAGATGATCATCACCCCAATCACAAACAGCGCCGGTTCGCCAATCATCCACAGCATGCCCAGCCCCTCTCGCCCGAACCGCGTCACCGTCTCGCGCAAGGTGAGCGCCCAAATTATGCGCCCCTGTAGCCGCAAATTATCCCAAAAGGTCGAGCCGCTGTTAGCGGGCATGGTGCTCTCGAATCCCTGCAAACAGAATGCTCAGGACGCCCCAGACCATCAGCGACACCAGCAATACCGCCAGCACATCTTCAAAGCGCTTCGGTTCTTGCGGTGCGTCGGGCAGATTCGGCCTGCTGATGGTTTCCAGATACAGCTCCTGCTTCTGTGCCGTAAGGCGCGCCTGCTCCAGGGAGGTCACCGCCGCTTCCAGCAATTTCTGCGCGAGAAGCTGGTTGACGTTCAGGCGCTCATACTCGGTGTCTTTGCTGGCCAGCGATTGTTTGGAGCCGGTGACCTTGGCGTTTTCCGCCAGGATCTCGCCTTGCAGCGCCTTTATGGAACTTTTCAGCACTGGTATCTGCGGGTTACCGGGAGCGTGCGCGCGGATGGCATCGAGCTGGGTTTTTTGGGTGATGAGGTGATCCTGGAGCTTGGAAACCATGCCCAGTTGCAAAGCCGATTGGGCGGGTGGGCTAAAAACGCCGTGACGGTTGCGGTAATTGGCGAGCGCCAGGGTGGCGTCCCGCAGCTTTTGCTCGGCGGCAGTGACATCTTTCTGCGCGTAGTACACCCCCTCGACTCTTGCCCTTTTGTTGAGCCGGTTGACGATATCCTGACTTTTTTGCAGCAGGAAGGCGTTGATCTTACGCGCATCTTCGGCACCGTAAGCACGCACTTTGAGCTTGGTGATACCGCTGGTATTGTTCAGATTGTCGGTGACCATGGACTGGTAATAGCGCAAGAGATTGATATGACTGCTATAAGGGAAAAATACGCCGCCGAAGCGATCGAAAATGTCGATGTTCTCGCTACCGTAGACTTTTTTGAGATCGTAGACCTTGTTGAGGGCCATCATGGCATCCCAGGAATCCACATAGGCATGGATGGTTTCCGCCGCGCTGGTGGAGTTGCTGCCCCCCAGCCCGCTCAGCAGGCTGGCGAGGCCGGAACTGCTGATGCGCTGGCTGGGGCTATAGACAACGAAGGCGGATTCGCTGATGTACACCGGCGAGGCAATGAGACCGAAGTACAGGATGGATAAACCCGTCGGCAGCAGCACCACGTAGATAAACAGCTTGTTGAGGTTCTTGACCCGGTTCCAGATGGATTGCGGCACAGAGATTCCTCTTATCAGCTGATTCTCGGAGCGGGCTCGCTTTGCGCATCGGGTAGAGCCCGCCCATAAATATCCTCGAAGCGCACGATATCATCTTCGCCCAGATAGGCGCCACTTTGCACCTCGATCAGGTGCAGGTCTATGACGCCTGGATTACTGAGACGATGGGTCTCTCCTGCCGGGATAAAGGTGGACGCATTGGTCATGATCAAGCGTTCTTCACCGCCCACATGGACGAGCGCGGTACCGGACACCACAATCCAGTGTTCACTGCGATGATGATGCATCTGCAAGGATAGCTTTTCTTTGGGCTTGACCACGATGCGCTTGATTTTGAAATGATCGCCTTCCTCCAGCACCGTATAACTGCCCCAGGGACGATAGCAGGTAACATGCGTATCGACGGCGGCGTGGCGGCGCGAGCGAAGAATTTCCACGATACGCTTGACGTCCTGATCGCGGCTTTTGTCGGCGACAAGCAGGGCATCCGGAGTGTCTACGATCAGCAGATCACGCACCCCCAGCAATGCCGTCACCCGGTCTGGGCTGTGTACTACGCAGTCCGTACTGTCCACGAGCACGCTGTCCCTAACCGCCATGTGGTTGTTACGCGCATCGATCTCCATCAAGGCGCCGTAGGCGTTCCAGGCGCCCAGGTCATCCCAGCCGAATTCCGCGCGGATCACCGCGACGTTACTGGCCTTCTCCATAACGGCGTAATCGATGGAAAGATCGGGCGCCCCCTGAAGCGCCTCGTCCAGCTCGATACTGTCTCCGTTACGGCTACCGCACTCCCAGGCGGAGGACGCCGCGGCGTACACTTGCGGAGCGTGCTCTGCCATGGCTTGCAGCAGCACATCGGCCCGCATGCAGAACATGCCGGAATTCCAGAGGTAATCGCCGCTCCTCAGGTAATTCGTGGCGGTTGCGGCATCGGGCTTTTCTACGAAACGCACGACCTGGTGCCCGCCCTGCTCCAGCGCGGCACCCATCTGAATGTAACCATAGCCGGTCTCCGCGGTGGTGGGCACCACTCCAAAAGTCACCAGATAACCGGCTTCTGCCAGCGCCGCGGCATGCGTGATGGCCTTGGAAAAGGCCTGATCATCCTGAATAATGTGATCTGCTGGCAAAAACAGGAGAATACTGTCTTCTCCCACTTCTGCCTGCGCCCAGAGTGCGGCGGCGGTCATGGCCGGGGCGGTGTTGCGTCCGACGGGTTCCAGCAGGTACTGTGCCTTTGGCAGTGTGCAGCCATGATGCTTGGCATAGGCCGTGAAGGTGTCCCGGGTAAGAAAGTAGTAATCCCGGTTGGTGACGGTGAGTATGGGGCCTTGTGGATCCAGTTGCATAATGCGGCACAGCGTTTTCTGAATGAGGGTTTCGCCATCCGGCAAGGCGATAAACGGCTTGGGGAAAGACTTGCGGGAAAGCGGCCAGAGCCGGCTGCCAGAGCCACCAGATAGAATGGTCGGTATAATCTGCATGATTTTTGCCGTCCTTAAATTTAAGTGTTATGCGCTATTCTACTATAACATATTTTTATGGTACACTACGTCGGCGGAGGATTACAAGTTTCTACGACCAGGCATCTGGCGCGCGCGTCCGCCTTGGTCCGGATCCTCGGTCCCAAATTAAATAACGCGGAGTATTAGATTTGGACAAAAAAGCAAACACCTGGATGATCCGCGCTGGTGTCATGGCCGCATTGTTGGTGGGCATGACCGGGTGCGCCTCTTACATGCCGTATTCCGGGCCTCGCGCGGGCAATGTAAATGATGTCGCACACAACAAAGCCCTGGCGGGGATTCAACTGGTGGATGTGAATTACGCCATGTCTCGTTACATGAAAGATGAGATTGGTCAGTCCCATCTGAATGCATTGAAGGATTTCATGAATCCCGACCCCCTCCGTTATGCCGTCGGGCCCGGCGATATGCTGCAGGTGTATATTTGGGAGGCGCCGCCCGCCATGCTTTTTGCGACGGGGGCTGCTTCCATGAGTCGCCTTTCGGGGTCCATGATGACATCTATCCCTGCACAGATGGTGGGGAGCGATGGCGACATCATGATGCCTTTTGCGGGCAAGATTTCTTGTACCGGCAAAACCCTCAATGAGATTGGTGCCGAGATCCGCGATCGGCTGATTCATATGGCCCATGATCCGCAGGTGGTGGTCCGGCTGGTGAAGAATCATGCCCAGAGCATTACGGTGGTGGGCAACGTGAAAAAGAGCACCATGGTGCCCATGATTCCGGGCGGGGTCAGCGTACTACAGGCCATAGCGGCGGCGGGTGGCGTGGTCAAGCCGGTCAACAAGGTGACCATACAGTTGTCCCGCAGCGGCAAGGTGCTGCAATTGCCTCTGGAAGAAATCATCCGCAATCCCCATGAGGACGTTTCTTTGCGCGGTGGCGATGTGCTGACGGCGCTCTACAAACCCTTGCAGGTGACCGTGATGGGCGCCACCAAGGAAACCAAGGAAGTGGACTTTCAGGCCTCTGGCATCAGCCTGGCCCAGGCCTTGGCGCAGGCGGGGGGGCTCAATGGCAATCAGGCGGATGCCAAGGCGGTATTTGTGTTTCGCTTTGAGAAGCCGTCTTTGCTGCCACACTGGCCGAAACCGGTGCAACTCACCGCCAATGGCGAAGTGCCGGTGGTATTCCGTTTTAATTTCAGCGATCCGGCCACCCTCTTTGCCGCGCAGACCTTCCCCATCCAGAATCATGACCTGATTTATGTGGCGTCGGCGCCGATCACCGATCTGCAGAAGTTCCTGGGGCTGATCATACAGATCGTCTATCCGATTCAGGGTCTGACAACAGCGGGTGTAGTCCCCTAGGAAACTCACATGAGTGGATTTGGTGATGCACCGATTTTTCTGGATGTGACTCGTCTGCTGTACCGCCTGGCGCGAGGGCGAATGCCGACTGGGGTGGATCGCGTGTGTCTCGCCTATGTGCGGCATTTTCACCATCGGGCGCAGGCCATGATGATCTGGGGCGGCATCGCGGTAGGTTGGTCACCGTCGGCCTCCATGGCGCTTTTCGACCGCCTGGTGAGATGGGAAGATGGTGAGCGTCCCGCCAGCCTGGGGAACATCTTGCGGGCCGCGTTCAAATGGCCGCCGCGCGCGGTGCCTGCCGGGAGCTGGGTGCTCAATATGGGGCACAGCGGGCTGGACCAGCGGAGTTATCTTGGCTGGCTACGCCGTAAAAACATGCGCTTGCTGGTGATGGTCCATGACCTGATTCCCATTACCCATCCACAGTTTTGTCAGGCGGGTGCGGCAAAACGTCATGTCCGGCGAATGGGCTTGATTCTGGGGCAGGCAGAGGGGATCGTCAGCAACTCCCGGCATACGGCGGAGATGCTCGGCGACCATGCCCGGCAGACCGGGGTAGCGGTGCCGCCGGTGGCGGTAATCCCGCTGGGCGCCAAAAAGCACTGGACCGTCTGCGAGGATGAGCCTGGCGCGGTAACAGAGCCTTATTTCGTGATGGTGGGAACGCTGGAGCCCCGCAAAAATCATGCGTTCGTGCTGCAGCTCTGGCAGCGCATGCTGGATGAATGGCACGCTGCGGAGATTCCTCACCTGCTGGTCATCGGGCAAATCGGCTGGATGTGTGGTCCGGTGGTCCATCAGTTGAAGACCGACGAGCGCATGAAACAGCATGTACACTTAATGACGGATTGTGACGATGCCCGGCTCGGGCATTACTTGCGCCATGCCCGCGCCATGCTCTTTCCTTCGCATGCGGAGGGCTATGGATTACCGCTGCTGGAGGCGATGGATTTGGGTGCGCCGGTGCTGACGAGCCCGCTGCCGGTGTTTCGCGAGGTGGCGGGTTTGGTGCCGGATTACCTCGATCTGGGCGACGGGGACGCGTGGTTGGAGGCGATTCGCGATTATGCGCAACCCGCTAGTGTTCGACGGGAGGCGCAATTGCAGCGTCTGCGCGGATTTTCGGCACCAAGCTGGTCTGATCACTTTTCCGAATTCGAAACCTTTGTGAGCCGCTTATGAAAAATGAAAAAATCGCGATCATTGGCTATGCGTCGCGCTTGCCGCAAACATCGGATGCCACCTTCTGGGAGGACTTGCTGGCGGGCCGAAACCTGCTGACGCGGGTGGCGGAGGACCGCTGGGCGCAGTATGGTTTTGAGCATCCGTCACGCGCCCATCCAGGGAGCTCGGTGACCTTCGCGGCGGGTTCGCTGGGGGATGTGGGGGGCTTTGATGCGGGTTTTTTTCGCATTTCCCCGCGCGAGGCGGCGGCCATGGACCCACAGCAACGTCTGCTGCTGGAGATGAGCTGGGAGGCTTTCGCCCATGCCGGTATCCCGGTTCTCCGTTTGCGCGGGAGTCGTTGCGGCGTCTTCATCGGCCTCGCCAGTACTGATTATGGCTACCGCCTGACCGATGATTTGGCGGCCATCGGCGCGAACTCGGCGACGGGTTCGACGGCGAGCATTGCGGCGAATCGCCTGTCCTATTTTTATGATCTGCAAGGGCCGAGCATGGTGGTGGATACGGCCTGCTCTTCGGCACTGGTCGCTTTTCATCAGGCTTGCCAGTCGTTGTTGCACGGTGAAAGCGATCTGGCGCTGACCGGGGCCATCAACCTGCACCTGCATCCTTTTGGTTTTCTGATTTTTTCCAAGGCGTCCATGCTTTCTGCCGAGGGCCGCTCGCGCCCTTTTGACGCGGCGGCGGATGGCTATGTGCGCGCGGAAGGCGGTGGGGTCTTCGTGCTCAAAAAGCATGCGGCGGCGCTGCGCGACGGGGATCGCATCCTGGCGGTGGTGGCCCATACCGCCATCAATACGGATGGGCACAAGGCGGGGCTGACCATACCACGGGTGGCGGCGCAAGCGGCCTTGCTGACTGCGGCTTATTCGGCGGCGGGCATCGATCCTGACGCCATCGATTATATCGAAGCGCATGGTACCGGCACGGCGGTTGGCGACCCCCTGGAAGTGGAAGCCATTGGCCGCGCTCTGGGCGCCCGGCGGCGCGCCCACAACCCACTGCCGCTGGGCTCGGTAAAGAGCAATCTGGGGCATATGGAGACGGCATCGGGGGTGCCCGGATTGTTGAAGGCCATCCACTGCCTGCAACAGCGGACCGTACCGGCGACGATCGGCGTGACACGACTGAATCCGCGCCTGCCGCTGGCGGATTTCGGTCTGGAGGTGGTGACTGCGGCGCGCGCGCTGCGTCCCACAGGGCCGCTGACGGTCGGGGTGAACGCCTTCGGTTTCGGCGGTGCCAATGCCCATGTGATATTGGAGCGGGCGGCGGAACCCCGACGGCGGCTGCGTTCACCCGGAAAGGTGCGCCGTGCGCAGCGTTGGCCGCTGCTGCTGTCGGCGGCGACGCCGACCGCTTTGCGACAGGTGGCGGCGAATTTCGCCGATGTGCTGACCGGAGTGGCGGAGCAGGATTACGCCTGCCGCTATCAGGCGAATTTCCGTAGCGAGCGCTTGGGTCAGCGCGCCCTGTTCTGGGGCGGCGGCGAATCCGATCTGGCGACGGATGTACGCGCTTTTGCCGCTGGTGAGGATGCATCACCGGCCGCATTGGGGAAAGGGCTGGAGGAGCCGCGCGGCCCGGTATTCCTCTATTCCGGAAATGGCAGTCAATGGGCGGGCATGGGTCGGGCCCTGCTGAATGAGCCGGTGTTTACGCAAACGCTGGCGGCGATAGACGCGATCTTCCTGCCGCTGGCGGGCTATGCCTTGCGGGATGAGTTGGCGGGCCTGCTCGGTGAGGGACGTTATGTACTGACGGAATTCGCCCAGCCGGCGCTCTTTGCGCTCCAGGTGGGGGTCACGGAGTGCCTGCGCGCGTTGGGAATCGAACCGGTGGCGGTGGCCGGGCACAGCGTTGGTGAGGTGGCGGCGGCATGGGCCTGTGACGGTCTGAGTCTCGCCGATGCCGTGCGGGTGGTCTACGAGCGTAGTCGTTTGCAGGGCCTGTCGCGGGGACTGGGGCAGATGACGGCAGTGGCGGCGGATGCGGATACGGTCCTGGGTTGGTTGCAGGATTGGACCCTGGAGGACAGGCTATCCATTGCCGCATGGAACAGCCCGCGCGGGTCGACGGTGGTCGGCGCCCAGGACACATTGACGGCACTGGAGCGACGATTGCGCAATCTGGGCGTGGGCCATAAGCGCCTGGATGTGGATTATCCCTTTCATAGTCCGCAGATGGACAGCTTCCGCGCGGCGCTGCTGGACAGCCTGGCGGATCTGCACCCGACGGCGATGCGCATCCCGCTACTGTCGACGGTAACCGGCGCGGTGCTCGCCGAAGAGACGCTGGACGCGACGTACTGGTGGCGGAATATCCGCGAGCCGGTGCGTTTTCAGCAGGCGATGGATGAGTTGCTGCAGTCATGGAATATCTTTATCGAACTGGGTGGGCATCCGGTGCTGCGCGGTTACGTGCAGGACGCACTGAATGCGGCAGAGCAGGATGGACGGATCGTCACCACGCTGCGCCGTGACGAGGAAAATGCCCAGGTGTTGACGCAGGCGGCGGCCGCGCTCTGGGTGGCCGGGGTACCGACGGATTGGCAACGCTATTACCCGGTACCGGCCCCGGTGGTCGATTTGCCCCGTTATCCGTGGGAGCGGGAACATCACTGGCATGCGGTCACCAGCGAGTCGACGCGAACGCTCGCTGCTTATCCGGTGCATCCGTTGCTGGGGCATCCGGTTGCTGGCCATGCCGGGGAATGGGAGCAGCAGATCGATACGAAACGGCTGCCTTTTCTGGCCGATCATCGGGTGGGAGACGGGATAATCTTTCCCGGAGCGGGTTACGTGGAATTGCTGCTGGCGGCAGCGCGTGAACGCTTTGCGAACTCCGCGCATCTCGTCATCGAGGACCTGGAAATCGTAACGCCGCTGCTCATCGATGACGATGATAGCAAGGTGCTGCGCGTCAGCGTGGACGAGGGCGGTGTGGTGACAATTCAGGCGCGCCCATTGTTGCAGGAGGGCTGGACACTCCACGGCAAAGGGCGAATTCGCCGGGGTAGTGCGGACGCAGGATCGGATACGCTCCAGGAACTCTCGACGCCACCCTCCCGGCTCCCGGATTTTGATGCGGATCAGCACTATCGTTTGGCGGATATGACTGGTCTCCACTATGGTCCGGCGTTTCAGTCGGTACAGGCGGGATGGCTGCAAGAAGGTGGCGTGCTGGCGCGATTGGCGCTGCCGGCGCCAGCGGATGCCATGGGTTATTTGTTGCACCCCGCACTGCTCGATGGGGCATTGCAGCTTTTTGTGGATCTGCTGGCTGCCGGGGGTGGTACTGCAGAGGCTGGCTGGGGTTATGTACCGGTGCGCGTCGAGCGACTGAGCTTGCTGACGGTGGCAGAGGGCGTGCTTTGGGCGTCCGTGCGGCTGTTGCGCCGCTCGCCGCAATCCTTGTTGGCGGATCTGAGCCTGACCGATGGACAAGGCCGGGTGGTGGTCCGATGCGAGGGCGTGCGCCTGCGCCGGCTGCGTTTGCTGCGCAGCGACGTCGAGCACCTGCGCTATCTGCACAGCAGGCTGACGCCGGCACCATTGGCGCATGGTGCCGACGCGCGGATTTCGCTCGATCTGGCCACCATACACAGGCTATTAGCCGATGCGCTAGCGAATAGTACCGCCGCCGCGCGTTATATCGAGGAATTTTCACCATTGGTGGAGGGACTGCTGCGGGCCTATGGGGCGGAATCTACGACAGTGAGTGGCGAGCAGATCGCGGCAGCGGATATCTGGCAAACCCTTCTGCAGGATTATCCGGAGTTTTTCCCGATCACTCTGCAGGTCGGGCGCTGGGGTTTGCATCAATCCGGCGGCGGAGAGTCGGGTACATCTCCGCAGATCGCGATGGCCGCTCATCCGGCCATCCTCCAGACCATGACCCCACCGATGATGGCCGGACTGAGCGCGCTGGTCGCCATGTTGCGGATGGAATTATCTGCGGGCCAGCGCCTGGGGATACTGGAGATCAGTCATTCGGCGGTGGAGTGGTTGCCGACACTCGCGGCGGACGTGGGGGATGATGTCCGCTGCGCACTCTATCAGGCAGGGTTGAATGACGCCGAGACATCACTGACGGCACCATGGACGACCATCCATCTGCGGGACGAAAACCGGCCTGTGGTGCATCTGGCGTGGTTGCGCCTGGATGTGGCCGATAGAGATGTGCAGTTGCAAATGCTGGACTGCGCCGCGCTCTGTGGCCGCGGCGGGCGTCTTGCTGGTACAAGGGGTGCATCCGGAACTCTGGTGGCAAACGATAGATGAACACGATCCGTCCCTGATGGGTATGGTGGAGTGCCGGCAGTGGCTGGAAGGCCGTGGTTTCGCCGAGTGCATGGTCTTGGGTGCGGAAGCGGCTGGCACGGGTGCGTACGCCTTGTTACTGCGTAAAGCAGCATCGGTGGAGCTGCCGGAAGGCCGTTCCACGACCGGACGCTGGTTACTGGTGGGTACGCCGGGAGCGGAGCACGTACCGGGGGTGGTGATGCTGCGGACGGCGCTGACGGCGGTTGGCGCTGAGTGCCATTTCATTGCCGCCGACTCTGATACCTTACTGACGTCGGCCCTGGCCGAAAATGCGGGGGATAAGCATTGGGCGGGGGTGGTCTATCTGGAGCAGCCTGCACTGACAACCCCTTTCTCGCCGGCGGCGTTGTCACGATCCTGTCAGATGCTCCGTGCTTTGGGCTTATGGGGCGTGAGTCAGACGGATGTGGCGCCCGTCTTTGTGCTGACGGCGGGCGGTGTCCGGGCAACCTGCCCGTTGGCGGATGAACAACCGGCCGATTTATCGGCGCTGGATGCGGCGGGGCTCTGCGGCTTTGCCCGCAGCCTGCAGAACGAGTGGCCGGAATGGGCGCTGCGCCTGATCGACTGGGGGACGACATCGCCCACAGCGGCGACGGTGACGGCCGTCGTCGCTGCGCTGCTCGATCCCGATGCGGAGACCGAACTGGTTTTTGATGCCGAAGGCCGGCGCTATGCCCCACGGGTACAAGAACTGAGCTCGCCAGCGGTGGCAGACCCGATGCAGGCATCTTCCCGCCGACAATTGGGTTTTTCGCTGCCTGGCCAGCTCCGCAATCTGCAATGGGCTGATCATCCGTGTCCGGCCCTTGCTGACGATGCCGTAGAGGTGGTCGTGGCAGCGACGGGGCTCAATTTTCGCGATGTGATGTATGCCTTGGGCATGCTTTCCGATGAAGCCCTCGAAAACGGTTTCTCCGGCCCCGGTCTGGGGCTCGAGTTCGCCGGGCGGATTGTCGCGGTGGGACGGCAGGTGACCCGCTGGACACCGGGGGATGCGGTGCTCGGCTTTGCCCCCGCCAGTTTCAGTACCCATGTGCAGACATCGGCAATGGCCATTGCCGCTCTGCCGCCGGGTATGGACATGGCGGCGGCGGCGACGATTCCGACGGTGTTCTTCACCGCCTGGTATGCATTAAGCGAACTGGCGCGGCTGGAAGCCGGTGAACGCGTATTGATCCATGGCGGCGCCGGCGGTGTGGGTATCGCGGCGATTCAGATCGCGCAGCAACTCGGCGCCGAGGTCTTTGCGACGGCGGGTTCGCCGGAAAAGCGGGATTTTCTACGCCTGTTGGGGGTGAATCGGGTCTATGATTCCCGCTCCCTCGACTTTGCCGAGGCGATTCTGCGCGATACGGGCGGCGCCGGTGTCGATGTGCTCCTCAACAATCTCTCCGGCGAGGCGATACGCCGTAATCTACAGGTGTTGCGGCCTTTTGGACGCTTTCTCGAACTGGGTAAGCGCGATTTTTACGAAAATACCGCCATGGGCTTGCGTCCCTTCCGCAATAATCTGAGTTATTTCGGGATCGATGCCGATCAATTGCTGCTGGGGCGACCGGCGCTGACGCGGCGGCTGTTCACGGAGATCATGGAACACTTTACACAAGGCAACTTCTTTACGCTGCCGATGGTCCGTTTTCCTGCGGCAAGGGTGGTGGAGGCGTTCCGACATATGCAGCAGGCGCGGCAGATTGGCAAGATCGTGGTGGATATGGAAGCGCCCTTCGCCCCTGCCGCGCGGCCCGCGCGCCATGGCGGGCCGGGTCTTCGTCTGTCTGCCGATGGTGTTTATCTGGTCACTGGCGGGCTCTCCGGTTTCGGGCTGGAGACGGCGCGATGGCTGGTGACACGGGGCGCGCGACGGCTGGTACTGGTCAGCCGCTCCGCACGCCCCGATGCGGCCGGCCAAGAAGCGTTGACGGCGATGACGGCGGCGGGCATCGATCTGCACTGCCTGCCCTGCGATGTCGGCGACGGTGCGCAGGTACAGGCGCTGTTTACGCGGATCGCGGCGGAGATCGGACCCTTACGGGGCATCATCCATGCGGCAGCCGTCATTGACGACGCCCTCGCCCAAAACCTGACGGCGACCCAGATAGACGCCGTGCTGCACCCAAAAATCGCCGGTGCATGGCATCTTCACCAGAATAGTCAGGGCGCTCCGCTGGATTTCTTCGTGCTGTACTCGTCGGTGACCACCCTGCTCGGCAACCCTGGGCAGGCCCATTACGTGGCGGCGAATACCTGGATGGAAGCCCTGGCCACGCAACGCCGGGCCCAGGGCCTGCCGACCACCGCGGTGCTGTGGGGGGCGATTGGGGATATCGGTTACCTGGCCCGTAACCCGCAGCGGCGCGATGTGTTGCAGCAGCGACTCGGCGGCGCGGCGCTGCGGGCGGCAACGGCCCTCGATATCCTGGAGTCGATGCTGCTGACGAATACCAACGCCTTGGTGGTGGCCGATCTGGACTGGGGCGTGGTACGCCGCTTTTTGCCGGGGGCCCAGGCGCCGCGCTTTACGGAATTGTCGCGTGGGGTAGAGGAGGACGCCGCCGCGACCGACGCGGATCTCTGCACCACACTGCGGACGCTGCCGCTGGGCGAAGCGCAGGCGTTGCTGACGGAGCTGGTGCGCCGCGAAGTCGGACAGATCTTGCGATTGGCCGTCGAAAAAATTCCGCCGGACCAAAATCTCGGTCAACTCGGGCTCGATTCGCTGATGGGGGTCGAGCTGGCTCTGGCGCTGGAAGAACGCTTGGGGATCAAATTACCCGCCTTTCTGCTCAGCGAAGGACCGACGCCCGGCAAATTGGCCCAGCGGCTGCTGCAGACCTTGCGGAAAAAAGATGCGGATGCCGCGCTGGCGGAACAACCCCCGGATGCCGAATTCCAGCGACTGGCTGCGGCGCATGGCGTCGTCCAACAAGAGATGAATGCTGCGCTGCGCACCGGCACGGGGAGCCATTGAGATGAACAAACCCCATCGCCGCAGCCTCGCCGCGCAAGTCAAGGAACAACTCATTCAGAAGGGGTTGGAGATGCGTCTGAAGCAGATGGATGCGGCGCCGGCGACGCGGTCGCGCCAGGAAGATGCCGCCGTACCCGAGGCCTTCACCCGCTTTGATCAACAGCCAGGTTTTCGCCAGGTGCGCATGATGCAGGAAGGCGCCCGGCGTTTTGGTGTGGAGAACCCGTTCTTTCATGTGCATGCGGCTACGGCGGCAGCCCACAGCGAGATTGCCGGGCATCCGGTGATCAACTATGGCAGCTACAACTATCTTGGGCTTTCCGGACACCCGAGGGTCAATGCCGCCGCCAAGGCCGCCATTGACCGTTATGGCACTTCGGTTTCCGCCAGTCGCATCGTCGCGGGAGAGCGACCCCTGCACCGCGACCTTGAGCAGAGCATTGCGGAACTCTACGGCGTCGATGACGCCCTGGTCATGGTCAGCGGTCATGGGACCAACATCAGTCTCATCGGGCATCTTCTGGGTCCGAAAGATATAGTGCTGCATGACGAATACGCCCATAACAGCATCCTGATGGGCATACAGATCGCGCGCGCGCAGCGCTTCTCCTTTCGTCACAACGACATGGCTGACCTCGAACAATTGCTACAGAAGCACCGTCATCGCGCCGAACGCCTGCTCATTGCGGTAGAAGGGATCTATAGCATGGACGGCGACTACCCCGACTTACCCTCCTTGATTCACCTGAAAAAACGCTACGGCGCGTGGCTCCTGATCGATGAGGCGCACGCGCTGGGCGTTGTTGGGCAGCGCGGTCTGGGAATAGCCGAACACTTTGGCATCGACCCTCGGGAAGCAGACATCTGGATGGGCACTTTGAGCAAGTCGCTCGCCGCTTGTGGCGGCTACGTGGCCGGAGAAAAAGCCCTGATCGAAAACCTCCGCTATCTTGCTCCGGGATTTCTGTACAGTGTGGGGATGTCACCACCCGTGGCGGCCGCGGCCCAGGCGGCACTGGACATCCTGAAAGCGGAACCGGAGCGGGTAACCACCTTGCAGGCACGGGGGGCATATTTCTTCGATCGCATCCGGGCCCTTGGGTTGGATACCCGCAGTAGCGCAGGGATCGCCATCATACCCGTCATTTTTGGAAGCTCCTTGCATGCGGTGCGCCTATCCAGCGAACTTTTGCGGCGGGGCGTCCATGTGCAGCCCATCATTTATCCGGCGGTCCCCGAAAAACAAGCCCGCCTGCGCTTTTTCCTGAGCTCCACCCATAGCCAGGCCGATATCGACATTACCCTGGATGCACTCCGCGCGTGCCTCTAGATCCACGTCACAAAAGAAACAGCTGCGGAGAAAATATGCGAATCGAGCTCTATGATTCCATCACGAAAGTCCCCCGGGAAAGCTGGAATCGGCTTGCCAGGGGCCATTCGGAAACACTGTCCTGGGAGTTTTGGCAAGTGATCGAGCGGTCGGGGCTGAATGATTTTGCGTACCGCCATGCCATGTTGTTGGATGAACAGGGAGAGCCGCAGGCCATCACCAGCTTTTACTCCGTTACCACCGATATCGCCATTTTTGCCCCGCCCGGATTGCGCGTCTTCCTGACTCGTATCCGGCGATGGTTTCCGAATTTTCTCAAGCTGCGGATGTTGGAGTGGGGCTCGCCTGTGACCATCAACAGCCCCCCTTTTGCACGCAGCGAAGCGCTCAGCGATAAACAGGTTATCGAGGCGATGGATGCGGTATTGCGCCGCACCGCGCGCGCCGAGGGGCATTTTCTCATCGTCGTACGGGATTTCGAACCCAATGCCCAAAACCTGCGATCCATTTTTCGCCGACGAGGTTACCATTGGACGCCCAGTTTACCCAACACATACATGGAGATCCGTTGGTCCACGCCGGAACAGTACTGGAACGCGATGCGCAGCTATTATCGGAGCAAACTCAAAAAATACCTTAACCGCAACCAGCGGGCAGACGTGCACCACCGCCTCGTCGATGACTTCGAGAACATGGCCGAAATTCTGCATCACCAGTGGATGGTGGTGCACCAGCATGCGAAGGAGTTTCAGCGGGAAACCCTGACACCGACTTTTTATGGCGAACTCGCCCGCACTCTGGAGGAACGGGCCAAGATAATACTCTTTTATCGGAGCGAAGCCTTGGTGGGGCATGCCCTGCTGCTCGTCGATGGCGACATGTTGCGCTGGCTCTATGTGGGCCGCGCGGAGGCAGAAAACGACGGTCTCTATATCTACATCGCGCACCAGGTTGTGGTTACGGCCATCGCCTTGGGGGTAAAGCGTCTGGAAATGGGTCTGACCACCTATCCCATCAAACAAGATCTCGGTGCGGAGGTCACCCCCATTTTCATGGCCCTGCGCGCTGCCAGTGGATGGATCAATCCCTTCGTCGGTTTGGGGTATGCCTTGCTCAACCACGTGCCGCAACCGAATCCACGACCGGTCTTCAAGACCACCAACGTGGCGGCATAGGCGCATTGCTGTCATCCAACAAACGTCGTGCCGCCTCGCGCACCGCATGGCTCAGGCCTGGCTCCCGGAAAAATACGCCGCGGATATGCACCAAGGCGGCCAGCACCTTGATAAAATCCCGAGTGAGCAATGGATCGGGGGGACTGGGCTGATTCCAGAAGCTTCGCAGGTCTTGCGTAGAACATAAGCCAGGCACGTCGTAGATGGCTTGCCCCAAGGTCTTCACCGGGCGCCCCAACTGCAAGGCGCGTATCCCCGTGGTACTATTGACGGTAACAACGCCAGCGCTGGCCTGAATCAGGGCATCCAGGTTGCCTCCGCGCAAAAAATATACGCGATCCTTGATGCCCAGGTTTTTGGCGCGCTCTTGGGTGAAATGTTCCCAATTGCTCAGGGCCGGATCCCAGGGATGTTCCTTGAGCACGAGCCGCGTCCCGGGCGGCGCATCCCGCGCGAAGGAATCGAGCACCTCGCCAATGGCGTCACCCATGGTGGCATAAGGAGAATAGGCCACAATCTGGAAATCGAAGTCGAGCTGCAGCGGAAAGACGACGTATCTTACGCCCGAAGCCAGAATCCCGCGCACGATGTGGTCCATACGGGAGCGAAGGCGGGCATTGCCATAAAGACGCCACGCGCTGGCCAGGGTATAGATGGGGGTCGGAGGTCGCATGTCACTGCGCCGATAACCGGGGTATAATAGCCACCCAAACAGCAGGTTGGCCATGTTGTAGAGCAGATCGGCGCGCGCCATCCGAAATGCGCTATCGACAAAGCGCACGGACCAATCGGGTTCGGACACGCGCGCGGCCAATTGCCGGATCGCTTCGGGCTCTCGGGGAAAGCGCGAATTGCCGCTCATTCCGTCCCGCTCCAGGGTGATCCAATCCGGACGCAAATAGCCAAAATCCGTGACAATCACTTCTATACCGCGCGATTTGGCCTGGTGAACGGCCTCCCGATGATAACGCCGCTGCTCTCCCAGCAGCACGATATGGGTGACCGCTTCTCGCGCAAAAAACGCGTCGATGAAAGCTGGCCAACGGGAGTAGCTGCCGCGATAGTCGACGGCCCCGGCACTCCGCCAGAATAAGCGATCCCCAAGACAAAGGTTGATCCGGGTGACGCGACAGCCCTGCTGGCGGAGGATATCGGCGATCCGCGCAAAGAATGGGGATGGCATGCCCTGCAAAAAGACAAAGTGGCGATGGCCGCTGCCAACGCCAACGGTGGGCTCGATGGCTTGTGAAAAGGGGTTTGGCTTCACGCACCCGCTCCAGATTCCCGATACCAGGCAATGGATTCCCGCATTGCCTGGGCGTAGGACACCCGTCCCACTGGACAGCCGACGGCCGCGATGCGATCAGCCCGGTGTCCGCAGGTGCGGCCAAAAATCCGCACCAATATACGATGCAACAAGGGCTCGCGCGTGCTCCCCAACCAACGGTAGGGCGCCTCGATGACCGCGGCCACGGCATTCGCCAATCCGTAGGGCAAGTCCAGAATCACTCCCTTGCCTTGGATACCCGCCCGGAAATCATCCAAAAAACGACGCCAGGAGATGGCTTCCGGATCGGCCACATTGTAGCACTGACCTAGCGCCGCCTCGGCCTGGGCGGCCCACAGCATACCGTCCACCAAGTTGTCCACGGCCAGAAATCCGCAGTCCTCCACGCCCCCATGGATGGTCAACATCAGTCCCCGGCGCAGCTCATCGCCGATACGCTGGATGAAGGGGCTACGTGCTCCCATCACGTTGGTGGGCCGCAAGACGCTATAAGGCAGGTGCATGCGGGCAGCCTGTTCACGAAGAAGTAACTCGCCTTGGAGCTTGCTTTGACCGTACGCGAAGTCGCTACCGTTGGTCGGACAATCCTCATTGCAGGGAGTCTTGGGGAAGCCGTAAACATCTACTGAAGAGAGATGCACAAAACGGTGCGGCCGTTGCCCGGTTTGTTCTATGGCCCCCAGCAAATGGCCCAAACCTGCCACGTTCACGGCATGATAATTTTGGGGAAGATCCCAGGTCCTGACATTGGCCGCACAGTGAAATATCCGGCGCGCGCCCTGTACTGCCGGGAGTAGCGAATCGACGTCCTCCAAATTTCCCTGGATGATCTCGGCACCGTTCCTGAGCAGGGGAGACAAGCGGGATGGGTCGCGCACCAGGACACGCAGCGGTTGCCCCATGGCAAGAAGTCGTTCGGCCAAATGGCCGCCAATGAAACCAGTCGCACCCGTGACCAGGGATGGGCTTTCTGAACTCGGCATACAGGTCGTTCCCCAACAGTCAGTTCTTACATGTCCTCACTGTGCATACTGACCACGTAGAATCGGGCGATCAAGCAGTTTTTCGGCCCCTGACTAGATAGGCCAAGACCGTTCTCATTCAGTATCGGAATTATGGTACTACACTCGGATAAGGGTGCGGCCACGAACATCCGAAAACGGCCGGACGGCGGCCATGAAGGGAAACCATGAATACAATCCTGGGAGTTCGAAATGTTTGATTTTAATATAATGCTACATGATGAAAGAACAAGATGTCTGCGCAGCTTGCCAAAATTCTCTGGCACGGTACTATCCGCCGGCTGCGCTGGTACATGGTATTTTAACTGGTTTGAAGATTGTACGGGCCACAGTGGAAAGCATATCGGGATTGAGCTGTACAGCCAAAAACCCGCTGATCTGCCAGCAAACGTGGAATGGACCGCGAATTCTGTTGGTGATATGTGTGATGTTGGAAGTTCGAGCGTTGATGTTGTGTTTTCCGGGCAGAATATTGAGCACTTGATACCCAAGGATATGCTTGGCTTTCTGCTGGAATCAAACCGGGTGTTAAAAGAGGGCGGATTGTTTGTAATAGATTCTCCAAACAGATCGTCCACTCAACATATTGAGTGGTCACAACCAGAGCATACCCTTGAGCTTACGGCAGATGAAATTGTTTTGCTGTTAGATGTGGCGGGTTTTGATGTGATGGAGACAAGAGGTATTTGGCTGGTACGTGATCCGGTTACCAAAAGGCCATTTGACTTGTTTTCATGTAAGGCGGGCGAGCTTGATTGTGATGAGCGCAGATATATGGCCAGATTACACGCTGAAGATAGCTTTATTTGGTGGATAAACGCCAAAAAATGTCGGCCCGCGGACGCGGAAAAAGCAGCAAGCCTGGTTGGTGATATTTTTTTTAGAAACTATAATAGCTTTATTAGTGCCAGATTTGTGTCCAATCTTGGTGTCAAACGTTGGGAGTGGGGTTCCTCCTTCGTCCAGGTAAGTCCCGGAGACTCGGGTTGCGTGTTGAATGGTCCATATATTCCTCTATCGGATGGGAATTACCAGGCTATTTTTCATTTAAGAAACGAGGCTGAATCCGTTTCTGAGAGTGTCGAAATTGTATTGGCGGTGGTGTCAGCCTTTGGGGCTGTGATTCACGGGAACAGAGTTGTCGGCTTTGATGAGTTGCAAAAGACAAAGAAATGGATAGAATTTTGCGTGGATTTCTGCGTCGTTGGTTATGTTACGGCGATAGAAACAAAGGCGGTTGTAAAAAACTATTCTGGTGCCGTATCGGCTAACGTTAACATTTTAAAGTGCTAATTTATTAAGTTACCTACCGGCCCTGTCGGGGCCAATCTGGTAAAAATAACTTTCATGGTCTACCCTAAATAATCCGGGGTTGTTTAATCTGACTCCAGTGTGTTTATCGGCAATAAAATCCACGTGCGTTCTTTAACATATAGAGGCGGGGTAATGCCATGCACATCGTCATCGATCTTCAAGGGGCGCAGGCATCGAACCGCCATCGGGGTATCGGCCGCTACTCCATGGCCTTGGCGCTTGCGCTGGCACGCCTTGCGAAACCCCTCCACCGTATTTCGTTGACCCTGAACGGTACCTTTACCGACACCATCGATCCGATTCGTGGCGCCTTTGCTGGCTTGGTGGCGCAAGAAGACATCCATGTCTGGCTTCCGCTCACGCCCGCTCATGCCCCCGACCCGGCCAATCTTTGGCGCCGTATGGCCAGCGAAGCGTATTATGAGGCCTTTTTGCGGCGTCTGCGGCCGGAAATGGTGCTGATCACCAGCCTGTTCGAAGGGATTGGCGAAGATGTCATCGTGAGTGTCCATCAAAGCGGTGCAGCCATCCCCACGGCGGTGGTGCTCTACGATCTCATTCCGCTGATCCACAAAGATCTTTATCTCGCGGACCCCGCGGCTGCCATGTGGTATTACAACCGTCTGGCGCACCTGCAACAAGCGGATCTCCTGCTGGCCATTTCGGCGGCCAGCCGTCAGGAGACCATTGATTATCTGGGGATGCATCCGGCGCGCGTGATCAATATCTCCAGCGCCATGGATGCGTCATTCAAGCCGTTGCACTACCCGCTCGGGGAAGCACGGGCCCTCCGCGCGAAATACGGCTTGCTGCGTCCCTTCGTCATGTACACCGGGGGCATCGACCACCGAAAGAATATCGAAAGACTGATCACCGCCTTTGCGAGCTTGCCGAAGCGCTTGCGTCAAAGCCACCACCTGGCGGTGGTCTGCTCCATGCGGGAACCGGACCGCGCACGTCTTTTCGCCTGGGCTGCTCAGCAGGGTTTGAGGGTTGGTGAGTTGGTGCTCACCGGCTTTGTATCCGATAGCGATCTCCTTGCGCTGTACAACTTATGTACCTTGTTTGTGTTCCCTTCCTGGCACGAAGGCTTCGGTCTGCCCGTGCTTGAGGCCATGGCTTGCGGTGCCCCCGCCATCGCCAGCGATCGCAGCAGTCTACCCGAGGTGGTGGGGTGGAACGAGGCGCTGTTCGACCCTTTTGACGCCCGGTCCATCGCCCGTGGCATCGAACGCGGATTGACGGACGCCGTGTTCCGTAGCGCGCTCAGGACACACGGCCTGAAGCAGGCGGCAAAGTTCTCTTGGGAGGCCACGGCGGCGCGCGCGTTGGCGGCGATGACGGCTTTTCACGCCCGCCGGTTGGCAGAGCCAGCCCAGTCTCCGGTCCACTTGCCGCCATCACACCGGCCGAGTTTGGCCTATGTGTCCCCCCTGCCGCCGGCGCAGAGCGGCATTGCCGATTACAGCGCCGCACTGCTGCCGGCGTTGGCCGCGCATTACGTGATCGATGTGATCGTCGATCAGGCCGAGCCTGTCAGTGACCCCTGGATACTGGGAAATACCCGCCAGCGTTCGGTGGCGTGGTTCGAGCAGCACGCGCACGCGTACGACCGCATCCTCTACCACTTTGGTAACTCGCATTTCCATCGGCACATGTTCGGTATGCTGGAGCGGCATCCGGGAGTGGTGGTGCTGCACGATTTCTTTTTGAGCGGCGCCTTTGTGCACATGGAGGCTACGGGTTACGCAACGGGCGCATGGACGCAAGCGCTGTTGCGCTCCCACGGGTGGGTGGCTGTTCGTGAACGTTGCGAAATACAAGGAGATGCCGCGGACGTCATTTTCAAATGGCCATGCAATCTGGCCGTACTGGAACGTGCCATGGGCGTCATTGTGCATTCGGATTTTTCGCGACGCATGGCGGATGAATGGTACGCCCCCGGTTTTGCCGATGCATGGGCCTGCATTCCACTGCTGCGTACTCCCCCGGTGGTGAGACAACGAGCGAAGGCGCGTACCGAACTCGGCCTGGGGGACGAGGTATTTCTGGTCTGTACTTTCGGCATCGTCGCGCAAACAAAACTCAACCACCGGCTGATCGAGGCATGGCTGACGTCCCGCCTTGCGCGCGACCCGCGCTGCAAATTGGTTTTTGTGGGAAAGTCGGCGGGTGATGCGTATGGCGAGAACATCCAGCAATGGGTCGATGCCAGCCCAGGACGGATCAGTATCACCGGGTGGGCGGACGAAGCCAGCTACGGACGTTATCTGGCCGCGGCGGATCTCGCCGTGCAGTTGCGCACCCTCTCGCGCGGCGAAACCTCGGCGGCCGTGCTGGATTGCATGAACTACGGCTTGCCCACCATCGTCAACGCCAATGGGTGCATGGCGGATTTGCCCAAAGATGCGGTGTGCATGTTGCCGGATGACTTCAGCACGGATGCCCTTCGCGCGCAACTGGAGCGCTTTCAGGCCGACCCCGTGTTGCGTCAGACGCTGGGCGACCGCGCTGCGGCGCATATCCGCACGTACCACATGCCCAGCACCTGCGCCGAGCAATACGTCCAGGCCATCGAGGAATTCTACGCCCGAGCCGAACAGGGCCCGCTAGGATTGATCCGCGAAACATACCAGTTCGACCCGCCGCAAAACCTCGCGGATTTATCCATGCTTGCCGAGCGCATGGCGATCCTCTACCCGCCGAAACGTCAGACCTATCGGCAAATCCTGGTGGATATTTCGGCGTTGCACCAGAGTGACGCCAAAACGGGCAAACATCGTGTAACGCGCAGTGTGCTACAGGTATTGCTCAACGCATCCTTTGCCGGTTTTCGGGCGAAGCCGATATATGCCACCGCCGAGCGAGGCTATTACTATGCGCGGCGGTTCACCGCGCATTTTCTGGGACTGGGCGACTTGCCGTTGGACGACGCGCCGGTTTTTGCGCAGGCGGGCGACGTGTTCTGGGGGCTGGATTCCCAGCCTGAGTTGATAGTCCATCATCAGCATGCCTTGAACGCACTGCGCCTCCGTGGCGTCAAGATGACCTTTACCGTGCATGATCTCTTTCCCGTGATGTTACCCGAATGTACCGGGTCCGGCATGGAGGGATACAGCCGCTGGCTGCAAACGCTCGCCTCCGCGGGAGATGGCGTGTTGTGTGTGTCGGCCGCGGTTGCGGCAAACCTGAAGCTGTGGCTGGGCCTGTTCGGCCCCGGAGAGGGACACACCCTGCACCTCGGCTGGGTGCGACCGGGGGTTGACGGGGTGGAGAAAGAGGCGGCGGAAAGTTTTTTGCATCATCATACCTTGCAAGGCATACAACACGCCGCCATGTTGCGTCATCCCGCTTTTCTGATGGTCGGCACGCTGGAGCCGCGAAAAGCGCATGCGCAAACGCTGGCGGCGTTTGAACTGCTGTGGCACCAAGGGGAGCAGGTGAATCTGATCATCGTCGGCGAGCAGGGACGGCTCGTGGACGAACTGGTGCACCGCTTGCGCACCCATCCCTTGCGAGAGCGGTACCTGTTTTGGGTGGAGGATGCCGATGCGCGCGTCCTGGAGCGACTCTACGCCGATGCTACCTGCCTCATCGCCGCCGCGTTGGATGACGGCTATGGTCTGTCCCTGATCGAGGCCATGCGACATGAATTGCCCATCCTCGCCCGTGATATCCCGGTGTTCCGCGAGGTGGCGGGGGCGTATGCCCGCTATTTCTCGGGCCTGGCGCCCACGGATATCGCATGCGCCGTGCGCCAGTGGCTAAAGTCGCGCGAACCGGACCAATCGCCGGTATTCGATGCCATGCGCTGGGTGAGTTGGGAGGAAAGCGTCAAGACCATGCTTGCCATGATTCTCGAGGATCAGTGGCAGGATCGCTGGGAGCCGGTAAAGGACGACACGCGCGTGGTCCGCTACTGGGGCTCGGATAGACATCTGCTCACCATTGCGGGCAGGCGTGAGGGCACGCAACTGGTGAGCACGGGGCGAAGGGGGTACCTGATGTACGGCCCTTATCTCGACCTCGAAGCGGGTAGCTATGTGATGAACATATACGGGAGCGTGGGCAGATTCGGATTGGCCGACGCCATGGCCGACATTTGCCTGAAGGGCGGCAACACGGTGTTGGTGGAGCGACCCTTGGAAGCCCCGGAGGATGGACGGGAGGGTGTGCTGGCGACGCTTCGGTTCACCTTGACGCAATTCTGCAGGGGGTTGGAGGCGCGGGTCTTGGTGAGTGATTTCAGCGATTTGCGCATCGGCATGGTGGAACTGCGTAAGGAGGGCCATTCTCCTCGCAGCGCCGCCCCACCAAAGGCAACTGTTCAAACCCGCCAACGTCAGCAGAGCCCCATTGCCCTGGCTCACCGATACTGGGCGACACATCCCAGAATGGAATCCATAGTGGGTTACCCGGTGGGCCGGAGCATATACGCCACGGGCGAAGAGGGAATTCTTATTTTTGGCCCGTATGTAGGCCTTCCAAAAGGAGATTATGTCGCCACCGTCCATGGCGTGGCTCTGAAATCAGGGGATTTGAACGACTGCTGGATGGATGTATCGTGGAACAAAGGCGACCATCTGGTGGTACGCCAAGCCATATATGCGACAACAGACGATGCGGTCGATGAATTGGGTCGCGTGGCCTTTGAATTGCAGGCCTATGCTGAAGATATTGAAGTGCGGGTTTATGTGGCAACGGGTATCGCTATTCGCGTTGATGAAATTGCCATAAAGGAATCTTAAGGATCGCTGACATTGTGATCAACGCGACTTTTATCGGAAGCCTCACATAGCGGAGCTTTCTGTTACTATAGAGAACAAACATTGTCGAAGGATTACGACAAATGACCGGAAGCATATTCAACACGACAGAGCCTCTCGCCGGCAAACGAATTCTTCTGGGTGTAGGCGGCAGCATTGCCGCCTACAAGAGCCCGGAGATCGTGCGCGCCCTGCGCCAGGCCGGGGTAGAGTTGCGCGTGGTCATGACGCGGGGTGCTGCACAGTTTGTGACACCGCTGACTTTGCAGGCCATGAGTGGGGAGCCCGTGCGTAGCGACCTCTTTGCCGCCGCCGAAGAGGCGGCCATGGACCATATTCGCCTGGCACGCTGGGCCGACGCCCTCTTAATCGCACCCATCTCCGCCAACGGAATGGCCCGCCTCGCCCAAGGTTCGGCCGATGACCTGCTCAGCACCATCGTTCTCGCCAATCGCGCGCCGCTTTTCCTTGCGCCCGCGATGAACAGCGCCATGTGGGCACACCCTGCGACCCAGCGCAACGTCGCCCAGTTGCGGGCGGATGGTGCCCACTTTTTAGGCCCGGACAGCGGTAGTCTCGCCTGTGGTGAGGAAGGCACCGGACGACTGTTGGCGCCAGAGCGCCTGGTGGATGAACTACGCCTCGCCCTGGCCAAGAAAACTCTGTGCGGACAACGTGTCCTCATTACCGCCGGACCGACCTGGGAGGCCATCGACCCAGCGCGAGGTTTCAGCAATCGCGCCAGCGGCCGCCAAGGTTTTGCCCTCGCTCAGGCCTACGCGGAAGCCGGGGCGGAAGTATTACTGATTACCGGCCCTACCCATGAGCAAACACCGGTGGGAGTAAGCCGCCAGGACGTTCTCTCTGCACAGGACATGCTTGCGGCCTGCCAGCAGGGGCTGGACAAAACTACGGACATCTTCATCGCCAACGCCGCCGTCGCCGACCACAGGCCGAGCCAGTTTAGCGCGCATAAGCTGAGCAAAGCGGATATCGTCAACCCTTTACCTCTCAGCATGAATCCCGATATCATCAGCGCGCTCCATCAGGACCCTCGGCGACCACGCTGGATTGTCGCTTTTGCTGCCGAGACCCGCGACCACCTCGCCGCAGCAAGTGCCAAGGCAGCGCGCAAAGGAGCAGACGTCATCGTAGTCAACGATATTACGTCTGTCGATGTGGGGATGGGTGCCACCGACAATGCCTGTAGTATTCTGCAGGGCGAACGGGTCCTGCACATCCCCCGCTGCAGCAAAATAGATCTCGCGCGCCATCTGGTGCGTCACCTCAGCAGCATTTTCTCACTTCCCGCTACGGAGTCCGAAGACCTTCATGAATAGTCTGCAAATTTGCATCCTTGATCCACGCATCGGGCAGGAATGGCCCCTCCCCCATTATGCCAGCGCCGATGCCGCCGGCATGGACCTGCGCGCCTGCCTGGACGCCCCGTTGCACCTGGCTCCCGGGCAGGTAGAGCTCGTCTCCGCCGGATTTGCCATGCATATCGGCGATCCGCAGGTTACAGCGCTGTTACTACCGCGCTCGGGTCTCGGGCATCGCGGCCTGGTACTGAGTAATCTGGTCGGACTCATTGATGCGGACTATCAGGGGCCGCTGAAAATTTCCCTGTGGAATCGAGGTGCCGCAGAGATTGTCATTGAACCAGGTGAGCGCGTGGCGCAAATGGTACTGGTACCGATCATTCGCCCTGACATTGCGGTGGTGGACAGCTTTACCACTTCCACACGGGGCGTCGCCGGCTTTGGCAGCACCGGACGTCAGTAGACACCAACGTGCCAGTATCCTCTATACAGCCCGGCTTCGCCGCGTATCCTGAAAATAGTCAATTAAAAAACCGGCCTCGAACATCAGGCCGGTTTTTTCAGAGCAATCTCTGACTATTCAGCAGTAGCTGCTTGCCGATCCACAAGCTCAACAATGGCCAACGGCGCATTATCACCGGCCCGGAAGCCATATTTAACAATACGCAAATAACCACCAGGACGCGCCAGATAGTGTGGACCGAGATCATCAAACAGCTTGACCACAGCCTGGCGGTCACGCAAGCGCGAAAAAGCCAAACGCCGCTTTGCCACTGTCGCATCCTTGGCCAGAGTGATCATCGGCTCCGCAAAACGCCGCAACTCTTTCGCCTTGGGCAAGGTGGTAACGATTCGCTCATGATGAAACAAAGACACCATCATATTGGCAAACATCGCCTGCCGGTGACTGCTATTACGATTTAACTGCTTACCACTTTTGCGATGACGCATAACCCCATTCCCTCTACAAAATTTCTAACGTTAACCGCTGATAGAATCCGCATCAGTGGACCGCCCAGGCACCGGGGGCAAATTTTCCGGTGGCCAGTTGTCGAGCCGCATCCCCAATGCAAGGCCATGCGCCACCAAGACTTCCTTTATTTCGTTCAGCGACTTGCGTCCAAGATTAGGGGCTTTCAAAAGCTCCTGTTCCGACTTCTGAACCAAATCTCCAATATAAAAAATATCCTCGGCTTTCAAACAGTTCGCGGACCGCACCGTAAGCTCCAAGTCATCAACCGGTCGAACTAGCAAGGGCGTCAGGCTCTCGTTGGCCTGCACCAGTGACGCCTCGGGCACATCCTTGCTTTCCGCACCAGCCAACACACCGAGCTGACTGCGAAAAATACGGGAAGCCTCTTGCACGGCCCAAATCGGATCGACCACGCCATTCGTCTCGACATCGAGTATCAGACGATCCAGATCGGTCCGCTGCTCCACCCGGGCACTTTCCACCAGGTAGCTTACCCGCAATACGGGACTGAAACTTGCGTCCAGTGCCATGACGCCAATGCGCTTTTCATGACTCTGACGCCGCGTGGCAGCCGCGTCATAGCCCCGACCCTCATCAATACGCAAATGGAGCACCAGTTCCACGTCGCGGGTTAAAGTCGCAATCACCTGATCAGGATTGGCCACCTCAATGCCGTGTTCGGACACGATATCCGCACCCGTCATTTGCCCGGGACCACGTTTACGCAATGTCACCACCGCATCTCCGCGCCCATGCGCACGCACCGCCAGCATCTTCAAGTTGAGCAGAATATCCACAACGTCTTCCTGCACCCCTTCGATGCTGGAATACTCGTGCAATACCCCTTCAATCTCAACCTCTGTAACCGCCGCACCTTTGAGAGAAGATAACAACACCCGGCGCAACCCACTACCCAAGGTGTGACCGAAGCCACGCTCCAGGGGTCCGAGGGCAATACGCGCACGGTGTGCCGAAACTTCCTCCACCTCAACGCCCTGTGGACGTAACAGCTCTCCTACCTCAGTCATAAGCGTTCCTCAATCCCCGGTCTTACTTAGAGTACAACTCCACGACGACCTGTTCATTCAAATCCGGAGCGATATCTTCTCGCACCGGTACCGCTTTGATTGTGGCCTTGAGTTCGGTAGTGTCCATACTCACCCATTCCGGGAAACCACGGCCAGCCGCAGCCTCTACCGCAGAGACAATACGCACATGAGTCCGGGCACTCTCGGCAACGCTCACGACATCACCAGCGCGAAGCTGGTAAGACGGGATATCCACACGCCGTCCATTCACCAGAATGTGGCCGTGCCGAACCACCTGCCGCGCTTCGGCACGAGAGGCCCCAAACCCTAAACGATAAGCCACGTTGTCGAGACGCAGCTCCAGGAAACGCAGCAATAACTCGCCGGTAACACCCCGTGTCTGACTGGCACGCTGGAAATAGCGACGGAACTGTCCTTCCAGTACGCCATAGATACGACGAATTTTTTGCTTTTCACGTAACTGGCCGCCGTACTCACTGACACGTCCGCGTCGCTGACCATGCTGCCCTGGGGCATAGGCTCGTATACTTACTGGACATTTATCAGAAAAGCATTTCTCGCCCTTGAGAAATAATTTTCCACCTTCGCGCCGACACAAACGACAACTCGGACCCGTATATTTAGCCACAGATAATCTCCACCTAAAAAATTAAACACGCCGCTTTTTAGGCGGACGGCATCCGTTATGGGGAATCGGCGTCACGTCGCGAATGCTCGCGATACGGAAACCAATGGAATGAAGTGCACGCACCGTGCTCTCCCGACCCGGTCCCGGCCCCCGCACCTCGACATCCAGGTTCTTCACACCAAATTCCTGTGCTTTTTTACCCGCGTTTTCTGCCGCCACCTGTGCCGCGAAAGGTGTGCTTTTGCGTGAACCACGGAACCCCGACCCGCCGGAACTGGCCCAGGTTAAAACGTTACCCTGACGATCACTGATCGTGATAATCGTGTTGTTGAAGGATGCATAGATGTGCGCAACACCATCAAGAACGTTTTTCTTGACTTTCTTTCGCACACGACTGTTCGCTTGTGTTTTCGCCATTGCTAGAATCTTCCTGCTTAACGCGTAATGGACTTAGCGGGACCCTTGCGCGTACGCGCATTGGTTTTTGTCCGCTGGCCGTGAACGGGGAGACCGCGGCGATGCCGTATACCACGATAACAACCCAAATCCATCAGACGCTTGATATTCATGGTGACTTCGCGGCGTAAATCGCCCTCCACCAGAAACTTCGCAACTTCTGAACGTATGCGTTCCAGCTCAGGCTCGCTGATATCCTTGACCCGCATATCAAAGGCGATTTCCGCAGCGCTCAAAACATGTTGAGCACGCGTCTTACCAATGCCATAAATATACGTCAAGGCAATTTCTATTTGTTTATTGTTCGGAATATTTACACCAGCGATGCGGGCCATCCGCAATTCCTCCAAGAGACTGAGTGGGGTGATCCCACAGACCAAACAGTTTCGCCTACCGCCTTAACCCTGGCGCTGCTTATGGCGAGGTTCAACACAAATCACGCGAACCACACCATTACGACGAACAATTTTGCAGTTACGACAAAGCTTCTTAACCGACGCACGAACCTTCATGTCTATCCCCTATTTGGCACGATAAATGATGCGACCTTTGCTTAAATCATAAGGCGTCATCTCTACAGTAACCTTATCCCCGGGTAATATGCGAATATAATGCATCCGCATTTTACCGGAAATATGTGCATTAACCACATAGCCATTCTCCAAGCGTACCTTGAACGTCGCACTTGGCAAATTCTCTATTACCTCACCCTGCATTTCCAGGGTATCTTCTTTCGACATTTAGCCTGCTACCTCTACCGCTTTCACGATTCTAGAGAATACATCATCGACTTCGCCCTCCCCGCTCACCAGGTGATAGGCAGGTCGATCGTGATAGTAAGCGATCAAAGGCGCGGTCTCCGCCTGATAAACAGCCAAACGTTTACGAATTACTGCGGGCTGATCATCCTCACGTTGCAACAACCCGCCCCCACAGATATCACAGATCCCATAAACTGTGGGTGCATGGTAGCGTATGTGGTAGATCGCCCCGCATTTCGAACATACCCTCCGCCCGGAGAGACGTTCGACAATTTCTTCGTCATCCAAATCCAAATGCAGCACCGCGCCGATTTCATCGCCATGCGCGGCTAATAACTGATCAAGCGCATGCGCCTGATGGATAGTCCGAGGAAATCCGTCGAAAACAACGCCATCCGACGCGTCCTCAAGAAGTAACCGCTCCGCAACGATACGGACAATAATATCATCACCCATAAGCGCGCCGGACTCCATCACTGCCGCGGCACGTAGCCCGATATCGCTGCCAGACTGAACCGAGGCGCGGAGCATATCACCAGTGGACACATGAGGCAAGCTCATTAACTGAGCGAGCCGCTGAGCCTGGGTACCCTTACCGACGCCCGGGGCACCAAGAAAGATCAAATGCTTTGCCACCGTCATCGCCCGCTGAGAGGGTTTTTACGAATCAACCCCTCGTACTGATGGGTGAGCAGATGACTTTGAATCTGGCCCATCAAATCCATCATCACCACGACGACAATCAACAGACTGGTGCCCCCGAAATAGAACGGCACATTGTACTGAACAATGAGGAACTCTGGCAGCAGACAAACCAAGGTCAGATACATAGCGCCCCAAAGCGTGAGCCGGGTAAGAATACGATCCATGTATTTCGCCGTATGCTCGCCAGGTCGGATACCCGGCACGAAGGCTCCGGATTTTTTTAGGTTATCTGCGGTATCCCGAGGATTAAACACCATGGCCGTATAGAAAAAAGCAAAAAATACAATCGCAGTGGTGAACACCACCACGTAAAGTGCAGACCCTGGGCTCAACGCCTGGCCAAAGCGCGCGAGCCACTCCATTCCGGGCACGTTGGCGAACCATCCAGATAACGTCGCCGGCAACAGGATGATGCTGGAGGCGAAGATCGGCGGAATTACGCCGGACATGTTCACCTTGAGCGGCATGTGCGAGCTTTGACCCCCATATATCTTACGGCCAACCTGGCGCTTGGCATACTGGATGGGAATACGCCTCTGCGCACTCTCCATAAATACCACAAAGCCGGTCACCACAAGCGCAAGGATAAAGAGCGCCACAACGAACAACGGCTGAAACTGGCCGGTTTTGGTGAGCTCAACAGTCGTTCCGATAGCGTCTGGCAGACCTGCGACAATACCGGCAAATATGATCATAGAAATGCCGTTACCGATCCCCCGCTCCGTAATCTGTTCTCCAATCCACATCAGAAAAACTGTCCCGCAAGCAAGGGAAATCGTTGTCGTGAACAGAAACAGTGGACCTGGGTCAATCACCACGGGAAGAGATCCGGCGTGCATTTTCTCAATCGCGATGGCGATCCCCAAGCCTTGCATCAGAGCAAGTATGACCGTGGCATAACGCGTGTACTCTGTTATTTTACGGCGCCCGGCTTCGCCTTCCTTTTTAAGTTCTTCGAGTTTCGGAAAAACCGACCCTGCCAGTTGGAATATGATTGATGCACTGATGTAGGGCATGATCCCTAAAGCGAAAACCGTCAGGCGGGAAAGCGCCCCCCCCGAGAACATGTTGAACATGCCCAAGATGGTTCCACGCTGCTGGTTAAAAAATGCCGCCATGGCCGCCGGATCGATTCCCGGTACGGGTATGTGCGCGCCGACACGGAAAACCAGAAGCGCGCCCATCAGGAACAGAATGCGGTTACGTAACTCATTGATCTTTCCGGCCCCCTGTGCGGCGCCTCCAATGCTACGTAACCCGGCCATTAACCTTCTACCTTTCCGCCAGCGAGCTCGATAGCCGCCCGTGCACCCGCGCTTACGCGCAATCCGCGCACGGTTAAAGCCTGCGTGATTTCACCGGTTAAAATTACTTTAACCGAATCCGGCGAGCCACGAACGATGCGCCGAAGCAGTAAGCCTTCGAGATCTACTACGCCGTCAATGGCCGCAGACTCCAGTTGGGACAACGCCACCTCGACGACGCGGGCCCCCAAGGGGTTACGGAAGCCACGCTTGGGGATACGCCTTTGCAAAGGCATCTGACCGCCTTCGAATCCCACCTTATGGTAGCCACCGGACCGCGCGTGCTGACCTTTGTGACCACGACCGGCCGTTTTGCCGAGACCGCTGCCGATCCCGCGTCCGACACGGCGACGGTCCTTTTTCGAGCCCTCTGCAGGCGCAATTGTATTTAATTTCATGACAGCTCTTCCCACCGAAGTAGATAGGGTATCTTATTGACCATTCCACGAATCTCTGGGGTATCCAGGCGTTCTACCGAATGATTGGTATGGCGCAGACCCAACCCCACCACAATCCGACGTTGCTTTTCGGCCACGCCAATCAAACTTTTTACCAGCGTGATGCGCAGATGCTTACTCATCATGCCCTCCTTCGCTGCGGATTTCCTTCAGACTCTTGCCCCGTTTCATGGCGATTGCCTGGGGGCTCGCCAATTTATTAAAGGCGTCAAAAGTTGCGCGCACAACATTGATAGGGTTATTGGAACCAAGCGACTTGGCTACCACGTTCCGTAGGCCTACCGCCTCACAGACCGCACGCATCGCACCACCGGCAATGACACCGCTACCTTCTGGCGCCGGACGCAGAATGACGCGTGCCGCCCCATGACGACCCTCTACCGGGTAAGGAATCGTACCACCTCGCATCAGCGGTATAGTCGTCATCCACCGACGTGCCTGATCAGTGGCCTTTTGAATCCCCGCAGGGACTTCTTTAGCTTTTCCGCGACCGAAACCAACCTTGCCATCCCCATCGCCCACCACCATAAGCGCTGCAAAGCCGAATTGACGGCCGCCTTTGACCACCTTGGAAACGCGGTTGATGTGAATAAGTTTTTCCTGCATCCCGTCGTTGGACTGCGTATCGCGATTTTCCCGTGCCATCTTAGCTCTCCATCAGAACGACAACCCGCCTTCACGGGCAGCGTCGGCCAAAGCTCTCACCCGACCATGGTAACGATATCCGCTCCGGTCAAATGCCACTTCCTTAACGCCCACCGCCAATGCCTTGGCTGCAACCCGTTGTCCAATAGTTGCGGCGGCTGCAACATCTGCCCCGTGCGGCATTTGCTTGCGGAGTTCACCCTCTAGGCTGGACGCCTGCACGAGAACTTTCCCTTGCCTGTCATCAATCACCTGGGCATAAATATGCTTGCCGGAACGAAAGACACAGAGCCGTGGTTTGGCCTGCGATGCGATGCGAGCCCGGGTTTTACGTGCCCGACGGAGTCTTGACAAATTTTTATTCATAGTAGTAAGCCTCAACCATCATTTCTTCTTCGCTTCTTTACGTCTGACATTTTCACCGGCGTAACGTACACCCTTACCTTTGTAGGGCTCCGGAGGGCGATAGGCACGAATATCCGCAGCTATCTGACCAACCTTCTGCTTATCGATGCCCCGAATAACTATTTCTGTCTGTGTCGGTGTTTCGATGCTGATATCATCAGGCACCGGATAATCCACCGGATGGGAAAAACCGAGACTCAGGCTGAGCGACCTACCTTTCGCCTGGGCCCGATAACCCACACCGATAATTTCTAGTTTCTGTTCAAATCCTTGCGATACACCTTGTACCATATTGCTCAGCATCGCCCGCATCGTTCCCGCCTGGGCATTTTGGCCTTCCGCCCAAGTCAGTGACACCACATCGGCATCCAACTGCAATTCCACAGATGGGTGGAAAGGCGCGGAAATTTGTCCTTTAGGGCCTTTCACAATCAGACGCTGTTCTGCAACGTGGACTTCGACGCCCTTCGGAAGAGGCACTGGCTGTTTCGCTACACGAGACATTTTCGTCCTCCCCTTTAGGATACGACGCAGAGAACTTCACCACCGATGCCCGCGGAACGAGCCGCACGATCAGTCATAATTCCCTGAGAAGTCGATATAATTGCGATGCCAAAGCCATCACGCACGCGTGGTAAATCTTCGGCGCCACGATAAATGCGAACACCAGGCCGACTAACTCGCCGAATCTCCACAATGACGCCTGTACCCGCGTAATACTTTAACGTTAAGTTAAGAACGGGATGACCGTCCAACACGTCTTCTTTCACATCCAGGATGTAACCCTCTTCCACCAAGACCCGCGCAATGGCGCGTTTCAGTTTGGAAGCAGGCATCTGCACTTTCGCCTTATTTACCTGTTGCGCATTACGAATGCGCGTCAGCATATCAGCAATAGGATCCGTCACGCTCATCGTGTTTCCTCACCAGCTCGCTTTAACGATACCGGGAATCGACCCAGCCGAAGCATGCTTACGAAAGCACAAACGGCAGAGGCCAAACTTCCGATAGTAACCGCGTGAACGCCCGCACAATTTGCACCGGTGATACGCACGCACCTTAAATTTTGGAGTCCTTTCAGACTTTGCGATCAATGATTTCTTTGCCACGCGTCAAACTCCTTCAAGACCGGAAGGGCATCTTGAAGGCTTTTAAAAGCCCAAGGCCCTCTTCATCATTCTTGGCGGTGGTAGTGAATACCACGTCCAACCCGCGCAAACGATCGATTTTATCATATTCAATTTCCGGGAATATGATCTGCTCTTTCACGCCCATCGTATAATTTCCACGCCCATCAAACGACCGCGGCGAAAGACCACGAAAGTCTCTGATACGGGGAATGGCCACACTGACAAGGCGATCCAAAAACTCGTACATCAAAACTCCACGCAAGGTCACCATGCAGCCAATAGGATAACCATCGCGTATTTTGAAAGCCGCTACGGACTTCCGGGCGCGCGTCACTACGGGCTTCTGGCCTGCGATCTTGGTCATATCGCCAACAGCTGCTTCTAGAATCTTTTTGTCACCCACGGCCTCTCCCACTCCCATGTTCAGAGTGATCTTCCGTAGTTTTGGCACTTCCATCACACTACTAAAGCCAAAATCTTGCATTAGCTTAGGCGCGATAGACGTTTTATACAAAGAATGTAAACGTGCTTCCATATTATTTCCCTTGCTTAACGGCGGCCAATAACTTCACCGTTGCTCTTAAAAACACGCACTTTCTGCCCGTCCTCAAGCACCTTATAACCAATTCGATCCCCGCTACCTGTGACCGCATTAAAAATGGCCACATTAGACACATGAACTGGCGCCTCTTTTTCCACGATACCGCCAGGCTTGCCCATGCGATCAGGACGAACGTGCCGTTTAACCATATTCACCTTTTCGACCACCACCCGTAACTCTTCCGGCAGCACCTTGAGCACTTTACCTCGCTTGCCCTTATCCTTACCGGTCAGAATCACGACCTCATCGTCCTTACGTACCTTCAACATGGTCATCCCCTACAGCACTTCCGGCGCCAATGAAATTATCTTCATAAAATTAGCACCGCGTAACTCGCGCGTCACCGGGCCAAAAATACGTGTACCAATTGGTTGCAACTGATTATTTAAGAGCACAGCCGCATTACTGTCAAAACGAATCAAGGATCCATCTTCGCGTCGTACACCCTTACGAGTACGCACGACGAGCGCATTATAGACATCACCCTTTTTTACCTTGCCACGTGGAACGGCGTCTTTGATGCTCACCTTGATGACATCGCCAATACCTGCATAACGCCGATGCGAGCCACCGAGCACCTTGATACACATCACTTCCCGGGCACCGCTATTGTCAGCAACGCTCAGCCTGGTCTGCATCTGTATCATGCGGTATCCCCTTCCACAATGCCCTGGGCAAGCACGTTCACCAAGCGCCAACTCTTCGTTTTCGACAGCGGACGACATTCTTCAATTTTCACGGTGTCACCGATCTGGCAGGTGTTTTCCGCATCGTGGGCGTGAAATTTCTTGGAGCGCCGAATATATTTTTTATAAAGCGGGTGTTGGATACGACGCTCAACATTGACCACTATAGTTTTATCCATAAGGTTGCTGACCACCGTACCTACCAAACTACGCGGGTTCTTCGCCTCGGTCATAAGTGCGCTTCCTTCTTCACAGTAATAGCCGTCCGCACACGCGCAATATCACGACGCACAAAGCGTAAACGCGACGTCTTGGCTAGTTGACCAGTAGCGTGTTGCATGCGTAATTTGAACTGCTCCTCCAGAAGGAGGAGCAGTTGTGCTTGGCAACCTGCCAGATCCAGTTTTTGAACTTCCTGAGCTTTCATCCCATCACCCGTCTACTGACAAATATTGTCTGTATCGGAAGCTTGGCAGCACCCAGCGCAAACGCCTCACGGGCCACTTCTTCCGTTACACCTTCCATTTCATAAAGTACTTTACCGGGCTGAATCAAGGCCACCCAGTATTCCGGATTACCCTTACCTTTGCCCATACGCACTTCTGCCGGCTTTTTGCTGATCGGCTTGTCGGGAAAAATACGAATCCACATGCGCCCACCGCGTTTTACATGCCGACTGATGGCGCGCCGGGCGGCTTCGAGCTGCCTGGCCGTGATACGACCCCGACCAACGGCCTTAAGGCCAAATTCGCCAAAGCTCACTTTGTTTCCGCGGGTAGCAATACCACGATTACGACCCTTGTGTTGTTTACGAAATTTTGTACGTTTAGGCTGCAGCATCGGACACCCCCGTCACTTCTGGCGGGCAGCGGGCATTTGCGCCGTGCTCCACTCGAGGATTTCGCCTTTGAAGATCCATACCTTTACCCCGATAATGCCGTAGGTGGTTTTGGCTTCTGCGAAACCATAGTCAATATCGGCGCGCAACGTATGTAGCGGAACGCGACCCTCCCGGTACCATTCGGTACGAGCAATCTCTGCACCGCCAAGACGACCGGCGCAGTTGATACGCATGCCTAACGCGCCAAAGCGCATAGCGTTGGTAACCGCCCGCTTCATCGCACGCCGAAACATAATGCGGCGAACAAGTTGCTGCGCAACGCTTTCGGCCACCAACTGCGCGTCCAGCTCAGGCTTGCGGATTTCTTCCACGTTGATATGGACAGGAACCCCCATGCGCATCTGCACGTCATGACGAAGCTTTTCAATATCTTCGCCCTTTTTGCCGATAACAATGCCGGGCCGGGCGGTGTGCACCGTAATACGCGCACTACGCGCGGGACGCTCAATGATAATGTCAGAGACTGCGCCGCCGACGAGTCGTTCACGAATAAACTGACGGACCTTGATGTCTTCCAGCAGTTTTTCCTGGAAGTCGCCTTTACCATACCATCGGGAATTCCAATTCTTAATGATTCCCAGACGCAGTCCGACTGGATTGGTTTTCTGTCCCATACGTTCCTCAGTTAACTCTCAGCGACGACAACGGTGATATGGCTGGTGCGCTTGAGTATCCGCGAGCCACGCCCTTTCGCTCTGGCCGCGAAGCGCTTGAGCACTGCACCACCGTCAATCATGATCTGCTCGACGACCAAAGCATCTACGTCCGCGCCTTCGTTATTCTCGGCATTTGCAATAGCAGACTCCAGACATTTGCGAATCGGGAGCGCGGCCTTTTTGGTAGTGAAACGCAAGATCTCCAGTGCCTTGCCCACCGGCTGTCCGCGTACCAGATCAGCGACCAGACGCGCTTTTTGGGGGGACATTTGAAGTCCTTTTAGTACCGCTGACGATTTCATCACATTCCCCTTAGCGCTTAGCTTTCTTGTCGGCGACGTGACCCTTGAAGGTTCGCGTCAAAGCGAATTCACCGAGCTTGTGGCCAACCATATTCTCATTGACGACTACTGGAATATGTTGACGGCCATTATGAATGCTAATGGTTAATCCAATAAAATCAGGCGTAATTGTCGAGCGACGCGACCACGTCTTGATCGGACGACGGCTGCTGCTCGCCTGAGCACTCTGCACTTTACGGTCCAAATGTTCATCAATGAACGGACCTTTTTTAATCGAACGTGGCACGTGAAATCCTCTTAACCACTAACGCGAACGACGGCGCACAATCATACTACTCGTACGCTTATTTCTACGGGTACGATAACCCTTTGTTGGCTGCCCCCAAGGGGATACCGGATGACGACCACCGGAGGTGCGCCCTTCACCACCGCCATGCGGGTGATCCACTGGGTTCATCGCAACACCACGAACCGTTGGCCGTACGCCGCGCCAGCGCGTCGCACCCGCCTTACCCAATTGACGGGAACCGTGCTCTTCATTCCCAACCTCACCTATCGTAGCGCGGCAGGATACATGAATCCGGCGCACTTCACCAGAGCGCAATCGCACTTGGGCATAATCTCCGTCACGCGCCATGAGCTGAGCAGATGCTCCAGCAGAGCGAGCAATCTGCCCACCCTTGCCGGGCCGCATTTCAATGTTATGCACCACCGATCCCACGGGAATATTGCGCAGCGGCATGCAATTACCCGGCTTAATGGGCGTCTGCTCAGCGGAAAGTACGGGATCACCACTGGACATGCCTTTTGCCGCGAGAATATAGCGACGCTCGCCATCGGCATAGCAAATCAACGCAATGTGGGCCGAACGATTGGGGTCATATTCTAGGCGTTCGACCTTACCCGGTATATCTAACTTATTACGCTTAAAATCCACCAAACGATAATGTGACTTGTGTCCACCACCCTGGTGCCGCCGCGTAACGCGCCCAAGATTGTTGCGCCCACCACTGTGCGATTGAGCCGCGACCAGAGCGGGATGCGGATCTCCTTTATAGAGCCTCGCGTCGACCGTTTTTACTACGAAACGCCGTCCCGGAGAGGTCGGCTTAGTTTTAATAAGTGCCATCTGTTATCCCTTTTCCTCAGGCAACGCCGTAATCTATGCTGCTGCCCTCGGCCAGCCGTACATAGGCTTTCTTCCAAGAAGAGCGATGGCCGACATGACGGCCCATGCGTTTTTCCTTACCTAGATAATTACAAGTCTGAACAGAAAGGACCTGAACCGCAAAGAGCTTTTCAACCGCAGACTTGATTTCCAGCTTGGTGGAATCGCGCGCGACCTTAAACACGAACTGATTCGACTGTTGCTGCACCATCGTACTCTTTTCACTGATAATGGGTGCCAGCAAGACAAGATACTTACGCTCAGCGTTCATCCGTACACCTCACCTAATCTTGCTGCCGCTTCGGTATCAAGTAAAACGCGGCCATACTGGAGAAGATCAGCAGGCCCGACATCCTGCCAACCGGCGATACCCACCCGCGGAAAATTGCGCAGGCCCAGGAAAAGATTCAACGGCACTTCACCCATGACCAGCAGAAAATTATCTCCGCCCGCGCGGCTCAACCAGTCTTTAGCGAGTCGACTCCGCGGCTCGCCAAGGTCCTCTTGCTGTATGATTTGCAAGCGACCCTGACGCAGCAACTCCGCCAGCACTGTGCGCATTGCCCCAGCCCACATTTTCTTGTTGATCTTTTGGGTATAGTTTTCATTCCCACCAGGAAAGGCCCGTCCACCGCCGCGCCAGATTGGACTACGAATACTGCCGGCGCGCGCCCGACCGGTACCCTTTTGCTTCCACGGCTTGCGTCCACCGCCACGCACTGCCGCGCGATTCTTCTGTACGGCGTTCGCCGAACGCATACCAGCCATCTGGGCTACCACGACCTGGTGCAACAATGCCTCATTATAAGGCACTCCGAACACACCATCGGCGACCTCGATATCGCTGCTCTTCCCGGTGGTCACTTCCAAGCTTTGCACTTGCATTATTTTTCTCCTAACCACGCACGGCAGGACGAACGATCACGTCCCCGTCACGGGCACCGGGAACGGCGCCCTTAATCATGAGCAGGCGACGATTCGCATCGATACGCACCAGTTCAAGATTGAGCGTCGTGACCTGTTCGGCACCCAGGTGCCCTGCCATTTTCTTGCCCTTGAACACTCGTCCAGGTGTCTGGCGGCAACCGATGGAACCAGGGGCACGGTGTGACAACGAATTACCATGGCTGGCCCGGTTACTCCGGAAATTATGGCGCTTGATGGCGCCAGCAAAGCCTTTGCCTTTGCTGACCCCAGACACATCCACGCGCTGACCTTCCGCGAAAATATCGAGACCGATCTCCGTACCGCAGACATAAGCAGCGTCCTCCGCCACTCGAAACTCCCGTAAAAGCCGCCCCGGGGTTATTCCGCTCTTGCGAAAATGTCCAGCCACCGCAGAGGTTAAGCGTTGTGGACGGCGTTCACCGGTTGCCAACTGTACCGCACAGTAACCGTCAGTGGCGATATCTTTAACCTGTGCCACCGTATTCGGTGCCACATGAATGACGGTTACCGGCAATACACGTCCATCTTCTGTAACGATGCGCGTCATACCCACTTTCCGTCCGATCAGGCCCATTACCATTGTATCGTCCTTTATAATTACAGCTTGATCTCGACATCGACACCAGCCGCCAGATCAAGCTTGATCAGGGCATCTACCGTCTTGTCGTTGGGATCGAGAATATCGAGTAAGCGCTTGTGCGTGCGCTGTTCAAATTGGTCACGCGCATTTTTATCCACATGCGGTGAGCGCAGGACCGTAAAGCGTTCAATTTTTGTAGGAAGAGGGATCGGCCCACAAACACGCGCCCCGGTCCGACGCGCGGTTTCTACGATTTCCGCAGCGGAAATATCCAGCATACGATAATCATACGATTTAAGGCGAATTCGAATCTTGGAACTTTCCATTACTCGACCACCTTTGAGACCACGCCGGCGCCAACGGTACGTCCACCTTCGCGCACCGCAAAACGCAAACCTTCTTCCATCGCAATCGGTGCAATCAGCGCTACCTTGAACAAAATGTTGTCCCCAGGCATCACCATCTCCACACCTTCCGGTAATTCCACCGCACCCGTTACGTCCGTGGTACGGAAGTAAAACTGCGGACGATAACCATTGAAAAACGGCGTGTGACGACCACCCTCTTCCTTCGACAATACATACACTTCGGCTTCAAAACGCGTGTGCGGCTTGATACTACCGGGCTTCGCCAACACCTGCCCACGCTCTACGTCATCTTTCTTCGTGCCACGCAGCAAAACACCAACGTTGTCCCCAGCCTGACCCTGATCCAGAATCTTGCGGAACATCTCAACACCGGTGACAATGCTCTTGGCCGTATCACGTATGCCAATAATCTCAATTTCATCGCCTATCTTGACTATCCCACGCTCAATGCGCCCGGTCACCACCGTGCCCCGGCCTGAAATGGAAAACACGTCTTCAATCGGCATCAGAAAGGGCTTGTCAATGGGACGCTCGGGCATCGGAATGTAACTGTCCATTGCCTCGGCCAGCCTGTAAATAGCCGGCTCGCCAATGTCACTCTGATCCCCTTCCAAGGCCTTGAGCGCGGAACCGATAATCACCGGAATGTCATCGCCTGGAAACTCGTACTTGGAAAGTAGCTCCCGCACTTCCATTTCAACCAGTTCCAGCAACTCGGCGTCGTCCACCATGTCGGCCTTGTTCAGAAACACCACTATATAGGGAACGCCCACCTGGCGGGCAAGCAAAATGTGTTCGCGGGTCTGGGGCATCGGACCGTCGGCCGCCGAACAAACCAAAATGGCACCATCCATCTGCGCGGCACCAGTGATCATGTTCTTCACGTAGTCGGCGTGACCTGGACAGTCCACGTGGGCATAGTGGCGATTTTCCGTCTCGTACTCCACGTGCGAGGTCGCAATCGTGATCCCTCGTGCCCGCTCTTCCGGCGCATTGTCAATCTGATCATAAGCGCGAACCTCACCACCAAACTTCGCCGACAACACCTTCGTCAGCGCCGCCGTCAATGTGGTCTTGCCATGGTCCACATGACCAATCGTTCCCACGTTCACATGCGGCTTCGTCCGCTCAAATTTCCCTTTGGACATCTTGAACTCTCCCGTTACGACTAGCGCTGACTTTTCTTGACAATGGCCTCGGCCACATGACCGGGGACTTCCATGTACTTCTCAAACTGCATGGTATAGGTAGCCCGGCCCTGGGAAAGTGAACGCACGGCCGTCGCATACCCAAACATTTCCGCCAGAGGCACTTCGCAGCGGATCATCTTTGCACCCGCCTCGTCTTCCATACCTTGCATCATACCGCGGCGGCTATTGATATCACCGATGATGTCACCCATATATTCTTCCGGAGTTACCACCTCTACGGCAAAAATGGGTTCCAGCAATACCGGGTTGGCCTTCGCCGCGCCCGCTTTGAAACCCATCGACCCTGCGATTTTAAATGCCGCCTCGGAAGAGTCGACATCATGGTAAGAACCGTCAAAAAGGGTGACTTTAACGTCCACCACAGGGAAGCCCGCGATGATACCATTTTCCAGCGCTTCTTCAATACCCTTTTCGGTTGGGTTGATGAACTCTTTGGGTACGGTACCGCCGACCACCCCGTTCTCAAAGACAAAACCACTTCCTGGCTCAAGGGGCTCAAGACGCAACCATACGTGTCCGTATTGACCGCGTCCACCTGATTGGCGAACAAACTTGCCTTCTGACTCAACCATTTTGCGAATCGTCTCGCGGTACGCCACCTGCGGCGCACCGACGGTCGCCTCAACGCCGAATTCGCGCTTCATACGATCGACAATGATCTCCAGGTGCAATTCTCCCATCCCGGAAATGATGGTCTGCCCGGATTCTTGATCGGTACGCACCCGAAACGACGGATCTTCCTGAGCGAGCTTACCTAGGGCAACGCCCATCTTTTCTTGATCTGCCTTGGTTTTTGGCTCGACCGCAACATGAATCACCGGTTCGGGGAATTCCATCTGCTCCAAGGCAATCGGCTTACTTAAGTCACAGAGTGTATCTCCGGTGTAGGCGGTTTTCAGCCCGACGGCGGCGGCAATATCTCCCGCGAACACTTCCTTGATTTCATGGCGCTCGTTGGCATGCATCTGTAGCACGCGGCCAATACGTTCTTTCTGATCGCGACCTGGATTGAGCACCGTGGAACCCGCAGTGAGCACCCCCGAATAAACCCGGAAGAAAGTGAGCTGCCCGACAAAGGGATCCGTCGCGATTTTGAACGCCAAAGCCGAGAAAGGCTCGCTATCATCTGCAGCACGAACGATTTCCGCCCCGCTATCAGGATGCGTGCCTTCCACCGGCTTGATATCGACTGGCGACGGCAGGTAGTCCAGCACGGCATCTAACGCTGCCTGCACCCCTTTGTTCTTAAAGGCACTTCCGCACAACACAGGCACCACGGCACCGGCAATCGTCGCCCTGCGCAGGGCCGCCTTCAATTCCGCAATACTGATTTCCTCACCTTCGAGGTATTTCATCATCACGTCTTCATCGGCGTCCGCGATGGCCTCTACCATGAAGTGACGTGCGGCCTCGGCATCCGCTTGCAAAGCGGCGGGAATCTCTTCTTCCGTAAACCGGGTGCCCTGCAGCGCGTCATCCCAGTTGATGGACTTCATCTTCATCAGGTCGATGACGCCGCTGAAGCGATCCTCTTCACCAATGGGTAGTTGAATCGGAACCGGATTACCCCGCAACTTGGTCGCAACCTGCTCAACAACCCGCTTGAAGTTCGCGCCCTGACGATCCATCTTGTTCACGAAGGCAATACGGGGAACGCCATATTTGTTCGCCTGTCGCCATACTGTTTCGGACTGGGGCTGCACACCACCTACCGCGCAAAACACGGCCATGGCGCCGTCCAGCACACGCAGTGAACGCTCCACTTCAATGGTGAAATCGACGTGGCCTGGCGTATCAATAATATTGATCCGGTGCTCGGCGCGCTGCCCGTCCATACCCTTCCAGAAACAGGTGGTCGCCGCGGAGGTAATGGTAATACCGCGCTCCTGCTCCTGGGCCATCCAGTCCATGACCGCAGTACCTTCATGCACTTCGCCAATCTTATGAGAGACGCCGGTGTAGAATAAAATGCGTTCAGTGGTAGTCGTTTTGCCGGCATCAATGTGCGCCATGATGCCGATATTGCGATAACGTTCGATGGGGGTTGTACGAGCCACGTTTCAGTCCTTGTGCGTAAGGTGCAACCAGTTACCAGCGGAAATGTGCAAAGGCCTTATTGGCTTCAGCCATACGGTGGGTCTCCTCGCGCTTGCGAACCGCATTACCGCGATTTTCAGCCGCTTCGAGAATTTCCGCCGCGAGGCGATTGCCCATGGACTTTTCGTTACGCTTACGCGCCGAGTCGCGCAGCCAGCGCATGGCCAGAGCCATCCGTCGATCCGAACGGATTTCCACGGGCACCTGGTAGGTAGCACCACCGACGCGGCGGCTTTTTACTTCCACCACAGGCCGCACGTTGTCGATAGCTTTGCGGAATATTTCGAGGGCGTCGCTCTTGCTACGCTCCGCCACCATTTCCAGGGCGCCGTAAACGATTTTTTCAGCGGTGCTCTTTTTGCCATCGCGCATCATTACGTTAGCGAACTTGGCAATCACTTCTTCTTTGTACTTGGGATCCGGCAGGACAATCCGCTTGGGTACTTCACGACGTCTTGGCATGGCGCAACAACTCCTTACAATTAATGCTTACTTGGGACGCTTGGCGCCATACTTGGAACGCGACTGCTTACGGTTTTTAACGCCAGCCGTATCCAGGGTGCCACGCACGATGTGATAGCGCACACCGGGAAGATCCTTTACGCGACCACCGCGAATCAGCACCACCGAGTGCTCTTGCAGGTTGTGACCCTCACCCGGAATATAACTACTGACCTCAAAACCATTCGTGAGACGCACACGGGCGACCTTACGCAACGCTGAGTTGGGCTTTTTAGGGGTTGTCGTGTAGACACGGGTACACACCCCTCGCTTCTGCGGGTTAGCGTCCAAGGCAGGAACCTTGCTTTTGGCGACAGGCCGCTTACGTGGCTTACGCACGAGCTGATTTAATGTGGGCATTTACAATCTCCAGAGTACGATGATGACAGCCCGCCCTCATCGATGAGAGGGCGCATTCTAGTTAGACTTGTCTTGACTGTCAAGGCAAGTCTTAGTCACATAACCAATTACTGGGTTTCGGTTACCGATACGGAGAGATCACTCCGCACCGCCTGCTCCACGGAATGGACAGGCTCCCCGCGATTCAGTCGCCGACGATGCTCATGATAAGCGAGACCCGTCCCTGCGGGGATCAGTCGTCCAACAATGACGTTTTCCTTTAGACCTCGTAAGTCGTCCACCTTGCCCGATACGGCGGCCTCGGTGAGTACGCGGGTGGTTTCCTGGAAACTCGCCGCCGAGATGAAGGATTCCGTGGACAGGCTTGCCTTGGTGATACCCAACAGCATCGGGGTGAAGCGCGCCAGTTCTTTGCCAACGGCTTCAAGCTTGATATTTTCATCTTCAACCCGCGCCCGGTCCACCTGGTCGCCGGGAATAAAGGAGCTATCCCCACTAAATGTCACCTCGACCCTGCGCAGCATCTGGCGCAGGATCACCTCGATATGCTTATCATTGATACGCACGCCCTGCAGACGGTATACATCCTGCACTTCATCGACGATGTAATTGGCCAAGGCCTGCACACCTAATACGCGCAAAATATCATGCGGAACCGGCTGCCCCTCTACAAGCTGCTCACCGGGACTAACCCGCTCGCCCTCGTAGACCGTCACGTGGCGACCTTTAGGAATAAGATACTCGTGCTGGTCCCCATTCTCGTCGGTGATGATCAGTCGCTGCTTACCTTTGGTGTCTTTGCCGAAGCCAATGATGCCCTCGTGCTCCGCGATGACAGCGAAGTCCTTGGGACGTCGTGCCTCAAAGAGTTCAGCCACACGGGGCAGACCGCCGGTAATGTCGCGCGTCTTGGTGGTACCCACCGGCAGACGTGCCAGAATGTCACCGGGATGAATTTCCATACCCTCATGCACCGCGATAATCGCCTTTGCCGGCAGGAAATAACGTGCAGGCAAATCAGTGCCCGGCAATTTCAGATCCTGGCCATGCTCATCCAGCAAACTGATTACCGGTCGCAAATCGCGACCCTGCAATGGGCGCTGTTTAGCATCGATGACGACAAGCGTCGACAGCCCCGTGATTTCGTCGGTTTGAATGGCCACGCTCGTGCCCTCCACCGCATCCTTCAAAGAAATTCGACCACCGACTTCGCTGACAATAGGCCGCGTATGCGGATCCCACTCCGCCACCCGCCGACCTGCCGTAACCGGTGCATTGTCATCCACCAGAATGGTCGCGCCGTAAGGTACTTTGTAACGCTCCTTTTCACGCCCCTGTTCATCGGTGACCGTCACCTCACCATTCCGTCCGACGACTACATGCCGCCCACTGGAGTGGGTGACCAACCGAAGGTTGGGCTGGTAACGGAACACCCCGCCCTGCTTGATATCGATGCTGCTCTGCGCCGCAGACCGACTGGCCGCACCACCAATGTGAAAGGTGCGCATAGTCAACTGGGTACCTGGTTCGCCAATGGACTGGGCGGCGATAACGCCGACCGCTTCGCCCGCATTGACCAGATGGCCACGCGCCAGATCACGTCCGTAACACAGCGCACAGACACCATGCCGTGAACGACAGGTCAGCGGCGAACGCACCTTCAGGGCATCTACACCCAACTCGTCCAATTGACCCAAGTGCTGCTCCATGAGCAGGGTATTGCGGGCAATGATGACCTCACCGGTGTTGGGATGAACCACGTCTTCCGCCACTACGCGACCCAGTACGCGGTCGCGCAGTGGTTCGATGACCTCACCGCCCTCCACGAGAGAGGTCATGGGTAGACCTTCCTCCGAACCGCAATCGGTCTCAACCACGACCAGATCCTGGGTCACATCCACCAGACGCCGCGTTAAATATCCGGAGTTCGCCGTTTTTAGCGCGGTGTCGGCAAGACCCTTACGGGCACCGTGGGTGGAGATGAAGTACTGCAGAACGTTGAGACCTTCACGGAAATTCGCGGTAATGGGGGTTTCAATAATTGAGCCGTCAGGCTTTGCCATCAGGCCGCGCATACCGGCGAGCTGACGGATCTGTGCCGCAGAACCACGCGCCCCGGAATCGGCCATCATAAATATAGAGTTGAACGAATCCTGCTGGACCGATCTGCCATCGGGCAAGGACACCGTATCTTTGCTGACCCGGTCCATCATGGCCTTGGCGACTTCATCCGTAGCGCGCGACCAGATATCGACAACCTTGTTATAGCGTTCGCCCTCGGTCACCAGACCAGAGGTATATTGGTCCTGAATGGCTTTAACCTCATCCTCGGACCGCGCCAGGATGCCTTCCTTTTCCGGGGGGGTCACCATGTCTCCCGCACCGAAGGAAATGCCCGCACGCGTAGCCATGCGAAAGCCTGTATACATCAATTGGTCGGCAAAAATAACGGTGTCTTTAACACCCAGGCGGCGGTAACAGATATTGATCAGTTCACCGATCACCTTTTTCTTTAGCACCCGGTTGATCACACTAAAGGGGAGGCCTTCGGGAAGAATATCTCCAAGCAGGGCGCGTCCTGCCGTGGTGTCCATACGTTCCCCGCGAAAACGGACGATGATTCGAGCGTGCAGTCCCAGGTTGCCGGTCTCGTAAGCACGCCGCACTTCCGCCGTATCCGCGAAAACACCACCAGCGCCCTTCGCGTCCGCACGCTCCTGACTGACGTAATAAAGTCCGAGTACAATGTCCTGAGACGGCACAATTACCGGTTCCCCGTTGGCCGGGCTCAGAATATTGTTGGTGGACATCATCAATGTCCGCGCTTCCAGTTGTGCCTCCAGCGAAAGCGGGACATGCACTGCCATCTGATCGCCATCGAAATCGGCGTTATACGCGGCGCACACCAGCGGGTGCAGTTGAATGGCCTTACCTTCGATCAGTATCGGCTCAAAAGCCTGTATACCAAGACGGTGCAAGGTAGGTGCGCGGTTGAGCATCACCGGATGTTCGCGGATCACCTCTTCAAGGATGTCCCAGACCTCCGGCTTTTCCTGCTCAACCAGGCGCTTGGCGGCCTTGATTGTGGTCGCCAGGCCACGTTCCTCCAACTTGTTAAAGATGAAGGGCTTGAACAGCTCCAGGGCCATTTTCTTCGGCAACCCGCACTGATGCAAACGCAGCTCGGGTCCGACGACGATAACGGACCGGCCGGAATAATCCACCCGTTTGCCGAGCAGATTCTGGCGGAAACGACCCTGCTTACCTTTGATCATGTCCGCCAGCGACTTGAGCGGACGCTTGTTGGGGCCGGAGATGGCGCGCCCGCGACGTCCATTATCCAGAAGCGCATCCACTGCTTCCTGCAACATACGCTTTTCGTTACGGACAATGATATCCGGCGCCTTCAGCTCTAGCAGGCGCTTCAATCGGTTGTTGCGGTTAATAACGCGCCGATAGAGATCATTGAGATCAGAGGTCGCGAAGCGCCCGCCGTCCAGCGGTACCAGCGGGCGCAGATCCGGTGGCAGAACAGGGAGCACTTCCAAGATCATCCACTCGGGACGATTGCCGGACTGCTCAAAGCCTTCCAGAATCTTGAGGCGCTTGCTAAACTTCTTGGTTTTTGTATCGGAGTTGCTCTCCCGCAGCTCATTGCGGATCCGTTCAATTTCTTGAGTCAGCGGAATACCGCGCAGCAAGTCGCGGATACCTTCGGCACCCATTTTGGCCGTGAATTCGTCACCGTGCTCTTCTAAAGCGTCCAAATACTGGTCTTCGGTGAGGATGTTTCCGCGCTCAAGGGCAGTCACACCCGGATCAACCACCACATACGCCTCAAAATAAAGGACCCGTTCGATATCGCGCAGGGGCATATCGAGAATCATGCCCATGCGGCTCGGCAGAGATTTGAGAAACCAGATATGCGCGACGGGGCTGGCAAGTTCAATATGTCCCATCCGCTCACGCCGAACTCGCGCCTGAGTCACCTCAACGCCACACTTTTCACAGACTACGCCGCGGTGCTTAAGACGCTTGTACTTACCACAGAGGCACTCGTAGTCTTTGATCGGCCCAAAAATTTTGGCACAGAACAGCCCCTCGCGCTCCGGCTTGAAGGTCCGGTAATTGATCGTTTCCGGCTTTTTTACTTCGCCAAAAGACCATGACCGCACCTTGTCAGGGGCCGCGATACCGATTCGAATCGCATCGAATTCTTCTTGCTGATCGTTTTGTTTGAAGAGCTTTAATAAGTCTTTCAAGGCATTCACCCTTGCCCGCCGCGGGCGGAAATTTATTTGGATTGTTCCAATTCAATATCGATACCCAAAGAGCGCAGTTCTTTCAACAGCACATTGAAAGACTCCGGCATTCCGGCATCCATGCGGAAATCACCCTTGACGATGGATTCATACATTTTGCTGCGCCCGCTTACGTCGTCCGACTTCACGGTGAGCATTTCCTGCAGGGTGTAAGCCGCACCATAGGCCTCCAACGCCCACACCTCCATTTCACCGAAGCGCTGGCCACCAAACTGGGCCTTGCCGCCTAAGGGTTGCTGGGTGACCAGACTGTAAGGTCCGGTGGAACGGGCATGCATCTTGTCATCCACCAGGTGATGGAGCTTGAGCATGTAGAGATAGCCCACCGTTACCGGACGGTCAAAGGCATCACCGGTCCGCCCATCATACAGCGTGACCTGACCGCTGCGCGGCAAATCCGCCAACTCCAGCATATCGCGGATATCCTCTTCAGAAGCGCCATCAAAGACCGGGGTCGCCATGGGCACGCCACCGCGAAGATTCATGGCGAGCTCGCGTATTTCCTGATCAGTCAGATTGTCGAGATCCTCTTTTTTACCAGAGCGATTATAGATCTCCGCGAGAAAGGCGCGCATTTCTGACATGGCGACCTCACTATCCAGCATCCCGCCGATTTTCTTACCCAGACCCTTAGCCGCCCACCCCAAGTGGGTTTCGAGAATCTGTCCCACGTTCATTCGTGACGGCACGCCCAGCGGATTGAGCACAATATCTACCGGCGTACCGTCGGCAAGATAAGGCATATCTTCTACGGGAACGATCTTCGATACCACACCTTTGTTGCCGTGGCGTCCGGCCATCTTATCGCCGGGCTGCAAGTGTCTTTTGATGGCCACATGCACTTTAACCATCTTCAGAACACCTGGGCTCAGATCATCCCCTTGCGTCAGCTTGCGCCGCTTTTCTTCGAGTACCGCGTCGAGACGTTGGCGCTGGTCTTCGAGCTGGGCACGGATCTGCTCCAGGGACTCGTTGCTTTCTTCCGTGCGCAAACGGATCTCAAACCATTTGCTGCGCGGCAAATCCTTCAGATAGGCCTTTGTCACTTTGTTTCCGGCCACAAGGCCGTTGGGGCCACCCTCAGCAACCTTACCAATAAGCTGACGTTCGATACGCTGATAACTGTCTTCCTCAACGATACGATACTGATCGTTCAGATCCTTACGAATCCGTGCGAGCTCGTGCTCCTCAATGGACTTGGCGCGGTTATCCTTCTCGATACCGTCGCGGGTAAAGACCTGCACGTCGATCACCGTGCCATACATACCGGCCGGCATCCGCATGGAGTTATCTTTCACGTCGGAGGCCTTTTCACCGAAGATCGCTCGCAGGAGTTTCTCTTCCGGCGTCAACTGGGTCTCCCCCTTGGGCGTGACCTTGCCGACGAGAATGTCACCCGGCGCCAATTCCGCACCGATAACCACGATGCCGGACTCATCGAGGTGGCGCAAGGCGCCCTCCGCGACGTTGGGAATATCCCGGGTAATATCCTCCGGTCCCAGCTTGGTGTCACGCGCGAAGACCGAGAACTCCTCGATATGAATGGTGGTATAGCGGTCTTCAGCCACCACCCGCTCCGAAATCAAGATCGAGTCCTCAAAGTTGTAGCCGTTCCAGGGCATAAAGGCCACTAGAATATTTTGACCAAGAGCCAGTTCACCCATCTCCGTACTCGGCCCATCGGCTAGCACATCGCCGCAACTGACCAAATCACCCACCTTGACCACGGGGCGCTGATTCAGTGTCGTGTTTTGGTTCGAACGTGCGTACTTCACAAGGTTGTAAATGTCCACACCGGGCTCTTCCGGCAAGGTTTCCTCATCATTGACGCGAATGACGATGCGGGCGCCATCGACGATATCCACCACACCGCCACGCCGCGCGACAACCGCCGCACCAGAATCGATGGCGACCACCCGCTCCATGCCCGTGCCCACCATCGGCGCGTCAGAGCGCACCGTCGGTACCGCCTGGCGCTGCATATTAGAACCCATCAAGGCGCGGTTAGCGTCATCATGCTCCAGGAAGGGGATCATACTGGCCGCCACCGAGACGATTTGTCGCGGCGAAACATCCATGAACTGAACTTGGTCGGGATTCGCCAGGGTGAATTCGTTCTTGTGTCGACAAGAGACGAGTTCGTCGGTCAGCACACCATTTTCGTCCACCGCGGAGTTCGCCTGGGCAATCATATAATTACCCTCTTCAATAGCCGACAGGTATTCGATCTCATCGGTCGCACGGCAATCGACAACGCGTCGATAGGGCGTTTCAAGAAAACCATAGGAATTAGTGCGTGCATAGCAGGACAAGCTATTGATCAAACCAATATTCGGACCTTCTGGCGTTTCAATCGGGCAGATACGTCCGTAATGTGTCGGATGTACGTCACGCACCTCGAAACCCGCCCGCTCACGGGTCAAGCCACCCGGCCCCAGTGCGGAAACCCGGCGTTTATGGGTGACCTCCGAAAGTGGATTGGTCTGATCCATAAACTGGGAAAGCTGGCTGGAGCCGAAGAACTCATTGACCACCGCCGCAATGGGCTTGGCGTTAATGAGATCCTGGGGGGTGAGGCCCTCGCTCTCGGCTAGCGCGAGACGATCCTTCACGGCTCTCTCGACGCGTACCAGACCGAGGCGGAACTGGTTCTCCATCAATTCGCCGACTGAGCGCACTCGCCGGTTACCAAGATGGTCGATGTCATCAATCTCGCCGACACCGTTACGCAGGGCAATCAGCACCTTGAGCACCGCGACAATATCCTCGTTATTGAGTACGCCAGGACCAGTAATCTCGTCGCGATTCACCCTGCGATTGAACTTCATGCGGCCTACAGCAGACAGATCATAGCGATCCGGGCTGAAGAAAAGTCCCTGGAAGAGGTTCTGGGCCGCGTCCTTCGTCGGTGGTTCACCCGGACGCATCAGGCGATAGATTTCCATCTGCGCCTCGTGGGCATCACGCGACGTATCGACGCGCAACGTTTCAGAAATGTAAGGCCCACGATCCAGTTCATTGATATATAAGGTGTGTAGCGTAAGCGATGGCCCTTGACGCAGAAGATCCAGGACCTCACCACTTATTGGCTCATTAGCCTGCACAAGCACTTCGCCGGTTTCTGGGTGCACGACATCCCTGGCGGCAACCTTACCCAGAAGGAAGGCATCCGGCACGGGGATCTCGTGCATGCCTGGAACCTCGGCGAGCGCTTTCGTTTGACGTGCAGTAATTCGTTTGCCCGTCTGCACCAATACTTCACCGGTCTGCGGATTGGCGATATCAAAAGTCGCCATTTCACCCTGCAACCGCTGGGGGATTAAGACATATCGCAGATCACCGTCAATGATACGGAAAGTCTCTGTATCAAAAAACATCTCAAGAATGTCTTGAGTGCTGTAGTTTAACGCGCGCAGAAGGGTCGTTGCCGGCAATTTGCGACGGCGATCGATACGCGCATAGACGTGATCCTTGGGATCAAATTCGAAGTCTAACCACGAGCCCCGGTAAGGGATGATGCGCGCGTTAAAAAGAAGCTTTCCCGAAGAATGGGTCTTACCGCGATCATGATCGAAGAAAACGCCCGGCGAACGATGCAACTGCGAAACGATAATACGCTCGGTGCCGTTGATCACGAAAGAACCGTGCTCAGTCATCAGCGGCAGTTCGCCCATGTAGACGTCTTGCTCCTTCACGTCCTTAACGCGCTTGGCCCCCGTGGCGTCGTCTTTTTCCATCACCGCCAAGCGCAGACGCACACGCAATCCGGCACAATACGTCAGTCCACGCTGACGGCACTCAACCACATCGAACACCGGTTTTTCGAGACGGTATGAAACATAATCCAGCGTGGCATTGCCAGAATAGCTCTCCATCGGAAAAATCGAGCGGAAAACAGCTTCCAAACCCGTTGCTTTTCGCGCTGCCGGGGACACAGACTCCTGGAGAAACTCCCGGTAGGAATCCATCTGCGTAGCCAGCAGATATGGCACAGCAAGAATGCTCTGGCTTTTGCCAAAGTCTTTACGAATCCGTTTCTTTTCAGTAAAAGAGTAGGCCATGGATGCTCCGCGCGACGACTGCATGGTTCAGGGGCAAGCGGTTAAAGCTGCTTTCCGCAAACAATGGGGGGCTGGCAGCGCTTTACGCCGCCAGCCGATAAGTTTACCCTATTTACTACAGATTATTTGATCTCCGCCTCGGCACCGGCCTCGACGAGCTGCGCTTTGACGCTTTCGGCTTCAGCCTTAGCTACGCCTTCCTTCACTGGCTTCGGCGCACCGTCGACCAGGTCCTTCGCTTCCTTCAGGCCAAGACCAGTAATGGCCCGCACCACCTTGATGGTGTTGACCTTGTTGGCACCGGCAGCGGTCAGGATAACGTCAAATTCGGTCTGCTCTTCTACAGCCGCCGCACCCTCGCCACCCGCCGCGCCACCAGCGGGTGCCGCAACCGCGACAGCCGCCGCAGACACGCCAAACTTCTCTTCCATTTCTTTGATAAGCTCAGACAGCTCCAGTACGGTCATACCAGCAATAGCGTCTAAAATTTCTACTTTGGACAATGCCATTTTACCAACTCCTTCAGTTCAATAGTGAATTAGGCAGCGCGTTGATCGCGGACTGCCGCCAAGGTCCGAACAAAACGGCTCGGGACCTCGTTAAGGGTGCGGACAAGGCCGGAAACCGGTGCCAGCATGGTGCCGAGCAATCTGGCCAGCAACTCCTCACGCGAAGGCATTTTGCTCAACTGCGTTATTGCCGCCGCATCGATTTGCTTGCCACTAAGCACGCCACCGGTAATAACCAGTTTGTCGAAACGCTTTGCATGGTCGGTGAAGAGCTTGGCAAGGGCAACAGGGTCCTCCGCCGCCGCAAACACCAAAGGACCCTTTAACAAGGGGTCCATCACCGTGAAGGATGTTCCCGCGAGGGCACGCTTCAACAGCGTGTTTTTCACAACCTGCACATGCACCGACTGCTTTTGTGCTTCTGCCCGGAAAACCGTCATTTGTGCCACCGTCAAACCGCGATATTCCGCCACCACTGCGGCTTGCGCCCCAATGAGTTTGGCTTGCAAAGCGGTGACGACTTGTTCCTTTTCTGCGAGTTTAAGACTCACGTGAATGTCACCTCCTATCTAAACCGAGGCGGCCAAAAGGTTTGGCACGCCGTCGCCTACGCAGGGAAAATCATTAAGGCTTGCGCCCCCTGCGGTCTTCGTACGCCGGCTTACGCCGACCTTCCCGCCCAGAGACGGAAATCTTTAACCGAGGCCGCCGAGATCCACGGCGACACCAGGACCCATGGTCGGGGAGATACTCACTTTACGGATATATATACCTTTACTGGTGCTCGGCTTGGCTTTACGCAGACTGTCGATCAGCGCCAACAGATTTTCATGCAATGCCTTCACCTCGAAGGAAGACTTGCCGATTGTGCTATGCACAATACCACCCTTGTCGGCACGATAACGCACCTGCCCACCCTTGGCATTGATTACGGCCGTACGTATATCTGTAGTCACCGTCCCCACTTTAGGGTTCGGCATCAAACCACGGGGACCCAACACTGGGCCCAGTGTGCCCACCACACGCATGGCATCGGGTGTAGCAATCACCACATCAAATTCCATATGTCCGGCCTTCACCTGCTCCGCAAGATCTTCCATGCCGACGATGTCGGCACCGGCTTCGCGCGCCTCGGTCGCTTTATCGGCTGTCGCGAAGACGGCCACCCGCATGTGCTTTCCGGTACCATTGGGAAGCACCACCGCGCCACGTACCACCTGATCCGATTTGCGCGGATCAATACCCAGACCCACCGCCACATCTACCGACTCATCGAATTTTGCCGTGGCCATTTTCTTAACAAGTTCGAGGGCTTCCTCAATCGCGTAACGGTTGTTCCGATCCACCATCGCTTTGATAGCAAGTGTACGCTTAGATTTCGTCGCCATGTTTCAGCCCTCCACCGTCAGGCCCATACTACGGGCGGTACCACGCACGCTGCGCTTTGCTGATTCAATATCCTGCGTGTTGAGATCAGGCATTTTTGTTTTGGCGATTTCTTCGACCTGCGCTTCGGTCACATGACCTACTTTTACCGTATTGGGGCGACCACTGCCCTTCTTCAGCCCGGCCGCCTTCATCAACAATACGGCTGCCGGTGGCGTCTTCACTTCAAAAGTGAAACTTTTGTCCGCGAAAACGGTGATAACCACTGGCAATGGCAACCCCGGTTCAATACCCTGTGTCTGGGCATTGAACGCTTTACAGAATTCCATGATGTTTAATCCGCGCTGCCCCAAGGCCGGGCCAATAGGCGGGCTCGGATTAGCTTGTGTGGCCTTCACCTGCAGCTTAATATATCCGGTTATTTTCTTTGCCATTTACTTAACTCCTGCGAGGTGCAAATGCCGTCAGGCTCCCTCTGTTGAAAACAATCAGGCCTTTTCGACCTGACCAAAATCCAATTCCACCGGCGTAGAGCGGCCAAAAATGGTCACCGAAACCCGCAGCTTGCTTTTTTCGAAGTTCACTTCTTCGACGACACCGTTAAAATCCTTGAACGGGCCATCTACAACGCGCACCTGCTCACCGGCATCAAAGCTGAATTTCGGACGCGGCTTCTCAACGCCTTCCTTGATACGGTCCATGATGGCGTCGGTCTCCGCGTCGCTCAGCGGATGTGGGCGGCCCACAGAGCCACCAACAAACCCGGTGACCCGCGGCGTACTTTTGACAAGGTGCCAACTGACATCGTCCATTTCCATCTGTACCAGGACATAGCCAGGGTAGAACATCCGTTGCGAGTTGGTTTTTTGGCCATTTCGCATTTCCACCACTTCCTCAATAGGAACGAGGATCTCGCCAAATTTATCGGCAAGCCCTTCCCGATTGGCACGCTCGCGGATCTCTGCCTGCACTTTTCTCTCGAAGCCCGAGAACGCATGAACTACATACCAACGCATAGACATTTACGCGACTCCTCCGAGTAGCAGCCGCACCACCCCAAGGAGTGCCAAATCCACCAGCCACAGGAAGATCGCGATTATAGCGATCAAACCGATGATGATGGCTGTACTACGTAAGACCTCGGGACGCGTCGGCCAAACCACCTTCAGCAACTCGACATAAGCCTCCCGAAAAAAAGTCAGAAGTGTTTTGCCGTAGTTACTGGAAGCGAAAAAGCCTGCGGCAACCAACAAAGCCAGAATGAGCGCAGTACCAGGGTAATACGTACCGAGGTGGATGGGAATGAGGAAATAGGCGAACACCCCGAGGGCAGCCAATCCTGCCGCAAAATAGAGCTTCACTTTTTCCGACATGAACACCACACCTTTTTAATAATGGCAGGGCAGGAGGGGCTCGAACCCCCAACCTGCGGTTTTGGAGACCGCTGCTCTACCAATTGAGCTACTGCCCTGCAGACGGCAAACGGCGGACAATGCCGCCGTTCAACACTAACAACCTGAAACCTTACTCGACCACCTTTGAGACCACGCCGGCGCCAACGGTACGTCCACCTTCGCGCACCGCAAAACGCAAACCTTCTTCCATCGCAATCGGTGCAATCAGCGCTACCTTGAACAAAATGTTGTCCCCAGGCATCACCATCTCCACACCTTCCGGTAATTCCACCGCACCCGTTACGTCCGTGGTACGGAAGTAAAACTGCGGACGATAACCATTGAAAAACGGCGTGTGACGACCACCCTCTTCCTTCGACAATACATACACTTCGGCTTCAAAACGCGTGTGCGGCTTGATACTACCGGGCTTCGCCAACACCTGCCCACGCTCTACGTCATCTTTCTTCGTGCCACGCAGCAAAACACCAACGTTGTCCCCAGCCTGACCCTGATCCAGAATCTTGCGGAACATCTCAACACCGGTGACAATGCTCTTGGCCGTATCACGTATGCCAATAATCTCAATTTCATCGCCTATCTTGACTATCCCACGCTCAATGCGCCCGGTCACCACCGTGCCCCGGCCTGAAATGGAAAACACGTCTTCAATCGGCATCAGAAAGGGCTTGTCAATGGGACGCTCGGGCATCGGAATGTAACTGTCCATTGCCTCGGCCAGCCTGTAAATAGCCGGCTCGCCAATGTCACTCTGATCCCCTTCCAAGGCCTTGAGCGCGGAACCGATAATCACCGGAATGTCATCGCCTGGAAACTCGTACTTGGAAAGTAGCTCCCGCACTTCCATTTCAACCAGTTCCAGCAACTCGGCGTCGTCCACCATGTCGGCCTTGTTCAGAAACACCACTATATAGGGAACGCCCACCTGGCGGGCAAGCAAAATGTGTTCGCGGGTCTGGGGCATCGGACCGTCGGCCGCCGAACAAACCAAAATGGCACCATCCATCTGCGCGGCACCAGTGATCATGTTCTTCACGTAGTCGGCGTGACCTGGACAGTCCACGTGGGCATAGTGGCGATTTTCCGTCTCGTACTCCACGTGCGAGGTCGCAATCGTGATCCCTCGTGCCCGCTCTTCCGGCGCATTGTCAATCTGATCATAAGCGCGAACCTCACCACCAAACTTCGCCGACAACACCTTCGTCAGCGCCGCCGTCAATGTGGTCTTGCCATGGTCCACATGACCAATCGTTCCCACGTTCACATGCGGCTTCGTCCGCTCAAATTTCCCTTTGGACATCAGACACTCCCCCAAGAATACCAGACCCAAGCAAAAACCAAAAAATATGGAGCCCACAACCGGATTCGAACCGGTGACCTCTTCCTTACCAAGGAAGTGCTCTACCGACTGAGCTATGTGGGCCTGAACACTGGAGCGGGTGATGGGAATCGAACCCACACCATCAGCTTGGAAGGCTGAGGTTCTACCGTTGAACTACACCCGCACAAATTAAAACTTAGACCATCTAGCCCTGCGCTCAGCGCGCGACACCACAAAATTCAAATGGTGGAGGGGGGAGGATTCGAACCTCCGAAGGCAGAGCCGTCAGATTTACAGTCTGATCCCTTTAACCGCTCGGGAACCCCTCCCACGATTAGCGGCGCATTGTGCGGCTCAGGCTCTTCTTTGTCAAGTGACTTCGCGCTTGTGGGTGTTCTGGTCACCTCTGGCACAGTGGCCAGCATTTTAATGGCTTATGCGTATGCAGCGCCTTCGGCGCCTTGACAAAGTTGTCCATTTACAACATCCTCCACAGAAGTGGTCAAGATTTTTTGCCGGGCAGCTTCGCCTGGGCTTGAGAGAGGAGGGTTTTAATAATGCTACATACTAAACGTATCGCACTGCTGGTTGCCATCAGTGGCGGCCTTTTCGCCAACGCCGCTTATGCGGGTGATGGCTACGTGGGTTATGCCATAGATCACGGCGCCAAGCCCCTTGTCACCAGTACGGGTATCTGCGTGCGTGGCGGGCGCCCGGTCACTGATGGCCCGGTGCCTGCCCATTGCGCCCCCGCTCCCGCCCCCGTCCCCGTGGCGGTCGCGCCGACGCCTCCCGCGCCAACGCCTGCCCCCATCGCGCCGGTGGAGCAGACAATTCTGGTGAGCAAACCAATCACCATTACCGGCATCAACTTTAAATTTGATTCATACAAACTTCTGGATCATGACATCAAGGTACTGGACCAGGTGGCCGGTTTTGCAAAAAACCACCCAGATGCCGTACTCGACGTCAATGGCTATTGCAGCAAGGTGGGCAGTTACGCATATAATCTTAAATTGTCCAAGCTGCGCGCCCGCAGTGTAGCGCAGTACCTGACGCAACATGGAGTGACGAGCGATCGCATGGTATTGAAAGGCCACTCCTACGATAATCCAGTCGCCACCAACGCTACGCCGCAGGGTCGATTTCTGAACCAGCGTGTGGAAATCAATTCCAGCATCAAGGTTCAGAAGACCGTTCGGTAATTTCTTCTCAGTGCTACAAGGGCGAGCCCACCAAGGCTCGCTTTTTTTTGCCCCGGCCATGACAGTGCGCGGCATCATTTCCATGATAGACTAGTCGCCATGCGACAGTTCTTCCTCCGTTTTGTGCGTACGCTACACATCACCCGCGTTCTAGTGCGTTACCGCCTGGACGATGTGCTTTATTTCCTCCCATTGTTAAAACCCTATCAGGCCATTCTCCGCCTTAGCCCCATGGCCTGGTTAGGACCGCGCCCGCAGGGCACCTTCGCTGAACGCTTGCGCGAAGCACTCGAAACACTGGGACCCACCTTTATCAAACTCGGACAAATGCTTTCAACCCGCCGAGATTTGCTTCCCGACCATATCACTCAAGAACTTGCGAAACTTCAGGATGCGGTACCCCCTTTCCCGTCAAACGTCGCCCGGCAGATTATCGAGGCAGCGCTGGGCAAACCGATTGGAACGGTCTTCTCTCAATTTGAGGATCGGCCTGCGGCGGCGGCATCTATTGCCCAAGTACACTTTGGACAATTACTGGACGGGCGCGAGGTGGCGATCAAAGTCCGACGCCCCGGTCTGCAACGGATTATTGATCAAGACCTAGCGATACTCGCCCTGCTCGCCGATCTCGCGGAGCGCTATTCTCAAGAAGGTCGGCGCCTGAAAATTCGTGCGATTGTTGCGGAATATGCCAAAACCATTCGCGGTGAACTGGATTTGCTACGCGAGGCAGCCAATGCCAGCCAGTTGCGGCGTAATTTTTTCGCAGAACCTGATCTGCTCTATGTGCCAGAAATATATTGGGATTACTGCGCGCCCCCGGTATTGGTGATGGAGCGCATTTATGGCATCCCCATCGGTCAACGCGATGCACTGCGTGACGCTGGCATTGATTTTGACCAACTCTCGCGACGCGCCGCAGAAATCTTTTTTCGCCAAGTCTTTCGCGATGCCTATTTTCATGCGGATATGCACCCCGGCAACGTCTTTATTGATCCGAAGAATGGGCGCTTTATCGCCGTTGATTTCGGCATCATGGGGAGCCTGGATGACGCAAGCCAGCATTACCTCGCCGAAAATATGATCGCATTTTTTCGACGCGACTACCGGCGCGTAGCAGAAGCGCATGTGGAAGCCGGATGGGTACCACCAGACACCAACGTACAGGATTTCGAAACGGCCATCCGTGCCATTGCGGAGCCGGTATTTGAAAAGCCCTTGAATGAAATATCCGTCGCCAGTCTTTTGCTTCGTCTCTTCCAGACGACGCGCACTTTTCAAATGCAAACTCAGCCACAACTCCTGCTGCTCCAAAAAACGCTGGTCAATGTCGAAGGCATTGCCCGCGATTTCAACCCGGCACTCAATATCTGGGAAATCGCCACGCCACTACTGACGGAATGGCTCAGTCGCCAGCGCGGTCCGCGGGGCTGGTGGTCAGAGATTAAACAATACTTCCCACAGTGGGGATTAGTGCTGCCCGAAATACCGGTACTCCTACATAATATCCTGCGCCAAACCCAACAGGGAGAACTGCCTCTGGTAATTCGCAATAGCGACATCGACGGTATTCGGCAAGAACTACATCATGGGTTGCAAAAACTTACCTATGGCGTGGGCGGTATATTTACTGTGGTAGGATTAGGCATTATCGCGGCGCTGGAACATCGCTTGAATAGCCAGATACTAAATTTACCCGTATGGGCTTGGTTGATCATCCTGCCGATGACACTCTGGGCCGGGACCAGTTGGGTGCATAGGGTGTTTTTTAGGCGCGGTGAACGTATGTAAGGTTCCGTTACAGCAAGCACATAAACAATGAAGATAAAGGAGGGTGCCATGTGGATGGTCGTTTCTTTTTTGATAGCGGCACTGGCGGTCATTTTTGCAGTTCAGAACGGAGCGCCCGCTGCTATTCATTTCTTCTCATGGACGTTCGCACAATCCCAAGGCGTGGTCCTGCTCAGTGGTTTCGTCGCCGGTTTTATTGCGAGCATGCTGATTTATCTACCCACACATATCCGTAATAAGTTGAAAATTCGTCGCCATGAACGACATGTCGCCGATCTTGAAGGGCGACTCAATGTCGAACGCGGTAAGCGGGAGTACATCGAAAAGGAGCATGCCGCCGCTATGCGCGTCCAGAAAAGCAACGGCATAGCGACCGACGACACAGAATAAAACGCTGACTAAACGATTAGCGGCGCCTCAAGGCGCGCCTACGGTCTTTTTCTCGACGGCAGCCACTGTTTGGTACTCCGGGTGCAGGCGTGCCAAAGTGGCCAGGTTCCTGGTCGCCTGGGTATTTCCGAGTGCTGCCGCCTTGCGCCACCAGAGGCTTGCCTTACCATAGTCCTGCGGAACCCCTTGCCCCAAGAAATAGAGATTACCCAAGTTGTACTGAGCGGCGGCGATACCCTGCGCTGCCGCCTTCTCCCACCAGTAAGCCGCTTTGGTCCTGTCCTTACTGACACCTTGCCCGAAATAATACTGCATGCCGAGGTTATATTCTGCCTTGGCATAACCATGGAGGGCGGCCTTATCAAACCACTGTGCAGCCAAACCATAATTTTGCGGAACCCCATCACCTAGGGCACAGCGGGTGCCAATCGTGTTTTCGAGCTTGGCGGTGGTAAGATCGGCGGGGTGGGTAATAGCCATATCCTCCAAGTCTGCCTTGGATGCAGACTGCGCGTCGGCCAAGGAGGTCGAAAGCACCAAAAGTGCTGCACCACACGCAGCGAGGAACGGTTTAGTGAAATCATGATGAGCGCGCATAGAAACTCCAGGCAGTTTAGACGACACCTTCCAAGTGGCGAGGCTACACCAAAAAGCCCGTATATCGCCAGAAGTTTTTAGCCAGCCCGCGAACCAAAACTTAAGCCTCAACAGAAGCCGACAGCGCCCGGCCATCTCCCTGCCGCGCGCCATACCGGGCGCGCTAAGCGGATAGCTGGTTATCGATCCAGGTCTCCGCTGCGTACCAGTCTGCCTCGCAATCACCCCCAGCAAAACCGCGACTCTCGGCAAGGTAGTAAGCACATTCTGCAATCATGCGCTGACGATCCGCCGCAGACACTGCGGAAGACGTCGTACGTGTACCACCAGATGGCATTTTGACCGGCTTACGGACGCGGGCGGGGTGCATCTTAGACGCAGAAACCACCTCTGGCGCCGTCGTGCGACGGGTCGGTGCTGTCTCGGGTCCTGCTGAGACTTCCTTCGGCTTTCTGACTCGTTTTTTAGGTTGTTCTTCCGCCATGACTGTACTCCTTGGACAACGCGCAAAAGACCATTGTGTGTAATAGCACAAGATAGCGGAGCTTTCAAAGCGCAGGGTAACTCTGCCCACATTAGAGTAAAGAGCGAAAACAGGCCACTTTTGATCTGTTAACGAGTAGCCTGCAATATCTCTGTCGCCCGCCACTTCTGCGCCAACTTATCCAGGACAGCGTTCACAAAACGATGGCCCTGTTCGGCACCGAAGTCCTTACCTAGTTCTATCGCCTCGTTAATGACCACCCGATAGGGGGTTTGCGGATGATCCCGCAACTCGTAGGCGGCCAGACGCAAAATCGCCCGTTCGACTTCGCTGACCTCGTCGGCCCAGCGGCGATCCTGAATTTCTTGAGCAATGGCAAGGTCCAGTCCGGGAATGGCGGCACAAACCCCTTGCCAGAGACTTTTGAAGAAAACGACATCAGCGCCCTGCAAGCGCTCAGGGTCAGAGGTAAATTGCAACTCAATCTCTGTGCAGTAACCAGGATTCATTTGCCACTGATAGAGGGCCTGAACGGCAGCTTGACGCGCCAGACGGCGACGATTTATTTTCATGGGCGCTGTTCAGATCTGACGCAATAACTGCACCATTTCCAGCGCAGTCATCGCCGCATCAAAGCCTTTATTACCCGCTTTGGTACCGGCGCGCTCAATGGCCTGCTCAATGCTATCCGTGGTCAGCACCCCAAAAATTACCGGGACCCCCGTATCCATGGATACCTGGGCCACCCCCTTGGACACTTCGGCCGCGACATAATCGAAATGCGGGGTACTGCCACGAATCACCGCGCCCAAACAAATCACTGCATCGTAATTACCGCTGCGCGCCAGTTTCTGCGCGACCAGCGGCATTTCATAAGCACCGGGAACATAAACGACGTGGAGCTGTTCTTCTTCGGCACCGTGACGGCGCAACGCGTCGATGGCTCCCTGCTCCAACTGCTGGGTGATAAAGTTGTTGAAGCGACTGACCAACAGGGCAAAACGATGCTCACCAGCCTGCAAACTGCCGTCGATATGACGAATCATGACTCATCCTCGGAAACTTCTTGAAAGGGACGCTGGCCGACGATCTCCAGACCGAAACCGCCGATACCACGGTACTGAAACTGGCTGTCGCTCAGGACCACCGCCTGATGTACCCCCAGATCGGAGAGAATCTGGGCACCAATACCAAAAGTGCGCAGAACACGTCCGGCGTCTCCGGCCTGACCCGGCCCCTTGGGTTTTTCAGGCAGCGCGGCAACCTCCCGCAGGAGTTCTTCGATACTCTCCTGGTGATGGAGGTAAACCAGCACACCGCGACCTTCCTCAGCGATGCGCCGCAAAGCCACAGTGCTTGGACTGGCTTCACCAGCGAACAGATCATTCAGTATTTTGCCGACCTGTACCCGCACCAGTACGGGTTCATCACGCGCTTCCAGGTCGCCAAGGACCAAGGCGAAATGCGTTTCGCGGGCGACCCAGTCACGATAGATATGGAGCTGGAAGGCGCCGTATGGCGTGTGCCACGGGCCGCTCGCCTCGCGCTGTACGATGCGCTCCCGCTCCAGGCGATAACGGATGAGGTCGGCAATAGTGCCAATTTTGAGGCCGTGCTCCGCCGCATAGGGAAGCAGGTCGGGCAAACGCGCCATTTCACCATCGGCGTTGAGAATTTCGCAGATGACGCCAGCGGGTTTGCAGCCAGCCAGTCGGGCAAGGTCTACCGCCGCTTCCGTATGACCGGCACGGACCAGGACACCGCCGGCTTCCGCCGCTAACGGAAATATGTGTCCAGGCATCACGATATCCTCAGGACCCGCATCATCAGCGATGGCCGCCTGAATCGTCGCGGCGCGGTCGGCGGCGGAAATGCCGGTGGTGACACCACGGGCAGCCTCGATCGAGACCGTGAACGCGGTGCCTAGGCTGGCAGTGTTGTGGCCTACCATCTGCGGGAGGCGCAATTGCTCGCAACGCTCGCGGGTGAGGGGCAAACACACCAGACCTCGCGCCTGCGAGACCATGAAGTTGATAGCGGTGGGCGTCACGAATTCTGCCGCCATAATGAGATCGCCTTCGTTTTCACGCCCCTCATCATCCATCAGGATCACCATGCGTCCGGCAGCAATGTCGGCAATGATGTCCTCGGCGGGACTGATTTTGGCACTGCTCATGCGAGGAACCCTTTTGCGGCCAGCGAATCACCTGTAATTTTCGATTTTAACCCGGACCCGGGGTCTGTGGCCACCCAACGCTCCACATAACGAGCGACAAGATCCACCTCCAGATTAACCGCCTGTCCGGAACGCCACTGCGCGGCCGTCGTCTGCGCTAGCGTGTGGGGAATAATATTGAGCATAAACAGGTCACCATGGAGCGCATTTATGGTCAGGCTGATGCCGTCCACGCAAATGCTGCCCTTGGCGGCAATATAACGCAGCAGATTCGGCGGCGCGGCAATGGCAAACACCTGCGAACGTCCCGATGCGCTCACGTCGCGAACATGTCCGACACCATCCACATGGCCAGCGACCAAATGGCCCCCCAGGCGATCGGCCAGACGCAAGGCCTTTTCCAAATTGACCGGGCTGCCCGGCCGCAGATGACCAAGAAGGGTTTTGTCGAGGGTTTCGCGAGATACATCGACGGCAAAAGCATCGCGCTGGAGTTCCACCACCGTCAGGCAAACACCGGAAACCGCAATACTGTCACCCAATTGGACATCGCTGAGATCAAGTTTCCCGGTGGCGACAATCATCCGCAAGTCACCATTCTGCGGTACCATACCGCGAATCTGGCCCAAGGCCTGAATAATTCCGGTAAACATCGCTTATCGCTCCTGCGGACGCAACGTCCACTTGATATCGTCGCCCAGTTGCGTGGTATTGATCACCGACCAGCGCGGCACCTCCGCGAGATTCACATAGGGGCCGGTCACAAGTACTGGGCGCGCATCCTGCCCGAGCAGCAGCGGTGCCACATAGAGCAGCCATTCGTCGACCAAACCGGCGGTGAATAAGGAAGCGGCGATACTTGGCCCGGCTTCTACCAAAATATCATTCATTTCGCGTTGAGCGAACATAGTCATCACTTCCTGCCAGTCCAACCCCTCTCCCGTTCCATGGCAAGACAGCAACTCCGCACCGGCGGCGCGCAATGCCCCCTGAGCGGCATTTGGGGCATTCTGATGGTGACAAATCCATACCTCGCCCGGCGTACTAAAAAGTGCCGCATCGGGGGGGGTACGCAAATGGGTGTCCAAAACAATTTTCACCGGATAGCGCCGTGGGGCCACCGCCAAACGTGGCGCCAGGCGGGGATTATCGGCCAGCACCGTACCGATACCAACAAGGATGGCACTGGCGCGCGCCCGCTCCTGCTGCACATCTGCGCGCGCTGCCTCCCCCGTCAGCCATTGGCTTTGCCCGTTGGCGAGCGCCACCCGGCCATCCAGACTCATGGCCTGCTTGAGCCGCACCCAGGGGCGGCCATGACGCATCCGCTGCAAAAATCCGGAATTTAAGGTTTCCGCCGCCGCCGCCAGACAGCCCTCTTCAACCACAACCCCGGCAGCGCGCAAACGTTCCACGCCGCGCCCCGCCACCAAAGGATTGGGGTCGCGCATGGCGATCACAACCCGCGCCACGCCCGCGGCAATGAGCGCATCCGCACAGGGCGGAGTGCGGCCCTGATGGCTACAAGGTTCCAGGGTAACATAAGCGGTGGCACCACGCGCCGCATGACCGGCTTCCGCGAGCGCGAACCTTTCGGCATGCGGTTTGCCGGCCTGTAAGTGGGCACCCCGTCCAACGACGAATCCGTCTTTGACCAGCACGGCGCCCACGCACGGATTAGGATGTGTGCTGTACAACCCTAGCTCAGCAAGCACCAAGGCCTCCGCCATAAAGACGGCATCCTGCTCAACCGTCACGAGCCGAGCCATCTCCCTCGCCGGGGGCCTCTCCTTCTTTCATCCGCGCGATTTCAGCGCTGAAGGCGTCGACATCTTCAAAGCGCCGATAGACCGAGGCAAAACGCACATAGGCGACGGGGTCGAGGTCCCGCAAAGCCTCCATCACCAGCTCGCCGATGAGACGCGCCGGAATCTCCCGCTCACCGCGTTCGCGGATACGCCGCTGGATCATTCGCACGGCGGCATCCACCCGCGCCGTCGCCACCGGTCGTTTGCTCAACGCCCGGGTCAGTCCGCGCAGGAGTTTGTCTTCATTGAAAGATTCGCGTCGCCCATCGGTCTTGACGACCATAGGCAGCGCCAGCTCTGCCCGTTCAAAGGTGGTGAAGCGTTGCCCGCACTCCGGACATTCGCGCCGCCGCCGTACACTCCCGCCATCATCCGCGAGGCGGGAATCCACCACGCGGGTATCGGCGTAGGCACAGAACGGACAGCGCATGAATAACTTAGCCGTACACCGGGAACTGATGGCAGAGGGCCTTCATATCCGCCTGAACTCGTTCAATGACCGATGTATCGCCGGCCGCATCCAGAACATCCGCAATGCCGTTACCCAGGCGATGCATTTCGGACTCGCCAAAACCACGCGTGGTGGCTGCGGGCGTACCGATGCGGATGCCACTGGTGACCGCCGGCGGACGCGTGTCGAAGGGCACGGCGTTCTTGTTGACGGTGATGTTGGCCTGCCCCAGTGCCTCTTCCGCCTCTTTACCCGTAACCTTCTCGCCCAGATTCAGCAGGAAGAGATGGTTGTCGGTGCCACCCGAAACTGCACCATAACCCCGCCCGCTCAGCACATTGCTCAGGGTTTGCGCGTTGTGGATGACTTGCTGCTGATACACCTTGAACTCCGACTGCAATGCTTCGCGGAAGGCAACGGCCTTGGCGGCGATGACGTGCATCAGCGGCCCCCCCTGTAACCCTGGGAAAATCAGGGAATTCACCTTCTTGGCATACTGTTCCCGACAGAGGATCAAACCACCGCGGGGTCCGCGCAAGGTTTTGTGGGTGGTGGTGGTGACAAAATCCGCATGGGGCACCGGGCTGGGATGCAGGCCTGCGGCTACGAGACCGGCGATGTGCGCCATGTCCACCAGCAGATAGGCGCCAATGCTGCGGGCAATCTCACCGATGCGGGCGAAGTCGATAACGCGTGAGTAAGCGCTGGCACCCGCGACGATCATCTTCGGACGTTCCCGCTCCGCCTGCTCCGCCATGGCGTCATAATCGATACGGCCATCTTCCGCGCGCACCCCATAAGCCGCAACCTGAAAGAGTTTACCGGACACGTTCACCTTGGCGCCATGGGTCAGATGGCCACCGTGGGCCAAGCTCATACCCATAATCTTATCGCCAGGCTGGAGCACAGAAAGATAAACCGCCTGGTTGGCCTGCGAACCGGAGTGGGCCTGGACGTTGGCATGTTCGGCGCCAAAAAGCTCCAAGGCACGGTCAATGGCCAACTGCTCGGCAATGTCCACATACTCGCAGCCGCCGTAGTAGCGTTTGCCCGGGTAACCTTCCGCATATTTATTGGTCAGCACCGAGCCCTGCGCGGCCATCACCATGGGACTGGCGTAGTTTTCAGAGGCGATGAGTTCGACATGATCTTCCTGGCGCCGGGTTTCCTTGCGCATGGCGTCCCATAGCGCCGGATCGAAATCAGCAATGGTCAGGGTTTTGGAAAACATGGCCGAACTCCTTAGAACTTGAGAAAAATAGGGGTAAACACTAATGGATGCGCGCGATCACAGCAAGGGTGAAAAATTGGTGTGCGTCATGAATCCCTTTCATTCGACGCCTGCGATCCGGGCATTCGCTGGATCAGATCTTGATGCGCACCGGCTGTGGATGGCCCTGCAAAACGAACTTCAGCGCTGCCTTTTCTTTCTTGCCACGGCGTGGCCGCTGCTTGTCCGCAAAAATATCCTGATAAGCCACATAAATGACCGGCGGACCCAGCACCCAGACCACCAAACCCAGCCACACCTGCGAGAAGGACGGCATCAATACATTACTGATCAAAATAATCGCCCAGAGGGCAATGAGGGGATCGCGCAGTTCCGGTCGGAAAATAAGGGTTAGGGCAGTTTCCACCTCAGACTCCAGCCAGCCGTGTCCTTTATGCAGGGCTAGGGCTATGCCAAAAAAGGCGGGCGAAAACCAGAAGTAGGGCATCAGCGCGAGGTCAGAAAAACGCTCGCCGAAAGCAAACCACCAGCCCCAAAATCCCTGCCCCAATCCTGATCCGTTATTCCAGGGCATTTGAATCCCCGCGAGGATCCCTCCCATAACCACCAGATCCCGGCCAAACTCGAAAATCATGCCAAACACCGCGAACACCATGCCCCATAACACGGCCACATGCAGTGCGTGCCGGATTTGCTGCGCGGTGTATTCTTCCCCTTCACTACGCCCGACGATACGCAAACCGACCAATAGTCCAAGTGGTGCCAGCGCATCCATAAGCCAGCCCGGGAAGGGGATGGCAGTGAAGAGCATGGCCCCTGCGGCGAACGCAAGCCAAGGCTTAGGGCGCGCCGCCACCAACCCGGCACCGCCTTCCACCCAACTCACCATTCGATCCAACCATTTCCAAGCCAAAGCACTGCTCCCGGACTGAGGGCAAACGAACTGCACACCACTTCGTGATCAGATCGAAACAGTCCTTTTTTATTTTAGCCAAGAACATGCGCCATTACAAAAACCGTGGTTGACCCAGCACTCGTGCCTCTATCTTGTAGCCAGCGGCTAGCACGATTAGACTGCCTAATGGCTTTCCCGACAAAATTAAAGTGCGCAATGCCCGCAAAAATACCCGCTGATTCCGTTGGATTGGTAACCCCACAGACCGTGTTTTTCTCGGCACCTCTGAAGCTGGAGTGTGGCCGCGAATTACCCGGCTACTCCCTCACCTATGAGACCTACGGCACCCTCAACGCGCAGCGGAGCAATGCCATCCTGCTCTGCCACGCTCTTTCCGGCGACCACCATGCGGCCGGTTACCACACTATGGACGATCGCAAGCCAGGCTGGTGGGAGCACCTGCTGGGTCCAGGTAAGGCAATGAATACAAATAAATTTTTCTTCATATGCGCCAACTTCATCGGCTCCTGCAAAGGTTCGACAGGCCCGGCCAGCATCAATCCGGAGACCGGCACGCCCTGGGGACTGGATTTCCCGATGGTCACGGTGCGCGACTGGGTGAGGACACAGGCGGATCTTGCCGACCATCTGGGTATTGCGCAGTGGGCGGCCGTCGTCGGCGGCAGTCTGGGAGGCATGCAGGTCATGCAATGGACGATGGATTACCCGGAACGCTTGCGTCACGCAGTCGTTATCGCCGCAGCATCCAAACTCACAGCGCAGAATATTGCCTTCAACGAAGTCTGCCGACAGGCCATCATGACCGATCCGGATTTCCATGGCGGACGCTACTATGCCCACAACACCAAGCCCCGGCGCGGATTGTCACTGGCGCGCATGATCGGACATATCACCTATCTTTCCGACAACGCCATGCGCACCAAGTTCGGCCGCGACACCCGCGGCGGCAAGGCTTTTTCCTTCGGCTTCGACGTGGATTTCGAGGTAGAGAGTTATCTTCGCTATCAAGGTTCCAGCTTTGTCGAGCGCTTCGATGCCAACAGTTATCTCTACATCACCAAGGCCTTGGACTATTTTGATCCAGCCAACGCTTTTGGCGGAAATCTAGCCGAAGCTTTTGCCTCCACACAGGCAGCCTTTCTGGTGATCTCCTTCAGTTCAGATTGGCGTTTCTCCCCGGAACGCTCGCGTGAAATCGTGCAAGCCCTGTACACCTGCAATCGAGACGTCAGTTATGCCGAGATCGAGGCGGAACACGGCCACGATTCTTTCCTGATGCCCATCCCCCAGTATGTGGCCGTGTTGAGCGCCTACCTCGGGCGAGTCGCTGAAGAGGTGGGCGTATGATCCTGCGCAAGGATCTGGCGATCATCGCCGACTGGATCGCGCCACAAAGCCGCATACTTGATTTGGGTTGTGGCGAAGGCGAGTTGCTGGCCTATCTGCGCGCTGAAAAAGGCGTACAGGGTTACGGAGTCGAAATTGAGGAAGCGCGGGTCGTCGCCGCCATACGCCGGGGCATACCGGTGATCCAGCAGGATCTCGATCGGGGCTTACGTAATTTTGCCGATCACAGCGTCGATACGGTAGTTCTTTCCCTGACCCTGCAGGCCTCCACCTATCCGCGCGAACTCCTATTGGAAATGCTGCGGGTTGGACGCGAGGTGATCGTCACCTTTCCCAACATGGGGCATTGGCATGCGCGTTGGCAACTGGGAGTGCTCGGCCGCATGCCTATGACAGACGCGTTGCCGCATACGTGGTACGATACGCCCAACATTCATCTGTGTACCATTCGTGATTTTGAGTCCCTGTGCCGGGACAGCGGCATCGTGATTCATCAGCGCGTCGTACTGAATGACCGTCGTCGCGAAACCTGGCGTAATCGCCTGTTGCCCAATCTCTTCGGCGAGGTGGCTCTTTATCGTTGCGCCCTGAGGGCGCGCTAACCCGCAGCAGGAAAATGCCATGGCCCTAGAACTCATCAGCTTTCCCCTCTGCCCTTACGTGCAACGCTCCATCATCACCCTGCTCCACAAGCAGGTGGGTTTCACCCTTACCCATATCGATCTGGCGCACAAACCGGAGTGGTTTCTGGCGCTGTCGCCCATGGGCAAGGTGCCCTGCCTGAAAATTGATGAACACACGGTGCTCTTTGAATCGCAGGTCATCAATGAATATCTGGACGAAACCATCGCCCCCGCGCTGCATCCCGCCGACCCCCTGAAACGGGCACAACACCGCGCCTGGATCGCCTTCGGCAGCGAAATACTGAACGACCAATTCCAGATGATGATCGCCCAAGGGGAAGAACGTTTCGCCGCCTCCAGTCGCCAGCTTTTTGACAAGCTGGAGCGGCTGGACAAAATCATGGGGGACGGCCCCTTCTTTGCCAATGAGTATTTCAGTCTGGTAGACGCTGCCCTGGCGCCGCTGTTCATGCGCATGGAAATCCTCCATGCCCTACGCCCATTGCCGCGCTGGGAATCCCTGGGCAAACTGCGGCGCTGGACGGCATCACTCATGGAATTACCAGAAGTCGCCGGATCGGTAACCGCAGATTTTCCAGATTGCTTACGCAACTATATCAGTGAGAAGGGCAGCCTGTTTTTGCGATCTGCCTGAAGATATTACAGCACCACAGATTCGCCCAAAGTGAAGGAGTTGACCGTATGAGCGAGCATCAAGAGAACGGGGAGCAGAGCCAGGCTCTGGTGCCGACCACCCATTTCGGCTATCAGGAAGTGCCGGAAACGGAGAAGGAACAACTCGTCAAAGGGGTTTTCAGCAGCGTCGCCAGCAAGTATGACTTGATGAATGACCTCATGTCCCTCGGCGTCCACCGCCTGTGGAAACGCTTCACCGTTGATCTCGCCCGTCCCCGACCAGGGCAGCGGGTGCTGGACCTGGCGGGCGGCACCGGCGATCTGGCGGCGGCAATTCATCCGCGGGTTCGGCCGAATGGCTCAATCGTGGTTTCTGATATAAACGCGGAGATGCTCGCGGTCGGTGAGAGTCGGCTGGCCGATAAAGGCATCATCGCCGGTGTCGAGTTCGTAGAGGCCAACGCCGAGGCGCTCCCCTTTCCAGATCGGGAATTTGATATCGTGACCCTCGCTTTTGGCATCCGTAACATGACCCATCCAGAACGCGCCCTGAGCGAGATTTATCGGGTACTGAAAACCGGCGGACGGGCCCTGATCCTCGAATTCTCCCACCCGCGCTGGCCGGGGTTGCAGAGTATTTACGATCTGTATTCTTTCAATCTCTTGCCACGCATTGGCGAACTGATCGCCAAAGACCGGGAGAGCTATCAGTATCTGGTAGAATCCATTCGCCGCTTTCCCGATCAGGAAACCTTCAAGGTGATGATGGAAGACGCCGGACTGGCGCGGGTAGAAGTCTTCAACCTCTCTGGTGGGATTGTCGCACTGCATCGCGGGTTCCGGATGGATTGATGAATGCTTTTCATCACCTAGCCTAAAAATTCCCTCTTGAGCCCACTGGCGCGGCAGGGCATGATGGCGGCAATTTTCGCAGAGGAGTAATGCCATGACATCGGTCCATAGTCTCGGTTTTCCCCGTATCGGTCACAAGCGTGAACTGAAAAAGGCGCTGGAAAGCTTCTGGTCCAAAGAAATTGACGAGAAGGAATTACAGTCACGCGCCGCTCAGCTACGTGATCGCCACTGGCGGATTCAGCAAACCTGTGGTATGGATCTAGTACCTGTAGGTGACTTCAGCCTCTACGATCATATGCTCGACATGAGTTGTACGCTCGGCGCTGTTCCACCGCGTTATGGCTTTTCCAGTGACCAAGTAGACCTCGGCACCTTCTTCGCCATGGCGCGCGGCTCCAGCACCCAGCCCGCCATGGAAATGACCAAGTGGTTTGATACCAACTATCACTTTATCGTCCCGGAATTTCACGAGGGCATGGATTTCCACCTCGCCAGCGACCGTATTTTTACCCAGGTGAAGGAGGCCCAGGCACTGGGTCTGAAGACCAAGCCCGTCCTGGTCGGCCCTATCACTTATTTGTGGCTGGGCAAGGAAAAGGACCTCAACGCCGAAGCCCAGCACGAGGCACAGCATCATCATGATGATAGTGCCTGTCACGGCCACGGCGCACCGGTTGGCACTGCCTGCTTCGACCGCCTGACCCTGCTGCCCAAAGTATTGCCGGTCTATGCCGAGATTCTCGCCCGCCTGGCGGATCTGGATGTGGAGTGGGTACAGATGGATGAACCTGCCCTTGCCCTCGCCTTGCCCCAGGAGTGGGTCAAGGCATTGGAGTCGACTTACCAGACCCTAAGCCAGGGCAAAACACCCAAGGTGCTGCTGGCGACTTATTTTGATTCCGTTGCCGATCATGCAAAAACCCTCAAGACCCTGCCGGTAGCCGGCCTGCATCTCGATTTGCGACGTGCTCCGCAGCAGTTGAATAGTTTCCTCACTGACTACCCTGCCGACAAAGTGCTCTCTCTCGGCGTCATCGATGGTCGCAACGTCTGGCGTGCTGACCTGGATGCCACCCTGGCGCTTTTACAACCGGCCCATCAACAGCTTGGCGATCGCCTCTGGGTGGCGCCCTCTTGCAGTCTGCTGCATACGCCGGTGGATCTGGAGCAGGAAACAGAGTTGGATGCCGAACTGAAATCCTGGCTGGCCTTCTCCGTGCAGAAGCTCGATGAAGTGACCGTTATCGGTCGCGCCCTGGACAAAGGCGTGGAGTCCGTGGCGCAGGAACTGGCTACCGCCCGTGCCGCCATCGCTTCCCGCCGCAGTTCGCCGCGCATCCACAATCCGGCGGTCACCCAGCGTCTGGAGGATTTGGGCCAGGATGACGGTCGGCGTCACAGCCCCTTCCCCGCCCGTGAAGCCGCACAGCGCGCACGTTTCAAGCTGCCCGCCTTCCCCACCACCAGTATTGGCAGCTTCCCGCAGACTCCGGAAATTCGTAAGGCCCGCTTGCAGAATCGCAAGGGTGAACTGAGCAACATCGATTACCAGAAGGCGATGGAAGCAGAAATTGCACTGGTGGTGAAGGAACAGGAGCGTTTGGGCATCGACGTACCCGTGCATGGTGAGCCGGAACGCAATGACATGGTCGAATATTTCGGCGAGCAGTTATCCGGCTTTGCCTTTACCCGGCACGGCTGGGTGCAAAGCTATGGCTCGCGCTACGTGAAGCCGCCATTAATTTTCGGCGACGTGTCTCGCCCCACGCCGATGACGGTAGCTTGGAGTACATACGCTCAGTCCCTGACCCCGCGTCCGATGAAGGGCATGTTGACCGGCCCGGTAACTATCCTGCAGTGGTCCTTTGTCCGCGACGATCAACCCCGTGAGCGCACCGCACTGCAGATCGCCCTCGCCATCCGTGACGAGGTCAAAGATCTGATCGATGCCGGCATCGGTATCATCCAGATCGACGAACCCGCCTACCGTGAAGGTTTGCCTCTCAAGCGTAAGGACTGGGAACAGTATCTAAACTGGGCGTCACGCGCTTTCCGCATTTCGGCGCAAGTCGCCCCGGATGACGTACAAATCCATACGCACATGTGCTATTCAGAGTTTAACGACATCCTGCCCGCCATCGCGGCCATGGATGCCGATGTCATCACCATCGAGACATCGCGTTCGCAGATGGAGTTGCTGGATGCTTTCGCCACCTTCAACTACCCCAACGAAATTGGACCCGGCGTGTACGACATCCATTCCCCACGCGTACCCAGCGTGGAAGAAATGGTCAACCTGATGGAAAAGGCGGTCAAAGTGGTACCCGCCGAACGCCTGTGGATCAACCCCGACTGCGGTCTGAAAACCCGCAAATGGGCGGAAGTGACGCCCGCCTTGGAGAACATGGTGGAAGCGGCCAAACAGGTGCGCGCCCGTCACGCCTGAACCCGGTCATAAGCGGCACCACAGAGCCCCCTTTGGGGGCTTTTTTGTGACCATTTCCCAACATTATCAAATAACTTGATAGTTATTGAGACTTGTTGATAAAGTCCAGGGCAAGATCACACTTTCATTCTGAATTTCATCCGATAACGAGGAAGTGATAGCCATGAATAACGACGTGATCGACACCATGATCGACGGCTTCAAGGAATTCCGCCACAGCTATTATGAGAAACGGCCGGACTTCTTCGACACCCTGGTGGAGAAGGGGCAGAGCCCGAAAGTCATGCTGATAGGCTGTTCCGATTCCCGAGTCACACCTACGTCACTCTACGGCAGCGAGCCCGGAGACATTTTTGTGGTGCGCAACGTCGCGAATCTCGTTCCTCCGGCAGAGCAAGACGGCCATCTTCATGGCACCAGCGCAGCGGTGGATTTCGCGGTTAGTCACTTGGATGTGGAACACATCATTATCAACGGCCACTCGCATTGCGGTGGCATGAAAGCGCTATTGAACGGCACTGAAGGCAAGTATGTCGGCCCCTGGGTGGAAATCGCCAGAGATGCCCGTTCTGACGTGATGCGGGAATATGCTGATGCCAGCCCCGAAGAACAGGCGCGCGCCCTCGAAAAAGCCAGTATCCTGGTTTCCCTGGAAAACCTGCTGACCTTCGACAGTGTGCGTCGCCGCGTAGTGCGGGGTGAGATGCAGTTGCACGGCTGGTATTTTGATATGGAAGAAGGCGCCCTGCTGGCCTATAACGCCAGCGCACACCAGTTCGAACGGCTTGTCTGAGAACAAACGATGGGAAACAACGCCAATCTTTCGCCCCTCAAAAACCTGCGCGCCGACGTGCCTGCGGCGGTGGTGGTGGCACTGGTGGCGATGCCGTTGTGTTTGGGCGTTGCCTTGGCCTCCGGCGCGCCCCTCATTTCCGGACTCATAGCAGGCGTAGTGGGGGGTCTGCTGGTCCCGCTGTTCAGTCGCTCGCATCTGGCCGTCAGCGGCCCGACCCCTGCCATCGTCGCCACGGTACTGGTGGCAATGCAGGTCCTCCCAAGTTTCTCCGCTTTTCTGCTGGCGGTGGTCATCGCCGGGGGCATTCAGATCGTTTTAGGTATTGTCCGTGCGGGCGTCGTGGCCTATTTTTTCCCTTCCGCCGTCATTCAGGGCATTCTCTCGGCTATCGGCATCATTATCATCCTCAAGCAGTTTCCCTATGCCATCGGTTTTGATCTGGGCGAATTCGGCGGTCAGGACTTTATCAGTGTCCATGGCGAGAACACCTTCAGCGGTGTCATCGCTGCCCTGGCGCACTTGGAGTGGGGCGCCCTGCTGATCAGCGTACTCACCCTGTCCATCCTGATCACCTGGGACAAAGTAGCGGTGTTGCGCAAACAAACCTGGCTGTCCGGACCCCTCATGGCGGTAGTTTTTGGCACCTTACTCAACGCACTGTTGCTCTACGCCGTTCCGGAGCTGGCCGTCAGCGGCCAGAATCTGGTCAACCTGCCAATCATTCACTCCTTCGCAGATTTGCGGGGTATGCTGCAAATGCCGGACTGGGGGATGATCGGATCGAAAAGTGTCTGGGTGACGGCTGTCGCCCTCACCTTCATAACGAGCCTCGAAAGCCTGCTTTCTATCGAAGCAGCCGACAAACTCGATACCTACAAACGGCGCACGCCGCTGGACCGCGAGCTGCTGGGTCAGGGCATCGCCAATGTCGCCAGTGGCCTCATCGGCGGCCTTCCGGTGGCGGCGGTTATCGTGCGCAGTACCGCCAACGTGGCGGCGGGGGCACGCACTAAGGCGAGTGCCTTTCTACATGGCCTGTTTCTGCTACTTGCCGTACTGTTTCTGGCGACGCTGATGAACCGGATTCCGCTGGCTGCGTTAGCCTCCATCCTGATTTTCGTCGGCTTCAAGCTGGCCCATCCAAGTATATTCAAGCGAATGTTTAGGCTGGATAAATCTCAGTATCTTCCGTTTGTAATCACCATTGTCGCGATTCTGCTCAGCAGTCTCATTACCGGGGTGGTCGTTGGCCTGCTGGCAGGTGTGTTCTTTGTGCTCAAGGCCAACTACCACAGCGCCATTGAGATTGGACGGGAGGGTTCCGCTTACAAAATTGCGCTGAATCGGGAGGTGACATTTGTTAACAAGGCACGGCTCTCCCATATCCTGGAGCGGCTGCCCAAGGGTGCAGAGGTCATACTGGATGGCGAACATGTGGGTTTCATCGATCACGATGTCCTCGAAGTGATCAGGGATTTTGAACGCTCCGCACCCTTGCGCGGCATCCGACTGCGCGAACAGGGCTTTGATGCGCCGGTGCTGAAGGCCCCCGTCTGACACCGACATGTGCGGAAACAGGCCATCGGAGTTCCTGATAGTTCCACCGCCCGACCTGATCGGCTAATGTACAAGGCTCCCGATGCCCGGCCGCCGAATATGCTTGACGTGAATACCGTAATAACGGTTCGGGAAACGGGCGGCCAAGCTCCGCACTCTAAGTCATGTAAATTTTCAGTCCGCCGACGGTAACAGCGGCTTACCGAGTTCTTTGAGGAAAGCGTTGTGTTTCGCGGTCGCGATCTGGATAGCCCGCTCGATGTCCACCAGGCGCACATGGGTCGCCGCGAGGTCGATTTCCTCCTCGGCCACCGTCGTGCTGATATAGCGGGAGATATTCAGGTTAAAGTCGTTCTTCTCGATCTCCGCCATGTCCACGCGGCGGGCGTAGCGCGGCTCTTCCTTGCGGAACTGGTAGGTATCGACAATCCGGTTGATGTGTTCTTTGGTCAATTGGTTCTGGCGCTTGCCTTTCACGAAATGCTCAGCGGCGTTGATGAACAGCACGTCGTCGGGCTTCTTGCACTTCTTCAGCACGAGGATGCAAACGGGGATGCCGGTGGAGTAGAACAGGTTCGCAGGCAAGCCTATGACAGTATCGATGTGGCCGTCCTTGAGCAGCTTGGTACGGATGCGCTCCTCGGCACCGCCACGGAACAGCACGCCGTGCGGCAGGATGATCGCCATCACGCCTTCGTCTTTCAGAAAGTGGAAGCCGTGCAGCAGGAAGGCGAAGTCGGCGGCGGACCTGGGGGCGAGGCCGTGGCTCTTGAAACGCACGTCGTCGGCCAGCGCGTCGGTGGGTTCCCAGCGGTAGCTGAAGGGCGGATTGGCGACGACGGCGTCGAAGCTCGGCTTCCTGGCAGGGTTCTGCTCCCGCATCATGTCCCACTCGTTGAGCAGGGTATCGCCGTGGAAGATCTCGAACTCCGTGTCCTTCACCCCGTGCAGCAGCATGTTCATGCGGGCGAGGTTGTAGGTGGTGATGTTCTTCTCTTGCCCGTAAATCTTGCCAATGGTGCCGCCGGCCTTGTTCACCTTCTTGCGGACGTTGAGCAGCAGCGAGCCGGAGCCGCAGGCGAAGTCCAGCACGCTTTCCAGCCGCTTCTTCGTGCCGGTCTTCGGTTCCTGGCTGTCCAGCGTGACGATGGCGGAGAGGATGTCGGAAATCTGCTGCGGGGTGTAGAACTCGCCCGCCTTCTTGCCCGAGCCCGCGGCAAACTGGCCGATCAGGTATTCATAGGCATCGCCCAGCGCGTCGATGTCGGTGGAGAACTCCGCCAGCCCTTCGGCGATCTTCTGGATGATGATGCAGAGCTTGGCGTTTCGGTCGGCGTAGGTCTTGCCCAGCTTGGGGGAACTCAGATCGATCTCCGAGAACAGGCCCTGGAAAGTGCTCTCGAAGGATTCCGTCTCGATGTATTTGAATCCCGCTTGCAGCGTGTTCAGCAGGTCCGCGTTCTGGGTGCGGGCCAGGTTGGCGATGCTGTTCCAGAGGTGCGCGGGCTGAATGACGTAATGCACCTTGCGCCGCATCTGCTTCTCGAACGCCGGGATGTCGTCCACGTTGTTGGCATACCAGAGCGCCAGCGGCACCTTGCGGGTGTCGCCGCCCACATCGGGGTAATCCCGTCCCAGTTCCTTTTTCGCCGCCGTCTCATAGTTGTCGGAGAGGTAGCGCAGGAAGAGGAAGGACAGCATGTAGTCGCGGAAGTCGTCCGCGTCCATCGCCCCGCGCAGTTGGTCGGCGATGCTCCAGAGGGTGTTGCCCAGTTGTTTTTGATTTTGTTCGGTCATGGTGTGTTTTCGTCCGGTTCGTCGGTGAGGGGCCGCGCATGGCTACGCCCCCCGATCAAGCGCTTCTCGCGCTCAATCTCCGCAATCAGTTCTGCTTCGGTGGGCAAGATGCGCTGGTACTTGGAGGCAAAGAGTTGCCGACTCTCCTGGATCACCGAGTACTTGACGATCGTTTCATCCTTGCTGTCGCACAGAATGATGCCGATGGTGGGGTTGTCGTCCTCACCGCGCTTCAGGTCGTCGAACATGCGCACATACATGTCCATCTGGCCAATGTCCTGGTGGGTGAGCTTGCCTGTTTTCAAATCGATGATGACAAAGCACTTGAGCAGGTAGTTGTAGAAGACCAGGTCCATAAAGAAGTGGCTGGTCTCGGTGCTGATGCGCATCTGCCGCGCCACGAACGAAAAGCCCTTGCCCAGCTCCAGCAGGAATTTCTGTAGCTCGTCGATGATGGCCTGTTCCAGGTCGCTCTCTTTGAACTGGCCCGATTCCGGCAACTGCAAGAACTCCAGCACGTAGGGGTCTTTGATGAAGTCATCCAGCGGTTCAAGGATCGTTTCGCTGCCGGTTTTGGCCTCGCCTCGTGACGACAACAGACGCTGAAAACTGCGGCTCTGGAGGTTGCGTTCCAACTGGCGCACGGTCCATTGCTGAGAGACGCTCTCGGCCAAGTAGTAGGCCCTGGCCTTGGGGTCTTCCTCCCGCATGATCAGCCGGTTGTGGCTCCAGCTCAATTTGCTACACGCTGTGTAGCAAAACGCCTGATCAGGATAGGTCAGGTAAAACTGCCGGAAGTTGCGCAAGTTGGCATACGAAAAGCCCTTGCCCAAACTGGCCGAAAGCGCCCGGGACAGGTTGGCCAGCAGTCGCTCGCCATAGACGGCACGGCTGCTGCCCCGCTGCTCCTCTTGCACGATGCGCTGACCGATCAGCCAATAGGCCTCCACCATGGCCGCGTTCACCGCCGACCGCGCCTTGTTGCGCGCCTGCTCCAGGATGGCCTTGATGTCTGCGTGAAAAGTGGCCAGTTCACTCATGGCTGGTCCGTCTGAGCTACCGAGGATTCCTTGGTAACTGCCGTGCGGCCTACCCCAACTTGAACTGTCAAGGATTCCTTGACAGTTGCCGCCGTGTCCAGCTCCCCGTCCTCGAAGACGTTCTTCAGGTGCAGGGAGATGTTCTGTTTCGTGGCATCGAAGAGTTCCGCCATCTCCAACTGCGTCAACCAGACGGTCTGCTCCTGCGCCCGCAGCTTGATCTGGCTGCGCCCGTCCTCGGTTGTGTAGAGAATCAGGTCATTCATGCTGCAACCTCCCCTTGGGATAGGAGAAGCTGCTGCAACAGATCTTTTTACGGGACTTGAGCCTAGCCAATTTGTTCGAGCAGTTACCCATTAGTCCACTGTCCCGTCCATAATTTGCCAAGCCTTGCGATAGGTACTACCGACTGACCCCAAGGCCTGCTGCCAGTCCCGTTCAGTCAGCGCGGCGAGACGCTGGCGAATTGTCGGCAGAGACGCCAAGGCATCCAAGTTCAATACCCTAGCCAGTGGCATCGCCGCCCGACGCGGCACGCCGAGTAATCGCAAGGCGATGGCTTCATCACCAGCCACTCCATAAAATACCTGCGACGGTAGATTGGTCAGCCGGGCGCGTTCTTCGTCTGAGAGGTCGGATGCTGTAATCGCCAACAGTGCGTTCAGGCCCCAGGAAGAAGTCTGCGTGAGCTTTCCGAAGAGGTTCTGCCCGCATTTGGTGAGTGCCGTCACCTCATCGTCACCCTCTTTGCGGAAATGGCGGGCGGCGATAGTGGTGATCTCCTCACCATTGACCCAGTCCTTGAGGATGAGCGCGAGCTTGTTCCCATCCGGTGCCCTGCCGCCCAGAACAGTTTCCAAATTCTCACGCAACTCAGGAACCCGCAACAACACGCCCATCATGTCTTGCAAGGTGTGATCGCCATCGCGGAACAGACGCTCACGATCCCACGAATCCGGCCCAATGTTGCCTTTATGCGTCAGCACAGTCTTGATGCTCTGCAATGAGAATCCGGTGCTGTCCACCAGCTTCAATGGTTGTTGCGGGCTGGCGATGTAATCGACATAGGTTCGAATCCCATCAAGCAAACGACGGGCGAGCAGGCTATCAGTAGCGCGCAGCTTCTCGAAGCCAAGCGTGCCGCGCAGCACTTGCTCGATCTGATCGACAAAATTGGACGGCGTACCCATTTGCCGATAGGTGTGAACGAGATATTGCAAGAAGCTCGACCACTCCGGGTGGCTGTAAACAATTCTTCCAAGATCAGTCAACTCACCAGATGCAGCCTGCGCCAATTGAATCAGGGCAGAATTCAGGTCACCAGTGTTGCTGTTGATGAATTCGCGTCGTTGTGCCACTTCGCCTGCATCTTTGGCCACCAAGGCCACCACCCCTAGTTGCCCCTGGGACACACGACCAGCGCGGCCAGCGATATTCCAGAAATCTTCCGGGGGCATGGTTTGCCCGTGGGTGTATTGCGTGGCGGCCATTACCACGCCGCTGACAGGGAAGTTAACGCCCTGGGCGATAGTCGTGGTGGCTGCCAACACATCAAGCCGCCCCTTTTCGAACAGCCACTCCATCAGCATGCGGATTTCTTCCGGCAAGCCGCCATGGTGCACACCGATGCGATGGGCGAGCAAATCAACCAAGGGGAATTGCGCCCCCAGTTCGGCCGCTACATACTCCTGTACGAATCGCACATCATCCGACACAGCACCGGCCTGCCCGGTTTTAAGTCTCTCGGCAAGCTTCCAGACGTAATCTGGCCGGCTGTGCATGGCGATGACAGGCCCCCGCGCCATGAGCTTGCGCGCAGTCATCGCGGCCAACGTACCTATGTCCCTCGCGTTCGAAAGAGTCTTGGCCAGCGCTTGATCCTTGCCCAGCGAAAAGGCTTCGTCCAGCATGATGGACGGGCGCGTGGTGTGCACCGTCTCGAAATCCAAGCGGTAATCCCGGCTCCGTCCGTTCCCAGAACCGTCGTCCACCGGGCTGACGATACCGATAGCTCGATCGTTGGGTTGCCAGTCAACTCCCAGACTGATGTCCTCCGCATTTTGGCCGCCGAGCCAGCGCGCCACCTCGCGAGCGTTTTGAATGAAGGGCGTGAGCAGCAGGAACTGCGCGTCCCGGCACTCCCGGTTGATGGTTGCCAGCAGCAACTCCAGGCGCAGACCGCGCACCTTGTCCTGAATGGTGTGCGCCTCATCCACTACCACCAGGGTCAGCGGACGCCCGATTTTGTCCTCCCAACCCTGGCGCAGCATCAAGTCGAACTTCTCGGGCGTAGCCACAAGAATTCGGAAACGCGTCTCATCGTTCGCTTCCGTTAGCACGCCAGCCTCGATGCCGTCGATCTCCATGGCCGGGCTGACTCGCTCCACCATCAGCCCCAGTGGCTGGAAATCGCGGCGCAGTTGTCGCGTGACCTGATTGACCAGCGCCCGACTGGGCGCGAGATAGGCTACCCAGCCTTTGCGATCCTCGAACTGATTTAGCGCCTGCAACATGCGGAACTGGGCAATGAGGGTCTTGCCGCTAGAAGTCGGCAGACTCACCACCACAGCCTGTCGACTGGAACCAAGCAGGCCACGCTCGGCCAAAGTGCGGCGCTGTGGGGGCAACACGTCGAACAAGGCGCGGTCGCCGCGTCCGCGCTTCACTAGCTCGCGCACGAAGTCGGTCACGCGGGAATTCACTTTCCGAGTCACCGTCCACAGGGCGTTGTCCACCATTTGTGCAGAGGCGCGGGCCAGCAGTCGCGTCATCGGCCCCAACTCTACGAGCTGCGCGGTATCACAGGCATCGACTGCCCGGTCGAAGTGACTATCCAGCAGGGGCTGCACCTGATAACTGCCGTCCACCACGCCGTCAGTGATGTAGTGGGCCAGTACGTCCGCTGCCTTGGCCAGGTGGTAGATCCCAATCAGTTCAAGCGCACTGCGCTTGGCTTCCAGCGGTGAGAAGCTGTGCAGATAGTCACGCTCAAATTCCTCCTGCGCGCTACGCAGCGCCGCCACGCGCTCAAGCACCGCATCGCGGTCACTCCAACCTCTTTTCCGCACCAGCCGCAACCAGACATCGGTGAGGGTGGCTCGACAGCGTTCACCCCAGTTGCGCGCATCCAGCGGCAAGGCGGGCCAATGCCCCGCCTCGTCCAGTGTGCGCAGCCAGCGCGCGGCATCGGCGCCGCGATCACCCAACACGGCCAGTACCGATGCGCGTAGCAGATGAGTACTCGCTGCTATTGGTTCGGCGGGCAAGGGCAGCATGCGCAACAGCCGGAAGGCGTCTGCCGCCGCCTGGCGCGACAATGCCAACTGCTCGGGCTCATCGGCCAAGCGGTCCACCTTCAGGTCGAGCACGGCGATTTCCAGCGCGGACGCCATCTCACGCAGCAACGCATGATCAAAGGTGGGTACCTCGCGCCCCATCTCCCGATGGAACTGCACGCGATCGGCCTCACGCAGTGCAAAGCTGCGTCGTTCTGCCATTGCATCGAGCAGCCAGTGGTTCATGCTGCACCTCCCTGACCGATGGCCTGCGGCAGTTGCGCAATGGGCCAAGGCAGATAGAGGGCGATGAGGCAGCAATGCGTCGGGGCTTGCAGGCGGTCCGCCAGTTGTTGGCCCCGTGCCTGCAAGTCGGACTCTCGCACCTCCTGGTCACGCACCAAAATTCCGAACAGCGCCAGATCGCGCCGCTCGGAATTGAAGAAGCGGGTACATGCCGCATTAAAGGCAGGTTCATGAGCCGTGTGCTTCACGCGCGGCAACAGCCATTTGAGCAACTGGCAGATCGTGCCAAGGTTGCTGGCGAGATTGTCGATCTGGTGAGTCAAACCACCGCTTCTGCCGCTCATCACCTGCGGCGGCGACGTCACCTCGGACGAGCACTTGACCTCGCCCAAGGCCAGCCTGTGAGTTCCGCCATCGCGCTGAAAGCCCACGATATCTGCCCCCGGCAGGGAGGCGAAGGGATTGCGCTTGTCACGCTCGGTGTTCCAGGGCAGTACCACGTCATGGTGTGCTTCCAGCACCGCCTCGGCGAGCGCCTCGCCTGCCGCCCAATCGCGCGTCTCCGGCACCTCGGCGGCCAACACCTCTTCCAGTGCGGTTTGGCCCATGCCGGTCAGACTTAAACCCCGCAAGTGTCCGGTGAATGCCTCACCGCCTTCCATATCATTAAGGCGTGCAGCGACCCGTCCTTGCAGAAGGGCATTGAATTCGTCACCTTCGTGCGCGCGCGCACCCTGCCACGAGACGCAACCTTGTGCCGACTGGTAGGCGGTTTGCCAGGTCATCCCTCCACCTCATTGAGCACTGGGAAAAGCTGCTGCATCAGGCCTTTCTTGTGGGTCTTGAGGGCTTCGAGCTTTTGGGTTTCGGCGGCGATCAGGGCGTCGAGGCTGCTCAGGCACGACGCGATGCGTTGTTGTTCGGCTAACGGCGGGAACGGGATTTCGATCTTCGCCATCACGCCATTCATCAGCTTTGGATTGCCCACGTAAGAAACGTGACTCCGAGTAACGCTGTTAAGCAGGGCAGCGACGCAGGCGTTGGCATAACCATGCGTGTTGATCAAAACCCCGCAAACATTCGTGCAGTAGAACTTTCCGGGCCGGAAATTGACATCGCCAGCATTGGCACCGTCTGTCGTCCAAGTAATAGCGCCCTCGTAGAGATACTCAGAGTAGTAGCCTGCCAAGCCCTTGTTCTTGGTCTGAGACGAATAGACGGGAAAAGGTGCTTCGTTTGAAGCCTCATCTTTGACCAAGGTCATCGAAAGGACTTCACCGCGCGTGACCCTGAAGACATCACCAATCGCTTTGACCTCCCACTCCCCGGCGTTTTGGAATTCAGGGAAGCGGAGGCGGGGTTGGGTTTCGCCTTCGCGGGGGAAAAGCTGCTGCATCAGCCCTTTTTTATAGGTCTTGAGCGCGTCCACTTTCCGCGCTTGCGCGGCCATCAGCTCGTCCACCGAACTCAGGCACTCGGCGATTTTTTGTTGTTCGGGTTTGGAGGGGTAGAGCACGGGATACGCCTTCATTGATGCAACATCGCCCCTCGGCATCTTCACGCCCTTTGCACCTGTCATCACGTAGTCGATGAAGGCATCGTTTTTCAGCAGGCAAGAGAAGTATTGCGGTAGCAATCTCTGCTTCGCTCTGATGACGATGACATCGTTCGATGCACCACCTTCTTTGTCTGCGACCCAGACCTTCTTCAAATACGGGCGGATGTTGGAGACCAAGGTGTCATTTGGCTTAAACCGCGTCACCGATGCCGTTGTCGGCAGTTTTGAAGCTCTGGCGACTCCGCCGTAGTCCGGCAGGATGTTCTCGGTACTGACGTAGTTTTCTAACGCAACTTGTTCGAGAGGAATTTTCTCGTTCACGAAATCCGCCACGTCTCCGAGCGGATCGACATCCCATCCCTCGGCCTCCCGAAACTCCGGAAACCGCAGCTTCGGCACCAGCGCGGGCATTGCCTCTTCCTTCGTGGCGGTGGCTGCAGTCTTACTGGTCATAGGCGCTGAGTCCTGAGATGTCGCGGCCCCCGGCGCGTTTGGTGAGGAGGGGGTGGAGGTCGCCCATGAGGGCGAGTTCAGCCTGGGTGCGGGCTTTCCAGCCGAGGTCGAGCGGGGCCATGAGGTCGCTGAGGTGCTCGCCATCGAAGATCATGCGGTCGAGGATGCCGTCCACAAAGGTTTGCAGGGCGGCGGTGGCGAGGCCGTGCCGCGCGGCGATGGCAGCGAGTTCCTTGGCGTTCTTCTCCGCCTTGAAGCGGGTGTAGCCCTCGCGGATGGCGGCCTCGGAGAGGCCCTCGCCCGCCTTGAGCGTGCCGATGTATTCGGCGATGTCGTCGCGCTCGTTCGTGAACTTGGCATCGGCGCTGATGAGGCCGATGAGTTCCTCACGGGTCATCTTCGACTTGCCCGGGCCTTTCTGCGAGAACTTGGCGATGAGGCCCATGATGTAGTCGTAATCAATGACGGCAGAGGCGAAGAGGACGAACTCGAAGTCGAGCTGGTCAATTTGTTCTGTGGGGTCGTTGGAGCCGGACTTGTCGCCGCCCTTGCCCTGCTGCTCTCTGAGCTTTTTGGCGGTTTCCAGATACTGGCCTTTGAAGCCGCGCAGGGCTTCCTCGGGCAGCACCTGTTCGATGGTGGCTTTGTTTTCCCCGGTGAGGTCGGTGTATTGGTCGAGCTGGGTCTTGAGCCGCTGGACTTCCTTGAAGTGGGTGATGAAGGCGGCGCGGGCCTCGTCGCCCTTCAAATTGGCGACGGCGGAAGGTGTGCAGGCCAGGCCCTGGGATTTCATGAAGTCGTCCAGTGTCTGCACGGCGGCCTCCAGCTTCTGGATCACGACAGGCGCCTTGTCCACCAGCCAGATTTCCCGCACCTGCTCACCGGTTTTTTCCCCAGAGAACAGGGCGATGGCGGCGTCTACCGAATCTTGTTGTTGGCGGAAATCGAGGATGTTTCCGAAAGGTTTTGTGCCATGGGGCTGTTTGTCTGGTGCCTGAATACTGGTAAGCACGCGATTAGTGCGGGAGAAGGCCTGGATCAAGCCGTGATGCTTGAGCTTCTTGTCCACGTAGAGCGTGTTCAGGAACTTGGAATCGAAACCGGTGAGCAGCATATCTACCACGATGGTGATGTCGATCTTCTGCGCCGGGGGGTAGTCGGCATTCGGCCACTGCTGGTCTTTGATGCGCTTTTGCACATCCTGGTAGTAGAGATCGAACTCGCTGAGGCGGTGGTTGGTGCCGTAGCGGGTGTTGTAGTCGGCGAGGATGGCTTCAAGCGCCTTCTTCTTCGCTTCTGGCTCGACCTTGTTGTCTTCCTGCTCTTGAGGTAGGTCTTCGGAGAGCTGTTCGATGTCCTTTTTGCTTTCGGGATTCTCCGCGAGCTGTGCAGGCGGAGAAAAGACACAGGCGATGTTCAGCGGTTTGAAATCGGGATCGGCGGCTTGTTTCTCCGCCTGCATGGTCTTGAACAACGCGTGGTACTCGATGGCGTCATTGATGGACGCGGTGGCGAGGATGGCATTGAAGCGGCGTCCACCGGTGGCGGCATCGTGCTTGGAAAGAATGGCTTCAATGACGGCCTTCTTCGCGATAGGCTCGCCGGGTTTGGGCGGGTTGTTTCCCTCGGGCTTGAAGTAATCAATGTGGAAGCGCAGGACGTTGTCGTCCTCAATCGCATGGGTAATCGTGTAGGCGTGGAGCTGCTTCTGGAAGAGGTCCTGCGTGGTGCGCATGGAAGCCGTGGTGTCTTCAATCTTCTGCTGCGAAGCGTTGGCGTCAAAAATGGGCGTGCCGGTGAAGCCGAAGAGCTGGGCCTTGGGGAAGAACGCTTTGATGGCCTTGTGGTTCTCGCCAAACTGCGAGCGGTGGCACTCGTCGAAGATGAAGACCATGCGCTTGTCCTTCAGCGCTTCGAGCTGCTCCTTGTAGGTGGCCTGGCCGTTTTTGGTGCGCTGCTTGTTCCGCTTGCTGTTTTCGTCCAGCGCGAGACCGAGCTTCTGGATGGTGGTGACGATGACCTTGTCGGCGTAGTCCTCGGAAAGCAGGCGGCGCACGAGGGCGGCGGTGTTGGTGTTTTCCTCGACGCAGCCTTCCTGGAACTTGTTGAATTCTTCCCGCGTCTGGCGGTCGAGGTCCTTGCGGTCCACGACGAAGACGCATTTGTGGATGTGGTCGTTTTCCTTCAGCAGCGTGGCGGCTTTGAAGGAGGTGAGCGTCTTGCCGCTGCCGGTGGTGTGCCAGATGTAGCCGTTGCCGTTGTCTTCGTCGATGCACTTCACCATGTGCTGCACGGCATAGACCTGGTAGGGCCGCATGATCATGAGCTTCTGTTCCCCGGCGAGCAGCACCATGTAGCGGCTGATGGTGCGGCCGAGGTCGCACTTTTTCAGGAAGCGCTCGGCGAAGGCGTCGAGTTGGGTGATCTTGTTGTTGTCCTCGTCCGCGAACTCATAGACAGGCAGGAAGCGCTCGTCGGCATTGAAAGCGAAGTGGCGGGCGTTGTTGTTGGCGAAGTAGTAGGTGCGGTCGCGGTTGCTGACGATGAACAGCTGCATGAAGCAGAGCAGCGTCTTGGTGTAGCCGTTGCCGGGGTCGTGCTTGTATTCGACGATCTGCTCCATGGCCCGGCGCGGATTCACGCCGAGGGTCTTGAGCTCGATCTGCACACAGGGCACGCCGTTGATGAGCAGAATGACGTCGTAGCGGTGGTGGCTGTTGTCCGTGTTGATGCGGAGCTGGTTGATGACCTCGAAATGGTTTTTGCACCAATCCCTGAGGTTCACCAGCGTGTAGTTCAGCGGCGTGCCGTCGTCGCGGCTGAAGGCATTGATGCTGCGTAGGGTCTTGGCAGCGGTGAAGACATCCGGGGTGACGATTTCATCGAGCAGACGGGCGAACTCGGTATCCGTGAGGCGGACGCGGTTCAGGGCCTCGAATTTTTCGCGGAAGTTTTTCTCCAACGCGGCGCGGTCGCGGATGTCTTCGCGATAGTCGTACTTGAGGCCCTGGAGTTTGCCGATGAAGCCGTATTCGATGGTGTCCTCCCGGACTACGGAGCCCGGGGCATCAGAGGGCCGACTGTAGGTGTCTGGGGCATCGATCTGTTTCCGGGCGCGGTTTTCCGGTTTCATGCGTTCTCCGGCGGCATGTTTTTGTGCATTCTACGCTGCCGGGCTTAAAGGACAAAATTTTGCCGTTTTCCGTTAAGTGGTTGGTCGCTTACGTGACGAGATGCTGGCATTGCCAGCTAGCCCCGTCTGTGCCAAGGTCCATTCCTCCAACATTTCCGAGTGCTTCCATGCATATCTGGGTCGATGCCGACGCCTGCCCCAATGTCATCAAGGAAATTCTGTTTCGCGCCAGTACGCGTCTGAAACTGCCCCTGACTCTGGTCGCCAATCAGCCCCTGCACGTGCCCCAATCTGCTCATATTCGCAGTGTGGTAGTGCCGGGAGGCTTTGATGTGGCCGACGATGAAATCGTGCGCCGCATTGAAGCGGGCGATCTGGTGATCACTGCGGATATCCCTCTGGCTGCTGCCGTACTTGAAAAAAATGGCCATGCCCTCAGCCCGCGCGGCGAGCGGTATTCCCCCGAAACCATCCACGAACGCCTGCGGATACGGGACATGATGGAACAGCTTCGGGATTCCGGCGTGCGTACCGGCGGCCCCGCCACCCTGAGCCAAGCCGACCGCCAGGCCTTTGCCAACGCTCTGGATTTCCTCTTGCGTTAATAGACTGATAACGCTATCCTTGCGAACTTTTCCGGGCAGTATCGGCGAAACCCTTGTTGGAGGTTTGTGATGTACGCGGTCATTGAGAATGGTGGCAAACAGTATCGGGTGGCAGTGGGCGACAAGCTCCGGCTCGAAAGAATGGAAGTAGAGCCCGGTGCCGAACTCGCACTGGACCGTGTCCTCATGGTCGGCGTCGGCAGTGATGTCCAGGTAGGCCGCCCCCTGGTGGAGGGTGCCGCGGTGAAGGCCACCGTACTCAGCCAGGGTCGCGCCAAAAAGGTACATATTTTCAAGATGCGCCGGCGCAAGCATTACCGCAAGCAGCAGGGCCATCGTCAGTATTTTACCGAAGTCCGCATCACCGGCATTGAAGCCTAAGGAGCACAATCATGGCACATAAGAAGGCTGGAGGTTCCTCCCGTAACGGCCGCGATTCCGAATCCAAGCGTCTGGGCGTCAAGCGCTACGCTGGACAGGAAGTCATCAGCGGCAACATCATTATTCGTCAGCGTGGCACCCAGTTTTATCCAGGCGCCAACGTCGGCATCGGCAAAGACCATACGCTCTTTGCCACCGCCGAGGGTGTCGTGAAGTTCGAGCGCAAGGGTCCGCGTCAGGTGCGCACCGTCAGCGTCGTTTCAGCGGCCTAAGCAGGCCTCTGTCCAGAGGGACCCCGCCCCGTTTCTGCGGGAGTGGGGTTTTTCTATGAAATTTATTGACGAAGTACGCATTCATGTGGCCTCCGGTAACGGCGGCCATGGATCGGTGAGTTTTCGCCGCGAGAAGTTTATTCCTTTCGGCGGCCCCGATGGCGGCGATGGCGGACGCGGCGGCGGTGTTTATCTGGTAGCTCAGGCCAGCCTCAACACCCTCATCGACTTCCGCTACCAGCGCCGCTATCGTGCCGAAAATGGTCACGGCGGCGCCGGGCGCCAGATGACGGGCCGCGCTGGCCACGACCTGGAGATCAAAGTCCCGGTCGGCACCCTGGTGTATGACGACGACACCCGCGAATTGCTCGGTGACCTGCGTACCGAAGGCGAACGGCTATTGGTCGCCCAGAGTGGCCGCGGCGGGCATGGTAATCTGTCGTATAAATCGAGTACCAACCGTGCGCCCCGTCAGTTTGAGAAAGGCGCTGCAGGCGAGGAGCGAAACCTGCGCCTGGAGTTGCGCCTGCTCGCCGATGTCGGACTGCTGGGTCTGCCTAATGCAGGTAAAAGCACTCTTATCCGGGCTGTCAGTGCCGCCCGTCCCAAAGTGGCAGACTATCCCTTCACTACCCTCTATCCCAATCTCGGCGTCGTCCGCGTCGCCACCCACGAGTCTTTTGTACTCGCCGACATTCCCGGCCTCATTCCGGGTGCCTCCGAAGGCGCCGGGCTGGGCACCCGCTTTCTCAAACACCTCAGCCGTACCCGTCTGCTCCTGCATTTGGTGGATATGGCCCCCGTCGATGGGAGCGATCCGGCAACCAATATCCGTGCGCTGGAAGCGGAGCTGGCCGCCTATAGTCCGGCCCTGGCCCAGCAGCCGCGCTGGTTGGTGGTCAACAAGTCGGATCTCTTTCCGGAAGATGAGGCGGCGGCACGCTTTCAGCAAATTCGCGAAGCGCTGCAATGGCAAGGCCCCGCCTTTCTGATCTCGGCCGCCAGTGGTGCCGGATGTGAGACCTTGGTATATGCCATCTGGCAAGCCCTCCCCGACCTGCCTCCTGCCCCCGATCCCAAGCAGTCCGAGGACTGGAGTGACGAAAGTGACGAATACGAGGTCTTGGAGGACTGGCAAGGAGACGACCTTGACGCCGACTGGGAAGAGAACGAGGCGTGAATCGCGACCTGAAAACCGCGCAGCGCTGGGTCATCAAGATCGGCAGCAGCCTGCTCACCAATAATGGCCAGGGCTTGGATCTCGCCGCTATTGAAGCCTGGGTCACACAAATATTGGTACTCCGCCGCAATGGCACCGAGATTGTTCTCGTCTCCTCCGGCGCGGTGGCTGCCGGCATGGAGCGCCTCGGCTGGCAAGTCCGCCCTACCGCCCTGCACCAACTGCAGGCGGCTGCCAGCGTTGGTCAGGCGGCACTTATCCAGGTCTATGAAGACTTCTTGCGCCGCGGCGGCGTGCATGGCAGCCAAGTCCTGCTTACCCATGAAGATTTGCGAGATCGCCAGCGTTATCTCAACGCCCGCGCCACTCTGCGCATTTTGCTGGAGATGGGCGTAGTTCCCATCATCAATGAAAATGACGCGATTGCCAGTGCCGAAATCCGCTTTGGCGATAATGACACGCTGGCAGCCATGGTCGCCAATTTACTGGAGGCCGACCTACTGGTAATTCTGACTGATCAGGCGGGACTTTATAATAAAGACCCGCGCCACGATCCTGATGCCCGCCTGCTCACGGAAGTACAAGCCGGAGATCCCGAACTGCTGCGAATGGCGGGTGGTGCCGGGACAGCGCTGGGGAGCGGGGGCATGATCACCAAAGTACGGGCGGCGAGCCGCGCTGCCCAGTCTGGTGCCGCCACCCTTATCGCCCCAGGCAACACTGAAAACGTACTGTTACGCCTGTGGGCCGGGGAGGAGATAGGAACGTACTTCCGTCCGGGCGTAGCCAAACTGGCGGCCCGCAAACGCTGGCTGGCGGGGCAACTACGCCCGACCGGAACACTCCATCTGGACGCAGGCGCCGCACGGGTACTCCGGGAAAGGGGCAGCAGCTTGCTCCCGGTCGGCATCACCGCCGTCGAGGGCGATTTTCAACGCGGCGACCTGCTGTGCTGCGTTGATCCGGAAGGCCAGGAAGTAGCCCGTGGCTTAGTGAACTTCGCAAGGCAGGAGGTTTTGCTGCGTCTGGGCAAGGGCAGCAAAGCGCTGAATACCTTGTTCGGCGATGTGGATGAGATTGAGATCATCCACCGCGACAACCTGGTGCTCAGCAGCGACAGCAGCTAACTCGTACGGCCTCCGGGCAATTCATCCCGCAGCGAACAAATCCCTACATCCTGCATACCACGACAGGTACCATAGAGATAAAGGCTATGATCGCTGATAAAGAAGCCCTGATTCGCAGCGATTTCCTGCTGCCGCGCTTCCAGCGCCTCATCGAAAAACTCCAGCACCTTGCCGCAGGCCGTGCAGACCATATGATCGTGGTGCCCCGTTTCGTTGAGCTCAAAAATCGCCTTATCGCCCTCGAAGTGATGCCTTCGCACCAATCCGGCCATTTCAAACTGGGTAAGCACACGATATACCGTGGCCAGACCCACCTCTTCACCGGCCCCCAGCAACTGTCGATAAATTTCTTCCGCAGTCAGATGGCGGGTGTCGCTGTCCTCGAAGATGCGGAGTATCTTCAGCCTGGGCAAGGTTGCCTTGAGGCCGGCTCGCTTCAATTCATCGCTGTTTGTTCGTTCGTAGTTCATTCGCTCGTAGCAATGGCCATGCGTAATGGTTTAGGATAGTTGCACCTGACGCCTAAGACAAGGACCATGAGAAGCTTCCGCCTAATTACTCTGCTTACTTTCTGTGCTCTGTTGCTCGGCGCCTGTAGTATTTATCGCGTCAATGTACAGCAAGGCAACATCATCACCGCTAAAGAACTAGCCGATCTGCACCCCGGTATGGATATGTTGCAGGTACGTAGCATTCTCGGCTCACCGCTCCTGCAGGATCCCTGGCATCCGCATCAGTGGATTTACGCCTACAGCCTCAAGCCCGCCTATGGTGCCACGAAAGTCCGCAAGGTGCGGGTGTTTTTTGGTAAGGACGGGAAGCTGATCAGCATACATGGAGATGCACAAAGCACCGCCTCACCGACCGCAGGCACCACCTCTTAATCTGGCCGGACGGCGCCTAGCCGTCCGGCTTTTGCACTTCCAGGGCGTCCGGCTGACCATAAACAACCCGCGCGCGTTGGGCAAAGCGTTGCACCATCGTTTCCGCCGCATGTTTGAAGATGGGCTCCAGAAGGGCACCCACCAATCGTGAAGCGAACTCGAAGCGCATATCCAGCGTTACTTTGGTACCTCTGGCATCCGGCTCCAACTGCCAGAGCCCTTCCAGAAAACGGAAGGGACCATTCACCAGTCGCAGCTCTGCCAGCTTGGGCCGCTGATAGCGGTTTCTTGTGGTGAAGGACTTGCCGAAAGCACCGTGGGAGATGGTGATCTCGGCGACCACTTCTTCGTCTTTCGACTGGATGATCCGGGTCCGTCCACACCAGGGTAAAAATTGCGGATAGGCACGAACATCCTCTATCAGGGCAAAAATTTGCGCAGCGCTATAAGGCAGCACGGCGGTTTTACAAATATGATGCATGAAACCCTCTCAATAACGGCGCTGACCCAGTGCATGCGCCTGCACCCAACGATCCAGTTGCGCCCAAAACCATTCGATGATTCGTCGCCAACGGGGGCGCCTGCGCCAAGGCTCCGGGTCGATTTCCCGCGCTTGGGCGAACTCGCGTAAAAACAAGGTGCGCAGCAAAAGCGCGGCAAGCGGAGCGCGTAATTCCAAGTTGAGTTCATGATTGAACCACAAACTCAGAAAATCAAAATTAGCGGAGCCGATCGACGCCCAGGAACCGTCCACCAACAGATATTTCGCATGCAGAAAGGCGCCTTCATATTCGTAAACATGCACCCCCCTGCGCATCAGCTTTTGATAATACGCCTGAATTCCGAATCGCAAAAGTGGATGGTCGGTGATCCGGCCGGCCAGCAGGAGCCGGACATCCACACCACGCTGCACGGCACGGTAGATGGCACGCAGGATGATCGGATCCGGGTTAAAGTAAGGGGTGGCTATCCAGACACTGCTGCGCGCCGCACGGATGGCGGCCAACAGACGGCGACGCACAGCGAGACTGCCCGGCGGCGTGCCCTCTAAAAATCGGCCCTGCCCCCACCACCGGGCATCAGGTTGGGAAAACGCGGTCGCATCCAAGGACGGAAGGGCCTCTGGACGGTGACGAAAAAAAATCTGGCGGCTTTGCTCCGCTAAATTGCCGCGACAGGCAAAGAGCATCTCACGATACGGCACCATACCTGGCGCGCCGCCGATCCAGACATCGGAAATCGCAAAACCGCCAACCGCGGCCCACTGGCCATCCACCACCACGACACGTCGATGGCTGCGTCGCAGCCTTTTTTCCAGCCCCTTGAGTTGTAGGCGGTGGTACCAGTGTAAATGGGCGCCAGCGGCGCGCAACTCAGTCACCCAACGGCTCGGGAAACCGCTGCTGCCCAAAGCATCCAGAGTGATGTAGACCCGTACTCCCGCCACCGCCTTATCACAGAGGATACGCAAGACGCGCTCGGGCCAAACGCCTTCGACAAAAATATAGTTCTCAAAGAGAATCTCGGCATGCGCATCCAGCAGGCACAGCTCCAGCCATTCGGTAATAGTCGACATTTCGCTCAGCAGCACGGCTTCGGCAAAAGACTCCCAATGCCTTTGGCGATAGGGCGCAAAACGTTTGGGCAATGACTTCGACACGTCTTCGGACTCCGCGCCAGTACAAATCGTTCACCTTCTACAGGAAGCGCAGCAAAGTCAATCCTGGCTTTCTGCCGCGCGGTCTTTTCCCGTACAATACACAGTTGACCGGCAGGGGAGTAGCAGGATGAGCAGCAGCACCATCGCCCTCAATCGCGAGGCGAAACACGAGTACTTTATCGAAGAGCGCTTTGAGGCCGGCATGGTCTTGCAGGGCTGGGAAGTAAAGTCGTTGCGCGCCAACCGTCTCAATCTCAAGGACAGCTACATCATTATCAAAAATGGGGAGTTATGGTTGTTGGGCGCGCACATCAGCCCACTGCTCACCGCCAGCACCCATATAAATCCCGATCCGACCCGCACACGCAAGCTGCTGATGCATAGAGAACAGATTAATCGCATGATCGGCAGCGTCGAGCGCAAAGGTTTTACGATCGTGCCCCTCGCCATGTACTGGAAACAGGGTCGGGCCAAAGTAGAGATCGCGCTGGTGAAAGGCAAGCAGGAGCATGACAAACGCGCCACGGTCAAAGATCGGGAGTGGCAACGGGACAAGGCGCGCATCATGAAGGGCGGGGCGCGGGATGTCTGAACCGCGACGGGGGACGTTTGTCTTCCAGGCGCTGCTTCTCTTCCTTTTCGCCTTCTGGCTTTTTGCCTTTCATACCGGAGATGCCAGCCTCTGGGACGTTGATGAACCCAACAATGCTCAGGCCCTGAAAGAAATGATGCTGCATCACAATCTGGTAGTACCCACTTTCAGCGCAGCGCTACGCCCGGACAAGCCTATCCTCAACTACTGGCTGATGTGGGCCGGAGTACGACTGCTGGGAATGAACAGTTGGGGCTTGCGCATCGGCTCGGTGGCTATGGGGGCGTTGCTGGTGTTCTATCTGGCCCTCGCTTTACGCCGACTGTACGGGGACCAGACTGCACTATTGGCGGGCTTGCTGACCGCCACCGCCCTGCATAGTCAGATTATCTTCCGGGCCGCTGTACCTGACTCGCTGCTGATTCTTTTCGTCGCGATCGCTCTGATTTCCTATCTGCGGGGTTATCTCTATCCGGAGGAAGAACGTCGCGGTACTCTGATCGCCTGTGGTGCGATGGGGTTAGCGACCCTGGCTAAAGGCCCCATCGGTTTCCTCCTGCCCGGCCTTATCATCGTGATTTTTCTGTTGCTGCGCCGGGAGTTGCCAAGCCTCTGGCGCAATGGACATCTGGTCTGGGGGATTCCGCTCTTTCTGGTCATCACCCTGCCCTGGTACCTGGCAGTGGGTGTTGAAACCCACTGGGTCTGGGACTGGCTGTTCGTTGATCAGCAGAATGTTAATCGCTACGCCGTCGCCATGCAGGGGCATCATGGACCCGTTTATTACTATCTGTTTACCATTGCGCTGGCGCTACTGCCCTGGACGGTCTTTCTACCACAGACCTTCGCCGAACTCTGGCGGCGGCGGGGTACACTGCTACGACAAACGCCCGCGGATGCCTTTATGCTGGTCTGGGCCATTACCTGGGTCGCTTTCTTCAGCCTTGGTGCCACCAAGCTCCCCAATTATGTCTGGGAGGCTTATCCGGCCCTCTTTGTTCTCATTGCAGCACGCCTTTATGCAGCCCTCAACCAGACGCAACCACTCAGCCGCCGGGGTGTATTCCTGTCACTCGGGGCGTTATTTCTGGTGGGTGTGGCATTGGTGGTGCTGGGAGCCTGGCTGGTACCGGAACGAATTCCGCCCCTCGGCGATATAATGGCCGCTCTGGGTTTTCCTTATATTATTGCGGCGTTGCTAGCCCTACTCTTCGCCTGGCGCGGCTTGCTGCTGCCGGTCATCAGCAGTCTGGGCGCCGGGGCGGTGGCAATTACTGCTTGCTTGATGCTCCTGGCAGTGCCGGCCCTGGATACCCTAAAACCCTCCGCGACCATGGGCCGCATGATCCGTGCCAGCGAGGGCACAGAACCCTACGCCATCGCCACCTGGCGATGGTTCGAGCCCAGTTTTCTGTTCTACGGCGGACGCGGCGCCATGCCGGTACATCAGTTGAAAAACCTGCAAGAGCTCAATCGCGTGGTGGCCGATGGTCAGGGTACGGCCTATCTCGCCCTTTCCGCCCAGGATATACCCGCGATACGCGCACATTTACCCAAGACGCTACGCGTTCATGAACTCTACTCGGGTTATGAGCTCTATAGCCGGAAGTACATCGCTCTACTACGTATTCGAAGCTCTTCACACAAGGTTTGCTTTACCCGATAACACGCAACGAGGAGATTTACTGAACGCATCATGAATCCCAGGCATTTACCTTCACTGATCGCCGTACTGGTGGTGCTAGCTGCAACAAGCGCATTTGCGCTGGCACTCTGGTTACAATTTGCCATGGACTACACGCCCTGTAGCCTCTGTGTATATCAGCGCCTGGCCAACCTCGCCGTGCTGGTCATCGTCGTGCTGGGGCTCTTCTGGACGGGCGCGGCGCAGCGCGGATTATGGCTGCTGGCCAGTGCCTATGCCTTAGCGGGAGCTGGCCTTGCCGGATGGCAGTGGCATCTCGCCGCAGTAGCAACCCACCGGGTGGAGAGATGCGCAGCCGTGCACCTCCTTCCGGGTGAGCACGGCTTCGGGTCTTGGGGTAAGGACTTCGCCTCGACGCTCTCCGGACACGCTTCCTGCGCCGCCGCCGGTGCCCGCACCTTGGCCGGATGGCCCATCACCCACTGGAGTCTGGTCTTTTTCCTCATCTGCGCCGTATTACTCTGGCTCGCACAATGGCTTGCCGGACGCCTTGGGAAACGCTAGGCCTCTGCCACCACAACGATTATGCAGTTTCCGTCAGCGTGGCCAGTGCCAATCGCAGCGCAAGGTTTCGAGAATGGCGATGGCGCGTCCGGTATCCATAGCGAGCGCATTCACATGCCCCATTTTACGCCGTGACCGGGCTTGCTTCTTACCATACAGATACAGCTTGAGCTGTGGATGGCGCAGTAGTGCATCCCAGTCCGGGGCGCCACTTTCCCAAAGATCACCCAACAGATTCATCATCACCACCGGGCTGATCAGGCGGGTATCCCCGAGAGGTAAGGCACAGAGGGTCCGGACCTGCTGGTCAAACTGACTGTGCACACAAGCATCTATGGTGAAATGACCGCTGTTGTGGGGACGTGGCGCCATCTCATTGACCAGCAATTGCCCCGCCTTATCCACAAAAAATTCGACCGCGAGCACGCCCACATAATCCAACGCCTCGGCAATACGCGCGGCGCTGCGCCGGGCGAGATCCTGTAGCTCATCCGTCGTGCGCGCCGGGACACTGCTCAGGTCGAGAACACCCCGGTGATGGACATTTTCGGCGATGGGATAAAAAACCATCATGCCATCGGCAGCGCGGGCCAGAACGACAGAAATTTCCTGCGCCAGGGCAACACGCGCCTCCAACACCGCATCCGCTCCCCCCATGGCCGTCCAGGCACCGGGCAGGTCCTCCGGGGAAGCAAGCTCCACCTGTCCCTTCCCGTCGTAACCAAAACGGGTGGTTTTGAGAATGGCCGGGAAAGTTACGGTAGCCGCAGCGCCTGCCAGATCAGCGCTACTGCGCAGCAGCGCAAAAGGCGCAATGGCCAAACCCAGATCGCGGAAGAAAGCCTTTTCCTGGGCGCGATCCTGAGCAATAGCCACCGCCCTGGCACCTGGGCGCAGCGGCACCTTCCGGGCAATACGTTCCAGAGCAATCAGCGGCACATTCTCGAATTCTGTGGTGACCGCCGCACAAGCATCGGTCAATGCCTGTAAAGCGATTTCGTCTTCGTAAGCCGCACAGAGGTGCCGGTCCGCCACTGCAGCGGCCGGACAATCACGGTCGGGATCCAGCACCCAGACGTCATACCCCATACGCCGGGCGGCAAGGCAGAACATTTGCCCGAGCTGTCCACCACCCAGTATTCCCAGCGTGGCGCCAGGCAAAATCAAAGGGCAATCTCCGGCAGGGTCGTCGCCATGACTGCCGCCGCCTGCCGCGTCCGGAAATCCTGCAAGCGCTGAGCCAGCTCCGCATCGGCGCCCGCCAGTATCGCCGCGGCAAACAGACCGGCGTTGGCCGCCCCCGCCGTGCCGATAGCAAAGGTCGCCACCGGCACACCCTTGGGCATTTGCACGATGGAAAGCAGGGAATCCATGCCTTGCAAATGTTTGGACGGCACGGGCACGCCCAGCACCGGCACCATGGTCTTGGATGCCAACATGCCGGGCAGGTGCGCCGCGCCCCCAGCACCGGCGATAATGCAGCGCAGTCCCCGCGACATGGCGCTGGTGGCATATTCAAAAAGTAGATCCGGCGTGCGGTGTGCGGAGACGACACGCCGTTCACAGGGAATCGCCAGCGCCCGCAATTGCTCTACCGCAGCGCGCATGACTTCCCAGTCGCTGTCGCTACCCATCACCACACCAACCAAGGGGTGTTCCATGCCCGCCCTCCTCTCTAGGACCTAACGCTAAACAGGTTATAATGCCTGTCATGGAAGAAGCTCTCAAGGTCGGTCATCCCCCCATTCGCAGTTTTGTGCTGCGCCAAGGCCGTATCACCGCTGCCCAGGCGCGCGCCGTGGCCGAGCACTTACCCGCCTGGCAGGTGGACGCCCATGCCATCTGGCAGGACCCCTGGAAGGGCCAGAGACCGCTGTTGCTGGAAATAGGTTTCGGTAACGGTGAACATCTGGCCGCTATCGCCCGGCAAAGACCGGGCTGGGGCTGCCTCGGTGCCGAGGTACACACCCCCGGCGTCGGGTCTCTGCTGCTGCAACTGCTGGAAACCGGGACGGACAACGTCCGCATTGTTCATGATGATGTGGTTACCTGGCTGCAGACTCTGCCCGAAGCTCTGCTGCAATGCATCATCATCCAGTTCCCCGATCCCTGGCCGAAAAAACGACAGCAAAAACGCCGTCTCATTCAGCCGGATTTCGCTGCGCTACTATGCCGCCTGCTGGTACCCGGCGGCGAGTTGCAGATGGCCACAGACTGGGCAGATTATGCCGAACAGATGCTGGCCATTCTCAATGCCACCCCAGGCCTGCAGAATACCCAGCCCGACGCCGGTTACGCCCCCCGCCCCGACAACCGCATCCTTACCCGCTTTGAGCGCCGCGGACAGCGACTGGGGCATGCGGTCCATGATCTCTGTTATCGACGCCTCGCGTGAGCACCCACGACATTCCGGCAATTGGCATTGCCTCATGCGCGAGCGCAGCATTCTTGCCAACTACAGAAAAATTAATGTTTCATCCTGGATCGTTATAGCGCGATTGCCTAACGGCTTTCCCCGACAAAAAATAACATCCTGGCGTCTCGCGGATTCTCTGCCTCCGGGTGAGCTTTCCGATGGCAAGTATGCAGCGGGAGCGGTCGTTCAAATTCTGGGTAAATTGGATTAGAATCAAGACATCAGTTATGAATGCCGTAGAATTCACCTTGAGCTGCTGAGACCTATTGTTGGAGAGAGAAATGATTGATATAAAAATGACGATAAATGGTAGACCGCTGACATCTGACAACTTCCGTGATGAGTTAGAAAAACTAGCAATAGAGTCCATTAAAGACGGTATCCGTAAACAGTTATCGGGAATCCCGCACGAACTGAATGGTAAAAGGTTAATAGTAGAAGTGGTTGGAACAGACTTACATCATCTCTCCATTCAACTTTCAGGGCCAGACGAGTTGGTAAAAAGAGCCAAATCCGCCTTAGAGGCAGAATGAAATCGCTCCTTACTTCATCCCAGCAGCGGAAGCGGAGCTTCATAAGCAGCATGGAGAGGGCTGCTTTTGGACAGGTCTGGTCATTCATCGGCCGTTTAGGTGGTGAATCGAATGTTCGCATCATGCTCTGCAGCCGACGTTCGGCGGTGCAATACTTAGCCATACAGTGAATCAGGACATGCTAGTGGACAATGCCACTATGATAGACGCAATTTTGAGGATCGTTACGGCGACAAACAAGGGCGAGCTTAAGAAGCTCTGCAAGAGGACAATAATCACTGAGAATGCGTTTGCCGAGTTTATTCGTGTATGCCAAGCTCCGGTACTGCCATGGACTCACGCGATATCGTATCGCGATATTCTTCCAAAGAATTGGGAGCTTACGCCAGAAGATAGTTCAGCTATGCCCGACCTCAGCATCGGGCCACCCGATAAGGATAAAACTAGGGCTATGAAGAAGTGGCTTCAGATGCTCCACGACCGTCGTTATCTTGTGGGACATCTTTTCTATAGCCGAGACCATCGCAACTGGCAATTTTTTTATTTCGATAACCGAGACTTAAATCCCTACGACAACCACTTCAAGCACGGTGCACACGTTCACTTAATAAACTATTTATGGCCAGAGCACACCCCCGAATCAATTTTGAAAAAATTTATGGAAGGCAATCCGAAAATGAAAGGGGCAATGCATATTCGGTTTTACCGACAACACTCGGGGCCGTCGAACACCTGAACGGATACGGCAATTGATTACCTAAGCACGTCAGTAAAGTGTCCTTGACCGTCCAGTCCGGTATGGGTCGGATGATGCCATTTGCTTTCCGCTGCTGAATGACCGCAATCAGTCTTCTGCTGTCCTCGCGCGGCCTTGACAGAGAAGCGAATGCCAACGTCAAACTCTACCGCGCACTGAGTCACTTGATCCTAGAGATCGTGCCCTTAGATCCGGGGCTGGATGAGTACCGACAGGACAATACAATGGGCCAGGATTACCGTCACTGGCGCCGAGTCAAGATTGGGCGCAGGTTCCGGCTGTTCTTTCGCTATGACTCCAGAACGCGAATTATTGTCTATGCGTGGGTCAATGATGAACAGACCATGCGCTCCGCCGGCAGCAAGTCCGGTCCCTACGCTGTATTTCGGAAAATGCTGGAACAAGGGAGGTCCGCCTGATGACTGGGCATCCCTACTCACGGCAAGCCAGTCAGCTTGGCCATGAGCAATGCTGATTGGTTAGCAACATGTGCAACAGTCGGTCCCATACTGAGATACATACCAGTGATCGGTACAAGGTTCGCGCCCGCTGGTTTTGTTCCAGAACAGTCAGATGAATATACCGCAAATCATCGGGGCAGTTTTATTACGACCAGCGAGATGATCATAACTGGTGTTCTTTAATCCGAGTGTTTACTGTTTCTCTCCGGGCACACCGTAATGCCGCCCCTTCCATGCGCCACCCCGGCCACCGTAATGACGACGGGCAGAATCCAACGTCATGAGCGTGTAGAGCAGGGCGGCAAGGGGCAAGCTGAACATCCACAACGGATTCAGCGCATAAAGACGCAGGGAGGGCAGATAGGCCGTCAACATCAGCATGCAGGCCAGCAGCGCGGGCAACACCAACCAGATATTTCCCGTCCAAAGACCAAACAGCAGCACCCCTACCGGCCAGACATAAAGAAAAATCATCCCTAATGTCGCCCCCAGCAAGCGCCAGGGGCTGAACTGCAGTTGCACATAGGCGGAACGCGCCACCATCCGCCATATTTCGCCAAGCCGCTGGTAATCACGCAGACTGTAGCTCTCCGTTCCCAGACCCAGCCAGATAGCTCCATGGGGCTTCACTAAAGCCGCTAACGTGCAGTCATCTATGAGCGCCCCGCGCATGGCAGCGAACCCACCCGCCTTTTCGAGGCTCTCCCGCCGCAGCAGCATACACCCTCCGGCAGCGCCAGCCAGCGCCCGGCGCGGGTTATTGACCCAGGGAAAGGGATACAGCATCTGAAAGAAGAAGATGAAGGGCGGAATCAGCAGACGCTCCCAAAAACTGCGACAAGAGAGCATCACCATCAGAGAGACCAGTGACCGGTCTTGATCCTCCACCTGTGTGACAAGGCGTTGCAGAACATCCTGCCCATGAACAATATCGCCGTCGGTGAACCAGAGCAGCGGCACCAGGCCTGCCGCATTCACCCCCTGGGCCATGGCCCAGACTTTACCCGCCCAGTTTTCCGGCAGCGGCGCACCTCGCAACACCTCCAAACGGGAAGCAGCATCCACCCGACATGCCGCTTCCCGGGCACGCTCCGCGGTGCCGTCGCTGCTCTGGTCGTCCACCACGATGACGTGCAGCACACCGGGGTAATCCTGCCTTAATAGAGCACTTACACAGTCACCAATACCCTCTGCCTCATTACGCGCAGGCACCACAGCGGTAACTTCCGGCCAAGTACGCTGCGCGCCGTTTTCGCTAAGGGGAAGACGCTGATCTGCCCGCCAAAAGGCGCCCCGCCCAAAGAGCAGTATCAACCAGACCAGCAAGGCTGACCACGCGGCCAACAGAACCCACCAGCCACTCAAGACTGAATGCGCCACTGCCCTTCTGCAGAAGTACTGGCACCAGGGTCCTCTACGCCACGCCGCATGCACTCCTGCTTGATGGCAAGGCGCAGGTCATTCTGCGAATCGGCGCCGCGCAGGGCGTCTTCATATTCCACCAGCCCATCCATAAACAGTTGTCGCAGGCTCTGATCAAACGTCTGCATACCCACATCATTCGTCCGCGCCATGGCGTCTTTCAGCAAGCCCACTTCACCCTTGTAGATCAAATCGGCAATGGCCGGGGTATTGATCAGCACCTCTATAGCGGCGACTCGCCCGCTCTGCCCCTTGATCGGCAACAGGCGTTGTGAGACCACGGCGCGCAAATTGAGTGAAAGATCCATCAACAATTGTTTTTTACGGTCCTCCGGGAAAAAGTTGATGATACGTTCAATGGCCTGATTAGCATTGTTCGCATGTAAGGTCGACATACACAAGTGTCCGGTTTCTGCATACGCCATGGCATGATCCATGGTATCACGACTACGCACTTCGCCGATCAGAATAACATCTGGCGCCTCACGCAAGGCGTTCTCCAGCGCCCGCTCGTAATTCAGGGTATCTATACCCACTTCGCGTTGATTAACGATAGACATCGCATTCTTGTGAAGAAATTCAATGGGGTCCTCAATCGTGAGAATATGGCCCGCCGCATTCTGATTGCGATACTGAATCATCGACGCCAGAGAGGTACTTTTACCAGAGCCGGTAGCCCCGACGAAGAGCACCAGGCCCCGGGAAGTCATGGCCAGGTCTTTCAGTATGGGCGGCAGCCTGAGCTGTTCCAGGCTGGGAATTTGCGTCTTGATGGCGCGCAAGACAAAGCTCAGTTCACCGCGCTGAAAAAAGCCATTGACCCGGAAACGCCCAATCCCGGGCGCAGAGATGGCCATATTAATTTCTTTTTCCCGCTGGAATTCCTGCAAGCGCTCCATGCCCAGAATTTCTTTGGCCAGATTCAGCACCTGACTCGGCTTCAGCATCTCGGTCCCTAACGAAACCGCCTTCCCGTCAATTTTCATGACCGGCGGCGAGCCTACGGTGAGGTAAAGGTCAGAGCCATTTTTTTCCACCATCAAGACCAGCAGATCATCCAGCACAGACATAAATTATCCTCAGGCCACATTCATAAAGCTGTCTTTGTTCTGAACCCTACGCAAGGCATCTTCGCGGGTTACTTTGTGGGCACGCACCAGGTCGGCAAGGCACTGGTCGAGAGTTTGCATACCCTGATTTTGTCCGGTCTGGATCACCGAGTACATCTGCGCCACCTTATTTTCGCGAATGAGGTTTCGGATGGCCGGTGTGGCAATCATAATTTCATGCGCGGCGACTCGGCCTTTACCATCGGCCGTTTTGAGCAGGGTCTGAGAAATAACCGCGCGCAGGGATTCTGACAGCATCGCGCGAACCATATCCTTTTCCCCCCCAGGAAAGGAGTCGACAATACGGTCGATGGTTTTCGGCGCCGAACTGGTATGCAGCGTCGCAAACACGATATGGCCCGTTTCCGCCGCAGTCAGAGCCAGGCGCATGGTCTCCAAGTCACGCAATTCGCCCACCAGAATAATATCCGGATCTTCACGTAAGGCTGAGCGCAGGGCATGTTCAAAGGAATGGGTGTTGGCGCCTACCTCGCGCTGGTTGACGAGACACTTCTTGGGAGTGTGCAAAAACTCGATGGGATCTTCAATGGTGATAATATGGTCGGCGCGGTTCGCATTGATATGATCCACCATCGCTGCCAGCGTCGTTGATTTACCCGACCCCGTCGGTCCGGTGACCAGCACCAGTCCGCGCGGTACGTTGATGATCTCCATAAAAGACTTGGGTGCATTGAGATCTTCCAGACTCAGCACCTTGGCGGGAATCGTCCGGAACGCCGCCGCGGGCCCACGGTCCTGGTTGAAGGCGTTAACCCGAAAACGCGCCACGCCGGGCAGTTCATAGGCAAAGTCGATTTCCAGATTTTCCTCATACCCCTTCCGCTGGGAATCATTCATGATGTCGTAAATCATGCCATGTACGGCCTTTCTGTCCTGCGCCTCGACATTGAGAGGGCGGATATCGCCGTTGATCCGCAGCATGGGCGACAAACCCGCCGAGATATGCGTGTCCGAAGCATTGTTTTTCACCGCGAAAGCAAGCAGTTCTGAAATGTCCATCATGCAGCTCCCAAAGAAACGTCCCGTGATTTGGGACCAAAGGCTATTGCGCGTTACTATAGTCGACATTGACCATTTCGCCCACCTCTGCCGGAGACCGATGCCCCTCGCCGAACGCCTAGCCCATGTGCAACGTGAGATTACCAATCGTCCGCCGCAACGTCTGCTCGCCGCCAGCAAGGGTGTCGCGGCAGAGACACTGCGTCGCGCCTATGTACTCGGCCTCCGTCACTTCGGCGAAAACTATCTGCAGGAAGCCCTGGACAAGCAAATGGCGCTGAAAGATCTGGATGGCATCGTCTGGCACTTCATCGGCCGCATCCAGCGCAACAAGACTACCGCATTGGCTCGGCATTTTGACTGGGTGGAGAGTGTAGACCGCCCGCTCATCGCTGAACGACTCAATACCGCGCGCACGGGCATGGTGGCGCCGTTAAACGTGCTTATTGAAGTCGCCATCAGCGCGGAAGACAGCAAAGGGGGTTGCGTCCCGGAAGAAGTTCCCGAATTGGCCCTCGCCATTTCCCGATTATCCCATCTACGGCTGCGCGGCCTGATGGCCCTGGTTCACCCACAACCGGGGCAGGCAGACGCCGACTTCCGCCGGATGGCAGAACTTTTCCTCACGCTGCAACAAACCCCGGTCCATGCCGATCTGGACACCCTCTCCATGGGCACTTCGGCAGACTACCCCCAAGCCCTGCGACACGGCGCCACCGAGATCCGTCTTGGGACCATCCTCTTCGGGGCACGTACCCAGGAGTCCTTATGATTACTCAGAATATCGTCTTCATTGGTGCCGGCAACATGGCACGCGCGCTCATCGCCGGCCTGCGGCTTCAAGGCGTTACGGGTGAGCAGATTCAAGTTCACGCCCCCAGCACCGTGCACCGTGATGCGCTTGCGGAAGAGTTCGGTATTCGCAGCCTGCCAGCGGCAGCGCAACGTTTGCCGACCAACAGCGTGGTCATCTATGCCGCCAAGCCGAAGCAAATCTCGTCGGTGCTTGCGCTGTGGCGACAGGCCTTTGCCGATGCCGGGGTGCTCTTTCTCTCCGTCGCCGCGGGCGTCGGCAGTGCGCGCATCGCCGCCGAGCTGGATGCCGGGAGCGCCATCGTACGCAGCATGCCCAACACCCCGGCGCAGGTGGGTGCCGGAGCAACCGCCCTTTACGCCCGCGATTCGGTGAACACCGCACAACGTCAGACCGCCGCAACCATCATGTCCAGCGTGGGCCAGATTTACTGGCTGAGTGATGAGTCACTGATGGATGCCGTTACCGCACTTTCCGGAAGCGGCCCCGCCTACGTCTTGCTGTTTCTGGAGGCGCTCGAAGATGCCGCCGTGCTGCAGGGCCTGGACCGGCCCACCGCCCGCGCCCTCGCCTTACAGACCGTGCTCGGGACCGCGCAAATGGCTGCTGCCAGCGTGCTCAGTCCAACCGAGTTACGCCATCAGGTCACCAGTCCGGGTGGCACCACGGCAGCGGGTTTAGCCGCCTGGGAAGAGCATCTGCGGCCACTGGCGCAGCGGGCCCTGGCCGCCGCGGCCGAGCGCAGCCGCGCTCTGGGCGGCGCCAAAAAGGATGTACCATGATCGAACTGAGTATTATAGCAGCACGCCTTACCAGCCTTGTCCTGACCCTGCTGTTCTGGGCCATTCTCATCCGCGCCGTCCTGTCCTGGGTACAGCCCGATCCGCGCAAGCCGATCGTCCAGTTCCTCGAGCGGGTAACCGGCCCCATTCTTTATCCGCTACAACGGATCATACCGCCACTGGGGGGCATTGATCTCAGTCCGTTGGTGGCCATGCTCCTCATCGAGTTGCTCAAAGGTCTGCTGGTCAATGCCATCCTCAATTTGGGCGGCTAACCCATTTCCAGCAGGCTGCGGCGGCATATGACACCCATAGAAGCACCACCCCCATACCTGCGCGTACAGGGTGGCGATCTGTATCTACGCGTCCGGGTACAGCCGGGTGCCAAAACCGATGCCATCAGCGGATGCCACGGCGATGCCCTCAGGATCCGTCTGCGCGCCCGGCCCGTGGAGGGCGCTGCCAACACTGCCCTTTCCGCCTTCCTCTGTGCTACCCTACACCTCAAAGGATCGCAGATTACCTTGGTGCAGGGCGAGAGCGCGCGAGACAAAACACTGCGCATCCGCGCGGCGTCTGCCGATGTTCAGGCCCAACTCAGAAAATACGCGGAATCCTCTCACCCACCTGCTCTCAACAGGGACGACCGATGAACACCACCGCACCATCCCAGACTCTTGATGCCATACTCGAAATCTATGCCAGCCCCTTCAACGATCTGATTTTTGAGGCGCAAAAGGTGCATCGGCTACACTTTGATCCAAATGCCATCCAGTGCTCCACCCTCCTGTCCATCAAGACAGGTGGTTGCCCTGAGGATTGTGGCTACTGTTCACAAAGCGCCCATCACCAGACGGCGCTCAAGGCAGAAGCCCTCATGGACCTCGAGCAGGTTCGCGCGGCCGCACAGGAGGCCAAGGCCAACGGGGCCCAACGCCTGTGCATGGGGGCCGCCTGGCGCGCGCCTCACGACAAGGACATCGAAAAAGTCGCCGCCATGATTGGCGTGGTCAAAGAATATGGCCTGGAAAGCTGCGTCACGCTGGGCATGCTCAAGCCCGGGCAGGCAGAACGCTTACAGGATGCCGGCCTCGACTACTACAACCACAATCTCGACACCTCACCCGAGTTTTACGGCGAGGTCATCCACACCCGCAGCTATCAGGATCGCCTCGATACACTGGAGACGGTGCGTAGCGCCGGCATCAAGATTTGCAGCGGCGGCATCCTCGGCATGGGTGAATCCCGCCGTGACCGGGCACGTATGCTGCAGATACTGGCACATCTGCCGCAAGCCCCGGAGAGCATCCCTATCAACGCCCTGGTTCCCGTTCCCGGCACTCCGCTGGAAGCGGCCGAACCCATTGATGGCTTCGAGTTTGTGCGCACTATTGCCGTCGCTCGCATACTCTTTCCCAAGGCCTATGTACGACTCTCCGCCGGGCGCGGGGCCATGAGCGATGAATTGCAAGCGCTCGCCTTCCTGGCCGGTGCCAACAGTATTTTCCTTGGGGATCGCCTGCTGACGACAGATAACGCCAGCATGGGCCACGACCAGTCGCTGTTCAACCGACTGGGGCTGCACAGGAGCGACACCTGATCACCCACGCCAAGACGAGCCCGGGCAGACCCTGCTTTATCTCAGGAGGAGTGGTCGCCAAAAGACAAGGGGATAGAGTAATCCAGCATGATCTCATCTTCACCAGGATCCTCCTGGGCGATATATGCGTTTGAAATATGGGCGATTTTAAGCCCAAATCGTGATTGATTCGCAAACTGATAGGCCAGACTCAACTCCAGGCGGAACTGGAAGACGCCATCCAGATATTTGCCCCGCCCCCGATTATACCCGCCTATGCCGAGCACTGGCGTCAGCACCCAGTGATTCCAGGCGACGTCCGAGTACAAGCCGGTATAACCCATGAAGCCGCCATTGGTATTAGCGACAATCCCCCACAACGCACCGATGCCAAATAATTTGGAGGCAGACTGGTATTCCAGATCGAGTTCGGGAAGGGTCGCATTACCGCGATGTCCGGGACCGGGTTTAACACCCGCCGCATTAAAGGCACCAATGCCGGCACTGAAATAAGCAGGACCGCCCTGAATCACATGCAATCCTGTATCACCTGCCTGCGCCGACCCGGTCACCAAGACACCCAGTGCAGCGCTACCCATAATCCCTACCCAGACTCTCATATCTTGCTTCATGACCACTCCTATTAGAGACACATCGACCGCCTTGCCGACAGGAATCGTTTGCGTTATGGTATAAACCGAACGGTCAGTATGCGTTCGCTCGGCATACGTGTCAAAAAATTATGACCACTCTGAGCCACACAGATATTACGCGCAAGACCTTATGTTAAATGAGTTCTTCGCATGAATCGACTTTCAGAAACAGGTCCGGAGCGTCACTCGGCTGCCTGAATTGCAACAAGGAATACATATGCGCTGGCTCAAACGCCTTCCGGTTCTGATCATCATCATCGTCGTTGCTTTTAGCGCCTACGCCTACTTCCAGATTGCTGATTACTACCCCAACACGGACGATGCTTATGTACATGCTCATGTCGTGGACATTGCGCCGCGGGTAACAGGGCATATCGTCGCTATTTTTGTACATGATAATCAGGTCGTGCAGGCTGGACAGCCTCTGGTCAAAGTGGACCCGCGGGCCTATCGCTACGCTCTGCAGAAGGCAGAGGCTGAATTGACGCAGGCGGAAAGGCAGACCGCCGCCATTCGGGCCAACATTGCCGGAGCGCAGGCCAATATCAGCGCCGACCAGGTCAATTATCAGAATGCCCTGCGCAACGCACAACGCGCGGCGGCATTGGCGGCGCAGAAATACCTGTCTGCGCAGCAGGCAGACAATCAGTTGACCGCCGCGCAAAGTGCCGGAGCGCGCTTGGCCGCTGATCAGTCTGCCCTGGCGGAAAGACGGGCACAGCAAGAACTCAACGCCGCTCGGATCACCGCCGCCAAGGCGGCGGTCAGCACCGCGAAGATGTACCTTTCCGAAACCACCCTCTACGCGCCCATCACCGGGGTCGTCAGTAAAGTGGATAATATCCATGTGGGCGACGTGGTCAATGTCAATCAAGATTTGTTCCCCCTGATTGGCAATGCGGAATACTGGGTTGAGGCCAACTACAAGGAAACCGATCTCCACCGGGTACATCCTGGCCAGACTGCAGAAGTCACCATTGATATGTACCCTAACCATCGCTTCAAAGGAAGGGTAGTGAGCCTGAGTGGCGGCGCGGGCAACGCCTTCTCTCTGCTGCCCCCGGAAAATGCTACGGGTAACTGGGTCAAGGTGACGCAACGCGTGCCCGTGCGGGTCCTCATCACCAACCCGGACCCCAAGTTCCCGCTCCGGATCGGTACCAGCGTGTCGGTAACGGTGGATACGGGCGGAGCACCGCGTTGGGTCAAGGCACTGCGGCCATTCCTCTGAAAACAGATATTAATCAGAGATCAACGTGCCCACACCCGCGTCGGTGAATATCTCCAGCAACAGTGCATGGGGTACCCGACCATCAATGATATGCGCGGCGTGGACCCCGGCGACCACCGCATCCAGACAGCACTGAATCTTGGGTAACATGCCGCCATAAATATGGCCATCGGCAATCATCCGGTCCACCTCAGCGGCTTCCAAATGCGTGCGCAGCCGTCCGTCCTGATCCAGCACTCCGGCGACGTTGGTCATCAGAATCAGTTTCTCGGCCTTCAGCGTCGCGGCGAGAGCGCCTGCCACCAAATCTGCATTGATATTGTAGGATTCCCCCTGGGGGCCTACACCAATCGGCGCCACCACCGGGATGAATTCGCCCTGATCCAGCAGTCGGATAACATCCGGGTTCACCCGTGCCACCTCACCCACCAAACCGAGATCAACATCGTTGCGGCGCAAAGGACGAGCGTGCAGCAATCCACCATCCTTTCCCGTCAACCCCACCGCCCGTCCACCCGCCCGGTTGATGGCCTGCACGATCTCCTTGTTAACGCGCCCGCCGAGCACCATTTCCACCACCTCCATGGTGGCCGCATCAGTCACGCGCATGCCATCCACAAAATGAGTCTGCACCCCGAGCCGCCCCAGCATGGCGCCGATCTGCGGTCCGCCGCCATGTACCACCACTGGATTCATACCCACCTGTTTCATCAGAGTCACATCGTAAGCAAACCGCTCCTGGAGCTGGGTTTCGGTCATGGCATTGCCGCCATATTTGATGACGATGGTACGACCATGGAAACGCTGCATGTAAGGCAACGCCTCTACCAATATATGCGCCTGCAAGTGGGGATCATTGTGCATAGAGTTCATCGTGTACTCGTCGTATCTACCGAAGACGCTGGAATCAGTCCACGCAAAAGAATTTCCACAATTCCAGCGTCATATCCTGCGGGATCGTCGGCAAAAGTGACGGGTGGATAATGACGGAGGATATCGCGGGACTGGAAAAAGAAAACATTCGCACCCAACAGCAGGGTTGCCACTAGCGCCGGGTCAAAATCCACCCGCAGTTCACCCCGGGACTGACCGGTCTCGAGCACTGCGACCAGTGCCGAAAATACATCAGCAAAGCCCTGTTCGGCGAACTCCTGTGCTCTGGACGCCCCTTTTTCGAGAATTTCCCGCCATACCAGACGCACCCATTCCGGTCGGTCTAACAGTGCCTGGAGATGGCCGCGCGCGAAATGCCGGAGCACATCCACCACGGCTCCGTGGGCGTCGACCGCATCATTGAGCAATGTCCGCAAACTTTGGCTGGCCGCACGCAATACCGCAAGATAGAGCGCATCCTTGTTGGGAAAATAATGATAGATATTGGCTTTGCTGATACCCGCCTGCAAAGCGATGGCGTTCATGGAGACGGCATCAAATGCCTTATCGGAGAAAAGTTTTTCAGCGGCCGCTAAAATCCGCTGTCGTCCCTCCCCTTCGATTACCAGTGGCAAATCCCCCATGAGCCCTCCGCCTCCAATCTGCATATGGCGACCACAGTTGCACAATGCCCGACCAATCGGTCAATATCCGGGCAGTGTAGCACCACCCATGGTAATTGTCCCCCTATGGACAAGGGCCGATAGTTATCCACCATCCGCCTGCAATTTGCTATTCTAGACACCACAGGTGTCGACTAAGGAAAACCACACATGTTTACCCACACTCCCAGCCAGGGAGATCTGTCTTTCGCTTTATTATTGCGGGCGCTGCGCGGCATTACCTTATGGCAACCCATTCTGGTGTACGTCATCGCCGTTTTCCTGGGCATGTCTGGTCTGGAACTCTTCGCACAATGGCCTGGGGGATGGGCTGGCCCCACTATTGGGGTGATTATTCTGCTGGTCAGCTTTGGTGTTGGCTACCTGGGCGCCGGCGGTATTCTACTGCACGAGGCGCGCGGTGACCCATTGCCGGGAATAGTGAAGAGTCTCCGCTTTGGTATACGGGCGCTGCCGCGCCTGCTGGGGCTGCTGATTATTGAAAGTCTTTTGCTCTTGGGTATTTTTGTCGTAGAAGTATTGGGATTTCTCGCTTGCAAGATACCAGGGATTGGCGCGATGCTTTTTGTCCCGCTCTTCCCTGCCAGCATGCTGGTAAACGCCATTGTTTTTGTCCTCGCCATTATTGTCTTCAATCTCTCCGGACCCGCTTTATGGCACGGTGAAAGCGTAGGCAACTCACTCCGTCATACCATCGCCATCGCCCGCAATAAACCAGGTTCTATTCTGCTGATGATGCTGCTGCTCGCCGCGTTGGCAACTGGTATGGGAATCATCATCGCGGTGATTCTCTACACTGGATACAGCATGGCACTAACGGCTGCCACCCCTGTGCTGGCCACGGAAATCATCCGCAGCGCAGACATGTTCTGGCAAATGCTGGGGGCGCTGTCTGGCGACAGACTCATCAGCGGTGAAATACTTGTGCAGCCGGTGGCAACAAACACCTCCTTATATAGCGCGGGGCTCAGCATGGGGGTCGGCCTGGCCAGTGCGCTGGTTTTTATTCTCCCTAATGTAGTGTTCCTGCTGGGTATAGCGCATATCTATATTGAGGCTCTTGAACTGATAGCACCGGAGGATGTCTAATTTCGTCATGAAAAAATGTATACGTCTACTGGAAATTGAGAAAAACCGCTGCCAGAGTTGCGGTATGCCGCTACAGTTTGATCCCCAAGGCGGGGGGACGGAGACTGACGGCAGTCATAGCACTTGTTACTGTAGCTACTGCTATGAGACGGGGCAATTCAAGGAGCCGGAACTAACGCTGGACGCCATGCAACACCGTGTCCGTCAACTGATGCGCAACCGCAATAACCCATGGTATATCCGCGCTTACATGGCGCACCGCGTACCGACGCTGGCCCGTTGGCGGAGATGCAAAAGGCGTTAGGGGAGGGTAATAGGGTAATGTTGTATATTAAGAAGCCTCCGCAGTTCACCACTTCGGAGGCTTCTGGTACTTAAAAAGCTGCTCAGATCGGGGATTAAATCGCGGAACGGGGACGTCGGCCACGACGAGGCTTCAGCTCCTGCATGAGCGCGTTTCCACGATCATCCAACTCACCCAGCAAATGGCTATCGTCACCCACGCGACCACGAACTTCGGCGATAGCCGCAAGAATCTGCGCAGGCTCCCAATCAGGCACCAGACGAGAAATGCGGTCCATCAATGACCGCCGTTGTGCTTCACGCTCACGACGTGCGCGTGGGTTTTCCTGCAAACTTCGCTTCTGTTGCTCGAATTTTGCCAACTGCTCACGCAACCGCATTTCTGTCTGTCGTTGCTTCTCTTCTAAATCCGCCAAACGCTCTTCTGAGGTACGGCGGTGACGTTTCTTTGCTTGCGCTTCCATGCTCGATCACTCCTTGAAATTAGGTTGCCATGGCGGAAAAAATCACCAATGCAATAATTATGTCAGCTTGTTTTTGCTTTGGCAAATACAAATGCATCGGCAAAAATATGTTCCGGATTCAATCCTGCCCCCTGTAAAGCATCGGATAAGGAAAACACCATATCTGGATGCCCGCAAATATAAGCGTCGATTGCGCTCGCGTCTGGAAAATCATGAATGACTTGTGCGGTAACATAACCAGTGGCTCCCGACCAGGAGGCGTCCGGGCGTGATACCATCCGGGTTACCTGAAAATGGTCATGGCGCGACTGCCATTCACTCAGTAAATCGTGGCAATAAAAATCTTCTGCATGGCGTACACCCCAATAAAAATGGATAGGTCGTGTCGAGCCCTGCGCGAAGAGCGACTCGAGCATACCCTTAATAGGCGCAAAGCCTGTGCCAGTGGCAACCATCAACAAAGGACGAGTGGATTCCTGACGAATAAAGAAAGTGCCTAATGGGCCTTCAAAGCGCAGTATGTCCTTTTCTTTTAAGGCACCAAAAACATGCCCGGTAAAGGCGCCACCAGGCACCTTTTTAATGTGCAGTTCTAACAATGCATCATCGCCGGGTACATTGGCGAGGGAAAAGCTCCGTCTGCCGCCATCTTTCAGAAGGATGTCGATGTACTGCCCAGGAAGGAACTGCAGGCGCTCTGTAGTCGGAATCTTTAGAAAGAGAGCACGCACATCAGGTGCTAAATCCACTATTTTAGCCACCCGCGACGGTAGGGTTTTAATCTGGATATCCTTGGCGGCGCCGATCTCCCGGACTTCTATGATTACATCGGACAAGGGCGTTGCCTGACAGAAGAGCGCCAAACCCGACGCCTTCTCCGCAGCCGACAATACTTTTTCTTCCACCTTCCCGTAATCCACTTCGCCGCTGAGAATACGTCCCTTGCAGGTCGCACAGGTGCCATTGCGACAGCCATAGGGGATGTTAAAACCATGCCGTAGAGCGGCCTCCAGGATAGTTTCATCATGGTCGCAACCCATCTCGTGGCCACTGGGTTCGATATGCAGATGGTAAGGCATACGCACTTCCTTTCGTAAAAATTTAAAATATTTTAGGGGCATTCTAACAGATGCGCGGCATAATGCCCTGCTTCAGGGGTACTCCCGGTTGAGATCATAGCGATTCACAATCCGGCAAAATAATTCCGCCGTTTGGCGCGCATCATAGAGTGCTGAATGCGCCTGGGTGTGGTCCCAGTCCAGACCGGCGGCCATAACGGCCTTGGCCAGCACGGTCTCACCATAGGCCAAACCGGCCAGACTGACGGTGTCAAAAGTACTGAAAAGATGAAAGGGATTGTTTTTAACGCCCGTTCGCTTTTCTGCTGCTTTGATAAACGACAGGTCAAAAGAGGCATTGTGGCCCACAAGAATGGCACGCCGACATTGGGCAGCCTTTACAGCCGTGCGCACCGGCCTGAAGATCCCGCGCAAGGCCTCTTCCTCGGAAATCGCACCGCGCAGTGGCTGAAATGGATCAATACCGGTGAATGCCAATGCCGCCGGATCAAGCACGGCCCCGGCAAAGGGTTGCACATGAAAGTGGTGAGCGGCTACCGGCCGTAACTGCCCTACTTCGCCGCCGATGATAATCGCAGCCACTTCTAACAAAGCATTACGATCAGGATCAAATCCCGCCGTTTCCACGTCGACCACCACCGGCAAAAAGCCGCGAAAACGTCCGGCTAAAGCCGCCATTAGAGTATTACTCCTCAATACGTTGAGAAAAAACCAGGGCGTGTGGCGCGGCCAACAGCACCGCGGTGGAGACACTTAAGGTTACCGACGCAGTCAACATCACCATCACTACCAATTGCATGGATACCGCAGTGAGTGGCGCCATACCGGCCAGAATCATACCTGCGGTAATTCCTGGAATATGAATCATGCCAACACTTTTCAGGCTGTCGATAGTCGGGATCAACGAGCTGCGCACAACGCTACTATACAGACTACGCATGGCCTGGCGATGGTTGGCGCCGAGGGCCAACATAGCCAGCAACATATCCTCGCGCTGGCCCACCTCGCTGCGCAAACGATTAAGCGCCAGCGACACCGCGTTCATCGCGTTGCCAATAATCATACCACCAATGGGGACGAATGATTCGCCGCGCCAAAAAACCAACCCGGACATGAGCATCCAACCGAGGGTGACCACAGTCGCCACCGTAATGCTGATCACCCCGATCCAGTAGGCATGAGGGATACCGGCACCGCGCTTACGGTTGAAACGACCGGCCATCAGGATCATGATCACCAAGAAAAGTACCAGCAAAAACGGTTGGTGCTGGCGAAACAGCCAACCCAGCAAAAACCCCATGATCCCTAATTGAATCGTCGCCCGCGCCGCAGCCCAGAGAAGTTCCTTGCCTACACCGAGACGCTGCCAGGCGGACAAAGCCCAGGCGCTGCCCAAAAGGCCCATCACCCCCACTATGGTCCACGGCGATAAGGTGCTGAAAATATCTGGTGCGGCATTGTTCATTCGCGCTTCCGTGCCGCTGACAGCAGACGCCAGTCACCCGCCACAAAGCCCTCCAGGGGGCGAAAGCGCTTTTTATAGTCCATTTTCGGGCTGCTGGCGACCCAATAACCAAGATAAAGGTAGGGCAGGCGCTGTTTCCTGGTCCATTCAATCTGACTGAGAATAGCGAAAATACCCAGGCCACGTTGCGGCAGATCCGGCGTGTAAAAAGTGTAAACCGCAGATACACCACCGTCCAGCACATCCACCAGTGCCACCGCTAGCAGGTGATCGTCCTGCTCAAAGACCAGCAGGCGGGCATCAACGCCACCAGTTTCGACAATCATTTCCCGGTACAGACGATCCGCGTGTTCATCCATGCCTCCCCCTGGATGCCGCCAGCTCTGATATTCGGCGAAGAGGCGAGCGTGGGCGGCATCCCATTGCGGGGCCTGTTCACGTATTTGAATTCCCTGGTTCCGCCCCCAGGTGCGGCGCTGGCCACGATCCGGCTGAAACTCCGCGACGGGTATACGCACGGAAATGCAGGCATCGCATTGCGGACACATCGGGCGGTAGGCCACCGAGCCATTGCGCCGAAATCCTTTTTGCAAGAGCTGGTCATATTGGACATTGCCCACCATCTCGCGGGGGTCGCTGAGCACCAAAAGTTCTTCCTGGTCCGGCAAGTAGGGACATTTCTGCAAAGCGGATATATAGAAGGCCATGACTAAAACATCTCGTGCAAAGATAAGGAGATTTTCCAGTCAGCTTGTGGGTGTTGGGTGCACAGATCGGCAAGCGCTTGCAAGAAAGCGCTGCGTGTCCATTCACGCGCACCCATGCTTTGCAGATGTGGGGTGATGAACTGGGTATCGATCAGGCCAAAGCCCCAGTGCTGGAGATGACGCGCTAGCAGGACAAGGGCCAGCTTGGAGGCATCGGGCACCCGACTGAACATGGACTCCCCGAAAAAGAGCCCGCCGAGGGCGACGCCGTAGAGCCCGCCGACCAGCCGGTCCCGCTGATAGACTTCTAAAGAGTGCGCCGCTCCGGCAGCAAACAGATCCAGATAGGCGGCACGTACCGCCGGAGTAATCCAGGTGCCGCTCTGCCCGGCGCGCGGCTCCGCACATAAGTCGATAACACCGACAAAGTCGCTGTCCATGTGGTATTGCCAATCCCCGTTACGGGCCGACTTGCGTAAACTGCGGCTAATATGTACCGCCGAGGGTTCCAGGACAGCACGGGGATCAGGGCACCACCAGAGAATGGGGTCTTCCTTAGCAAACCAAGGGAAAATGCCCTGCGCGTAGGCCCTGAGCAGACGCTCCCGAGATAAATCTCCACCGATGGCGATCAGATTGCCGTCGGCCTGCTCCGGGTCGGGAAAAGGGGCTGATCGGTCGTAATCGCGCAGGAGGACCGGACATACGCCTTCAGGGCGCAACTGCACTGCCTCCTGCCTGCATCAAAGACCAACCCCCCCATTGCGGTACCAACTATCGGTAACTATACCCGTTTTGAAGTGCTTGCAGGGCCGCCACCCGCGCTTCCAGGCTGGGATGCGTAGCAAACCAACCGCGCCAGCTTCCGGAAATGTAAGCTGTCGCCATGGGATCGCGCACCACGTCATGCACCACATGCATGGCGTCCGCCCGCTGATGCAGTTTTTGCAGCGCCGAAACCATCGGGGCCACACCCACCTGTTCGGCAGCAAAACGATCTGCCGCAAACTCCCGGCGGCGCGAAAACCAGGTGATAGGAATCAGCGCTAGGAAAGACAGGCCAATCTGCAAGACTATGGACACCATAAACGCGATCATGGGCCGGTCATCAAACTGCCGCGCGGCCAACATGGACAGCCAGAATACAAACGTATTCATCAAGCCTTGCAGTAAAGTGGTACTGACCATATCGCCATTGTATACGTGCCCCATCTCATGGGCCAACACCGCCTGCACCTCATTGTCGCCGAGCAAGTTGACCAGACCACTGCTTACCGCAACCATGCTATGATTGCGGCCCGGTCCGGTAGCGAAGGCATTAGGCTCATCATTCCAATACATCCAGACTTCCGGCATGCGGATGCCCAGGCGATTGGCGAACTGCGCAACCGAGTCGTACACCAAATGCTCCTTGGCCGACTGCGGTGTGTCGATACGTTGCATCTGCAGCCCCGCACGCGCCAGATGTTTCGACATCAGCAGCGAAATAAAGGCGCCGCCAAAACCGATCACCAACGCCCAGAGCAGGTCCGTGTTGCTCACCGAGCCACGCAGATCCACCCCAAACAAGGGTAGAACAAAATTAACCAGAATGGCAAAACTGATCGACAGGCTGACAAATATCAGCAGGTTTGTCACCACCAACAGCAATATGCTCTTGAATGACTTCATGACACGCACGCTCCATCAGAATATCTTGACCCCTCCCGCGAGGCCGTGAATTTTCATCCCGACATCGCGGCTGATTGTCTTTAATGTTTTTTTGACAATGCGGAGTCAGTCTAACATCAATATAAGGACGCCGAAAGAGACAGATAAGGACTTAGAACGGCGGCGGACCAGTGCGGTATATAAGGCAACACCCCCAGGCAAGGCCCCGGTAAACACTGTTGCAAGGTCTCCAAGGTACCCTCTGCGACCGCAAGATTCGGGGTGTTCGCCACCCATCCGGCGAAGGGCAGCCCCCGTGCGCGGATGGCCTCGACACTCAGCAGGGCATGGTTGATGGCCCCCAGCCGCAAGCCCACCACCAGCAGCACCGGGAAACGCAGGTCCTCAGCCAGTTCTGCAAAGCCCCAGTCAGCACCCAACGGCACGAGAAACCCACCCGCGCCCTCCACCAGTACGCAGTCCATCGCCACGGATTGCGCCCGGACGAAGGCTGCGATACGCCCACGATCCAGGGTGACGCCCACTTGCCGCGCCGCCCAGTGGGGGGCCAGCGGCGGGTCGAAGGCGTAGAGGTTGGTTTCGGCAATACTGCGCGGGGGCTGGCTGGCGGCGCGCAAAATTTCCACGTCCTCCCAGGTACCGTCGGCCTCGGCCCCCGAGACAACGGGTTTGAGGGCCGCAACTCGCATGCCGTGACTGGCGCAGAGGCGGGCCAATGCCGCCGTGACGGCAGTTTTGCCGACGCCCGTGTCGGTGCCGGTAATAAAAATTCCGCGCGCAGGGCGCGCTTGTTGGCCTTGCGATCGCTGTTCCCGCGTCACGGGCGGCGGCGCAGTTGGGTCAAGGGGATGGCGACACTGCCGTCTGCGCGCGAAAAGGCAAGCGAGCCGCTGCTCCAGGCATGCCCATAGACGACTTCATAGGTGGCCGGCAGCCGACCATCGGCGCGCAGACGCTCATAGGCTTGGCGCAGCACCTGCAGACGGCGCGGAGTAAGCAGACCGCGGGCGCGCCCTGAAGCGGCATTGGTGGCACCGATGTTACGCAGGTCGCGGAGGAGATCATCCACCGTCGCATAGGTGAGCTGATAGCATTCCACATCCAACACCGGCATTTCGTAGCCCTGACGCACCAAGGCATCACCAATATCATGCATATCGATAAAATGACTGACGTGGGGACGTTCATCCACCGCCGCGAAGGCCTGACGCAGTTCTTTCAGCGTGTCAGGACCGAGGGTGCTGAACATCAGCAGCCCCCCAGGGCGCAACACCCGGGCAAACTCGCGCAGCACTTGATCCAGATCATTGCACCACTGAATGGACATATTGGCGTAGAGCAGGTCGATGGTGGCCGTCGCCAGCGGCAGGCTTTCCGCATCGCCCTGACAAAAATGTTGACGCTGCCGCCAGCCTTTGCGACGTCGAGCCTGCCGTAACATATTCGACGCCAGATCCAGGGCGAGCAGCCGCGCCTTGGGATAGCGGCGATTGAGACGGCGGCTTTGCAGACCGGTACCACTGCCCACATCGAGTATCCACTGCGGTTCCAGTTTGACGAGGTCCAACCGTTCAATGAGCTGTGCGCCGACTCGATCCTGCAAGACGGCGCTGGCTTCATACGCCGCTGCGGCCTGCTCAAAGGCCCGCCGCACGGCACCTTTTTCCATGTGGAAGGCAGGGTTTTCGGAACTCATCCCCAGGTCTCCAGCAACGCCTGGGTACAGGCTTGCGGCTGCGCCAGAAAAGGGGCGTGGCCTGCCTGCCCTAACCGGGTGATCCGACTGCCAGACAACCGCGTGTGGAGATAGTCGGCGGCACCGATGGGCACAATACGGTCCTGTCGCCCGTGCAGGAGTTGCACCGGCATGGGCAGCGCCGTCAATTGCGCGCGCAAGTCCACCTCCCGCAACAGCCCCAGCCCATCGGCAAGGCAGCGCTGATCCGGCATAGGCCAGGCACTCAGGCCTTCCAGAGCGCGGCGTCCCTGTGGATCGTTCAACACCTGCAGGGCAAGGAAACGCCGCCGGGTACCCTGCGGGTCTTCGCGCAGGCGTTGAGCGAAATCCTCCAGAGTCGCGGCAGGGATGGCCGGGAACCAGTCGGGGCGCTGACAAAAGGCGGGGGAGCTGGATACCAGCACCAGTCCATCCAGCAATTCAGGGTGCTGCAAAGCGATGCCCAAGGCCAATAAACCCCCGAGGGACCAGCCGAGCAACAGGGGCTTGGGGGCCTCCTGGACAAGCATCTGGCGGAGACCTTCCAGACTGCCTGACCAAGCCAGGCCGGAGGGCGCACAGGGTGTCTGCCCGTGACCGGGCAGATCGTAGCTGATACAGGTGAAATGCGCATCCAGGAAGGGCCGCCAGGAAGCGAAGACCCGACTTTCCATCCCCCAGCCGTGGAGCAACACCAACGGGCGCCCCTGACCACTGACCTGACGCGCCCAACTCATAAGATGCCCCGGAGCGCGGCAGCCAGAAGCTCGATATCATCGTGGCTGTGCGCCGCGCTGAGGGTGATACGCAGGCGCGCGCTATCGGCAGGCACCGTCGGTGGCCGCACCGCCGGGCAGTAGAGGCCGGCGGTGCGCAATTGGGCACTGACAGCCAGCGCCCGCCGCGCATCGCCCAGCAAGAGGCCCTGAATAGGTGTCTCGCTGGCCAGCCAGGGAGCGTCGGGCACTTGCGCACGCAGATGCTGCCGGTGCTGCGTCAGGCGCTCGCGCCGGGCATCGCCATACCGGAGAAGATCCAGTGCGGCGAAGGCGGCAACCGCCAAGGCCGAGGGCAGGGCGGTATGATAGATGAAGCTGCGGGCGCGATTGCGCAGGAGATCCACCAAGTCCTGACTGCCAGCCACGAAGGCACCATAAACACCGAAGGCCTTACCCAGAGTGCCCATGATGACGTCTACCTCATGGAGCTTCATGTTCCAGTGCGCCACCGTACCTTTTCCCTCCAACCCCAGCACCCCAAAAGCATGGGCTTCGTCGAGGATGATCCCTGCATCATATTGCCGCGCCAGGGTGGCGAGTTCAGGGAGCGGGACGATATCGCCATCCATGCTGAACACCCCGTCAGTGATGATCCAGGCCTGTCCCCGGCCGCCGCGTTCCAGCCATTGCGCCAGATGCGTCATGTCGCCATGCCGGTAGCGATGCAGGCGCGCGCCTGAGAGGCGCGCCCCATCCACCAGCGAGGCGTGATTGAGACGGTCGGCATAGACGCGATCACCGCGTCCGACCAGCGCGGAGATGACCCCCAGATTGGCCAGATAACCGCTACCAAAGAGCAGCACCGCCTCCACCCCCAGCCAGCGGGCCAGGGCGTCTGCCAGCGCCGCATGGGCGGGCCGCTCGCCACCGAGCAGCGGCGCCGCACCAGCCCCTACCCCGCCCTGCTGGATTTCGGCGATGGCGGCGTCACGTAAGGCCGGTTCTGCACTCAGACCCAGATAATCATTACTGGCAAAGGACAAGAGCGGTTCGCCCTGCGCCCCCACAAAAGTGGGCGGCCCACGCTCCGGCGCAGGTTGCAGAACCTGCAACTCCCGCCAGAGGTCCTGCGCACGCAAGGCGGACAATTCAGCGCGCCATGATTCTTCCCGTTCGCTATGCATAGCTTCTTATAGGGAGAGGCCTGCGCCTTGTCAATGGAGGGCGGAGGCGAGAGAATCAGATCCGGTGACAACGACTGGCGTTGCCAAACGGCTTTAACTTAAGCAAAGGAACTTCTTGCAACGGATCCTTTCACACTTGTATCGGCTACCCGACGCAGTGGGGCACTTCAGCCACTGGCTATTTCCGGAATGCTGTCGCGCCTGTGCCGCGCCCGGTGTCCCGCTCTGTGCCGGTTGTTTCGGCGACTGGCCGCGACTGCCCGCCGAGCGTTGCAGTTATTGCGCGCTACCTTTGTCAGACAACGGGGACTGCCCGGCCTGCTCGGTGGAAGCCCCCACCTATGACCATGTCCATACCCCGTTTATCTATGCCGAACCCCTGAACACCGCCATCATCGCGTGGAAGTTTCAGCAGCGTCTGGACTGGACCAGGCCACTGGCCGATGCGTGGGCCAGTGCCTGGGGCGGGCATCCGCCGTCCCGCCCGGACGCGCTGCTGCCCGTGCCTCTGCATCGCCAGCGCCTGCGCGAACGTGGTTACAACCAATCCATGCTGCTCGCCCGTCACTGGGGCAAACGCTGGAGAATCCCGGTCATCCCCGGAGTGCTGCAACGTCGCCGCAATACCGGCCACCAACTCGGACTGAGCGCAACCGCCCGACGGGACAATCTGGAGGCGGCCTTCGCCTTGCGCGGGCGCGTTCCGGATCACGTCGCCATCGTCGATGACGTGCTCACGACCGGAACCACTGCCGCGCAGATTGCCAGCACCCTGCGGGACGCCGGCGTACAGCGCGTTGACATCTGGGTGCTCGCCCGTGCCCTCTGAGAGTCCGTTGGCGCCTGAGCCATTTTTGCACGTCATCCTGTATGAGCCGGAAATTCCTCCCAACACCGGCAATGTCATTCGCCTCTGCGCCAACACCGGAGCCACCCTGCACCTTGTGGAACCCTTGGGTTTTGCCTGGGACGACCGCCGCCTGCGCCGCGCCGGGCTGGATTATCACGAGTTCGCGCAGGTGCATCGCCATGCGGACTGGGCAGCCTGCCGGGCACTTTTAGACAATGCGCGCGTCTTTGCATTCAGCACCAAGGGAACGCAGCTTTATCACGACGTCGCGTACCAGCCCGGCGATGCGCTGCTTTTCGGCCCGGAGACCCGCGGCTTGCCTGCCAGCCTTCTGGACAGCCTGCCCGCTACGCAGGTACTGCGCCAGCCCATGCGCCCCGGCCAGCGCAGCCTGAATCTGTCCAACGCCTGTGCTGTCGCGGTCTTCGAGGCTTGGCGGCAAATGGATTACCGTGGCGGCACGTGAATCAGCACGTGAATCAGATGGTAACTGCCGCAGGTATTTACTGGCGATATATCGCCTCAACCGTCGCCCACAGTTGACACCGCCCCTTCCCACGCATCCGACCGGACGGTATCTTGTGTTAAACTGGCTCACCAAGACACCAAGAACGTACAGAAGGGGAATCCATGGCGCGTACACGTATCGCTGCGCTCCGTCTCGACGGCGAGCATGCTGAGCAGAAGCGAGAAGAGATCCGCAGGATCTTTCACGAGACCTTTTCGCTGTATGAACAGCTTTTCGATCACCTGGCAGAACCGGCGGCGTGGTATGAAAAGGCCATTCCCCTGCGTCATCCTCTGATCTTTTATTTCGGTCATAGCGCCACCTTCTATGTAAACAAACTCCAGGTAGCCGGACTGATCGGACAGCACCTCGATCCACGTTTAGAGTCCGTTTTTGCGGTCGGCGTCGATGAAATGTCCTGGGACGACCTGGACGAAACCCACTACGACTGGCCCTCCGTCGACGACGTCCGTCAGTACCGGCAGCGGGTGCGGGAACTGGTGGACGGTCTGATCCGCGAGATGCCCCTGTCCCTGCCCATCACCTGGGATTCACCGTGGTGGGTGATCCTCATGGGAATTGAGCATGAAAACATCCATCTGGAGACCAGTTCGGTGCTCATGCGGCAATTGCCTCTGTCCCGCGTCCGGCCTGTGGAAGCCTTCCATTCCTGGACCCCCGCAGGAGCCGCGCCGGATAATATCCTGCAGGCCGTGGCCGGCGGCACCGTTCGTCTGGGCAAAGAACGCGCCGATCCTCGTTATGGCTGGGATAATGAATATGGCCTTCATCAAGCGGCGTTGCAGCCCTTTCATGCCTCCCGTTTTTTGGTGAGCAATCAGGAGTTCCTGGCCTTCGTGGAGCAGGATGGCTACAGCGAGAGTCGCTGGTGGACCGCGGAGGGAGATCGCTGGCGCCGCTTCAGCCAGGCCCGGCACCCGACTTTCTGGGTCCCGGATCAGGGCACCTGGCGGCTGCGCCTGATCGCGGAGGAGCGACCCCTACCGTGGAGCTGGCCGGTGGAGGTGAATGCGCTGGAGGCCGATGCCTTCTGCCGCTGGAAATCGGCCCGGACCGGTCAGAACCTGCGCCTGCCCAGCGAGGATGAATGGCGGCGTTTGCGTGATTTCTGCGTGTTGGCGGACAGTGATGCCTGGGACGACGCGGTGCCTGGCAATATCGGACTCGCCGCAGGCTGCTCGCCCTGCCCCGTGGATCAATTCAAACAGGGGGATTTCTACGATGTGGTCGGCAACGTCTGGCAATGGACCGCGACACCCATCTATCCCTTTCCCGGTTTCGAGGTGCATCCACTTTATGATGACTTCACAGTGCCCACCTTCGACCAGCAGCACAATCTCATCAAGGGCGGCTCATTCATCAGTCTCGGCAACGAAACGCAGCAGGAAGCCCGCTATGCCTTCCGCCGCCATTTCTTCCAGCACGCGGGATTCCGTTATGTGGCCTCGCCCAATGCGCTGCCTGAGATACCGGTCTATGAGAGTGACGCCCTAGTCTCCCAGTATGCGGAATTTCATTATGGGCGCGAATACTATGGGGTGGCCAATTTTGCGGCGAAGGTCGTAGGGATCGCGGTGGAGGCTATGGCCGGCAGGCCTTTGCGTCGCGCTCTGGACATCGGTTGTGCCGTAGGCCGTGGTAGTTTTGAACTGGCAAAGCACTGCCCCGAGGTCACCGGCCTCGACTTCTCGGCACGCTTCATCAGCGTAGGCGTGCAACTGCGCGAGCGCGGGCACTTCTCCTACACGCTGACCGAAGAGGGTGAACTGCAAAGCTATCAAACGGCGGACCTCGCCACCCTGGGCCTGACCGGGACGGCGGACCGGGTCCACTTCTTCCAGGCCGACGCCTGCAATCTGAAGCCTTTGTATCGGGATTATGATCTGGTGGTGGCAGCCAACCTCATTGACCGCCTGCACCATCCCCGCAAATTTCTGGAGGACATTGCCGACCGCATCCTTCCCGGCGGTTTATTGGTCATCACTTCACCCTATACCTGGCTGGAAGAACATACCGCGCGGACGGAATGGCTCGGCGGTTTCAAACGGGATGGGGAGAATCTGAGCACCTTCGACGCCCTGCGTGAAATTTTGTCCGGAGCATTCCGTCTGCGCGATGACAGCCCGCAGGATTTGTCCTTTGTCATCCGCGAAACGGCGCGCAAATATCAGCATAGTATCGCGCAGGTGACCATCTGGGAGCGCTTGTGAGCGCGGCACAGAACAGCGTCGACTTCGACCGGGTCATGCCACGACGCGGAACCGGATGCCTCAAATGGGATGGTGCGGCAGAACGTTTTGGCGCTGAAGTGCTGCCCATGTGGGTGGCAGATATGGATTTCGCCGCACCCGACACGGTCATGGCCGATTTGCAGGAACGCCTGAATCACCCCGTTTTCGGTTATCCGGGCAACGAAGGAACCATGTTGCAGGCCGCCGCCGACTGGCTGGCCAGACGCCATAACTGGCGGCCGGAAAGCGACGCGCTCGCCTGTATCAGCGGTGTCGTTCCTGCTCTTTACGCAGCCGTGCGCGCCTTCACCAGACCGGGCGAGGCAATCATCGTCATGCCTCCCATTTATCCGCCGTTCATGACCGCAGTGGAGGACAACGGGCGGGAATTGCTGCTGGCCCCGCTGATCGCGGATGACACCGGCCATTACCGCATGAATTGGGATGTCCTGGAAATCGCCGTCCAGCGGGCGAAACTGCTTTTCCTCTGCTCGCCCCACAATCCGGTGGGGCGGGTCTGGACACCGGAAGAGCTGCAACGACTGGGTACTCTCTGCGCTGAAGCGGGCTGCGTGATCGTCAGCGATGAAATTCATGCCGACCTCAGCCAGCATCCGCACCGCCCCCTCCCCAGCCGCTTCCCGCGCGCGATCCTCCTGACCTCTGCCGGCAAAAGCTTCAATCTGGCGGGACTGGGTGGCGGAGTCAGCGTCATCCCCGATACTGGGCTGCGTCGCGCCTTTCTGAATGAAGTCCAGCGCAGCCAGATTCAGCACACCAACCTCTTCGCCCTGACCGCCATGACCAGCGCCTGGCGACACGGTGCGGAGTGGCAGGCCGCATTGCGCCAGTATCTGAGCAATAATGCCCGCCTCATCGCCGATTTTCTGGCCGAAAAATTACCCGAAGTCGGCTACCGGCAACCGGAGTTCGGCTATCTGGCCTGGCTGGATGTGCACCCTTACGGCGACGACGCCGTGCTGGCGCGGCGCCTGTTGCAAGCAGGTCTCGGCCTCAATCCCGGCCCCAGTTTCGGGCCGGGCGGCGAAGGTTTTGTGCGACTGAATTTCGCTGCACCGCGGAGCGTGCTGGAGGAAGGCCTGGACCGCCTGCGGCGGGCGCTGCACCGGTAGTCCGGGAGAGCCTCTTCGCGGGCAATACCATGCGAACAATGGTATCCGAACGCCCCGCCCTGCCCTACAATACCTGCCACAGAATGGAGGAGACCAGGGGAAAGTGGCTGAGGTACAGGTAAGTCTGCGGCAAAAGACAGTAGCCTCGCTGGCAGCGGGCATTCTGCGCGGGGCGGGTTACCTGCCGCGGCGTTGGCGTGCGGCTCTCGGTGCGATGCTCGGTGATCTGGTGCGGCTCAGTATGACACGGGCGCGCAGGGTGGTGGACGCCAACCTCGCCATTGCTTTCCCCATGATGGGTTTGGCCCAGCGGCATGCCCTGCGGCGCGCGCATTTCCGGGCACTGGGCCAGGCGGCCCTGGAGTTGGGACCACTGTGGTACTGGCCCTTGCCCCGCGCCCTCGGACTGATCCGCGAAGTGCGTGGGGACGATCTGGTGGACGCCGCTTTAGCCAAAGGACGTGGGGTTATTCTCTTCACCGCGCACCTCGGGGCCTGGGAAGCCGCGGTGCTCTACATCGGGCAACGCTGGCCGGTAACCGTACTCTACATGGAAACCCGCAATCCGGCCGTCAACGCACGCATTGTGGCTGGCCGCGGGCGCAGCGGTGCGCAACTGGTCCCCAAGGAGGGGGGTATCCGCCCCCTGCTCCACGCACTGCAGCAAGGAAAAGTAATCGGCATTCTTCCGGATCAGAACGTCGATCCGCGCGAAGGGGATTATGCCCCGTTCTTTGGCCGTCCTGCCTGCACGACACCTTTGCTGGGCCGGCTGGCGGCGCGGCGCGGAAGCCCGGTGTTCGGACTCTTTGCCTATCGGCTACCGGACGGTGAGGGTTTTCGCATCGAGATTGTGCCTATGCCTGAATCTTTCCCGAGCGGCGATGCGGAGACGGATGCCACGGCGATGAATGTCGCACTGGAGACCGCCATCCGCAAAGCCCCTGAACAATACTGGTGGGTTCATCGTCGTTTCAAGGATCAGCCGGAAGGCTGGGACTACCCCTATTAAAATGCCTACGGAACAATACGATCTAGCAAGGCAAAAGTACGCCCCAGCGCGCCACGCTGCTGCTGCAGAAACGCCAAGGCCCGGTCGCCCATCTCTGTCGCTGGCTCCCGGGTAGTCAACCACGCCCCCAACTGCGCTACCAGGGCCTCGACATCCAGAATCTGAACCGCAGCGTTGGCCGCCAGCAAATCCTGGGTGATGCCCTTAAAATTATCCATATACGGGCCGAAGGTAACCGGGCGGGCCAGTGCTGCAGCCTCCAAGGGATTATGCCCCCCCGCCGGCACAAAACTGCCACCGATGGTCACCACATCTGCCGCCGCGTAGAAGTCCATCACCTCACCCAGTGTATCTATCAGAAAAACCGCGCGCGCGCCCACGTCCTCAGCACGCGAGCGCAAGGCAAAGGACACCCCCTTTGCCTGCATCCGTGCCATCACCTCCAGTCGCCGCGAGGGATGACGGGGAATCAGCACCAGCAGCAGATCCGGCCATTGACGCTGCAAGTCTTCCAGCGCCGCCAGCGCCAACTGCTCCTCACCGGCATGCGTAGAAGCGAATACCCAGACCGGCCGCCCAGCGAAACGCTGCTGCCACTGGCGCCCATGCTCCCGCGCGGCGACGGGTTCCGGCAGGTCATATTTGATATTACCGGTCACCACCACATGCTTTGCCCCCAGGCGGCGAAAAGCCGCCGCATCCTCCGAACTCTGGGCCGCAATGGCGTTCATACTGGCCAATGCGGGGGCAAAGAGCGTCCGGAAACGGGCGTAACCCCGAAGCGAGCGCTGCGAGAGCCGGGCATTGACCAGCATCAGGGGCACGCCCTCGCGGCTGGCCGCATGACAGAGATTGGGCCAGATCTCCGTTTCCATGATGATTCCCAGACGCGGTCGCTGGCGGCGCAAAAAGCGCGTGACCGCCCCGGACAGGTCATAGGGCAGGTAATACTGCAGCACTTCCGTACCCAAACGCTGACTGACTACAGCAGCTCCCGTCGGCGTTGTGCTGGTCATCAGAATGGGCACCTCCGGATAACGTGCCTGCAAAGCCCGCACCAGGGGAATCGCCGCAATGGTCTCCCCCACACTCACCGCATGAATCCAGATGGGCCGATCCGAACGGCGCGGCCCCCAACCGAAACGCTCCCACCAGCGCTCCCGGTAGGCAGGTCGTCGCCAGGCCCGCCAGAGGGTAAAGCCCAGAACGACAGGGCTGAGCAGCCAAAGCAGAAAGGCGTAGAGGCGGCGACTCATCATTCGCGGTGCAAAATACGGTCGGTCAGCCAATCCAGACGATACCAGGGCCGGAAGTTTTTCAGGACGCGCTCGCGATCATACCCGTCCTTGATCCAGTCACGCAGGGTCAGGCCGGGCTGGCAGGCGGCAGCATCGTGGTAACTGATGAAAAACCAGTCGAGAATGCCGGTATTGGCATGCCGGATATGACCGAAGGGCCACAAACGCAGTTGCCGCTGCGCTTCGCTGAGGGGTGTCCCCAGCACCAGATGGAGATACAGCACGCTGATGAAACCAGCCCGATCCGCCCCGGATTTGCAGTGCAGCAAAAAAGGTTTGGGTAATTGATCCAACACCTCGATGCCCGCCAGCAATTTCTCGCGTTCCGGCAGATCCCGGGAGCCGAAGCCGTGCAGGGTCAGGTGCGTCATGCCCAGGGCGTCACAAGTCTCCTGCTCCAGACGGTAATGGGGTTCGTGGGGTGCCGGAGCGCGCAGGTTCAACACCGTGCAGAAACCATGCTTTTGCTGCCAGTGCCGCAATTGAAGGGGCGAGGGTTGGGCCGAACGAAACGCTCCCGGCGCAATCTCGTGAAAGTTCGCATAAAACAGTTCGCGGAAAATACCGTGATCCGTCCAGAACTGGTGGCGCCGGTAGCGGCGGCGCTCATCCGGCAGGAGCACCAGGGGGTGTTTCATGATCGGTGCTCCAGCAAAGGGGATAAGGCCGTCCAGACCTGCTCCGGGCGTAAGGCCTGCTGGCAGAGTATCAGGCCATTTTTCGCTTCCGGCAACGGGCATCGGGATTTACCACAAGGCGAGCAAGGCTCACGGCTTTGCAAGCTGACCTGGCGACTATCCATCACGGAAAAACGCCCACTAGCCGTCGGGCCGTACATAGTAACCCCCGCCAGCCCCAAGGCACCGGCCAGATAAGAGAGTCCCGTATCCATACCGACATAGGCGTCTGCCCGGACGATGAGGGCCGCGATTTCCAGCAACGTAGCGGCGGGCAGGGTGACCACATTATCCGCTTGCTCCGCGATGCGCCGGGCTCGCACCGCCTCGCGCGCATTGCCTGCGGGCAACAACAAACGCAGTCCCTCCTGTCGTAGCCGGGCGGCCAGCGCCCGCCAGTGGTCTTCCTGCCATTCCTTGTTCTCTCGCGAGGTCCCGTGAAAGCCCAGCACGAAGGGCCGCTGCACCAGTTCTCCCCAAGGTTGCACCAGCGTGTCTTTACGCAGGCGCGCGGCGGCCACCTGCAAACCATAATCTGGCGGCGTTTCCGGCAGGGGGTAGTCTAAAGCCTGCGCGAATAGTTGGCGATTCCGGCTGATGGCGGACTGCCCCCAGGACACGGGAAAGCGGCGATGGTAAATTCGGCTGGCACCCGGTTCGCGAGCGCTGGCGGCATCCAGGCCCCACAGGGGTGCACCGCCCAGACGGCCCAGCAATGCACTTTTATAAAGCCCCTGGGCATCGAGAATATGATCGTAATGCTCCACCCGTAAAGCCCGGCGTAAATCCCGTAACACGGCCGCCAGCCCACGCCACTGTTTTTTATAGTTGCGCAGAGAGAAGGGAATCACCCGCGCGACCCCTGGATGCAGCAGTGCGATGGGCGCGAATGCAGGCTCAATCAACCAATGTAAGAGCAGATCCGGTCGGGTCCGCTGCAAATCCGTCAGCGCCGGCAGGGTATGCAGCACGTCGCCCATGGAACTCAGGCGCACCATCAAAATCTTCATTGCTGATTATGGTCTCTGAGTTCCAGCGCCATGGCATATTTCATGAACGCTCCCAGCGCCGTCGTCCAGGCAATGGCGGCGCCCTCCACACCATCCAGAAATCCCAAGCGCCAGAAATAGCCGCGCCAAAAAGCCGCCAGTGCATGGGTCATGGGCATGTAACCGCGCAGTACTTTGCCGCGCTGGTGGACCTGCTGCGCGTTGAGGGTGGCGTAAAGGCGCATTTTATTAAGTAACTCACCATAATTAGCGTAGGAGTAATGGTGCAATGCACAACCTGGGATTGGCTTGACAGTTCCATGAGTCTCCCACGCCTCATGTACCAGATTCTCCCCATAAGCACCACATCGGCGGTCAAACAAACGCAATACCCGGTCATGCGACCAATCGCCATAACAAATTTCTTTACCGTGGAAAAAGCTTCTACGCTCAAGAAGATAACCAGCCACACCCGCAGGTTCCCCGATCAAGAAAGTATTTCGGATAATTTTCGCTGCCGTCTCGGTTAGTATTTCGTCGGCATCCATCATGAGAACCCACGGATTTTCCGCCGCCGCCACGGCAAACTGTCGCTGCGCAGCAAAGCCGGGCCAGGAGCGTTCGATGATACGAGCACCCGCGCTTCGCGCTACCATTAACGTATTATCCTGAGAACCGCTATCTACCACCAGCAACTCGTCGGCGATATGGGCCACGCTTGCTAGTGACCGATCGAAGTGCTGCCCGGCATTTTTGGTAATATAAACCACCGACAGACAGGCACCCATTATGGGGCGCTCAGATCTGCAGGCTCAATCACAGACCTTTGGTGTAAGGGTAAGCCAGCCATCAGAGCGATAGTAATGGCATCAGCGTATCCCCAACTCAAACCATCGAAAAGCCCACCAATGAGATAAATGGAGAAGTAAGTAAGTGCGAACCAGTTCTGCGGAAGATCTCGCGACCTCCACATTTCACGCCCCAGAGACCAGAGAAACCAGAGGAAAAGCCCAAGACCGACAATCCCCAAAGATGCCGCTTCACTGATATAACTGTTAGCCGCGGTATTCATGATAAAATCGGGGGTCGCAGGAATCTGATGCGCCGCCTGCATTTTCAGTATGACGGGATAAAAATCACCTGTCCCCACTCCAAAAAATGGATGGGCAAAGAACATCATCACACCGCCGATCATTGCCAGGAGACGAATACCCCAACTTGAATAAATAGCTGCCTGATTCAAATTAAAACTCAACAATTCATGAAATCCAACCATGAAGTGGGCACGAATAGAGGGTATCGCAAACAATCCCGCGACGGCCACCGTAAAAACCATCGACACCCAATAACGCCAGCGTCCGGGATAGAGTATCCAAATCGTTGCCGGCAGTAAAATAACCAGCAGCAACTGACCGGAGCGTGCCGGGGTTATGGCTATTTGCATCAACAACAGAACACCTATAGGCAAATTAGCCCAGCGGGGGAAGTTCCACTGCTGCTTGAAATCCCAGACCAGCCACAAAAGTGCGTGGGCAATTACCAGAGAAAGGAAGATATGATCACAAAATCCAGTATAAGCAATATTGTCGACATTCTTCCAAGGAAGAATCTTCCAAGTCATCATGACTGCCAGAAACTCATTTATTAATAAACCGGAAAGAAATAGCCTGATCAATAATTTTATCCAGCGCTGTTTCCAGGGCAGGGTAGCGCCGATAAACGCAAATATACCGTAGCTCGTTGCCTCCGCGATTTTCATCCCAAAGAACATATTGGAAGTCCAGAACAAGCCCAGTAAAGTCCAGCCAATCAGCAAGGCGAGGGGCAGCGCCCAAGGCCGCGCGCCAATACACCGCCATTCCCGCCAATGGCCGCTTATGGCATAAATCAACAGCATAAGCCCTAATGAGATACCAGCACCTGCCGTGCTCAGGGGAAAACAGAATAATGGCAAGGCATACGCTGTAAACATTAGTCCATCCGGGACTCGCCACTTCATGACATAAAAACCTTATTTTTATCAAGCAATCGTAAAATGCTGGACACCATCGCATCACTATCGCCGCTACCATTCCCGGTCACGACGACGGATACTTCACGGTGGTAATGTTCCGGACTTGGAAAATTAAACAGCGCCAGCGTGGGTAGACCCATGGCGACGGCCATGTGGTACGGCCCGGAGTCGCTGGACACGAAGATATCACAAATCGCAAGGGCTCCCGTCAGGCCGCTGGGTGTGGTCTGGCCAGCAATATCCAGGATATGCCCGACATCACCCCAGCGAGCAGCATATTGCCCCAGAAAATCCTGATTGATGCTGCGTTCGTTTGGGGCGCCGGTCAGCAAAAGAATATGGGGAGAAGCGGCCGCAACCTGCCCCATCACTTCCACCAGAAATCCGACGGAGGGGCGTTTTTTTTCCGCATCTGGCGTACCACAACCAATGTTCACTCCGATAACAGGCCAGCCCACAGGCAACCGTGTCGGCAACACCTCACGGAACGCACGCCCCGCCTCCGTCTCCTGCAACACGATCCGCTGGCCATCCCGCTCCAGCTTCAAAGCCGCTAACGCCGCGAAATCCCGCTCCGTATAGTCCATGGGCCAGGACAATTCATGCCGCCGGGCGTACTCCTGTAAACCCGGCCCCGCATAATCATAAAGCCACCCCCGTCCCGGCACCTGATTCACCCCGACCGCAGGTGCCGCACAGAAACGCCGCATCCAGAGGGCGGCGATACTGGTTTCGACACCAAAGGGCTCGTGATCAATGATCAGGTCCGGTTGTACTTCCTGCGCGATACGCCGCAACTCGGGTAATAAACGTCGCCATATACGCGGACCAACGCCCCGCATACCGGCAAAGCGCCCCTCTTGCATGGGCAAAAAATGGGCGCTGGCCAGCAGATGATGGTCCCGAATCAGCGCCTCGCTCGGATAACCCGGCCAGCGGGTCAGAAACACCAGATGCAGCTCCGCATCCGGCCAGCGCTTTTTGAGCACCGCCCATGCCGCCGAGCTACGCAGGATGTCGCCGATACCTGCACTGTGCGACTTGATCAGAAGTATGCGGTGGGGTTCTACGGGTAAAGGACGTGGCATCAGGGCTGCGTTCAATCGGTCTGAAGGGCCGAAGGCAGATCGACGCCGGCATAGATGTCCTCTACTGAAAGTGCCAGGTCGACACATCGGAGGCGCAAACGGTCGCTTTCAGGGTCATTCAGCAACTCGTACCACCAACCTTCAGGATGCCGGCGGAATGCCTCGACGACGGCTTTTTCGCTATCCACCAAAACATATTCCTGCAGGCTAGGAAGCGTCTGATAAGCTTGTAGCTTTTCACGACGGTCCACATTCGCCGTGCCGACTGACAATACTTCGACGATAAGGCAGGGATCTTCCAGATAGAGGGTATCTCCGGACAACGGCACTCCACAACGCAACACGACATCGGGGTAATAAAAGGCATCTACAGCTTCTACCCGCACTTTCATATCGCTGTTCAGAACCTGGCAGTGACTACCACGGGTTTTTTGCCAGAGCAGTCCATACAGGTTGCCCGCAATCTGGTTATGACGCAGCTTGGCCCCGGCCATGGCATAGACCTGCCCGGCCACATACTCGTGGCGAATATCGGCGCGTTCCTCACCTTCCAGATACTCTTTGACAGACAAAGGCCGTAACATGGCTACCTGCATGACCTTTCCCCCTGCCTCAGCGAATAAACGGCCTCTATCATAAGACGTGGAAGCATCTGTGTCATCGCGCCAGGCTGACCAGAAAATTGCGGGCGATGACGTCCGCATCAAAGCGCCGGGCGTAATCCGGACCTGCCGCCGCCAAACGCGCACGCAAGGGGACATCCGCCACCAGTCGCAGAATAGCGTCCCGCCACTCCACCGCGGCCCCGGCCATCAATAGCAGGCCACTCCGATCCGGCGCAAAGCTCTCGGGAATACCCCCCATGGCCGCGCCCAGCACCGGTGTCGCGCAGGACTGCGCCTCCAGACAGACACGGCCAAAGGTATCCGGCTCGATGGAAGGCAAGGCAAGGGTATCCATGACACTGTAGCAAGGAGCCACCGGGTTCTGCCAACCCAGTAGGTGGTGCCAGGGTTTATCGCGCAGGCGCGCGCGCAGATCCGCCTCGTGAGCGCCACCGCCCAGCCACAGGCCATGCACCCGAGGGTCCACCGCCTGTGCAGCGTCGATGGCGTCGGCGAGCATAAATACCCCTTTACCGCGGTGCCAGGCGCCGACAAAACCAACAACAAAATCGTTCTCTGTCAGACCCAAGGTTCGGCGCTGTTCCCGCCGTGCCTCAAGATCGCGCTGAAAATCGCTCAGATGTAATGGATTCGCCAACACTTCCACCCGCTTTGCAGGCAGCCCCTGCAGAATCAGACGATCCCGCAGGTAATTGGAGATAGCGAACAGACGCAGGGGCCAGCGCGACAACAACCAGCGGGTGCTGGGCCGCAATTGCAAATCCATGTGCCGGAACAAAGCCAACGGCCGTCCCGCACTGCGGCTGACCAGGGCCAGTGGCCAGTATTCCTTGCTGAAGCTGCCGATAACCCAGTCCGGCTGCACCATCCGGATGGCCCGGTGCAAGGCACGGATGCCACCGGGATCGGCGCTGTTGCGGAAGACCCCGAAATGCCGGGTCACCGGCGCAGTCTCCAGCACCTGCGCGATCCGTCCTTGCGGATGCACCAGACAATGCACCTCCGCCCCCTGCTCGGCCAAGGCGCGACTCAGGGTGATCATGTGCGTCTCCGTGCCGCCACCGCCGGGGTTGGTGCCCACCCAGAGCAGACGCGGAGTGGCGATCAATGGCGCTCCTCATGCCTGGTCAGCAGTTGCAGGGGGAAAACATGGGGCGCATGATGCCCGCCGACCATCACCCGCGGTAAATCCATAAGGTCAGCACCCGGCAAGACACGGCCCCGCCGCACCGTCACCGCGGCAACAAAGCCAGCGCGCCGGGCCGCTTCCCGTTCGCGCAGCCCCGCCGCACCATAGGGATAACAGAACTGAGTCACCGGCACCGCCAAAAGTCCTTCCAACTCGCGCTTGGATCCTGCCACTTCGTCGTCCAACTCGGACTCACTCAGCTCCGGCAAACGGGGATGATGACGACTGTGCGCCCCGATCTCCATTCCAGCCTCCCGCCAGCGATGTAGCTCAGGCACGTTCATCAGTGGCTTATGTGTGCCTAACTGCTGCGCATCCCAGTGATTGTCGGTACCGATGGCGGCACTCACCACGTAGCAGGTCGCCGTAAAACCATGGCGCTGCAACACCGGCAAGGCGTGTTCGAGATTATCCCGATAGCCGTCATCCAGAGTAATCACCACCACCTTGCCTTCCCGCTCTCCGCGCAGATAAGGCATGGCTGCAGACATGGACAGCCCCTGATAACCCAACCAGTGCAGCAGCGCCATCTGCCGCGCAAAACGCCGGGGCGAGATATAAAGTCCGCGCAACTCCACGCCTTGCGGCGCCACCGCAATATTGTGATACATCAGAATGGGGACAGGTTTCACGCTGGTGGATCAAGATGTATCGTGTAGCGCACCACATAAGTCTTTTTATCCTGAGACTCATGATAAATGCGCGATAACATCTCCCCAACAATGCCGGTATTGAGAAATTGCAGCCCAGCGAGGAAAAACAGTACACCGGCAATCAGCATGGGGCGTCCGGAAATCGCCGCGCCATAGCCAAATTTATCCACCAAAAGATACAACAGCATGATCGAACCGATGCTTGATAACGCCAGCCCGATTACCCCGAAAAAATGCATGGGCCGCTGACTGTAACCAAGAAAGAACTTCACAAAAAGCAGGTCAACCAGCACCCGGAGGGTACGAGTGATGCCGTACTTGCTCTGTCCGGCCCGGCGCGGGTGGTGGCGCACCGGCACCTCGACAATGCGATCCGTGTAGGTCAACGTAGAAAGCCAGGCCGGGACAAAACGATGCATCTCGCCATAGAGACGCACCCCTTTGATCACGGAAGCCCGATAGGCCTTCAGGGTGCACCCGTAATCGTGCAGATAAATACCGGTGAGGTGGCAGATCAAACGATTGGCCAAACGCGACGGGATCCTACGCAAGAGCAAGTCATCCTGGCGGTCCTTCCGCCAACCCGCCACCACATCCAGGTTTTTCTCCAGCAGGCGCCGGGCCAAAGGCAGAATGTCTTCGGGATCATTCTGCAGATCCGCATCCAGGGTCACAATCACTTCGCCCCGAGCGGCATCAATTCCCGCCTGCATGGCCGCTGTCTGGCCGAAATTGCGCTGCAGGTGGATGATCTTGAATCGCGCGCCCCGCGCCTCCGCTTCGCGGTCCAGGGCGGCGGCGCTCCCGTCCCGGCTACCATCGTCGACAATGATCACCTCGACATCGGCGTCCCCCAAGGCATGGCTCAGGGCCGTACAAAGCGGCAAGATATTGTCGATCTCGTCGTAAAGCGGAATAACGACAGAAATAAAGGCCATTCACCCATTCCAGTGCTGGAGATAAGCGCGGGTGGCAGCGGCAGGGTCTTGCGCTTCGAGAATACCGGAGAGTACCGCCACACCGCACGCGCCAGCGGCCAGAGCCTCGGGCACCCGTGCTGCCGTCATCCCACCGAGCGCAATAAGGGGCAGAGATGATTCAGCGGCCATCGCCGCGAAAGCCTGAGACCCCAGCGCCGCCGCACCCGGATGGCTCGGGGTGGGGAAAAGCGGCGAGAGAAAGGCGTAGCGCGCCCCGAGACGCGCCGCCCGCTGCAAGCCTACGGCATCATGACAAGACACCCCGAAAGCCGCGTCAGACCGTACGCCTGCATCGAGCTGGATTTGCGTCAGATGGCGTCCGCTCCGCGGCCAGTCGGGCAAGGGATCGGAATGGTTGAGGTAGACCTGCGCACCCTGCGCCAGCGCCTCGGCGCACAGTGCCGACAGTACGGCGGCGGTTGGGGCATCCGGCACCGTTTTGCAGCGCAGCACTAACCAGCGCAATCCAGCGCCAAGCGCGGCTTCCAGAGACTTTCGGAAATCAAGTAGCGGCAATCTGTCGGGATCGGCAATCAGACAGAGGGGCGGCTGGGGCAAAGCCTCCGCTAATACCGCCGCCGTTATACGCAAATTCGCGGGGAGACATTCCAGCGCCGGGATTTCCCAAGGATAGAGCCAACGTACTTCCTGCCCTTCCCGTCCATGGGCAGTGCCCGTCCAGTGCCGCACCCGGTAAAAATGCAGGCGCACCGTACGCTCCGGATAGGTATAATCAAGCACCCGGAACGGCTCTGGTGCCGTAACGGTGATCCCCAACTCTTCCCAAAGCTCCCGGACCAGAGCCTGTTCCGGCGTTTCGCCGGGATCCACCTTGCCGCCGGGAAACTCCCAGAAGCCTGGCCAGGGCTTACCCTCGGGGCGCAGCGAAATCAGCAGGCGCCCCGAGGCATCTTCAATAATTCCAGTGGCGACAGGAACAGTGGGCATCAGCTACGGTAATCGGCGTTAATACGGACATAGTCATAGGACAAGTCACAAGTCCAGATTTGCGCCTCGGCGGCACCTCTGCCCAGATCAACCCGCACCGGGATTTCCTCCTGGGCCATCACGGCCTGTCCAGCCGCCTCATCATAATCACGGTCGCGGGCACCGTCGCGGACGATGCGCGTATCGCCCAGCCAGACCTGCACCCCATCCACTTCCAGGTCGTCCACGCCGGCGGAACCGATGGCCGCCAGCAAGCGCCCCCAATTCGGGTCGGAGGCAAAGAAAGCCGTTTTGATCAACGGACTATGAGCCATTCGGTAAGCCACCTGCAGACACTCGGCTGCATCGCGCCCACCCAGGACATGGATCGGAATAAATTTGGTCGCCCCCTCGCCGTCGCGCACAACAGCCTGCGCCAACCACTGCGCCACCGCCGTGATGGCATCTCTCAGTCTGCCGTAGCGGGGATCCGTTGCTAAAGAGATGGGCGGCAGCGCCGCCTGCCCGGTTGCCATCAGGATGCAGGCATCGTTGGTGGAGGTATCGCCATCCACTGTAATGCGGTTGAAGGATCGCTCCATGGCTTCTTGCAGGCATTGTTGCAAGCCTGCTCCGTGCAACGGGGCATCGGTGGCGATATAGGCCAGCATCGTGGCCATATCCGGACGAATCATCCCTGAGCCCTTGGCCATACCCGTCACCGTGACGGTCACGCCATCCATTTCCAACTGTCGGGAGCAGGCCTTGGCAATGGTATCCGTGGTCATGATGGCGGCTGCGGCCACCTCCCAGTGATCCTCGGCGAGCGTCTCGATACAGCTTGGCAGCACCCCGGCAATTTTCTCCGCAAGCGCTACCGGTTCGCCAATGACGCCCGTGGAAAACGGCAAGACGGCCTCCTGCGCGCAACCCAACTGCCCGGCCACCACCTGACAACTAGCCTCTGCTGCCTGCAGCCCAGCGGCGCCCGTACCCGCATTGGCATTGCCCGTATTAATCACCAGCGCCCGCACGCCGGAGCCGTCCGCCAGGTGACGCTGTGCCACCAACACTGGCGCCGCGCAGAAACGATTACGGGTAAAAACACCCGCCACCTGAGATCCTTCCGCCAAATGGATCAAGGTCAGGTCGGTACGATTCGCATAACGAATGCCTGCCGCTGCCACGCCAAGGCGAACCCCCGCAATGGGCAGGATATTCCGGGGAGGGTGGAGACCAACGGCCATACGCTTTCCTTATTGCAACCGCCCATGACAATGCTTGTATTTTTTACCGGAACCGCAGGGGCAGGGCTGATTCCGCCCCACTTTATCCTCATTGGCTACCGGACTATGACCAGTTTCCTGTTCACCAACGACCCCGAGCCCCGCCGCAGTAAGACCTGCATTCTCTATGGCGGGCATTACTGCCGCCGCCGAAAAATCCGGATGAGAGAATTGCAAATGCTGGGGCTGAGCGGCTCGGGCGATGGCATCCCAATCTACCGACTCTGCGGGCGCGGGGCTCACATGTAAGCGCGACAACGTACTGATTACCTCTTCGCGCAATCGCCCCAGCATGACGTTGAACATGGCCAGGGATTCTTTTTTATACTCCTGCTTGGGATTTTTCTGGGCATATCCACGCAGATGAATACCTTCACGGAGATGATCCATGCTCGCCAGATGGTCCTTCCACTGACTGTCCAGAACTTGCAGGATGATGGATTTCTCGAAGTGGCGCATCATTTCACTGCCCAGGAGCTCTTCCTTGGCCGCATAAGCGGACAACACCATCGCCATGATTCGCTCCCGCAAAACGGGGTAGGCGAGGCCTTTATCCTGCTCCAGCCATTGTCCGACCGGAACCCGCAGACTAAAAACCCGCTCCAGTGCGGCTTCCAGGCCGGGCAGATCCCAGCGCTCCTCCATAACGCCTTCGGGCGCGGTGTCGGCCAACACTGCGTCGAGGACGTCGTCACGCAGCGCCCTGATTTCCGAACTGACGTCATCCGCATCCATGAAGGCATTGCGTTGCTGATAAATAATTTTGCGCTGTTCATTGGCCACGTCATCATATTCCAGCAATTGCTTGCGGATATCGAAGTTGCGACTTTCCACCTTGCGCTGGGCGTTCTCGATGGATTTGGTCACCCAGGGATGTTCAATCGCCTCACCTTCTTTCATGCCCAGCTTCTGCATCAGGCCACCCAGACGGTCGCTGCCGAAAATACGCATCAACGGATCATCCAGGGAAAGGTAAAAACGAGTGGTACCGGGGTCGCCCTGTCGACCGGAGCGCCCTCGCAACTGGTTGTCTACCCGCCGCGACTCATGCCGTTCGGTACCAATAATATGTAATCCACCCGCCGCTATCGCCGCATCATGCAGCCCCTGCCAACTGCTATTGAGGGATTCGACCTGTTGGCTTTTTTCCTCTTCTCCCAGATCCGGATTAGCCAGCACCATATCCACCTGATGTCCGACATTGCCGCCCAACACAATATCGGTACCACGCCCCGCCATATTGGTTGCGATGGTCACCATTCCAGGTTTACCGGCCTGGGCAATAATCTCGGCCTCGCGCTGATGCTGTTTGGCGTTCAGTACTTCATGGGGAATCCGTGCTTGTTTGAGCTGGTGAGACAAGAATTCGTTATGCTCGATAGAGGTGGTACCCACCAGTACCGGCTGGCCACGCTGCTGACAGTCGCGGATATCCTCAACAATGGCCGCCCACTTTTCCCCGCTGGTGCGATAGATAAGATCGGCAAAGTCCATCCGCTTCACCGGCTTATGAGTCGGTATCATTACCACTTCCAGCCCGTAAATCTGGTTCAGCTCAAAGGCCTCGGTGTCCGCGGTACCAGTCATGCCCGAAAGCTTTTCATACATACGGAAATAATTCTGGAAGGTGATGGAGGCCAGCGTCTGGTTTTCATTCTGAACGGCCACCCCTTCCTTGGCCTCCACCGCCTGATGCAGACCATCGGACCAACGGCGCCCGGACATCATGCGTCCGGTGAACTCGTCAACGATGCAAACCTCTCCGTCGCGGACGATATAATCCGTCTCCCGCCGGTAGATCACATGCGCACGCAGCGCCTGGTTGAGATGATGAACCAGGGTGACATTGGCCAGATCATAGAGATTACCATCGTCAAGCAGGCCACTTTCCGCCATCAGGCATTCCGCCTTTTCGATGCCCTCTTCCGTGAGCATCACCTGCCGGGCCTTTTCATCGACCGTATAGTCCTCATCGACGACAAAATTTCCGACGAGTTTGTCCACCCGGTAGTAAAGGTCGGTATTCTCTTCGGTAGGACCGCTGATAATCAACGGAGTACGCGCCTCGTCAATGAGGATGGAATCCACTTCGTCGATGATGGCGTAGTGGAGACCGCGCTGCACCCGCTCAGCCGGAGAAAACGCCATGTTATCGCGCAGATAATCGAAACCGAACTCGTTGTTGGTGCCGTAGGTGATGTCGGCCGCATAAGCGGCGCGGCGCTCATCGCTGGACATCTCCGAGATGATGGTACCCACGCTCAGGCCCAGAAAACCGTGAATCTTACCAACCCACTGGGCATCGCGGCTGGCCAGATAATCATTGACCGTAACCACATGCACGCCCTTACCCTGCAGGGCGTTGAGGTAGGCGGGCAAGGTCGCGACGAGGGTCTTGCCCTCACCGGTGCGCATTTCCGCGATTTTACCTTCATGGAGCATATAGCCACCGATGAGCTGTACGTCGTACTGGCGCATGCCCATCACCCGCTGAGTCACCTCACGCACCACCGCAAATGCCTCAGGCAGCACCGCGTCAAGCGATTCGCCCTGGGCTATCCGCTCTTTAAAGAGTGCGGTTTGCCCGGCGAGGGTAACATCGTCCATGGATTTGTAACGATCCTCCAGGAGGTTAATCTGCGCCACAATAATACGGGCCTTCTTGATCAGGCGGTCATTGCGACTGCCAACGACATGGCGGATGATGGTTCCAAACATGAGCACGCAAGCCTAGGTAAAAAATATCGAGCAGGGTAGCATGAAAGCCTATGGATGATAAACGGCGACGCATCTGGCGCCCCATGACGCAAAACCCTTCCGGGCCGATCGGCGAAATCTGCCGTCGCGGAGCGCTGCTGCGTGAGCGTCAAATTGACTGGAACGCGTTACTCGCACTGGAGGCGCAGGACCATACCTGGCTGGTTGATTGGTCTGGGGGGGTGTTGAGTGTACTCTGTCAGAGCCCGGTATGGATTTCATGGTTACGAAGAAATGAAAAAAACATACTGAAACAATGGAATAATCGCTTCCCGAAAACTCCGGCGCGGCAAATCACCGCCTCGGTGCGGCCTTGGTCATACCGGCTGCCGCAACCCACCAAAATCCCGAAAGCGCCTTATATTTCAGCAGGGGCGGCCGAAGCGCTGCGGGCAGAAGCCGATCGTCTGCCACAAGCCATAGCCGTCGCGCTTAAGCGCCTGGCGGCCACCCTGGACAACCTTCAGGCGGAGGCTGTCGTCAGCGCGTCAGCGAAGGAAAATGGCGCGCGCCTCTCGGAATAATCCACAAACTCCCAAGCATCCTGACGGACAAGCAGCGCCCGCAACAAATTGTTATTGAGGGCGTGCCCCGCCTTGTGACCAGAAAAATGGCCTACTAACGGGTGGCCAAGCAGATAGAGATCACCAATGGAGTCAAGTACCTTGTGGCGCACGAACTCGTTGGTGTACCGCAGACCTTCTTCATTGAGTACACGGTAATCATCGACCACAATGGCGTTATCGAGATTGCCACCCAAGGCGAGCCCCATGCTCCGCAAGGTCTCGACTTCACGCATAAAGCCGAAGGTGCGTGCCCGCGCCACTTCTTTGAGATACGAAGTCCGCGCGAAATCCACCGTCACTTCCTGACCACCATTTTTCATCACGGGATGGTCGAAATCGATGGTAAAACTCACCTTAAAACCTTCAAAGGGCTCCAGTTGCACCCATCGATCACCGTCTTCTGCCTTGAGGGGCTTGGTGATGCGGATAAAACGCTTTGGTGAGTTTTGCTCTTCGATCCCGGCGCACTGAATGAGGAATACAAAGGGTGCGGCACTGCCATCCATAATCGGCACTTCCGGTCCGTCGAGATCTACATAGGCATTATCAATACCCAGACCCGCCAGGGCCGACATCAGGTGCTCAATAGTACCAACCCGCATCTGGCCATCGCCGATATTGGTAGACAGTCGGGTATCCACCACATGCAGAGAGTCCGCCTTAATCCAGGCGCCACCCTCGATATCGCTGCGGTGGAAGACGATTCCGGTGTTTATCGGCGCTGGGCGCAGGCCGATATAGACCTTCTTGCCACTGTGCAAGCCGATACCGGTACCCCAGATCATATTTTTGAGCGTACGCTGACGGATCATAATTTTATTCCCTTCCGCGATCTTAGGGATCGCCCTCCCGCTAAATACCGTGTGGCCTACTTTACAACTTTTGTTGTCTCCATACAACTAACCAGGCGGTCAGGAAGTGTACAGTGACCAGCCACCCCTGACAATATTCCATTGACATCGCATTAAATCTACGCTGACCGACTTTTTTAGCGGGCGAGCATGGCACATCACCCCAAGGCGTACCCAGTTATGTATAATCCAAGGCATCCAGGTGACCGCACCACCGCGGTCGCACCAAAACGCGCTTCTCCAATACAAGGATCTATAATCATGGCGACCCCCAGCAGCAAAAAAACTCTGATGACCCTTTACTCCGGCAACGATTGTGTTTTTGCACACCGCGTCCGCTTCGTTCTGGAGGAAAAAGCCATGGAGTACCAAACCATCGACGTCGATCTCGCTAACAAGCCAGAAGATCTCGCGGAGCTCAATCCCTACAATCAGGTGCCCACCCTGGTGGATCGTGACTTGGCCATCCACGAATCTGTCCTTATTATGGAATATCTGGATGAGCGCTTTCCGCACCCTCCGTTGATTCCTGTGGACCCCATCTCCCGCGCCAAGGTGCGCCTGGGTCTCTTGCGTTTCGACCGCGACTGGTTCGCTCCACTCTTTCAGCCGGGCTACAGTGCCGAGCAGGTCAAAACGGCTAAAGAGCAGATCCGCAGCACCCTTGCCGGACTAAGTAGCATCTTCAGCCAGCAGCGTTACCTCTTCGGCGATGAACTTTCGGTGCTCGACTGCGCCATCGCCCCGCTGCTGTGGCGCCTCCCGGTTCTGGAAATCAGCCTACCTGCGGCAGCCCGCGCAACGCAAGGGTACATGGATCGCGTCTTCAATCTGGAGAGCTTCAAACGCTGCCTGACCCCTGCCGAGAAGGCCATGCGCTGACATGGGTGTGGAACTTGCCCGCCTCCAAAGTCTGCCGGAAGGACTCTTTGCACGCTGCAAGCGCGACCCGGGTGGCGTCATTGCCTTGCAACGGCAAGGCAATGTTTTTCAGCCGATAACGGCGGCGGTCTTTGCCGAGCGCGTCCGCTTACGGGCCCGCGGACTCCTGCGCCTAGGGGTACGCAGCGGAGAACGAGTAGTTCTGATGGCCCCCAACTCTCTGGACTGGGCGATCATGGATTTTGCCATCCTCAGCATTGGCGCCATTACCGTTCCTCTCTATCCGACATTCAGCCCGCGCGAGATTCATTATGTACTGGGCGATAGCGGCGCCGGACTGATACTGCTGGAAAGTGCCCGCGAGTGGCGGCACATACAAAGCTGGGGGGTACCCAGCGATCGTATCCTGCTGCGCGATGCAAACGCTGCGCAAGAAGTCGGCCTGGGGCACTGGGGAGCGCTGGAAGGGGAGGACGCCTCCTTGCGCGATGTTGAATTGGAAGAACATCTCACGGCACTGCAACGTCAACAAACGGCCACCATCGTCTACACCTCCGGGACGACGGGTTGGCCCAAGGGCGTCATGCTCAGTCACGGCAACATCCTGAGCAATATCGAAGGGTTCGTACCGTTGGTGCCATTACATGCCGGACAACGCCTGCTCTCCATTCTGCCCCTCTCCCACATTTTCGAACGGGGCACGGGGCATTTCGGCACCTATCTGCTGGGGCTGGACGTCGCCTACGCGGAACGCCCGGACACGGTACTCCGCGACATGGAAGCCGCACATCCGGACATCGTGGTCGCCGTGCCGCGGGTCTTTCAACTGCTCTATAGCCGGGTGCGACGGAACATTGAAGATCGACCGGGTCTGCTCGGCCGTTTTCTGCGCCGGGGAGCGGGGCTTGATCCGCAGGGACGTCCGGCGGCACGCTGGCAACGTTCTCTTACCCGCCGCCTGCTGATCCGCAATCTCCGCAAGAAACTGGGTGGGCGCTTGCGTTTCTTTGTCTCTGGAGGCGCCCCCCTGGATGCTGAAATTTCCAAGTTTTTTATTGAGTTGGGATTACCTATTGTCGAAGGTTATGGCATGACCGAAGCAAGCCCGGTAATCGCCGCCAATCCTTTGGAGGCCATTCGTCCGGGAACCGTGGGACAGTTTCTGCCCAATCTGGAAGGACGCATAGCTGCTGATGGCGAAATTTTGGTACGCGGCCCGTCCATCATGCAGGGCTACTGGAACAACGAGAGCGCCACGCGCGAGGCCTTGGTGAACGGTTGGTTACACACCGGCGACGTGGGCAACCTGGACTCGGATGGTTACCTGCATATCAGCGACCGCAAGAAAGATCTGATCGTTAATTCCGCCGGCGAAAACATCCCGCCGCAGAAAATTGAGATGCGGCTGATGGCGCAAGCGCTGATCGACCAAGCCGTCGTCTTCGGCGATCGCATGCCGTATCTCGTGGCCCTCATCTTTCCCAATCGGGAGCTCCTCAAGGAGCGTGCCGCTGCCCACGCCGACGATGCCACCACACACAAGATTATCCATGCAGTCATTTCGACCGCTCTTGCTGACCTGCCCTCCCATGAACAGGTACGGCGTTTCGCCTTGCTACCAGAGGCACTGAGTGAAGCCAACGGCGAACTAACCCCTACCCTAAAGGTGAAACGGCGTGTCGTCGCCGAACACTACGCCGAGCTGCTGGCGCGTATGGGCAAAGGCTGACCTCCCCTCATGCTGCTTACGCCGCCCGCTGCGCTGACTCCCATTCTAACGGCATTGCAGCGGGCGGGAGCGCGCGTCCTGGTGGTGGGAGGTACACCGCGCGACGCGCTGCTCGGTGTGGTCGCCCATGACTGGGATCTGGAAATATATGGATTAGGCGAGACCCGCTTGGCCGAATGCCTGGAACCCTTCGGCGCGCATCGGGTAGGTGGCCGCTGTGCGGTCTGGGTAACGGCTGGCGCGGAGATTTCCCTGCCCCAGGCGAGCGGCGGACAAATCAGCCCGCACCTGCCCTGGGCCATCGCCGCCCAGCGGCGGGATTTTTCGGTCAACGCCCTGGCCTGGGACTGGCAGGCTCAGCGCCTCCTGGACCATGTTGGAGGGGTAGCGGATCTCCACGCCCGGCGGCTCCGCGTAGTAGCGGCCGACACTTTTGGGGAAGACCCTCTGCGCGTTTTCCGCGCGGCCCGATTGGCAGGCCAATTGGGTTTTTCTATTGAAGCCCGGAGCGCCACACTCTGCCGCCAATTGGCGCCTCGCCTGCAAGAAATCCCCCAAGAACGCATACGCAAAGAATGGGAGGCACTGCTCCTGCGCGGCCAGTATCTGGTCCGGGCCTGGGATAGTCTCGTCCTGACCGGCGCCATTACCCGATTTCCCGAACTCCGTGCCCTGCAAGCTGTACCCCAGCGCCCCGATGCCCACCCGGAAGGTGATGCCTGGATACACACCGGGCGGGTGCTTGCCGCTGCTGGCCAACTGCGCTGCGGCGACAAAAAGCGCGACATCGTCCTCATGTTGGGCGCCTTGCTGCACGACCTCGGCAAGGTCAGCACCACCCGGCGCGATCCTCAAGGTTGCTGGCGCGCTTGCGGACATGAACAGGCACGTGTCGCCGCCGAGACTTTCCTAAGCTACTATTTTCCCGGCAAGCATCTCAGCCACCAGGTGCTGCCAATCCTGCGCTGGCATGCCGCGCCCTATGCCCTGCACCGCGATGGCGCAGGGCGCGCCGCCTATGCCCGTCTTGCCCTACAGGTCCCTGACCGCCCCCTACTGCTGGATGTCGCCCTGGCGGATGCGCGTGGCGCAGGCACAGAGTATCCCCCGGCCATAGATGCCACCCGCAAGATTTGGCAAGAAATGAATCTTTGGAGTGGTCTCCCGGACCCGCTACTAAAGGGGTCTGACCTGATGGCCCAGGGATTCACCCCCGGGCCGCAACTGGGCAAAGCGCTGGCCCTTGCCCACGAACTACAGGTGAGCGGTGGTTACCACGATCGCGAATCTCTGACGGTGGCGCTGCACCGGCGCTTGTCCGAACTCAGTCTCCGAGACGACCGCGTTTATTCACTGCCGTCACGTTCCCCCACTGACTGATATCTTGTACCTGGACCCCTACCCACCAGTACGGAGCGACGCTATCGCGGCCACAACCACCCACCAGGCCCTGCCCCGCTGCCAGATACACATGCTCTAAATACTGTCGGGCATCCTCACGACTCCGGAAAACAAACCAGGCCACCACTCGCTCCATCGGTGTAACCGAAGGTACTTCCCGCGCCTCATCGAGAAAACCGTCATTGATCATGGCATTTCACCCCCCTCCATAGTCACCGCAGCGGGCCGCGACAGGATCCTGGTGCGACGTGAAGACGCATCACAGTATAGTGCGCAAAATCCGGACGCGCGTTTTTCTTCTGACAGAAGACCATAAAACGCGTATGCTTCGCGACGGAGTGGGCCAGGCGACCGCCGCGGAGCAATCCGGGGAGGAAAGTCCGGGCTCCATAGGGCAAGGCGCCGGTTAACGGCCGGGAGGCGTGAGCCTACGGAAAGTGCCACAGAAAATATACCGCCAAGCGCGTAAGCGCCGGTAAGGGTGAAAAGGTGCGGTAAGAGCGCACCGCATTTCCGGTAACGGAAATGGCAGGGAAAACCCCGCCTGGAGCAAGACCAAATAGGCGTGCGATACCGTGGCCCGCGGTGCACGCGGGTAGGTTGCTGGAGCCTGTGCGCAAGTGCAGGCCTAGAGGAATGGTCGTCCACGACAGAACCCGGCTTATCGGCCCACTCCAATTTTACCACCAGCACCCGTTTGTCCCGGCAAACGGCCCGGAAATATCAACAGCACGCATATAAAAATCAACCTCCTAGAAAAACAAGACGCGCCCTACCTCCGTATTCCACGGCTGAAGAAAGAGCATTATCAAGTGCATTTTGCATCATGTAATCCGACGATTGCAGAAACCCTTTCAAGTAGTTTGTTTACTCTTTATAAACACCCTCTAACATGCCGTAATTATTCGTTTTTTCTCCTTGACAGCAGACACCCTTCCCTCTAATCTTCGAGATGTGGGGCAAAGTGGGGCAAAGTGGAAGTTTTTGGAGGAGAGTGCAGACATGTTTAGGGGAACGCATCGACACAGTCTGGACAGCAAGGGCCGCATGAACGTCCCCGCGCGTTTCCGCGACTGGTTGAGCGCCCACTGCGACGGGCAATTAATCATTACCATTGATGCCCAGAGCCGGGAAGGAGAACGCTGCCTGGTCGCTTACCCCCTGCCCACCTGGGAAAAGGTCGAACGCCGCATCGCCGAACTCCCCAGCAACAATACCGCGGCCCGTCAGTTTCAACGCCTTTTTGTGGGGCAGTCTGAAGAACTCCGCCTGGATGCCCAAGGCCGCGTCCTCCTTTCTCCCAACCTGCGCAAATTCGCCGAGCTGGACAAGGAATTGGTACTGGTGGGTCAGATCGACAAATTTGAAATCTGGGATGCTGCCCGTTGGGACATCTGCCAGGAAAACTGGCTGGCCAACGCCGATAGTTTCGCCGGCTTGGGTGATCTGGTCCTGTGAGAGGTGAAAATGAACCAAGCACAGCACACGTTGCAGTTCTTCTGGCAGAAACCATCGCTGTCCTGCGTCCGGCACTCCATACCGGTGCGCCGGTGCGCTGTGTCGACGCGACCGGTGGGCGCGGCGGCCACAGTGCGGCCTTGCTGGCCGAGCTCGGAGCGGCGGACACCCTGCTCATCCTCGACCGCGACCCGACCGCCATTGCCACATTGCGCGCCCGTTTCGCGCAGGACTCCCGGGTGTATATCCGTCAGGCACGCTTCAGCCAATTGGCCGGGATACTCACTACGCTGGGGTGGGGGAGTGTGGATGCCATTCTCGCCGACCTCGGCGTCTCCTCCCCACAACTGGATGAGGCAGACCGCGGCTTCAGCTTCCTGCGCGACGGCCCTCTCGACATGCGCATGGACCCCGGGGCAGGCATGAGCGCCGCAGAGTGGCTGGCCATCGCACCCCAAGCAGAAATAACGCGGGTATTGCGCGAATACGGCGAGGAACGTTTTGCCCGCCCTATCGCCCGCGCCATCCTGCGTGTCCGGGAACAAACGCCGATCACCAGAACCTTGCAACTGGCGGACTTGATCGCTGAGCTACTGCCCCGTCACGAAATCGGACAGCATGCGGCCACCCGCAGTTTTCAGGGCATCCGCATTTTCATCAACCGCGAACTGGAAGAACTGGAAGCCTTTCTCCCCCAGGCCATGAATGCATTGCGCGCGGGCGGCCGGCTGGCGGTCATCAGCTTTCACTCTCTGGAAGATCGGTTGGTAAAACGTTTTTTCCGCGCTGACGGTTATCGTATCAGCGCTGACATACCCCTGCGGGCCAGCGAGCTCCCGCCTCTGCCGTGGCATCCTGTCGGTAAGGCGCTGCGGGCCAGCACCCGGGAAACTTACGACAACCCCCGTTCCCGCTCGGCCGTGCTGCGGGCTGCCGAAAGGAGTGCACGACATGCGGCGTAGCACCATTATTTTCGCCCTGCTGATTACCGCTACGCTATTCGGAATCGTCGCGGCAAGAGAGAATACCCGTAGCCAGTTCATCGCCTTACAGGAAGCCCAGGCCAAACATTTCGCCCTGGACAACCGCTGGGGCCAACTCCAATTGGAGCAGGCCACACTCGCTTCCAATGCCCGCGTGGGCGATATTGCACACCAAAAACTCGGACTTGCCGCCCCCAAAAACGATCAGATTGTCATGGTCAAAGCACCATGACCCATCCCGGCGCCCCCCTCCACTCGCCGCAACCCGTTACGCTTCCCGCGTGGCGGGCGGCCGCCGTATGGATGGTGGTTGCGCTGGGTTTGGCGGCGATCATGGCACAAGCCTGGCGCGCGCAGGTGGAACGCGGTCACTTTCTACGCAACCAGGGCGCACTGCGGTATCTGCGACATTTCGCCTTGCCGGCGCAGCGCGGCCCCATTCTCGATCGTTCCGGTAAAGCGTTAGCTCTGTCCGTCCCGGTGCAAACCCTCTGGGTAGATCCCCGGTTGTTTAACCCGCAGCAAGCACATTGGCCACAAATTGCCGCCGCCTTAGGAATCAGCACAACCGTCCTTACCACACGGATCCATAGCGGCGGCAGCCGATTCACCTTCCTTGCTCGCCAGATTGCTCCAGAACGTGCCGCTGCTATTCTCGCCCTGCATGTACCCGGTTTATACAGCCTCAATGAAAATAGGCGTTACTATCCGTCCGGCAGCATCGCCGCGCCATTGCTCGGTTTCACCAATGTGGACGAACGCGGCATTGAAGGGTTGGAACTGGCCTATAACCAGTGGCTACAGGGGAAGGCAGGACAGGAAACCGGGCTGCGCGACAATCTGGGACATCCGCTCGCCATCCTGGGCACAACCAAACCAGCCCTGCCCGGCCAGGCACTCACACTCAGCATCGACCGCAACATCCAGTATGTGGCGTACACCGCTCTCGCCTCCGCCGTACAGCGTTTTCAGGCGCGCTCCGGAGCAGCGGTGCTGATGAATGTGCATACCGGCGAAATTCTCGCCATGGTCAGCTATCCCTCTTTTAACCCCAATGATCGCGCCGATTACCAGCCAGACCTCTACAACAATCGCGCCGTCGCCGATACTTTCGAGCCAGGCTCGGTGGTGAAACCTTTTACCATCGCTGCCGCATTGGATGACGGCAGCATTCAGCCCAATTCCACGTTTGATGTGAACACCAACTGCTTTCGGGTGGCCCATTACTGCATTCAGGACGATGTCCGTCACGGCACCCTCGACCTCGCTCAGGTGCTCAAGTATTCCAGCAACATTGGCGCGGCGAAAATTTCCCTGCGGACACCGCCTGCCGATCTCTACCAGATGCTGCGCAATGTCGGTTTTGGGCAGGTAAGCGGCTTAGGACTGCCGGGGGAAACGGGCGGTGCGGTCCCCACATGGCAAGGTTGGGATGTGGCGCGGCGTGCCGCCATGGCTTACGGTTATGGTCTCTCCGTCACCCCTTTGCAACTGGCGGCGGCTTACGGCGCCATCGCCAATAACGGGGTCTATGTCCAACCCACCTTACTGCGCAGCACCAGCAACACCCCCCTGCACAGTCAGCAGGTCATACCGGCCGCCACTGCGTCGCGACTGCGCGACTGGCTCGCCGGGGTGACCAGTCGGGGCGGCACCGGTTTCCTTGCCGCGATTCCCGGCTATTCGGTAGCCGGGAAAACCGGCACGTCCATCATGGCCAATGGTAAGGGCGGTTTTCATAAGCATCAAGTGAATACCACCTTTGTCGGCTTCGCGCCCGCTAACAATCCGCGATTCGTCATGGCCGTAGTGGTGCGTGGACCAACTCAGGGCTGGCGTTATGGCGGGGTAGTCGCCGCCCCGGTATTTCGGGTGACCATGAGCGCTGCCCTGCATCAAATGGGCGTACAACCCGATGCCAGCGCCGGCGCCTGGAATGCCGCGGCAGGGAAACCCAGAAGCGCGGACCAGGAGCGGCGTTGGGCCGAGGGGGCTGGCGATGCCGCACACTGAGACACTCGCCAGCTTGTTGCCCGCCACGCCTACTGCCTTGGCGGGAATTGCCCTGCAGGGCATTGAAACCGATACCCGCCGCCTGCGACCGGGCATGCTCTACGTCGGATTGAACACCAGCCATGGTGACGGTCGGCAATTTTTGCAACAGGCTTGGGCGGCAGGTGCAAGCGCAGCGCTGTTGGAAGGCGGTGAAGAGAGCACTTACACCGAACAGGGTCACCCCGTCTGGCAAAGCCCGCAGGCGCGGGCTTTGCTCGGTAGGGCATTGCGCCGCTGGCATCGCTGGGACGCGGGTCAGGCGCCCGTCATCATTGGTGTTACCGGTACCAACGGCAAGAGCAGCGTCACCCGCCTCATCGCCGAACTCGCGCCGCAGCCCGCTATGATCATCGGCACCCTTGGCTACGGCCGCGTGGACGCGCTTATCTCCCAAGTCAATACCACACCGGACCCGGTCCCTTTGTGGCAGACCCTGGCGACGCTGCGCGATCAGGGCGCCAAGGTCATCGCCATGGAAGTCTCCTCCCATGCGCTCGCGCTGGAACGGGTTGCGGCAGTACCCTTTTCCGTTGCCGTATTTACCAATCTCAGTCGGGACCATCTTGATTTTCATGGGGACATGGCGCACTACGGCGCGACCAAAGCCCGCCTCTTCCAGACGCCAGGCCTCCAATTGGCCGTAGTAAACAGCGACGACACATTTGCTGGGCAGATCGCTGCCGCGGTGTTGCCGAAAGTCCGGCAACTGCGCTTCGGGGTAAAAAGCGGCGACTACCAGGCTGTCGAGTGGCATCCCGGGGCCAGCGGTACCCTGCTCGACCTGCATACCCCTAGCGGCCCGCGGCGCCTGCGCAGCCCCCTCATCGGCAACAGCAATATTCAGAATCTGCTGGCTGCGCTGGCCACTGCTGAGGGTATGGGCTGGCCGGTCAATGACGCCGCCATCGCCGGACTCGATTTGCCGGAAGGCCGATATCAGCGCTTGGCTCCGGTCCCCGGCAAGGCACAGGTGATGATCGACTATGCCCACACCCCCGACGCGCTGCAGCGGGTGCTGACCGACCTGCGCGAAGTCGCTAAGGGTGCCGTGACCGTGGTCTTTGGCTGTGGTGGTGATCGGGATCGTGGCAAACGACCGGAAATGGGGCGGGTGGCCGAACGCCTTGCCGACCACGTCATTCTCACCGACGATAACCCGCGCAGCGAAGCACCCGAGGCTATCGTCAACGACATCCTGGGCGGTATGGAACGGCCCGGTCAGGCTACCGTGATCCATGACCGCGCGGCGGCCATCCGGGCCGCCATCATTGCATCGCAGGTCGGGGATTGGGTGCTCATTGCCGGTAAGGGACACGAGCGCATCCAGGAGATACTGGGACAACGTTTACCCTTTCAGGATCGCAGTATTGCCGCGGAGGTGCTCAGCGCATGATCCGCTATTCACTGAAAGAAATCGCTGGAATAACCGGGGGTAAGCTGTTGCCCGGCAGCGCTGGCCGCAAAGAAATTCAGGGCATCGCCACGGACAGCCGCCAGCCGATGACGGGACAACTTTTTGTCGCATTGCGCGGCGACCGCTTCAATGGCGAGGACTTCGTGCCTGATGCTCTTGCTCAGGGCGCCGGGGCCGTGCTGATCGGCGCCCCCGCCGCCGCACCCGGCGTCTTGGTGGGGGATACCCTGATAGCGTTGCAGACATTGGCCGCCCAATGGCGGCGGCGGTTCAGCCTGCCGCTGCTGGCGGTGACCGGCTCCTGCGGCAAAACGACGGTCAAAGAGGTACTCACCGCCATTCTTAACGAGTCCGGCCCGGTGCTTGCCACACTCGGCAATCAGAATAATCACGTCGGCGTGCCTCTGACGCTCGCCAGACTCGGTCCGGAGCATCGCTACGCGGTGCTGGAAATGGGCATGAATCACCCCGGCGAACTCACCCTCCTCAGCGGGCTGGCGCGACCCACCCTGGCCCTGATCAACAATGCCGCCCCCGCGCATCTGGAAGGTCTCGGCAGCATTGCCGCCATTGCCGCAGCCAAAGGCGAAATTCTCTCCGGTCTAGACAATCGCGGTATCACGATCCTCAATGGCGATGATCCCTTCGCGGATTTCTGGGCGGAACGGGCGCCGGGCGAGGTCTGGCGCTTCAGCTTAGAGCATCGCCCGACGCGGGTACGCGGACACTGGCACGCCCACGAACAGGGTGGCGGACATCTGGAGGTGCGCGCTCCGCAAGGGCAATTCACTCTGGAGATTCCCTTGCCCGGTCAACACAATGGCCGCAATGTCCTGGCGGCCACGACCGCGGCACTGGCGCTCGATATTCCCATTCCGCAGATTCAACGGGCGGTGGCCGGACTGAAGACCATCCCTGGGCGTTTACAGTGGCGCTCCGGCCCTCATGGCAGTCGGCTTCTCGACGACACTTACAACGCCAATCCGGCTTCTCTGGAAGCCGCCCTGCGCGTGCTCGCCACGCAGGGCGGCCAATGCATTCTCGTCCTGGGTGACATGGGTGAACTCGGTCCCGAAGCCGCACTTTACCATCGGCAGGCGGGGACACTGGCGCGGCAACTCGGTATTGAGCGCCTTTACACACTCGGCCCGCTGGCAGCAGAAGCAGCCGATGCCTTCGGCGTCGACGCCGAAGCCTTCTCCGAATTGCCCCCTTTACTAACTGCCCTGCAAAGTCGCCTGGACGGCGACACCGTGGTACTGATCAAAGGCTCCCGCGCCGCCCACATGGAACGCGTCGTACAGGCACTAACCGGGGGGAACGCCTGATGCTCTACGCCCTCTTTATGGAACTCGGCAACCTTTATCACGGCTTTTACGTGTTTCACTATCTGACCCTGCGCGGCGTATTGGCCGTCCTTACCGCATTGCTCCTCTCGTTGTTCATCGGTCCCTTCTTTATCGCCCGCCTGCGTCGGTACAAAATCGGTCAGATGGTCCGCAATGACGGCCCCGAAACCCACCTGAGCAAACAGGGTACACCCACCATGGGCGGCGCCCTGATCCTGCTGATAGTCGTCCTGACGACGCTGCTCTGGTCGGATTTGCGTAATCCGCTGGTCTGGGTGGCGGTGCTCACTACCCTGGCCTTTGGCGCCATCGGCTTCAGCGACGACCGGCGCAAGCTGCAGCGCAAAAACAGCAAAGGACTCTCGGCGCGGGCCAAATATGGTTTACAGTCGCTGGTGGCCTTCGCCGCGGCGAGTATGCTCTACGCCCTGGCCAACAAGCCGATAGAGACCAGTCTGATCCTGCCTTTTGTACCACATGTACTGATCCCGCTGGGCATCGGCTTCATCCTGTTCAGTTATTTCGTGATTGTCGGCACCTCCAATGCCGTCAACCTGACCGACGGACTGGATGGCTTGGCCATTGTACCGACAGTCATGGTCGCAGCGGCTTTAGGAATATTCGCTTACGTGTCCGGCAACGCGGTCTTCGCCCACTACCTGGATGTGCCCTGGGTGCCGGGCTCTGGACAAATGCTGATTTTCTGCGGGGCACTGGTGGGCGCGGGACTCGGTTTTCTCTGGTTTAACACGTATCCGGCCGAGGTTTTCATGGGCGATACCGGCGCCCTGGCGTTAGGCGCGGCGCTGGCCATCGTCGCCATCATCGCCCGTCAGGAACTCGTGCTGGTCATTATGGGCGGCGTTTTTGTGGTAGAAACCTTATCCGTCATCATCCAGGTGGCCTCTTTCCGGCTCACCGGTAAACGGGTCTTCCGTATGGCGCCCCTGCACCATCATTTTGAGAAAAAAGGCTGGCCCGAACCCCGGGTGGCGGTCCGCTTCTGGATCATCACCGTGATTCTGGTCCTCGTCGGTCTTTCCAGCCTGAAGATACGCTGACATGGATCTCAACGGCAAAAAGGCATACATCGTCGGCATGGGCAAGACGGGACATTCCCTCTTGCGCACCGCCCTGCGCCTGGGTGCCCGTTGCCAGGTCGCGGACACGCGCCGGCTAGAAGACGCCGCCAATTTGCGGCAACGTTACCCAGACGTTGATTTCCATTTTGGCGATCTTCCCGAAGACCTGTTCCTGGGTGCGGATATCATTCTGCTCAGCCCAGGACTGATGCCGACATTGCCCGCCTTGCGCCGCGCCAGACAAGCGGGCATAGAGATCATCGGCGATATCGAACTTTTCGGCCGTATCGCCCGGACGTCCATCGTCGCCATCACCGGCAGCAATGGCAAAAGCACGGTCACCACTTTGCTTGGCGAGATGGCACAAGCCGCCGGACTACGCGCCGCCGTCGGTGGCAACCTCGGCGTCCCCGCCCTCGACCTTTTGCCGGAAACGGGTCCCGAGCCGGAGCTCTATGTCCTGGAACTGTCCAGCTTTCAGCTCGCTGCCTGCCAACATTTTCGCCCACGCGCCGCCGCCATCCTCAACCTGAGCCCCGACCATCTGGATTGGCACGGCGATTATACGGCCTATGGTGCCGCCAAGGTGCGCATTTTCCAGGCGATGGGGGCGGGGAATACCCTGGTACTGAATGCCGAAGACACCTTTACCGCCGCCCTCCCCGCTCAGGTTCCGGCAGGAGTGCAACTGCGGTTCTTTGGACGGGCAGGCGATCGCGACGCCTATACCGCCGATGGTCAGCTCTGCCTGCGCGCCGACGGTGCGTTGCTGGCTTTGGATCAACTCCTGCTGCGCGGTGGGCATAACACCGAAAATGCGTTGGCGGCGGCATTGCTCGCGCGCGCCGTGGATATCCCACTTACCGCCATTCGGCAGGCCTTGCGCAATTTCTCCGGTTTGCCCCACCGCCTCGCCTGGATTGCTGAGGTGAACGGGGTGAACTACTACGACGACTCCAAGGGCACCAATTTGGGCGCCACCCTCAAAGCCATGTCCGGCTTGCCGGGACCCCTGGTGATGATCCTGGGCGGCGATGCCAAAGGGGCCGACCTGAGTCCGCTGCGGGAAGCCTGTCGCGGTCAACGGGGGGCCGTCGTCCTTGGTAAGGATGGCCCGCAAATAGCCGCGCTGCTGACTGACGTGTTACCGGTGCAAGCCGCCGACAGCATGCCAGCGGCGGTACAGGCGGCAGCGGAGATGGCGCGGAGTGGCGACCAGGTACTGCTCTCACCTGCCTGTGCCAGCACGGACATGTTCATCGATTATCAGGATCGCGGCCGTCAGTTTGCCGCAGCCGTGCAGACCGTGACGGGGAGAGTGGCATGACCAGGCCAAGTTGGTGGTTAGCGGAAGACGGCCCTGCCGATTATGTTCTCTGGTGGGTCATTCTGACCTTGCTCGGCTTCGGCTTCATCATGGTCTACTCCGCCAGCGCGCCCATCGCCCAGCACGAGACCGGCAATCCTTTCTTCTTTGCCGAGCGGCAGGGCCTCTACGGCATTTTTGCCGCTGCGATACTCTATTACGCCAGCCGCATTGATCTGGATTTCTGGGAGCGCATCACTTTCCCGCTGATGGGCCTTTCCATCATCGCCCTACTTATTGTTTTTATACCATTTGTCGGCGTATCGGTGAATGGCTCCCATCGCTGGATCAACTTCCTCATTGTCCGCCTGCAGCCTTCCGAGTTGCTGAAATTTGCCTTGCTGCTTTTCCTCGCCCGCTACGTGGTACGTAAGGGGGAGTTGCTGGGCCGTTTCAAAGAGGGGCTCTGGCCGATTTTTGTGGTGCTCGGTCTGCTGGGTGTGCTCCTGCTCCTGCAACCGGATTTCGGCTCTTACGCGATGGTGGTGCTCCTCACCGGAGTGATGCTCTTTCTGGGCGGCCTGCCCTTGGGTTACGTCATCCTGGCCGGCGCCGTATCGGGTAGCGCGCTCGGAATCCTGGCCATATCAGCGCCTTATCGCCTGGCCCGCATCACGACCTTCCAAAACCCCTGGGCAGATCCTTACGGGGCCGGATTCCAGTTGGTGCAATCTCTCATTGCCTTTGGGCGTGGCGGTCTCTTCGGAGTCGGTCTGGGCGACGGGGTAATGAAATATTTCTACCTGCCCGAGTCCTATACCGACTTCATTCTGGCGGTGATCGGCGAAGAGCTCGGCATGATCGGGGTGTGGTCCCTGACGATTCTCTATGGCATCGCCTGCTGGCGGATCTACCGCGTCGGCCGCCGTGCCGCGGCGGCCGGTGATGCCTTCTTCGCTCTTTTCTGTTACGGCACGCTGACCTGGTTTGGGGGCGAGGCGGTTATGTCCATGGGCGTGAATCTTGGCGCTCTGCCGACCAAAGGTTTTGCCCTGCCGCTGATCAGTTACGGCGGCAGCGCCCTGGTCTTCCTCTGCGCAGCCCTGGGTGTCGTCCTCGGCGTCAGCCGCCGTTATCCGGCTGTGCCCAAAAGCAAAATCGTCGTCCGGGAGGAACTCCAGAATGGCTGACAGCGTCCTGATCGCAGCCGGCGGCACTGGCGGCCATGTCTTCCCGGCCCTGGCGGTCGCCGACGCACTGCGCGCCCGGGGCGTGGAGGTCGCTTTTGCGGGAACGGCTGCCGGGATGGAAGCACGCCTGGTGCCGGAACGCGGCTACCCGCTGTATACCCTGGACATGCAGGGCCTGCGCGGCAAAGGCATGGGGCGCTGGTTGCGTGCACCCTGGCGGGTGAGCAAGGCCATCCTCCAGGCCCGGCAGATTTTGCGGCGGACCCGGAGCCACGTGGTCCTGGGCATGGGCGGTTACGTCGCCGCACCCGTCGGCATCGCCGCCTGGACTCTGGGACGCCCACTCTGCCTGCATGAACAAAATGCCATCGCCGGGCTCAGCAATCGTTTGCTGGCCCCACTGGCCAGGCGTATTTTTCTCGGCTTTCCCGGCACCCGTCTGACCCGCGGTGAGTGGGTGGGAAATCCGGTGCGCGCGGCTATTCGCGCCTTGCCGACACCGCAGGAACGCTTCCACAGCCGTAAAGGGCCGGCGCACCTGCTCATCATGGGCGGCAGTCAGGGCGCCAAGGTGCTCAACGAAGTCAGTGTCGCCGCGTTGAGCGGCATGACCGCTGCCGAGCGCCCTGCCATCTGGCACCAGACAGGTAAGGATCACGTGGAAAGCACGCAGGCGGCTTACACGCAGGCGGGCCTTGACGCTCGGGTAGAACCCTTTATAGAGGATATGGCCGCGGCGCTGGGTTGGGCCGACCTCGCCCTCTGCCGCGCCGGCGCCGCCACCATCGCCGAACTCGCCGCCGCTGGTCTCGGCGCCGTCCTGATCCCCTTTCCCTTCGCGGTGGACGACCATCAGGCCGCCAACGCCCGTTTTCTGGAGGAGGCCGGTGCGGCCAGGATGCTGCGTCAGGAAGGACTGGACGCCATACAATTGCGCGACGTGTTGAACCCCTTGCTGACCGACGCCGCACTCCGCCTGCGCTGGGCAGAAGCCGCGCGCGCGCAGGCCAAGGGCGACGCCGCCGCCACCGTTGCGACAGCGTGCGTAGAATATGACGGAGGCAACAATGCGTAACTGGGTCCGCCAAATCCACATGGTCGGCATCGGCGGCAGCGGCATGCGCGGCATCGCCGAAGTGCTGTTGAATCTCGGCTATGCCGTCTCCGGCTCCGACTTACATCCCGGCAGTTCCACTCTGCGTCTGACGGACTTAGGGGCGCGGATTTTCAGCGGCCACGAAGCGGCCAATGTGCGCGGCGCGGATGTGGTCGTGATTTCTTCGGCCGTTCCCGAAAGCAATCCAGAGGTGCAAGCCGCCCGCGAACTGCGCATCCCCGTCATCCGCCGCGCCGAGATGCTGGCGGAGTTGATGCGCTTCAAGCAGGGCATCGCCATCGCCGGCACCCACGGCAAGACCACCACCACGAGCCTGGTGGCCAGTATTCTCGGCGCTGGCGGACTGGACCCCACCTTCGTCATCGGCGGCCGCTTGAAGAGCGCGGGCACCCATGCCGCCCTCGGCAGTGGCGAATATCTGGTGGCAGAAGCGGACGAATCTGATGCATCCTTCCTCTATCTCTCGCCCGTCATGGCCGTCGTCACCAACATCGACGCCGATCACATGGAAACCTACGGCGACAGCCTCGATAATCTGCGCGGCGCCTTCCTGCAATTTCTCCAGCGTCTGCCCTTCTACGGCCTCGCCGTCCTCTGCACCGATGAACCCATGGTCGCCGGCCTCATCCCCGAATTGCGCACCCCCGTACTGCGCTACGGCTTCGGTGACGATGTGGATTTACAAGCGCGCGATGTCGCCGTGCACGGCATCGGCAGTCGCTTCGCCGTGTGGCGGCGGGTGGACAGCGACTATGTCCACTGGCTGGACGTAGAACTGGGCATCCCCGGCCGCCACAACGTCCTCAATGCCCTTGCCGCCATCGGCATCGCCAGCAAGGTGGGCATACAGGAATCCACTATTGCCAACGCTCTGGCCGACTTCCGTGGGGTCGGCCGCCGCTTTGAGCTGGTCGGTACATTCGACGGAATCACCGTGGTGGATGATTACGGCCATCACCCCCGGGAAATCGCCGCCACTATCGCCGCAGCCCGCTCCGTATGGCCGGAGCGACCGCTGGTGGTGGCCTTTCAGCCCCATCGCCACAGCCGCACGCAAGCACTCTTCGGTGATTTCGTCAGCAGTCTGGCGGCGGCGGATCGGGTGATCCTGACGGACATTTACAGTGCTGGTGAAAAGGCCTTGCCCGGCGTCAGCAGCCGCGCCCTCGCTACGGCCATGGCCGCGCAAGGGGTGTCTGTCCGCTTCCTGCCTGATTTACTCACGGCGCCGCGACACATCCGCGCCGAACTCCCCGCCGGGGCCGTACTGCTGACCCTCGGCGCGGGCAGCATCGCCAGTCTGGCGGCGCAATGGTCCCAGGTCTTCGCGGAGGATCCCGCATGATGCCCGCCATCGGGGGTCGTCTACGCTTGGGAGAACCCATGCACCGCCACACCAGCTGGCGGGTCGGCGGTCCGGCCGATCGTTTCTATCTGCCCGGCACGCTGGAAGATCTGCAGGCTTTCCTGCAGGGTTTCGCCGTCGCCCCCCTCACCTGGCTCGGGCTGGGCAGCAACGTGCTGGTGCGCGATGGCGGCCTGCGCGGCACCGTCATTTGCCTCGCCAACACCCTGGATGAAATCACCCTCGACGCGTCCGGCCTGGTCCGTGCCGGAGCGGGCGCGGGCGCAGTGAAGATCGCCCATTTCGCCGCCAAGGCCGGGCTCGCCGGCGCCGAATTTCTGGCCGGCATTCCCGGCACCCTGGGCGGCTGTCTCAGTATGAATGCCGGCGCCCACGGTGGCGACACCTGGAGCCTGGTGGAATGGGTCGAGATATTACATCCCGATGGCCAACTGCAACGCCTGTCTCGCGCCGAGTTTCAGATTGGTTACCGGGAAGTTCTGGGTCAGGGCGCGGCCTGCTTCGTCGCTGCAGGATTACGCCTGACCCCCGAAGACCGCGACACCGTCATGCAGCGCCTGCGTACCTGGCAAGAACGCCGCGCCGCCACCCAGCCTCTGGAATGGCCGAGCTGCGGTTCCGTCTTCCGCAACCCACCCGGCGATCATGCCGCCCGGCTCATCGAAGCGGCGGAACTCAAGGGCATACGCTATGGCGATGCCGAAGTAAGTATCCAGCACGCCAATTTCATCATCAATCGCGGTGCTGCCCGCGCCGAGGAGATTGAAGCACTGGTGGCCAACGTGCAACAAGAGGTTTTCAGCCGCTTTGGTATCGAACTCCAGCCGGAGATGCGCGTTATCGGGGAGGTGGCCGATGTCTGATTTGCTCCGCATAGCCGTACTTTATGGGGGTCCCTCCGGCGAGCGCGAAGTTTCCCTCGACAGCGGTCGCGCCGTATTGCAGGCGCTGCGGGGATTGGGCCTGGATGCCGTCGGCATTGACATCCAGCCGTCCATCCTTCAGCAGCAAGTGGCAGACAGCAAGGCGCACATCGTCTTCAACGTCTGCCATGGCGCGGTAGGCGAAGACGGCCTGTTGCAGGCCTGTCTGGAGACTCTCGACATACCCTATACCGGCAGCGGCATCCTCGCTTCCGCCCTCGCCATGGATAAATGGCGCTGCAAGCAGCTCTGGCGGGCAGCCGGTTTACCGGTGACCGACGGCATCCTGCTGCGCCGCGGCGAGAATGTACCTGATCTCGGCGCCCGCTTCGGTTGGTCCCTGTACATCAAGCCGAACCACGGCGGTTCCAGCCTTGGCGTCAGCAAAGTTACGGGTCCGGCAGAACTGGATGCGGCCTTGCAGAGCGCCTTTGCGATTGAAGACGAAGTCCTCTGCGAGGGCGCCGTCATCGGCCACGAAGCCACCGTTGGCATCCTCGACGGCCGCGCACTGCCGCCCATTGTCATCGAAACACCCCGCGCCTTCTACGACTACACCGCCAAGTATCTCGCCGACGATACCCGCTACCTCTTGCCCTCCGGCCTCGGCGCCACACTGGATCAGCAGTTGCAGACACTTGCGCTCAAGGCTTTTGCCGAACTGGGCGGTCGCGACTGGGGACGGGTCGACTTCATGATCAGCGGCGGCGGCCAGGCCCATCTGCTGGAAGTGAACAGTGTACCCGGCATGACCAGCCACAGCCTGGTCCCCATGGCCGCCCAAGCGATCGGCATGGATTTCCCGGAATTATGCAACGCCATACTGCGTACTGCGCAGAGGAGAGTGAAACATGGTTAGCGTCATGCGCGATTACCGCCATGGGCGGAACCCGCAGCGGCCTGCCGCCACCATCAAGGAGCCGCCCAAACGCAAGGCCGAAGCGGCGGCTCCACCCAAAGCACACCAACCCATCTCATGGCGACTTTACGGTCGCATGCTGATCGGCGGCGTCGGTCTCAGTGCCCTCGCCTGGGGGGGCTGGATGGGCTGGAACTGGGTGCGCGAACCACAGTTCATGCCCATCAGCACCCTGACCATTATCGGCAGCTCCGCGAGAATTCCGCTGCCCACGGTCAATACCATCCTCAAACCTTACATTGCTCAGGGTTTTCTCTGGGTAAACCCGAAGCAGGTACGCAATGCCCTCGATGCACTGCCTTGGGTCGCCGATACCGAAGTCCGCAGGGTCTGGCCCAATCGCTTGCAGATCGATATCAAACCCGAAGTGCCCGTGGCCCGCTGGCTGGGCGGCACCGGACAAATGGTGAATGCCCAAGGTCAGGTGTTCAGTGTTCCTCCCAGTCAGGTCCCCGATAATCTGACGAATCTCGAAGGACCGGCGGATAGCGGTGCCAGACTGATTTCACAGATGGCCAAATTCAATCAGATCCTCACCCCTCTGGGCGTCAAGGTGCTGGATTTGCAAGAAGATCAACGCGGCGGCTGGCGTTGCATTCTCAGCAATAAGGTGCGCCTGCTGCTGGGCAGTGAAAACATCCTTCCCGCTTTAACACGGTGGGTGACTATTGTCCCCCAAGTCAAAGAATACCTCGTGCCAGGGGCCACCATGGACTTGCGCTACACCAACGGCTTTGCGGTCGCCATGCCCGCGGCGGCCACCATCAGCAGTCAGTAACGGATCACCGATCCGAAGGAGCAAGATGAAATGAAACGCAGCAATCCTGAACTCATCGTCGGTTTGGACATCGGCACCTCCAAGGTCGCCTGCATCGTCGCCCAGTCCAGGGGCGGTCGTGAGGCGGAGATCATCGGCGTCGGTCAACATCCCTCCCGAGGCCTCAAAAAGGGTGTGGTCGTCGACATCGAATCCACCGTGCAGGCCATCACCCGCGCCGTGCAGGAAGCGGAACTGATGGCCGGTGTGCAGATTCACGGCGCGGTGGTCGGCATTGCCGGCGGCCACATCCGCGGCTATAACAGCCACGGCATCGTCGCCATCAAGAACAAGGAAGTCAGCCATGAGGACGTTGGCCGGGTCATGGACGCCGCCCGTGCCATCGTCATTCCACAGGATCAGAACGTCATTCATATTCTGCCCCAGGAATTCATGATTGACAGCCAGGAAGGCGTCCGTGAGCCCGTCGGCATGTCCGGCGTGCGCCTGGAGGCCCGGGTGCATATCGTCACCGGTGCCGTCAGCGCCGCGCAAAACATCACCAAATGCGTCGAACGCTGCGGCTTGCAGGTACAGGATCTGGTCCTCGAACAGCTCGCCTCCGCCGATGCTGTCCTCACCGCCGATGAGAAAGAACTCGGTGTCTGCCTGGTGGACATCGGCGGTGGTACCACGGATATCGCCATCTTCCGCGATGGCGCCGTTCGCCATACCGCCGTCATCCCCATTGCCGGCGATCAGGTCACTAACGACATCGCTCTCGGCCTGCGCACCCCACCCGTCGACGCGGAAAATATCAAAAAACTCTACGGCTGCGCCCTCGGTGACCTCATCGAGCAAGATGAAGAAATCCCCGTCCCCAGCGTCGGCACGCGCCCGCCCCGGACCATATCCCGACGCATTCTCGGCGACATCATCGAACCCCGCATCAAGGAACTCTTTGAGCTGATCCAGGCTGAGCTGCGGCGCACCGGCTATGAAGATATGGTCGCGGCTGGAGTGGTCATTACCGGCGGTTCCAGCAAGCTGGAAGGTATGGCCGAACTGGCCGAGGAAATCCTCCACCTGCCAGTGCGCGTCGGTGAACCCATGCATTTGCCCGGCATGGAAACCGTCGTTCATACGCCGGGCCATGCCACGGGGGTGGGCCTGGTCATGTATGGTCTCCACAATCAAGTGGTAAGCCAGGCAGAGCCTTTACAGAACCCGGCTATTGCGGCACGGGAAAATCATATGGATACCAGCTTCGGCGGCATTTTTCGCAAGATGCGCTCCTGGGTACAGACGAGCTTTGGCTAATTTCTGCTTGCAGGGCTGAGGCACACCATTTTGCAGGACTTCAAGAAGAGGAAAGACCATGTTTGAACTCAATGAATGTGAACAGGAAGGCGCGGTCATCAAAGTGATCGGCGTCGGTGGCGGCGGCGGTAATGCCATCAACAACATGTGTATAGCGGGTCTGGAAGACGTGGAATTCATCACTGCCAATACCGATGCCCAGGCGCTACGCCATTCCCACGCCAACCATATCATCCAGCTCGGCGCCCAGATCACCCGCGGCCTCGGCGCTGGCGCGGATCCGGAAGTCGGCCGCAAGGCTGCCGAAGAAGGCCGTGACGAAATCCGCGCAGCTTTAGAGAAGGCCGACATGGTCTTCATCACCACCGGCATGGGGGGCGGCACCGGCACCGGCGCCGCCCCCGTGGTGGCGGCCATTGCCCGCGACATGGGCATCCTTACCGTCGGCGTGGTCACCAAGCCCTTCAACTTTGAGGGCAAGAAACGTCAGCAGCACGCCCTCTCCGGCATCGACGAACTCTCCCAGTACGTGGACTCACTGGTCATCATCCCCAATGAAAAACTGTTGTCCGTCCTTGGCAAGAACATCAGCCTCAGGGATGCCTACCAAGCCGCCGACAACATCCTCCTTGGCGCCGTGCAGGGCATCGCCGAGTTGGTCACCCGCCCCGGTCTGATGAACCTCGACTTCGCCGATGTCCGCACCATCATGTCCGGCATGGGCCTTGCGATGATGGGTGCCGCCAGCGGTCGCGGCGAAAACCGCGCCAAGGACGCGGCCACCCGCGCTGCTTCCAGTCCGTTGCTGGATGACATCAACCTCTCCGGCGCCCGCGGCATTCTGGTCAACATCACCGCTGGCATGGACCTGACCCTGGGCGAGTTTGAAGAGGTCGGTGAACTGATTCGTGGCTATGCCGCCGATGATGCCAACGTCAAGGTCGGTACCGTGCTCGATCCAGAACTGGAAGGGGAGCTGCGGGTCACTGTGGTCGCCACCGGTCTGCAGCGGGAACCCGTGCGTCTGGCGGTCGAAAATATTCGCACCCGTCCGGCCCCGGCCACTGCCGCAGACTGGCGCAATCTCGACAAGCCCACCGGCATGCGTCAGGCGGCTGAACACCCCGCGGCCTCGGTAGCCGCCGCGCGCGGCGGCAATAACACCCCAAACTATGCCGACCTGGACATCCCCGCCTTTTTACGCCGCCAGGCGGACTAAGGCCGACAACGGCAGGTCAGCGCGATAAAGGCGCTTGACCTGGACGGCAGCGTTCTTTGCCCGGCCGCGGCCCCTTAGCCGCTGCCGGGCGCACCAGTTCGTCTGCATCCGCCAGCAATCGGGCATCCAGGGTAAGGGTCCGCCACGGATATTCCGTCGTTTTTCTCTATAGATCCGGCAACACGGCCCCTGTCGCCAAGGCACTACAGTGTGGTTAGCCCACCACCATGTGCCCAGAAGAGTCCTGGGCGACAGCGCTCATCGCCTTGCGGTAACGACTGAGATCCTTGGCACTCTGAATGGGCGTTTCGAGCAAAGCGGAAAGATTACGCAAAATGCCATTGACTACCTTACCCTCCCAGATCACATCGAAATGAATCTGGGTATCCAGCCATTGCTCCAGCCAGCCCGGGTCCGGCAAATGGCTTTGCACACTGTCTTCGGGGTACATGGCCTTATTGACATGGAGATTGGTGGGATGCAATGCCTTCGCCGTCTTGGTGTTAGCCATGAGCACGCCAATCTTGGCAAAGGCCAGGCGTGCGGTATCCCCAAGACGATCAATAGCACGCCGCATATATTTAAGGTAAATACCTGCGTGCCGAGCCTCATCCTTGGAAAGCACCTCGTAAATCGCGCGAATCACCGGTTCGCTATGCCACTGTGCCGCGCATTTGTACCAATGCGTCAGACGAATTTCGCCACAAAAATGGAGCATGAGCGTCTCCATCGCCGGGGCTGGATCAAATTCAAAACGCACGTTGTGCAACTCTTCTTCTGTCGGCAGATACTCCGGCGCGAAGCGGCGCAAATATTCCATGAGCACCAAGGCATGCTTCTGCTCTTCATAGAACCAGATGGACATGAAAGCCGAGAAATCGGAGTCATTCCGGTTGTCCCGGAGAAACATCTCCGTCGCCGGAAGTGCGGACCACTCGGTGACCGCGTTCATCTTGATCGTGCGCAATTGCTCATCGCTCACCAGATCACGGTCAAACTGCTCCCAGGGAATATCCGTAGCCATGTTCCAGCGTGCGGCCTCCAGCGATTTGAACAACTCAGGGTATAACATAACAAACACACCTCTCTCTGGCGTTTTCAATAATGGGGCCTGGACATCTCAGTCTTTCCACCCATTTGACGAAAATTGCGCGCCGCCCCCAGGCATTGCGGCAAAATCCGCGAAGCTTCACATACACCCGCCGTATTCTACGCCAAATCCCCGCCTTGGGCGATGACCCCATTTATTTCCCCTGGCCGCCGCCCCAGGCACGAATGACCTAGATTTATCCGGCCATTTGCGGCAGACTTTACGGATATACTTAGCGTTACGCGGAAGCCATGACTGGATCATCTCCTCATATCCTTGTACTGCATGGACCGAACCTGAACCTGCTGGGTAGCCGTGAGCCCGACCATTATGGGCGGGCTACCCTCGCTGAGATCGAGGTCGGGCTGCAGACGCGCGCGCAGGGATGGGGCTGGCGACTGCGCAGCCTGCAGAGCAACGCCGAACACATACTGATCGATGCCGTTCAGGAAGCGGCCCGTCAGGGCGTTACATACATCATCATCAACCCCGCGGCCTTCACCCACACCAGCGTCGCCCTGCGCGATGCTCTGGCCGCTGTCCAGATTCCCTTTATTGAAGTGCATTTGTCCAACATCCATGCACGGGAACCGTTCCGCCAACACTCCTATTTCTCCGATCTCGCCCAAGGCGTCGTCGCGGGACTCGGTGCGGATGGATATTTCCTGGCGCTGGATGCCATTCATCGGCGCTTGAAGCGCAACAACTCATAACTGATACCAAGGAAAGAGCATGGATATCCAATTCATCCGCCGCCTGGCCGAGCTGCTGGAAAAAAGTGCCATTGATGAAATAGAAGTGGTCGAGGGCGATAACAAAGTCCGAATCACCCGGCACGTCGCGCCTGCGCATACGGCACCGACCGTTACCTGCACTCCGCCAATGGCAGGTGCTGCGGCAATGCCCACCGCTGCACCGGTAGCGACCACGTTCGCCGCTGTTGAGCAGCCGCCTCAAGGCTCCACGATTAAATCGCCCATGGTTGGCACCTTTTACCGCGCCGCCTCCCCCGAAGCCTCGCCCTTTGTGGAAGAAGGCAGCATTATCAAGGCGGGTCAGACCCTCTGCATTATCGAAGCCATGAAGTTGCTCAACGAAATTGAAGCCGACATCTCCGGAAAAGTAATCAAGGTCCTCGCCAGCAATGGCCAACCCGTCGAATACGGTGAACCCCTGTTCATCATTGCTCCCGAGAATGGAGATGTTTGAAAAAATCCTCATTGCCAACCGCGGCGAGATTGCCCTGCGTATTCAGCGCGCCTGCCGCGAACTGGGCATCCGCACCGTCGCCGTCCACTCCGAGCCTGATCGCGATCTTCTGCATGTCAAACTCGCCGACGAGTCGGTGTGTATCGGTCCGGCGCCCAGCGACAAAAGCTATCTGAATATTCCCGCCGTGATTGCGGCCGCCGAGGTAACGGATGCCGAAGCCATTCATCCCGGCTACGGCTTCCTTTCGGAAAATGCTGACTTCGCCGAGCGGATCGAAAAAAGTGGCTTCGCCTTTATCGGCCCGCGTGCCGAAACCATCCGTCTGATGGGCGACAAAATTGCCGCCAAGGCGGCCATGAAGAAGGCCGGAGTGCCCTGTGTGCCGGGCTCCGACGGAGCTTTGCCCGACGATAATGAAACCCTCAAAACCATTGCCCGCGAGATCGGTTACCCCGTCATTCTCAAGGCCGCTGGTGGTGGTGGTGGGCGCGGTATGCGGGTAGTGCATACGGAGGCGCACCTTATCAACGCCGCCAATCTGACCCGCGCAGAGGCGGGCAAGGCTTTCGGCAACCCCACCCTGTACATGGAAAAATTCCTGGAGACGCCGCGCCATATCGAGTTTCAGATACTCTGCGATGCCCATGGCCATTGCGTTCATCTGGGCGAACGGGACTGCTCGGTGCAGCGCCGCCATCAAAAAGTGATCGAAGAAGCCCCCGCTCCCGGCATCAGCGCCGCCCAGCGGGCTGAAATCGGCGCTTCGGTAGTCAGGGCCTGCGAGGATATGGGCTATCGGGGCGCCGGCACGATCGAGTTCCTCTACGATCCGGGCAGCCAGACCTTCTACTTCATTGAAATGAATACACGCGTGCAGGTCGAGCACCCGGTCACGGAGCTGATTACCGGCATCGACATCATCAAGGCTCAGATCCGCATTGCAGCGGGCCTGCCTCTTGGGATTCGGCAGGAAGATGTCGTACTCAGCGGTCACGCCATCGAATGCCGCATCAATGCCGAAGACCCGGAGCGTTTCGTACCCTCTCCTGGACAAATCACCGCCTGGCACCCGCCCGGCGGGCCAGGCATCCGGGTCGACAGTCACATTTATGCGGGTTATCGCGTGCCACCCTTCTATGACTCCATGATCGGCAAAATCATCGCGTTCGGAGGCAACCGCGAGGAGGCCAATATGCGTATGCGCAGCGCCCTGCGCGAGACCACCATTGAGGGTATCCAGACCAATATCCCCCTGCACCGGCGTATCCTGGAAGAGGCCCAGTACGCCGCAGGCGGGGTGCACATCCACTATCTGGAGGCCTTGCTCGACCTATGAAGATTGCCTGGTGGCAGCTCGACATGCGTGTCCCCGCGGCAGCCGCGGCAGCCATCGAGGCGCGATTGCTGGATGCCGGGGCAGAAGCCGTCACCTTTCTTGAGGGCGATGATAGTGAAGCCGTGTTCGATGAAGGCCTGATCTGGCAGAACAGCCAGTGCCAGGCATTGTTTCCTGCCGACGACCATAATGAAGCGATTCTGCAAAGACTGGTCAGAGACAATGACTGGCAGCAATTCGCAGTACAATTCACGCCGCTGGAGGAACAAGACTGGGTGGCGGCGACGCAGGCTGCTTTCCCGGCACGCTGCTTCGGTCGCCTCTGGATCGCCCCCAGTTGGGATGCGGCGCCCGCCGACGCCACTCGTGTGCTGCATCTCGATCCCGGCCAGGCCTTTGGCACCGGCGCCCACGCCACCACGGCGCTCTGCCTGCGTTTCCTGGACGCGCGCATCCGCGGGGGCGAAAGCCTTATCGATTACGGTTGCGGCTCCGGTATCCTGGCCATCGCCGGGCTGCTGCTGGGGGTCGACCATGCCTTCGGCGTAGATACGGACCCCGTTGCGCTGCAGGTAGCCGCCGCCAACGCTGAAAGCAATGGTGTCAGTACCGGCCTGCAACTCGCGCTACCGGAAAACGCCAGCCTGCCCATGGCCGACATTCTGGTCGCCAACATTTTGGCGGCCCCCTTGTTGGCCCTCGCCGTCACCTTGGCTGACGCGGTCCGTCCCGGAGGCTGGATCGCCCTGTCCGGCATCCTGCACCGTCAAGAAGCGGAGATTACCGCCGCCTATAGACCCTATTTCGATCTCGCCGCCCCGCAACACGAAGAAGACTGGTCGCTCCTCTATGGCCAGCGCAAAATCGGAGTATGACCATGGAAATCATCTGCCCCCGCTGTGAATCGACCTTCGCCACCGATAACAACGCGTTGCGCGAGCATCACTATCAAGCGAAATGCAGCGTCTGCCAGCAAATCTTCCATTTCGATATCGCCGCAGAGGATACGCGTTCCGGTAGCAGCCTGGGGCGCTTTCTGGGTAAACTTCTGCTCATCCTGACCATTACCCTGCTGATTATCGCCCTGATCGGGCAGGCACTTTGGTGGACACGCAGTTATAGTTACGCCGCCACCAGCGCGCCAGTGCGCCGCATCTTACTGAGTAGCGCCGAACAATTGGGCGTCACCATCCCGTGGCCGGGTCCTAACAAAGAGATCCGTATTTTAAACAGTCAGGTTACCCAGGCGGGGAAGCATCTGGCGCGCATCACCGGCAACATCGAAAATGTGGCCAATAAAGTCCAGGCCTACCCGGTGATCGAAGTCACCCTCAGCAATGTCTACGGTGCGCCGATAGCGCATCTGCAGTTTACCGCCGCTCAATACCTGAGAGGCGCATTCCATGCCCGCTCCGGGTTTGTTCCCGGCACTGCGGTACCATTTACACTCAGCAGCCCCGCATTAACGACCGCAGCCGGTTACCAAGTCACGCTCCTCAGTCGCCCCTGAGCAGGGCTGGCCATGGAAACCACGAACCTATCGTTGAGCGATTGTGTGACCGCAGTCATGGACCGCTATTTGGCAGATTTGCAGGGCGAGGTACCCAGTAATTTGCATGCGATGATAATAGGCGAAGTGGAGCGCGCACTGCTTGCCAACACGCTGCAGCACTGTAACGGGCAACGCGGCACGGCTGCCCAGTGGTTAGGCATTAATCGCAACACCTTGCGTAAAAAACTACAAGCCTACGGATTAGATACCTGAATAAGCTGCGGGGCAGCTTGCACCACCGCTTGCGAATTCAGACCGCCCGCCTTGCCGCCGCTATTCAGGTACTGCCGATAATAAGCGAGTACCCGCGGCACGTATGCCTGGGTTTCCGCAAAAGGCGGGATATGATAACCCGCCTGGATCACGGCCTTCGATCCCGCGTTGTAGGCGGCTACGGCCAGTTTCAGGTCACCACTAAATACCCGCAACAGATGGGCCAGATACGCCGTGCCACCATTGATGTTGTCAGCCGGGCTGAAGGAGTTGGCCACCCCGAAACGATCCGCCGTTGCCGGAATGAGTTGCATCAGCCCGACCGCTCCTTTGGGTGAAACCGCCCCTGCATTATAACCGGACTCGGCGCTAATCACGGCGTTAACCAGCGCCGGACTGACTCCATAACGGCTAGCCGCCGCCCGAATCAGTGCCTGATAATGCGCCCTGGCCACCCGGTTAAAATCTGCGCGCGCCATGGCTACCGCCATTTTCGGCGTTCGCATGACCATCCGGTACCTGTCATTCCCGCCAGGCACATTGGTCAAATGCACTACCCCACTGCTATCGGTATACGCATAAATATTGGCCTCCGCCGTGCTTCCACAAAGGAGCAGCATCGTGCTGAGCAGCAGGCCAAGCCTCACTATTTCACCACCCGCAGTGAAGGGCGCTCGGACTTACCTATGGGTTTGTCCGCGCTCTCCACACCGCCGCCCTCTGGGGACGACGGCGGTGTGGTTGGAATTTCGGGATCGGCAAAACCCATCCCCTCCTGTGTCTCCGCGGCGTAAATCGCCGCCACAGCCGCCATCGGTACATCTACCGTGCGGGCGACCCCACCAAAGCGGGCATTAAAAGTAATCCAGTCATCCGCCATATTGAGACTGTGGCAAGCGCGCGGCGAAACATCAAGAATCATCCGTCCATCCTTTTCGTAGCCACTCGGAACAGACACCCCCGGATAAGCCACAACCACCAGGATATACGGGGTATAACCCTGGTCCACACACCACTGATAGATGGCATTGAGCAGATAGGACTTAGCACTTTCAGGTAACAATTTTGTTCTCCATCATCAGCATCCAGCCATATAACCCGTGCAGGCGACAGACACAAGGGCAGCGCCTGTCGCCGCTGCGTTAAAAATCATCCATGAACCAGTTTATAGCCGATTTTTCGGAATTCTCAAGATTGTTCAGATACCGACGGTGGGATCAGGCAAGTACACGCCGCTGTCAAACCTCAGTCCAATATAACATATCCATTTGTTTAAACAAGATTTCCGCTAATAGAGGCGCACAGAACGAGGCATTTTGGCGCATTCAGAAAAAAGTACACCGCTATTACCGCAATATCTAAAATATGAGGCACAATACCCGCGCTTTGGTGACCACTGTACCGCCCCCGGCAAGGCCCCAGGGGGGCGCGGCGGCGCGGCGCTGAGTGCCGACATGGACGCAATGAGTGACTCCTTGCTGAAAGAGAGATAATCTGTCGTTACAATAACTCACAGAGTCGACAAAGAGAATATATCAACTCATGCTAGAAACGATCGCACTATACATTTTGGCAAGTATAATATTCAGCCAGGTCGTGCTTGCCATGCTCGTCCTTTGTCCACGCTGCAAATTGATCAGCCCGAATTTAGTCCGCCTGCCTCAAACCGCTGTCGCACGTCGCGAAATTGCCCTCACCTTCGACGATGGGCCAAATGAAGAAATAACCACTCAAATACTGGATCAGCTAGACCTGCATAACGCCAAAGCCACCTTTTTTTGCATCGGTGAGAAAGCTGCTGCGCACCCGAATTTAGTCGCCGAAATACTTCGGCGTGGCCATAGCGTAGAAAATCACAGTTATCGCCACAACATGCTTTTCGCGTTCGGCGGCCCAAGCGCATTAGCGAACGACATTGTTAAAGCACAAAAAGCTATCGAAGAGGCGACGCATGGGACAGCACCGCGTTTCTTCCGCGCGCCTTTTGGCTTTCGCAGTCCATTCTTGGGCGGGGTATTACGGCGCCTCGGTCTGCACCACGTCGCGTGGACTCGTCGTGGTTACGACACAACATCTCGAAATCCAGACACCGTACTCCGCCGCCTCAGCCGCAACCTGGCCGCCGGAGACATACTACTGTTGCATGATAACAAGCTGGGGCTGGTTGTGTTGCCCAGACTACTAGAGCTGTGTAGCCATAAAGAACTACGTAGCGTGTCTTTATCCATGATATTCAAGGACGTCAAAGCGCTCCCACAAATATACAAGCACACCGTTACAGGTGCTTGCGGTGATCACACATCATCGACCAATGCGCCGAGCTAACTAAATAAGTCAGTGTAGCCTTCATAGAAAGCTCCACTGGAGGAACGACGGATGACCAGAGAACAACAGATATCAAACGCAGATCCTGCGACACACGAATGCGACGTTCTGGTTATAGGTGGCGGACCGGCAGGTTCGACGATCGGTGCGCTGCTCGCCGAGCGCGGCCACCGAATCACCATACTAGAAAAAGCACATCATCCAAGATTTCATATAGGTGAGTCCCTGCTCCCCGCCAATTTACCGCTGCTGCAACAATTGGGTGTTGCCCAGGAGGTAGATCAGATCGGGATGAAAAAGTGGGGTGCAGAATTCAACTCACCCTACCATACAAAAAAAAGAGAAGCCTTCTTATTTGCCGATGCATGGGACAAATCCATGCCCATGGCCTATCAGGTCAGACGCGCAGACTTCGATGATATTCTGTTTCGCAATGCGCGCAAAAAAGGCGCGACAACGATTGAGGGATGCCGGGCCCGGTCGGTTGAATTTTTGCCGCAGGAGAAAGGTGCCATAGTTCACGCCCTCCGCGAGGATGGATCGACAGAAACATGGAAAGCACGGTTCCTGGTTGATGCATCCGGTAGAGATACATTTCTCGGAACATGCTTCAAGATCAAGCAGAATAACCCGAAACATAACAGTTCCGCCCTTTATGCGCATTTCCGTGGGGCACATCGCCTCCCTGCCAGTGAAGAGGGGCATATTTCGCTATTCTGGTTTGAACACGGATGGTTCTGGTTCATACCGTTAGCCGATGGAACCACCAGCGTGGGGGCGGTGGTATGGCCCTCTTATCTAAAAACGCGAAAGAAACCCGTGGAAGATTTTTTTGCGGACACTATCGCCATGTCTCCCGAGCTGGCGATGCGACTAGCAGACGCACGGCGCGTGACCGATGTCGAAGCTACTGGCAATTACACCTATATCTGCGCGCAAACCCATGGGGAAAGCTTCCTCATGTTAGGGGATGCATTCGCATTTTACGATCCGGTCTTTTCGTCGGGCGTCATGCTCGCGATGCAAAGCGCTTTTATCGGTGCCGATACTATTGATATTTGCCTGCGGCAACCGCGACGTGCCGCCGCCGCATTGCGTCACTTTGACCGGAAAAGCCGGCACGGGGGGAAGGTATTCTCCTGGTACATTTATCGCATTACACAGCCCGCCCTGCGCGATATGTTCATGTATCCGGGCAATCCGGCACGCACCAAAGAGGCCGTGCTATCCGTTCTTGCAGGAGATATTTTTGATAAAACACCGATTTGGACATCATTACGGTTCTTCAAGATGGTCTATTATCTGATGTCGATACGGCACCTCGGACGGTCTTGGGCCGCATACAAAAAGCGAAAGGAAAACATCAGGATTTAACCATGCGTGGAGATAAGGTCATGTCAACAAGCACGGGCACGCAGCTTACGCTTACCTACGCTCCGGCAGCAACGGCATTAAACAGGAATGCGCTGCGCACAAAAAATATTCTCGGTATCGTTTTGTTCAACAGCCAACTCACGTCAGGGATCGGTACCGACCAAAATAGTGGCATTATAAAAACACCCCTGACCATTTACGGAGCTGATATCTGTGAAATATGGAGTACGACCCAGCCCGTAATTCCTGGACATTATTTGGATATACGCTATCGGCGTAGCGCAACCCTTACTTTAGGCAGTATTGCCCTGGCTATAACAACACCGGTAGACGATGGCGAAAATATCAATCCCCCGCCCATTCAGTCGTGCGCTCAAGAAGCCTATCAGCAAATATTCAACCTCCTCCAAGAAATCGGCCATATTCACTTACTCCGCGTCTGGAATTTTTTACCCGACATCAACGGCGCCACGCACGGCCTGGAACACTATCGCCAGTTCAATATCGGGCGCCAAGGCTCGTTTATTGCCCACGATCGACTTTCCGAGGAAAATAGCATTCCCGCCGCGAGTGCCGTAGGGACATCCTCCACAAACTTAGTCGTACACTTTCTCGCCGGGCGGGACAAATCTGTAGCTCTGGAAAATCCCAGACAGATTAGCGCCTATCGCTATCCCAAAAAATATGGGCCATGCAGCCCTACCTTCTCGCGCGGCGGATGGCTCAATCTAGATCAGCAACATGCCTTATTTATTTCCGGAACCGCCAGCATTGTTGGACACGACACCTTGCATATCGATGATGTCGCCGCACAAACCCAGGAAAGCATACGGAACATTTCCGCGGTTATCGATGAAGCGAATCGCGTCGCCGGGCATCATTTACATACATTAGAGACGCTGAATTATCGCGTCTATTTTCGCAACATAGCGGACCTAACCATTATCCAGGCAGAACTGGATCGGCTTATCGCACCGGCGACGAAAACGCTATACATTCAAGCGGACATCTGCAGATCCGAACTTCTTGTGGAGATCGAGGCCACAGGCGGAGTCGTGCATTCATAAAAATCCCAGTCTCTACATTGCATGCTACCAGCGCTTTAAAAACGTTCTCCCCGCCCCTGGTACGCCATTCTCCAAATTGGAGATAGGCGTGTCCAGACGCCAGGTCGAGTGACATCACCGGCAAGCAATTTATTCCGTTCTGTTTTGGCTGGGATGCGCGCCGCACAGAAGCGTCTTATTAAGGGCCAAAACGGCCTTATACTTTATGACAACAACTCTCGATTTGAATCAGCGGATACTTTGCTGATAATAGTAATGGACACTAACACTCCGTAAAATAATGTCGCGCTGCACATTCCGAGAACCAAAATTAACAGCTTCGGCAGCAAGCGCGAAGCTGTTGACATAATTTACCTCCTGTGATACAAGCTAGGAAAATCTGGTAATTTATTTAAGATCCTTATTTCTGCTTAGGGCGACGTCAATGTTGGAGTGCATACCGGCTAAGGGTCAGATATTCATGCAGATACATGCTAGCCATGTGCCATTGCAGGCCAGACCATCACGACCAATGTCTCCATCCCATGAGATTTGTTGAAAAAATACGCTCCGCCAGAGAATATGTGGTATTCTACATTGGCCTCGCGCTCTTGGCGAGCGTTAGTCTTTTATGGTCTATTTTTGCACTACCCATGAATATTATATTTCCGATAAAACTTCGGAAATTAATTGGGAGATGGGTTATTTCCATGGGATTTAGGCTGTATCTGCGGACATTATCCGCTCTCGGTGCTTGCCATTTTGACATTAGCGCACTCGATACACTCAGCGATGAGTTACCGATGATCATCGCACCGAATCATCCCTCACTGCTTGATGCGATTATGATTCTTTCGCGCATGCCGCGCCTAGCGTGCATTATGAAAGCGGAATTGGTAGACAATCCATTTTTTGGCGCCGGTGCGCGCCTGGCTTGTTACATTCGTAATGACGCCTTACGCCACATGCTTCACCTTGCCGTCGAAGAACTACGTGGTGGCAGTCATTTGCTTCTTTTCCCGGAAGGCACGCGAAGTCATCCCCTTCCCATCGGAACCATACGGGGCAGCATTGCGCTGATTGCCAAGCAGGCCCATGTGCCCATCCAGACCATATTAATCACCGCAGACTCTCCCTTTCTCGGTAAGGGATGGCCCTTCTTTCGCAAGCCGGCCATGCCTATTCACTACCGTATAGAGATAGGTCGCCGCTTCGATCCACCAACGGACGTACGCCGTACGATAGTGGAACTGGAAACCTATTTTCACTCAGCTCTGGCAGGCAATCCCTTACCACCAAACGTCGCGTCAGCGGCAGCAGACGAATTGGAATGAAACAACCCTCCAGCACCCACTTATTGCTTATTCCGAGCTACAACCCCGGGCCCAAAGTCTATGCAACAGTGGCCGCGGCACGTCAACATTGGAACCCTGTCTGGGTCGTCGTCGACGGGAGCACCGACGGCACGGCGATAGGCCTCCAGGAATTAGCGCGCCGGGATGGTGGATTACGCATTCTCATCCTCTCCCATAACCGTGGCAAAGGAGAAGCTATACGATATGGCTTGGAGCAAGCCCAGGGACAGGGCTATACCCATGTATTGACGATGGACTCCGATGGTCAGCACCCCGCCGGGGAAGTCCCCGCATTTATGCAGGCGTCTGCCAACAACCCTGACGCCATGATTCTCGGCGTACCGGTTTTTGATGCCAGCGCCCCTGCTCTTCGGGTAAAAGGTCGTAAGATATCCAACTGGTGGGCCAACCTGGAAACATTAGGCGGGGGTATTGGCGACTCCCTGTTTGGCTTTCGCGTTTATCCCTTGGCCCCCCTCCAGCGCCTCATGCACAAACAGCGCTGGATGCGGCGTTTCGACTTCGATCCCGAAGCCGCTGTACGAATGTCCTGGATGGGAATCCGTATTATCAATTTACCGGCATCCGTGCGTTATTTTGAGACCAGCGACGGCGGGATTTCTCATTTTCATTACCTGCGTGACAACATTCTATTGACCTGGATGCATACCCGTTTATTTTTCGGCTTTATAATACGTCTGCCAATATTATTGGCGCGCCGGATACAGCACCAGCGTTAGCTGTCATATGCCCCCACTGTTCAGCATTTTCAAGTAGCAACGACCTCCCCATGTCGCCCTTGCGCATGAGGCAACCAGCGCCGCAACAACGGCGTGGTGACGACGGTGCTCACAATGGCCATAATGACCAGCATGGTAAAAGTTTTTTCCGAAATAGCCCGCATATCATAACCCACATTAATGACCACAAGCTCCATGAGTGCCCTGGTATTCATCATGACCCCCATTATTTTCCCCTGATGATGATTTAATCCTGAAATCCGCGCGGCGGCATATACTCCAACAAACTTGGAGATCGTCGCCGATATCAATATTAAACCACACCAAATCCACGGCCATACGCCATCGAGCGCAGCAATATTAGTTCGCAAGCCGGTATATGTAAAAAATATTGGCAGAAAAAAAACTGAAACGAAAGGGGCAACACGCGCTTGCCATAGCTTGGCGAAATCAGCTTCGTCATACAATATGACGCCCATAATAAACCCACCAAATATCGTGAATATCCCTAATGCTGAGGTAATCATACCCGAGATGAATATGCTCACCAGAACAATCCCCAGAAAAGTCGCAGATATCTCATGCCCGGCATTAAAGTGGCGGACCGCCCATTTCATGAGTGGGCGAACGAAGAAAAACCATGCCAGGACAAAAAGAAGAACGAAAAATACCTTGGCCAAAAATAAAGGGAATTGAAATTGCGCAAGCGCCAAGGCCGTTACCAGTGCGAGCAATAACCAGCCCACCACGTCATTTATCGCTGCGGCGCTGATGGCGATCACCCCGAGTCGGGATTTCGTTATACCCAGCTCCATCATAATGCGGCCGAGAACAGGAACAGCTGTAATGGAAAAAGCAGTAGCCACAAAGAGCGCCGAAACCCAGCGGTTCGCCTCCGGAGAAAGCAGAGGCGCGCTCATGAAACCCACGCCCAAACCCGTAGCGAATGGTAACAACAGGCTAGCCATTGCTATCCATAACACCACACGGCGATTGGCTTTTTTCTTAAGGTGCGAAAAGTCGAATTCCAGGCCGACCTGAAACATCAGCAAGATGAGACCTAACTGGGAAAGGACATCTAACGGCCCTGACGGAGTAGAATGGAAAACCCAAAGAGAAGGAACTGGCATTATCCAGCCGAACAATGAAGGGCCCAACAGAATGCCCGCGATAATTTCTCCAACAACAGTGGCCTGGGCTATCCTGGCAGCCAAGCTTCCCGCGATGCGCGCGGCCAGAATAATAATGCAGAGTTGTGCCAGGGTAAAAAATACGAGACGCTCGGATTGCTGGGTCGCCAAATCCGTATTCATACCATGGCACCATTGATAGATATAATCTGCCCGCTGATATAAGCCGCTTTTTCTGAGGCCAGGAAAGCTACGAGATCAGCGACCTCGGCCGGTTGCCCCGCCCGCCCCATGGGTACCATCTGGGTGATACGCGCGACATCAAAAGCCCGTGCACTCATTTCCGTGGCGATAATGCCGGGCGCGACGGCGTTGACGGTAATACCCCGACTAGCCACTTCCAACGCTAGCGATTTAGTCGCCGCATGTAGCGCACCTTTCGCTGCTGCGTAATTTACTTGTCCGCGATTCCCCATAAGCGCCGCCACGGAGGTAATATTGATGATCCGTCCCCAGCGGGTGCGGATCATGGGCATCAATACGGCCTGCGTAACATGGAAGAAGCCGTTCAACGAAACATCTATGACCTCCTGCCACTGCTGCGGACTGAGTCCTGGAAACACCGCATCATCGTGGATTCCGGCATTATTGATCAACACCTGTATCGGCCCCGACGCAATCAATTCCTGCACGGACTGGGTGGTCGCCTCGCGGTCGGTGATATCGAAGGCGGACACCGCTGCGCGACCGCCAGCGTCTCGGATGTACGCCGCCAACGCGGTAGCTTTTACCAGGTTGCGATGGGTATGAATAATGACGTCAAAGCCATCTGCGGCCAGCCTTTGGCAGATAGCGGCACCAATGCCACCACTCCCGCCCGTCACCAAGGCACGTTTACACATCAAGGGACTTCCTGTTGAGCCGCCACGAAAATAATGATTCGACCCTTAACAAGTATACGTCGGTCAGTGGAAATAACGAAGCTGTAAAGCAAACTACTGTGGGCCGCGAGCCTTGTTGCGCTGACCGCCAGATCGCCCTCGATATCGTCGAGGCGCGTTATTTCCATACATAATTCGCGGACACTCGCGAGGTAACCAGCACCGCTCCTTTGAGGCTCGCCACCTTCTTTCGTCCGTACCAATGCATCATGTACAGCCATGGCCTGTGCCGCATACTCGACACCGCAAATCGCACCCAGCCGTCCACCCGCGCGCAATGGGTTGCTTGTGCTTCGATGGCTGCTCGCGACACAAAGAATCTGTTCATCATCCCAGCGCTCTACGCAATCCAGCAAGAGCATATTGCCTTTATGCGGAATGTGATCAGAGATCCACTGACGACCTATCGACACGGCGCCACTTCAAGCACCAGATATTGAGAAGGTAAATACTCCAATACGATATTTCCGGTATCGCGCCTTGCGATGGATTGCAGCAGCGGCAGACAACGCGCCGCGGGGATGGCTCTGGAGAGATCGTCAAGCTGCGCGTCGGACATCGCTTGCCCAGGCCGCTCGACAAAGGGCATATCGCCAGAAATCCGGATCTGCGCCAGCGCGTTACCGGGCTGCGGCGTTACCGTCAATAACAGCGCAACCGCAAAAATATCGGGTACCGGGCGAGCGGCGTATAGCGGGAAGGGATAATCCTGATCACTGGCCACCAGCAACACGGGGGTACGGAGCGTCAGCAGCAGCGACACGGCTTCTAACAGGCCAGCCGCAAAACTCCCATCATAGGCGCTCACCACAGACGATGGCGCCATCGCGCCCGTCGCAATGCCCCAGTAACCAGAAATCGCGTTGTGCACGGAATTGTGAAACTGGGTGGGCGATATCAGATGGTCGCCTGCGGCCATCGCGGAACAAATGGCGTTGCAGATATCCCCATCGCCACCCGAAGAAGCAAACACCGATGCAGGCTCCGCAGGCAAGATACCCGCCATGGCACAGGCCGCATATCCCACCTGCAGTGCGGCCATGACCCCTCTGCTGGCGCGGCGTCGTTCTGCCGGGGGTAAGGATTCCGGCGACGATAATATCGCCTTTCCGGGCAGATAGGTATGTTCGCCCTTCAGTAAATATACGGCCTCTTGCCAGCTTTGGATGCCCGGCCCCAACACACCAATGCCTTCCACATACACAGGATGCATAGCAAAACCCCGGTTCGTTAAATGGAACGGCCAAAAATCAGGCTACAGTTACTACCACCAAAACCGAATGAATTACTTAACACCGTGGAGATCGCACCTCCCTGATTTTGTGAAATATAATTAATTTCCATCGCATGATCCCGCGGTCCGGTATATGGGCCCGACGGCATAAAGCCGTTTTGAATGGACAATACGCATATGGCCGCTTCCAAAGCACCTGCTGCGCCCAATGTATGGCCCGTAGCCCCCTTTGTCGAGCTGCAAGGTGTTGCGGTACCGAAGACATTCGCTATAGCGATTGCCTCTGCCGCATCATTCGCCACGGTGCCAGTACCGTGCAGATTAATATAATCAATATGTTCAGGGCCCAACCCTGCGGAGACTAGCGCGCGCTCCATGGCCAAGCGCGCGCCCAGACCCTCCGGATGTGGTGAGGACATATGATAGGCATCGCTTGACTCGCCGACACCCAACAACCAGACGGCTTCGCGATCCTGAGGACCAGTCACTCTCTCCACAAGCATATACGCAGCCGCCTCCCCAATAGAAATGCCCGCACGATCACCGTTAAACGGTCGACACGGCTCTTTGGCCAAAAGACCCAGAGACTCAAAACCATAGAGTGTCGTCGCGCATAATGAATCCACACCGCCCACCACCGCCGCATCAATCAAACCGCAATCTATCATCCGCTGGGCGGAGGCGAAGACCTTCGCACTGGAAGAACACGCCGACGAGACAGCCACAGCAGGCCCTGCAAGACCAAGCTTACGCCGGACAAATTCCGTAAGGGAATAAGGACTATGGGTACCGGCATATACGAATTCTGCCGGTAGCTGGCCATTCACTGCGTCACGATGTCGAAACGCCCACTCGGTACGTAACATACCGGCAGTGCTCGTTCCCAGGAAAACACCCACGCGTCGTCGCCCCCAGCGCCCGACGGCCACCTCAACAGCATCTGTAAAACCATCCTGAGAAAGTGCGAGCTGGGCCAAGCGGTTGTTACGACAATTGAAATCGCGCAGATCCGCATCCATTTCTTCGTCATCCACGCCAGCCACTTCACCGACCCAAGTGTCGACGACCACGTCGCGGAATACACAAGGCGCAAGCCCGCCCCGCCGACCATGCAATGCGGCCAAGGTCTGTTCCAGACCACGGCCAATGCAACTTGTAGCGGTCACGCCAGAAATCATCAGAATGGACATATATATTATAAATCAATGTGATATTGAAAGACCATTGTGATGGTGAAGCGGCTAAAAGTCAACGGGCACCTGCTGACCACACGCCTCCCGATGCCATCTTCGCTGGCAAACCCCGCCACAGAGGATGCTGGACGACACCTTATTCTGGGTTACAATCCCAAGGCTACGCTCGACGAGGGAGCACTGGCGGAAATGAGAGAACGGTGCACTCCTGACAACGCGTGCAGAGCGGATTAAAGCTACGCGCACCATTGGCAGACCAGCGGGATCTGACGTACAACGACAGTCAAAATGGAGACATTAAAGAATGGCCCTTACCCCAGAAGAAGCAGACTTAAGCCGTTTAATTATAAAATCCTTGAACCTGCCAGGGGACCCTTTGCAAGTAGATCCTGAGGCCCCACTCTATGGCGGCCCATTGGGCTTGGATTCTATCGACCTCCTGGAGCTGTCTATGGTAATCACCAAGAAATACGGGGTGATGCTATCTGGCGAAGGAGCCAATAAAACAGAGATATTCAGTTGCCTAAGAAACCTCAGTAATTACGTACAAAACCATCAAGCCGACTAAGCACAACGCTCGCGCTACAATAAACCTCTGCGCTCAACCAAGCTGGCAGAAAATAAAAGCGCCAATATCACGCCGGGAGCAACAGTGGCACCAATTGCCTGAAGGACTGGGACTCCGGAGAAGGCCAGCGGCGCAAAACCGATAACCGTGGCCATATTGGCAACAACCAAAGATAATAAAGTGCGTGACGAGCCTTCCCTATTCATCTGCCCGCCACGATCAAAGAATAGTGCGTAGTTAGACCCTACGGCAACTATCAACATCAGTCCAATGAGATTCATAATATTCAACTCGACACCCATCACCACAAATGCAGCTACTACCACAAGTACCGCAGCAATTAATGGTAACATGATTCGAACAACACGTATCACGGATCGGAAGACTGCTAACAATAAAATGATAATACCTAGAACACCGGCCAAAGAAAGCTTGAGCGCATTCCTGATATACCCAGAATAAAGCGTATTGGTGGCGCCAGAAATATCAACAAAGATAGCATCATCAATATGATGATGCATCATTGCGGCTTGCACTGCCTTAGAGTCAATCTTACCGGATGATGGCGCTATAATTGGTAACAACACGCTCCACTCCTGGCCATGATGCACAAGCATACTGTCGACAATCTGCTGAACACCCGCTGGCAGCTCAGCATAAGTCAGTAGCGGCAGCTTCCGCTCCCGCTCCACCGCTTGGACAAACGGGGAGAGCCGTGATGCTGACACCGGCAAACCGCGCACCGCCGCTTCTAAACGTGTGATCAGAACAGGTTCCGAAGGCAAAGCCGATCTCCGCTCCACCTGGGATTCCATGCCGGGCAAAAAACGAGTAGGTGTTTCAAAGCCGCCAATAATTCCAGAGATCTGGAGCCGTTCTAATAGCGGGTCAATTTTACTGGCATTTTCCAGAGCCAGGTTACGGGTTGCTCCGGAGACAACCAGCAAATATCCCTCATCAGGTATCCCCATATCCTTACGCAACTTCGCATAGAGTAACTGATCGGCTTTAGGAACTGGACTAAGCGCCGACAGTTCGTGACTCCAGATATGATCGCGATGGACAAGCAAAATGCCACTCGCAATGATCGTCAATGAAATAACGATCCATCTTGCGGACGACAGCATACGCATAACGTCGAGAAGAACATCACCCACCCGCTCGAAATCGCGCCGTTTAAAATGATGTGCGGGCAGCCTTGACAATACCAAGCGGGTAACACCTGCGGCGGTGAGTAGGCCAGTAATGGCATAGAGGCCAAGCTGGGCGAGCCCTGGCAGATTAGAAAACAGCAGACTGGCAAAACCGACCACTGAGGTAAAAACACCCAGCCTGATGATGGGCCAATAATTTTTTTTCCATAACTCAGCGCCGGTAGCCATTTCCCCGGTCTGCACAAAGAAATAGATTGAATAATCTACCGCTTCCCCGATCAGTGCCGTGCCGAATCCCAAAGTGATATCATAAACCATCCCAAAACCTAAAGACACCGCCGCGATACCAACGATAACGCCAGACATCACGGGCACAAGGCTGTATACGAGCACCACCAGAGACCGGTATACAAACAAAAGCAGCATAATAATTAATGTGCCGCTTATCAGCGACATCGACTCTGCGGCATGGACGATCGTATTGCGTGCCGCCACAGAAATCACACCCACACCAGTCAACTGTAATCTGGTACCTTGGCCAGAACTCCCCATATCCCTTTGCGCCAATTTGAATATCTTTTTTATGGTAGCTATCGCCTGTTGTTGTGCGTCGCTATCCGATCCCGGGAATCGCGTCTGCAACAAAAGCAATGCGCTATCTCCGGTCGACGATGCCCACACACCATCCAGGACTCGTGGTTTCGACATCCCACCTATCCCCTTGGCCATGCCAATCATGGCTCCAGTAGGGTCACTCGGGAAAAGCGCTGCCATTGCCTCCCCGCCGGGGCCAGCCAGGTTATTGAGCGTCTTTTCTATCGCATCGTGCAGACCTTTTACCGAAAATAGCTCTGGCTTGGTAGCTGCGCTCAACACATAGCGGTGCATGAACAAATAACTATATATTTGGGAATTTACGCCCGCATTCCCGTTACTCACAAGTTCAAATTGCTTGTACTTACGGAGATCGAGAACCATTTGCGCGGAAATACGCGCCCTTGTAGCAGCATCGCCGCCGTTTATTTCCACTAAAATCTTGCGTGAGAGCACACCATTGCGCAACTGTTCGTTCAACAGCTCCTGCTGTGCACTAGGTGATTTTGGCAAAAATTCGGATAGCGTAGACTCAAATTTTGTATTGATGATTACGCCAATGGCGCCGATTAGTATCGCCAGCCACACACCCAGAACCAACCATCGGAATTTTCTCATGGAGTAGACGAGTCTCTTATACTAATAAGCGACCAATCGTGATTTTTCTTTACAATCTCAATACTGCGTACCATGTGCCCGATACCACTAATGGTGACATGCTTAATCTGTTTTGCAAACTCATTTTGCTTCGGTATCAGAATTAACGTCCAGCTATTTCTGTTGCCTTTAAGCGAAAGCATAAAATGCGTCTCTAATAACCCCATATTTCCGGTCAACACCCCGCGAATGCTGTCGACAAAGGCGAGCAATTCTGGGTGATCGTCCAATTGAATAATATATTTACCCATAGTGAGAATATTGCCTTGCACCAGCATCATCTGATCGCTGGGTTTGACAGTATGCATCTCCAGAGTATCCGGTGCCACAAAGCGCATATTGCCAGATGATTGTATTGGCTTATCCAGAAAGCCAATATATTTTGTCTCTACAAAAGAGGCATGGCTAGACTTCACTTGCGCCAACGCATGCATTAATTCTGTTATGTTCCAGTCTGTCGCGCAGGCCGTTTGTGTTATCACGGAACCCCCGAGGAAAAACGCGAGCACGGTACCAATGACATATTTTCTGGACAGATGGAATATCCGCCGAAGCACCATAAATCTGATAAATAACCGGTGAATAGCGGGCGCGGTGACCGCGGCATGGGACTCCAGTTGACTGCGCCTGGCATTCATTTCACATAATCCTTTTTCATTTTAATATTATTATTTTCTTCCCAAAAATCATAAAAGTTAAACCAATTATAAGGAGCCGTATGGCAATGTTTTTCAACCTCATTGACATATTTCAACATCGCATCCTGAATAGCCTTATCCTGATCCGCTTTCTCTACAGAAGAGAAATCGGCAATCTGCGTTATGAAAATTTCATAGCGCCCTGGATCCGTATAAAGACCGGCCATGAAATACAAAGGCCGATTGAGCAGCGCCGCAATACGAAAAATGCCGATCGGCCATGCGGCGGGCTCTCCGAGGAAAGGGATGATCCGTTTTTTCTCTGTCCCTACAGACCGGTCACCGAGGAAACCGACCAACGCACCCCTTTCCAATTGCTCCTGAACACGCAGCACCGTGTCCCAGCGGCCTAGCGGGATAATATTAGGCCGTTCTCCGATTTTCATACTCGCCAGCGTGGTATTGAGCTTTTTTGCATTATCCTCATACATAACCATCACCACCGGCACCCCAGGATACTTCAGTCCGACAGACCGCAATACCTCAAAACTGCCCAGGTGCGCACCCACCAATAGGGCTCCAGGCATGCCGGCAATCGCCCGCTCCACGTCTTTGGACAAATGCAACTGAATAGTAAACGGTGAATCATCGTTACTGAGCAGATACACTCTATCGTGAATCGTCGTCGCAAATGTCAGGAAATGACGATAGATATCTCTGGCATCGGCGCGGTGCCCGAGAACGCGGGTAAGGTAGGCCCGGGAAGCAACCCGCGCAGAGGGCGCAAAAAGCAAAAAATAGCCCGCAATCAAGTATAAGACCACACGACCAGCCGTCCTTCCCAACTTTTTTGAAATCCAGATCATCAGATGCAGCATAAATCGGCTGCCCCGCTCGGGACTCCTAAACCACTCGCTATCAGGCGATTGTCGAACAGTGCTGAACCGGTGAACCATTATCAGAGTCGCTCCCAAACATGCCCAGAGAAGTCACCGGATGCGATCAGACGGGCGCCCGCATGGACTTCAAAGGTCATGGGCATAGCATCCGCCACGACCACGCGAAGATTCAACAATTCACCAGGTGCCACCGGGCTGTAGAATTTCGCCGAGCTAATACTGCAATCATTTATCGGCAAATCTCCCGCTGCGGCTATAGCACAAATGGTCTCGTCCAGAAGCAAGGCGGCGGGCACAACCGGATTTCCCGGAAAGTGGCCAGCGAATACCGGGTGCCCAACCGGAATTATAAAGCTATGGTCATAATATTTCAGACGAACGCTCCTCGTTACCAATCAAAGCCTCGGCCATTGCTTTTAAGGCTTCTCGTGAGATCTTGCCGGTAGTGTTCCTAGGCAGGCTATCTACGATCTTTAGCGGGCGAGGAATAAACGCGGGATCCACACACTGCTTGAGACGCTCAATTATTATTTCCACATCCAAGTCCGGAGCCACGGCAAATGCCACCAAACGTGTTACTCGCCCATCACCACTGTCATCGGGCATAAAAAATACCCCATCCAAAACTCCAGAGACAGATGTGAGCTGATGATTCAAATGTGCAATAGAACTACGTTTTCCTGCTATGTTTACGAGATCTTCCGTACGGCCATATAACAGAAAATGTTGCTCATCCACTATTTCTATGGCGTCGCCAACCGCCATCGCCTGCTGCAAATGCCCACCCTGTATCCTAATCCGATCACCCTTCGTCATCCACGACAATTCCGGGAGTAAATGCCATTCCTTCGTTTGGCTAGTGCGCCTCGTTGCCACTACGCCGGTTTCCGTAGAGCCATAAATTTCGAGCAGATCGCTGCAAAAGCGGGCTTCTGCGTTTGCCGCGAGATCCCGAGTTAGTGGTGCCGTAGCAGAAAGCAACAAATCCACACTTGGCAATGGCATATCGGTAGCGAGCATGGAACGAAGGTGCACAGGAGTACTGATCAAAACGCGTGGACGCGCTACCGAGGAAATCCCTGCATAGATATCCGCTGGGTAGAAATAGCGCTCGGTGGCAATTATACCAGCACATTGCCACACCATAAGAATGGTAGATTCGAAGCCATACATATGCTGTGGTGGAACGGTACCTACCACCGTGTAGGTGCGACCATCGAGCAACCCCAGACGCTGAGCCTCCGCCCGCACCGAGTGCACAAGATCTCCCCATGTTTTAAGGTGAGGGACGGGTATTCCGGTCGACCCCGATGTAAACACGTAAGCCACCGGGAGCGATTCATCCAGACGCGGAATGGTGGGTGAGCTATCGACGGGCGCATCTGGCAGAACAATCGGAAACGCCAGGTATGGGAAGCCCATATCATTCCCATCATCGCCAATGCAAAACAGGTCTGGCGCGAAATCGACTATTTTTTTAACGCTTTCGGTGGTGTACGTGGAAGGCAGCAAGCTGGTTTTCCCGGCAACCATGGCCGCCGCGAGGCCAACCATGAAATGGTAACGATCCTGACAGGTGTTCAGCAAATGCTGCCCGGGTCGGAGTAGCTGTCGGATATGGTTCACGTCAGCCAGGAATTGGCGCAGGGTGACGCCTCGGCCTTGTCGAATGGCCACGACATCATCCAGTGATTGATGCGTCATCATCGGGAGATAATTCATACCTAGAAAAACCCCCTGTTCAAAAAATAAATATCATAAATTCAGAACTATGAATTCGATTTTATAATGGCAACAGATTTTCTGTCGGCAAAGTAAGCCCGGATGCCGGCCCCCATACTGCTCCGCTCGCTGATGGGGATTTTACGGCAGCGAACAGCGTACTCAATGACAAACATTAATGCAATCAATGCAGTGCTAGCCGCGCCGGAAATCAATACCCATACATGCTGACCAAGGATAAAAAATATCAGAAACAATAAAATTGCCAGCGCCGCAAAGAATAGCGTCCATGCCACCGTCACCTGGCGCGTATAGCGCGCCAGTCGTGCATTCAGTGGACCATGCACCATCTCTGCAATCCGCGAGACGAGCGGTAGGCGGCCGGAGCGCAAGGTGAGCCCAAAAACAAATGCCAACAGCATAAACAGAGCACTTCGCTGCACCATACATATCCAGCCAATATAGTGCGCAATAGTCGCGCTATTACGCCATATTATTACGCCAGAAATAACGGTCAGAATAATCCATAACGCCTTTGAGCGCGCACACTGAGATGCCAGAAACAAGGCAATCATAATGGGTAGGAATGCCGAAAGTACTACTAAGGCATTCGGATTTCTTGCAAAAATATCCACATAGGTGAGCAGTTGATAGCCGATCAAGGCGGACAGAAAAAGTACGCCTTTCCAAATAGCACGCAAGATACTGGAGTTATAATACTCCGTCGCCGTCAATGCCGCGCCTTTATCAAGAAGAACTCCCACACTTTTTCTCCTTAAGAAATCGCCCAAAAAATGGGGGAGGCGTACCATCTTGACACGTTAAAATGCCGTTATTTCAGAAAGCGACAATGATCAAGCCTGGTTCTTTATCACTGGGGAGGGGGCAACGAACGATTATTCGCCGTATCGCGCCCCCGCAGGGCGCTCCAAAATTCGATCGCTCCGGCCTTTGCCGCATGCCCAACGTCGACTGCACTTTTCGCAATCCCAACTCCAATCTCTTTCCCGACCTGACCGATTCGATGTGCAGTGGAACCAACCGCGCGCCCGACATGTTGGGCTTCGCGTTTCAAAGGCACGCCATCGGCGTACACCGCTACCGGAAACGCGAGGCTGATCACAATCGTTAATAACGCTATGAACGCCTTGTTCGTTTTAGTGGCGTTTTTGAACTGATGAAATTTTCTCATAGAGCCCCCGGGCATTTTCTCAACGTCACCGTGCTTGAACCTATGGACAACTGGAGTTGCTCTAACCAAATTGCGTCGACCTCGTGGTCTTCAAAATGAGTCACGATGATATGCGACCACTCGCTCCACTTCATTCTTGGCACCCAGGATAACGGGGACACGCGCGTGCAAGCCTTGGGGGGCGATGTCCAGGATCCGCGTCGTACCGGTACTGGCCGCGCCGCCCGCCTGTTCTACCAGATAGGACATGGGATTGGCCTCGTAGAGCAGGCGCAGCTTGCCGGGCTTTTTCGGATCACGCTGATCAAAGGGATACAGGAAAATGCCGCCACGACACAGAATGCGATGCACGTCCGCAACCATGGAGCCAACCCAGCGCATATTGAAATTGCGCTGACGGGGCCCATCCGCACCCTGATTGAGTTCGTCGATATAACGTTGCACCGGTTTCTGCCAATGACGGCGGTTGCTCATATTGATCGCATATTCGCTGGTGTCCTCGGGAATGCGCATCTGGCTGTGGGTCAATATATACTCGCCGATGGATGGATCGAGGGTAAAGCCATTGACCCCGTAGCCGGTGCTGTACACCAGCATATTGCTGGAGCCATAAAGGGCGTAGCCCGCACAGACCTGCTCCACACCGGGCTGGAGGAAATCGGCGAGTTCCGCGTCACGCCCGGCCACTGGTGCCTTCAGAATGCTGAAAATGGTCCCGACGCTGATACCGACGTCGGTATTGCTGGAACCATCCAAGGGATCAAAAAGTAATAGATACTTTCCGCGTGGCACATTTTGGGGGATGGCGTAAGGGTCATCCATCTCCTCAGAGGCCATGCCGGCGAGATGGCCAGTCCAGTCCATGGACTTGAGGATGGCTTCGTTGGAGATGATATCCAGCTTTTTCTGGACTTCACCCTGCACGTTATCCGTCCCCGCACTACCCAACGCTCCCACCAAAGCACCACGATACACCTGCGCGCCAATAAATTTGCAGGAAATGGTGAGATCGTTGAGCAGGCCGGCGAAGTCGCCAGAGGCGCCGGGATAGAGGCGCGTTTCTTCAATAATGAATTGACTGAGGGTGGTGCCGATATGCATGGTACGGTCCTTTACTGGAAGATGATTGATCGTCTAGAGAGCGCTGAGGCCCAGTTTGAATTTTACCGTGGATTCTACCGCGCGCGCCGTTCCCTGGTCCAACCATTGCAGTAATTGAATATGAAAGCGATGAATACCCCCACTGATTTTCGGATAATAATCGACCTGATCGGTCAACTCCAGGCGAATCAAAGAAGGCGGACGGCGAGCATCCAAAGGGGCGCCATAACGCCCCTCCGGGGCTTCCACAGTCAACCATGTGCAGGAGTCACGCAATAAGGCGAGGATCAGATCAGTGCTATTCTGTAAAATTTCCAAACTGTTCTGCCAGCTATTCAGCAAACCGTGAATACGCGCGGGGGCTTGCTGGTTCCAGAATGCCAGGATGGGCAGATCACAATCCGCAAGGCCCCCGGCCACACCCAATCGGCCGCGCGCGAGTTGGATGATTTCCTGATAGCGCAACAATTGGCCGAAAGGTTCACGGTGCTCGCGCAGCACCTTGAGCTGTTGATCTATGCGAAATTGCCAGGCGCGCAAAGGGGCCTCGTCGATCTCAGGGCTGTGCGCCCAGACAGCGAGGCTCTGCCCAAGCCGCTCCAGTTCCAGAATGACATCAAGGCGCAACTCCGGGCGGCTGCAAAAATCAAGCAGCTCATTGAAAGGACGCAGGGCATCGCGCAGGCCGCTTGTGTCCGCCACTTCCTGCCGCACCTGCGCAAAGACGCTCTCCAAACGCAACAAAAGGCGTGCGCGTTCATGGAGTGGGTGTTCATAAACGGCCATGCCATACCTCATTCAAGAGTCAACGCCGCTGCACGAAACCACGGTGCCACGAAACAGCGCCCCACTTCCGGGCAGTGCCCCACAGGTTGCCACAGGTGCTTTCCTTAAGCAAATCGTTAGGTTCCCCGCAAATGACGAAGATAGAGGGCAACCTGAGTTTGCAACTCAGCCAGCGACCCTTCATTGGAAATAATCCAGTCGGCGGCGGCATTACGCGTAGCACGATCACACTGCGCCGCCAAAACCGCAGAAATTTGGTCCTCTGTCCAGCCGGGACGAGCACGCAGGCGTCTCATTTGCTGGGATCGTGGACAATCGACGACCAGGATTTGATCCAGCAATGGGCGATAGCCATTTTCGACCAGCAACGGCACTACCCAAACCAGCAGAGCTTGCGGATGTCGTCGACTCAGTGCATCGCTGGCAGCTATAAAGGATGCACGGATAAGTGGATGGAGAAGGGCTTCCAGCCAAACTTTCGCCGCCGGATCACTAAAAATCCGTGCACGCAATGCGGCGCGATCGAGGCCACCATCCTCGTCTAGAAAAGTCGGGCCAAAATGGGCGATAATGGCTTGCAGGGCCGGACTGCCCGGTACCACCAGCTCGCGGGCGATGGCATCAGCATCCAGCACCTGGGCGCCCGCCGCCTTGAACATCTCGGCGACCGTACTTTTACCGCATGCCACCCCTCCTGTCAGGCCAATCCGCAGTGCCATTCAGGAACCCAGCAAGTGTAGATAGCCGGAGAGGATGGCTTGTGGCCACAACAGCAAGAGCCAGCCCCCCAGTGCCAGATAAGGACCAAAGGGCATGGCATAGTCCCGGCCCTTGCCGCGCAGCAGAAAGCCCAGAGCGACCAACCCACCACTCAGCGCCGCAATAAACAAGGTCAAAAAGACCGCCTGCCAGCCCAGCCAAGCACCGATCATACCGAGCAATTTCAGGTCGCCGCCGCCCATTCCGTGCCGCCCGGTCGCCCGATAATATATCGTGGCCAGCAGCCACAGGCTGCCATAGCCAATAAATACACCGAGCAACGCATCCAGGGGCGTTACCAGCCCTATCCCCGGCCATAAAAGTGCCGATCCATTCAGCAGTAACCCAATCAGCAATCCCGGCTTGGTAATGCGATCAGGCAACAGCTGCGTCTCCAGATCAATCATGGCCAGCGCCAGCAGTATCCAGGTGAACACCAAGGCCGGGATCAGCTGCCAGGTGAGGCCCAGTTGCCCGGCGACCACCAGACTGAGCAGGCCGGTCAGGAGTTCCAGCGCCGGATACCGCCAGGCAACGGAGCGGCCACAAGCATGGCAACGGCCACGCAACAACATCCAGCTCAGGACCGGGATATTTTCCCAGGGCCGCAGCAGATGGCCGCAGTGCGGGCAGTGCGACGCGGGATGAATGATGGATTCGTGGCGAGGCACCCGATGTACCACCACATTCAGGAAACTGCCGATGAGCAGACCGAGCAGAGCGATTGAGAGATAAGCCACACTCATTGCACCCCGTGTCATGCGATTTCTTCCAGAGACAATCTGCTGAGTCTCAGTTCCAGAGATTGCACACTGACACCCAGCAGATCTGCGGCATGATGCCGGTCTCCCCCGGCCTGCCCCAGCATCTGGCGCAGTAATGCTGCCTCGGCCGTGTCTAAACCAGCCGCGGCAGCGCTTGCCGATACAGCGGCAAGCATGCTGTTTTCTGGCGCCACGCGGTCAGAGGACGTAAGTTCTTCTTCAGGTAGAATATCGTCCCGCTGTAACGCGATACGACGCTCCAGCAAATTTTCCAGTTCGCGGACATTGCCGGGGAAGGCGTAACCACCCAGTCGCGCAAGAGTCCCCGCAGACAGCCGCGTCGGCACACCAGGCTGCGCGTCCCCGATACGCTGCAGAATCACCTCTGCCAACTGAGGAATGTCCTCCGGATGCTCACGCAAGGGAGGCATATGGAGTCGCACGACATCCAATCGATACAGGAGATCCCGACGAAAGCTACCGGCAACAACCATCTCTTGCAAATCACGGTGGGTTGCGGAAATGAAACGCAGATCCAGGGGAATTTCCCGCGATGCACCCAATGGACGAATGCTGCGCTCCTGAATGGCGCGCAGGAGCTTAACCTGCACCATCATCGGTAGCTCACCGACCTCATCCAGGAAAATGGTACCGCCATTGGCCGCCACAAAGAGCCCCTCGCGGCGCTGTACAGCACCGGAGTAAGCCCCCTTTTCGGCACCAAAGAGCTCGCTTTCTACCAGTCCCTCGGGAATGGCGCCGCAGTTGACGGCCACGAAAGGCTTGTCGTGACGGACCCCTGAGGCGTGTATCGCACGCGCTGCCAACTCCTTACCCGTACCAGACTCACCGGTAATATGTACCGGCGCGTTACTTCGCGCGACACGGCGGATATCGTCGCGCAAGCGCCGCATGACCAGAGAATCACCCACCAACCTTTGCGTACCGTCCGGACCCATCGGTGACAGGCGAGCGAGATCAACGGCTTGCGATATCAGTCGCCGCAGACGCGTAAGTTCGATGGGCTTAGCCATGTAATCAAAGGCCCCTGCCTGCATCGCCTCGACGGCGCCATCGGCGGAGGAGTAGGCCGTAATCACGGCGACCGGCACTCGCGGATGCAACGCGTGTAGACGACGTACCAGATCAATACCCGAACCATCCGGTAAACGCAGATCGCTCAAGCATAAAGAGGGGGCACCTTCGGCGAGGCGGGCGAAGGCCTCTGCGAGGGAATAGGCACCGGTGACAGCGATTCCCATACCTTGCAACGTAATGCCCAGCAATTCAACGATATTCGGCTCATCATCCACGATCAGGGCAGGTGGCAATACGGAAAAATCGGCCATCATTCCTCCCCCTCCAGACACCAGCAGGGGAGAAAAATCCGGAATAGCACACCTCCCTGTGGATGATTTTCACAATCAATGTGACCGCCATTGATGCGCAATAGTTCGCGTACCATAGACAAGCCCAGCCCAGTGCCCTGTGAATTGGTCGTAAAAAACGGTTCAAAAATGCGCTCCATCACCTCCGGCTGTAAGCCCGATCCAAAATCCCGCAATGTCACCATGACAGTTTCCTTGTCCGCACGCACCGTCTCGATTTCCACCCGCACCGTCGCATCTTCTGCCACCCCATACTGCGCGCTGTTATGCAGCAGATTCCAGAATACCTGGCGGAGCTGCGCAGGATCGGCATAAACCCGGAGCTGCGCGGAAATTTCCCAGATAACGATCGTCATAGATGCAAGTAGCGGATCGGCCTGCAACTCGGCGATGAGCACCGGCAACCAATTTGCCAACGGGATGGGCTCGGAATGCGCCGGGCTGGGGCGGGCCATCTCCAGTACCGATTCGACGATGGCATTGATGCGCACCGTCTCTCGTTCCAGTATCTCAAAAAGATGCCGCGAACCGGGGGTTTCCACGCGCTCACCAAGCAAGTTACCGGCGTGGCGAATCACGCTGAGCGGGTTACGAATTTCATGGGCAATATTAGCCGCCAGACGACCCAGCGCCGCCAGTTGGGCCTCCCGTTCGCGAGCACGCAAGGCTGAGGCGTCACGGAACAGCAATAGACGATAGGGACTCCGGGGCAGAGCGATGTTACGTACCAGCAGGGTCTGTGCACTATCCTGCAGGGTTGGATCACGTCCGCCCAAGGTGATCATCATCTCGCTGTCACCCTGTGCCGGTTGTTGCAACGCGGTGGCCAGCCGCGGCTGCACCAGATCGAGGTCGACAGGTGCGGAAGTCCATAGCCGGTATCCCGAAAGCGTCCGCGCAATGGGATTGCTGAGAATAACGCGGTTTTGCCGATCCAGCACGAAAACACCCACATCCATATGCTGTACAATTTCCCGGTTCAAGGCGTTGAGATTGACGACCTCTGCATCCCTTTGCAGTGCCAGACGATTGCCGCGTTCCAGGCTGATGACCAGGCTGTCGGCCAGCACCGCCACGGCCACCAGCGCCAGTACATATATAAAAAGCTGACCAAGCGGCGGGTGCACCGTAGCCATCCCACCCAGGAGCGGCTCACCAACCAGCAGTGCAAGTAATATCCACACAAAAACAAAAGCGCTTTTGCCGCGCAAAAGGCTCGCCGTGGACACCAGCAGCAGGAAGGGAAGGATACTGAAGGGACCACTGACCCCCCCCCCGAAATGCAATAACAGCAGCACCAGCAAGGTATCCGTCGATACCTGAATCCAGGCGTGGCGACGCGGTTGCACCGGTCGCCGTAACAACAGTGCCAGCAGATAACCGAGACTGACCGTGGCGGCCACCAGAGCGAGGACACGCAACAGTCTTGCGTGTCCTCCCAGATCGATAATGGTCTCGCTGGCTGGCAAGTGTAACAGAACGGCAATAACCGCTGCGATGAGCAGCCGGTAGGCGGAAATCCCCCAAAGGCGCCGCCAGTCACCCACCATCTCCGGCATATTATGCGCCCCGCCACTGAGTTCTGCTGAACGTTACGACACCATAATTCATCGCACCACTACCGCCCACGACCATATCAGCGACGCTCTGCACAAAATATCTGCGTATATACGGGGAGACAAAATCAAAGATTGGTCACCCGCAGGACCTCTTCAAGACTGGTGACACCCTCCCTGACCCGCCTCAATCCGTTTTGCCGCATGGTCAGCACTCCCTCTTGTGTCGCCTGCCGCGCCAGATCGATGGAGGTACCACCGCGCATAATGATTTCACGCATAGCATCGCTCACCGGCATCACCTGATAAAGTCCCATCCGGCCTTTATATCCGGTGTTATTGCACTGATCACAGCCCACCGCGCCCAGGGGACGCCAACCCTGCAGATCCTCGTGCGTAAATCCCGCCTCAATCAGGGCCTGTTCGGGAATGCGCAGCGGCTTTTTACAATGCGGACAGAGTTTGCGTGCGAGTCGCTGCGCCATCACCAAGTGCACACCGCCCGCTATGTTATAGGTAGGGATGCCCATATTTTCCAGACGGGTGAGGCTCTGTGGCGCATCATTGGTATGCAGGGTGGCCAACACCAGATGACCCGTCTGGGCGGCTTTGATGGCCGTTTCCGCGGTTTCCAGATCACGCACCTCACCGACCATAATGATGTCAGGGTCCTGACGCAGAAAGGAACGCAAGGCGGTGGCAAAGTTGAGACCGATACGCTCGTTGATATTCACCTGATTAATCCCGTACACCGGGATTTCCACAGGATCCTCTGCGGTACTGATGTTGCAGTCGCCGGTATTGAGAATATTCAGCGCGGTGTAAAGAGTCGTCGTTTTACCCGAACCCGTGGGGCCGGTGACCAGGATCATACCGTAGGGCCGGTGGATGGCCTCTTCAAAAGCTTTGCGCTGGTCCGGCAAAAAGCCCAGTTGTTCTATGGGCACCTTGGAACTGGCCGGATCCAGCAAGCGCAGCACAATGGTTTCGCCAAAACTGGTGGGCAAAAAAGAAACCCGGAAATCAATAACCCGCGCCGGCGGCACCCTGACCCGCAAACGGCCATCCTGAGGTAAACGCCGCTCAGAAATATCCAGACGACAGAGAATCTTCAGGCGCGAAGTGACACCGTCACGCAACGCCACCGGCGGATGCAACACATCCTGCAATACGCCATCGAGTCGGTAACGCACCCGAAAGTCCTTTTCGTACGGTTCTAGATGAATGTCGGAAACCCCGCGTTGAATGGCATCCAAGAGCAATTGCCGGGCAAAACGCACCACGGGTGCATCCTCGACACTGCCATCACTCTCCTGGGCAAGATCGAATTCTTCCTGCTCTTCTTCGCCGCGCGGTTTATCCATGAAAACATCGTCAATCCCGCCTTGCATACTGTTGGCTGCGGCATTCACCGCCTTTACCAGCTTATTGGCCTCGACCAGTATTGGCAACACCTGCAGACCCGTGTTGAACTTCACATCCTCCACCGCCTTAAAATCCGTAGGGTCCGCCATGGCGAGGTAGAGGGTGTCCCCATGCTTCGACAAGGGCAGCACCAGATAGCGGGTCATCAGTCCCTTGTCGAGCTTCCGAATAAGCAACTCGTTAATCATGACCGCATCCAGATCAAGCATGGGCATGTTATAGCGCGCGGAAAGGTGGGCCATAAGCACCGAGGCAGGAACGGCACCCCTCTCAACCGCATAAAACAGCAGCGGCATCTTGCCACGCGCCGGATCGGCGGCAAGGCTTTGCAACTGCGCCTCATCGCTTAACCCGTTGCTGACCAACGCCCGCAATACGGGCGTCAACGTGATGTGTGCTGGATTTGTAGCCATCGGCGTAAGGTCTCCTCCACGGCGGCGGTCTGCGGCAAAGTTCCCGTCCATATTCGAAAGCTCTCCGCGCCTTGTTCTATCAACATGCCCAGCCCATCCATCGCGCCCAGCCCGGCCTGCCGGGCGGCGCGTAGTAAGGGCGTTTCCAATGGGTTATAGACGATATCGTATACACTGCCGTTTCTGGGCATGCGCGCCAGATCCAACTCCGGATGCCCCTCTCCGTGCAGCCCGCGCGCGCTGGTATTGACCAGTAACGCACTGTGGGGCAATACCGCAGACAATGCCGCCGAATCCAACGGAATGGGGTGCACCGGGAGATCGGAAAACTGTGCAGCCAGAGATTCGGCACGCGGCAGGTGGCGATTCGCCAAATAAATAGCCGGACATCCGGCATGACCGAGGGCGTAGACAATGGCCCGGGCCGCCCCTCCGGCGCCAATCACGGTCGCCGGACATCGTCGCCAGCCAATCCCCGCGGCACGCTCCAGCGCCCGCTGAAAACCGAGTGCATCCGTATTGTGTCCCTCCATACCCGAGGGCGTAAAACACACGGTGTTCACCGCACCGATGGCACGCGCCTCGGCGCTCAGTTGCTGCATCCGCGGCAAGACGGCCTCTTTATGGGGGACTGTAACATTCACGCCACGCACGCCAAGCGCCGGCAGTCCGGCCAACGCCGCGGCGATCGCCGCTTCATGCACCGGGAAAGGCACATAAACCAGGTCCCGATCCTGCTGCGCGGCAAAGAGGCGATGCATCCATGGCGAGAGGCTATGAGTGACCGGATGACCGAGAATGCCATAAACGGCCGTTCCGCCACCGGGATGCCAACAATTGCTGGTGTCAGGCTGTGGGAAGAGCACCATACGATCTTTCCTTTGCGGTGATTTCCATCCTTTTCGAGAGATGGACAAGCAGATCTGGCCAGTTATCTCCGGGCAAAATATTACCCAGAGTCATGGGACGCTGCGCCCCGGTAACGTGCGCCCAGGGCAGGTGTTGCCCCAGCAAACACTGACCGCCCAGCCAGGCAAAGGCCAACGCCTCCAACGCCTGACTGGGAATGCCGCTGTACTGCCCACCGTGCAAAATTCGGGTCTCTGCCAGTGTCCCCTGCAGGACGCGCATCAGAGTCGGGTTTTCGGCACCCCCACCGAACACCAGCATTTCCGCAGCACCCGGAGTCCAGGTCCTTATCGCCTGTGCCACAGAAACCGCGGTCAACGCCGTCAGTGTGGCCAGAAAATCCGCCGCAGTGCCCCGCCAGGATGACCACCATTGCGTCACCATGGGCAATCCGAAAACTTCCCGCCCGGTGCTTTTGGGAGGTGGTTGCCGGAAAAACCTGTGGGTTAGCCGGTCCGCTAACCATACAGCATCGCAAAGTCCGTCGGCGGCCATTTGCCCATCCACATCACAGGTCGATCGCCCACCGCTGCACAAATACACGGCGGCATCCATCAGCACATTGCCTGGCCCGCAGTCGAAAGCCAGTAATGGACGGGGATCGTCCATGCCCGGCAACCAGGTCACGTTGGCCATACCACCGAGATTGAGCACCAGACGGGGTTGTTTTCCCTGAAAGCAGAATTGATGGAAAGGCGGTACCAGCGGCGCCCCTTCTCCCCCGGCCGCCACATCGGCACGCCGGAAGTCGTGGACCACGGTCAGACCAGTGGCCACGGCGATATCCGCCGCCGCACCAATTTGCAGCGTAAAGCCGGGCGTCACATGCGGTTGATGACGGATGGTTTGCCCGTGCAAGGCGATAAAGTCTACCGGGCCGAGATGGGCAATGGCAGCGCTCGCCAATTGGGCGTAACAGGCACCCAGACGCCGGTCAAGCCGCGCCATCGCCTCAACGCTCAGTGGCCCATTGGCAGCCAGCACCTCCGCGCGCAACGCCGGATCAAAGGCGCACCCAAAGACACCCTGGTAACCCGCACAACCCGCGACGTCAAAATCCAGCACCGCGGCATCTACGCCGTCGGCGCTGGTCCCAGACATCAGACCCAGACCACGCAAGTCGACCTACCTAGCCAACAAGCGCGTCAACCGGTACAGCATCAACGCATCAGTGGTCTCCGTCATGTGCTCCGTGCCCATGCACATGACCATGGGCCAGCTCTTCGGTGGTGGCATCCCGCACTTCCAGCACCGTCACATCGAAGTTCAGAGTCATCCCAGCCAGCGGGTGATTGAGATCGACGGTAATTTCGTTACCTTCGATATCGATTACCGTGGCAAGGCGTGTGCCGTCTTCAGTCATGGTCTCAAACTGGGTGCCGATCTCCAGCTCTTCCGGATCGTCAAAATCCTCAACACCCACCACTTCCACCAGATCTTCGTCCCAATCGCCATAGCCTTCTTCGGGAGGGATGGAGACCTCTAGCTTATCGCCGACACGACGCCCCGCCAGAGCCTGCTCCAGGCCGGGGATGATGCCGTGGTGGCCATGGAGATAGACGAGGGGCTCTTCACCCACGGAGCTATCAATCAGTTCCCCCTCTTCATCGGTCAGGGAATAGTCGATAGTGACGACTTTGTCTTTGCTGATCATCATGGCGCGAGTCCTATGGGTTAAGGGCCTGAAAAGATACTGCTATGGTAGTTTCTAACCAATTTTAGCCTGACTGCGCGGAAACGGCAAAATTTCCCGGCCATCCCAATGACGCCAATGGGGTTCAAGAATCTGACTGAACGCCGTCACCCAGAGGGGGTTGTCGTTGAGCGCAGGAATATAGCGTAGTTCCTGGCCACCCGCCTGGAGGAAGGTTTCTTTGCCTTCCAAGGCGATTTCCTGCAGCGTTTCCACGCAGTCCGTACTAAAACCGGGGCAGACGATATCAATGCGGGATACTCCGGAATGCGCCAACTCGACGAGTGTTTTATCCGTATAGGGCTGCAGCCATTTGGCGGCGCCGAAGCGACTTTGGAAAGTTTGTATCCATTGGTCATCGGACAAAGCGAGTTCCTTTACCAGCAATGCGGTGGTCTTCTCGCATTGGCTGCGGTAGGGATCGCCCTTGGCAACAGCGCTTTCCGGCAAGCCATGAAAGGAAATCAGCAATCGCTCCGCCTGTCCGTGCTCACGCCACCAGGCACGGATACTGTCCGCCAGGGCGTGAATATAGGCAGGGTGTTCATACCAGTCCCGAATCATGCGAATTTCCGGAATCTCCCGCCATTGTCGTAATTCTTTGCCCACGGCATCAAAAATGGAGGCGGTGGTAGCTGCCGCATATTGGGGATAAAGCGGCACCACAAAAAGCTTGCGGCATCCGGCATCACGCAGCACCGCCAAGCCTTGCGCAATCGACGGCCTACCGTAGCGCATAGCCAACTCCACCCGAACCTGGCCGGGACACTGTTGATCCCAGTGGGCCTGCAACGCATCACACTGGCGCTGGCTATAGACCATCAGGGGTGATCCATCGGGAAGCCAGATACTGGCATAATTGCGCGCCGAGCGAGCGGGACGAAACAGCAGAACGGGCCCATTCAGAATGGGCCACCAGAGTATCCGCGGAAGTTCCACTACTCGGGCATCACTGAGAAATTCGCGCAGATAGCGGCGCACCGCCGGAGCGGTAGGCGCGTCAGGGGTGCCCAGATTGACGACCAGAATACCAATCATGTTTCGTTCTCCAGCGTGATGCAGACGGGCGCGTGATCTGACGGACGCTCTGCCGCCCGCGCGGCGCGGTCGATGACGACATTCCGAGTGCGCGCAAGGAGCGGACTCGAGGCCAGGATCAGGTCGATGCGCAGCCCCTGATTGCGCCGGAACGCTGCCGCGCGGTAATCCCACCAGCTCCACTCCTGCGCGTCCGGGTATAGGCTGCGGTAACTGTCGTGCAGCCCAAGGTCCAACAGCGCACCCAGCGCCGCCCGTTCGGGAGGTGAGCAAAGTATGCCATCCCCCCAGACCGCAGCGTCGCAAACATCACGGGCGTCCGGAGCAACATTGAAATCCCCCACCAGCAGCAATTGCGGCCAACGCTGCAACTCCTCGGCAAGCAGCGCGCGCAGACGCTCCAACCATTGTAATTTGTAGGGATACTTGTCGCTGTCTAAGGACTGGCCGTTGGGCACATAAACATTGATGACGCGTAAGTCACCAAAGCTGGCGGCGCACAGTCGTGCCTGCCCGTCACCCCCATCTGGCCAGTCACAACGGGCGTCCTCAGGTGTCGCCCGGCTCAGGATGGCAACACCGTTATAAGTCGGCTGACCGTGATAGAGCGACAGATAACCGGCGTCCGCCAGTTCGGTCGCCGGGAAACACGCATCGACCAGCTTGGTCTCCTGCAGACAAAGGACATCGGGCTGCTCGCTGCCCAGCCATTCCAGCACTTGCGGGAGACGCACCTTCAGGGAGTTGACGTTCCAGGTGGCAACTTTCACGAAAGTTACTGGGGCAGAGTGGCGCTGATGCTGGGACGTTGACGCAGGGCGTGCATCCAGGTCGTCAATTCCGGGAATTGCAACAAGAAATCCGGCGCGCGCAGATCAACATAACCGACCGCGGCGATGGTCGCAATCTGCGCCAGATTTAACACTGGCGCTGCTCCCACATCTTTCCACCCGCACGTCTCCTCCTGCAGCATCGCCAATGCAGCAAGGACCTTGCCACGGACACGCTGCAACATATCGAGATCCTGACAATCGTTACTGTGGCGTTGCTCCAACACCCAGGCAACCGTACTATCCATAATGCCGCTGGCCAGCGCTTCAATTCGCAATGTCGCAATACGGGCTTCCGGATCGTGCGGGATGATGGCTGGTTCGGGGCGCAAAATTTCCAGATATTGAATAATCACTGCTGAGTCATATACGGCCTGGCCGTCATCACGCACCAGCACGGGGATCTTACCCAGGGGATTGTGCTCCAGTGCGCCATGGTCGGCGGCGCGGAGATCCACCCACTCCAAAACACAGGAGATGTTTTTTTCCAGCAGCGCGATACGCACTTTCCGAGCATAGGGGCTGGTCCGCGTAGCATAAAGTCGCATTTTCATCTCTCCTTTTCTACTGAGTCTGGACGGCTATCTGTTATCATGACGAAAGCATCGCCCCAAGCCAACCCCAGAAAGATAAACAAGCCATGAATTACGACCACCATCATCACGCCGGCAATGCCGCCGACTGCGTCAAGCATCTGGCCCTGAGCCTCACTTTGCAAGCCCTGATCCGTAAGGACACGCCACTCGCTTACATCGACACTCACGCAGGAGCGGGGCAATATATCTTAGGCGCGCAAGGAGAACACTTGCACGGTGTTTCGCGCCTGTGGGCAGACCGGCGCAGCCTGCCACACGCGGGTGCATGGCTGAAAATCATCAGCAATGAGAACGGTGACGGCATGTTACGCCGCTACCCCGGCTCACCCGCCCTTGCCGCCACCCTCCTCCGGCCTGGCGACCGGATGGTGCTCTGCGAACAGCAGCCCGAGGTGGCGACGCGCCTGCGCAAGGCGATGGGCCAACGGGCGCATACCAGCATCCTCAGCGAAGATGGTTATCGCGCCCTCTTCGGCCTGATCCCCCCGCCTGAAAAACGTGGTCTGGTCCTGATCGACCCGCCCTTTGAGCGCAGAGATGAATGGGAGCGCCTCGCGGACACCCTGATCCGCGCCTATCGGCGCTGGCCGCAAGGGGTGTATCTCGTCTGGTACCCGGTAAAAATCCGCGGTACGATCACCAGATTGTGGCAGACTTTGCGTAAGCACCTGCCCGCTTTTACCTGCGAACTGTTGCAGATGCCGGAGGAAGGCCGGGAACAGCTTTTTGGCAGCGGGCTGATCGTGGTGAATGCGCCCTGGGGCCTGCGCGAGGCGCTTAGCGCCGCCCTGACAGAACTAGGTCCACTGCTCACCGAGGCACAAAGTGGCGGGCTGTGGTCCCTGCGTTGCCAGGGCTGGCCGGGTCCGGACAAGGCTTAGTTACCACCTACCAAACGCCACCGTTTGGTCCGTAACCGCATGTTTTAACGAAGGAATACTTCATGAGTGCCTCGACACTGTCCAATATCGACCACGTGCGCAAACTGCTCCTCTACGGCGGGCCGCTCGCGCAGTTTCAAGGGGAACTGGTCAAGCAGCCAGGTCAGGAAATCAGTGTTGCCGTGCTCTATCAACTAGCCCTGCGCTATGGCGTTATCAGCCCAACAGCGGCGCGGGAAGGGCTTGCCCTGCTCGCTACGGCGGGCACCGCTGGTGATACCGGGCGCGCCATTCTGGAACGGGTACTGACCGAAGGGGATTTTTTGGCCGTGCGGGTAATGCGTTGAGAAGTCGTGATTATGCGCCTTTATAGCTGGAACGTGAACGGCTGGCGCGCCGCCTGTCGCAAAGGCTTAGGCCACTGGGTCGCGGCGACGCAACCGGATGTGCTCTGCATACAGGAAAGCAAGGCCGATCCGGATCGTCTTCCAGTGGCAGAAACCGCACTGGAGGGCTACGATAGCCGCTGGGTGGTTGCCGATCGCCCCGGTTACAGCGGCGTTACCACCTTCAGCAAAGCGCCTTGCCGACCGGTAGCAACGGGCCTGGGCATCCCGCGCTTCGACCGGGAAGGTCGCGTGCTTATCACCGACTGCGGTGATTTCGACCTGTATAACGTCTACTTCCCCAACGGTAAGAAGGATACCGAACGCCTCGCCTTCAAACTGGATTTCTACGCTGCCTTTCTGGAGTTGATCAACGCCCGGGTCGCCACCGGTCGGGCTGTGGTATTTTGTGGCGACGTTAATACCGCCCATCAGGCCATCGACCTCGCGCGCCCTAAAGAGAATGCGAAAATATCCGGTTTTCTCCCCGAAGAACGGGCTTGCCTGGACCAGTGGGTAGCGGCCGGCTGGGTGGATAGCTTCCGTCACCTACACCCGGACAGCATAACGTATTCCTGGTGGAGCCAGCGCACCAACGCCCGCGTCCGCAATATCGGTTGGCGCCTTGATTATTTTTGGATACATGAAAGTCTGCTGCCGCGCCTGCGCGGAGCGGGGATTGCCACCGATGTGACCGGCTCCGATCATTGCCCGGTCTGGCTGGAGTTAGGCTGAATGAACCTCGAACAATATGCTGCCCTCGCTATCACTGCCCTGCATACGGTAACCGATTACCGGCGTTGGGGAGCCAGCCGTTTTGCCGCTGCCGGGCTCGACTTCAGCCAGGGCCAACAGCAACCTCGCGCCGAAGCCGACACCCTGATCGCGTGGGCGCTGCATCTGGAACCGGAAGACCTTGCAGAACTCGGCGCGGCCCGCCTGCTGGATGGTGAGAAAAGCACAATACTCAACTACTTCTATCAGCGGGAGATTCTCCGTCGCCCCACCGCCTACATCACCGGTGAAGCCTGGTTTGCCGGACTGCGTTTTAGCGTCGATGAGCGTGTCCTCATCCCGCGCAGTCTGCTGGAGCCCTTTATTGAAGAGAGCTTCGCGCCCTGGGTAGAGGCGTCGCAGGTACAGCGCATTTTGGAGATCGGCACAGGTTCCGGCTGTATGGCCATCATCCTGGCTCTGCGCTTTCCGGACACCGAAGTGGATGCGGTGGACATTTCCGCCGAGGCCCTCGCCGTAGCCCGCGCAAATGTGCGGCGTTATGGCTTGGAGGACCGCGTACATCTGCATCAGTCCGACCTCTTCGCCGCATTGGATGGACAGCGCTACGACCTGATCCTCAGCAATCCGCCCTATGTGGACGCGGCGGCCATGGCGGAGTTGCCCCCCGAATACCGGCACGAGCCTCGTCTCGCCTTGGCCGCCGGCGACGATGGCCTGGATTGCCTGCTCCCTCTGCTGGAGCAGGCGCCACAGCACCTGCAGACGGGCGGCGTCCTGGTGGTGGAAACCGGCGATGCCGAAGCGGCCCTCATCCGCCGTCGTCCCGATCTGCCCCTGATCTGGCTGGAGCATCCGGCGGGCGGCTCCGGTGCATTCCTAATGATGGCAACGGCCGACGGCGGCTTCTAAGGCAGCGCCGCATCAAAGTTATGCCGTCGTGGCAACCCGCTCCAGAAAAGCAAGCATCGCCCGCGACTGGATATCAGCGTTAACATTAAACCGGGCCAACGTCCAAGGATCCCACCTGGTGGAAACAGCACAGTCCCTTTCTAAAACCTGGCCCCTCTTTGCGGGAGGAGGTCTCGCCCTCGGTATGGGCTCCTTCGACGGCGCCTCGGTGCAGGGTATTTTCCCCTACATCGCGGGCGGCCTCTCCACCAGCAGCGATCATGCCCTCTGGACCCTGACCTACTTTATTGTTCACTGGTCACTAGGGATTACCCTGATGCCCTGGACGACAGCCCGCTTTGGGATGCGCCGCGTCTTTCAGATGGCGGTCACCGTGGCTATGGTGGGCACCGTCATCAGTGTGGCGACCGATAATCTCTGGATTATGCTGCTGTCCCGCGCTCTACAAGGTATAGCGGCGGGGCTTCTCGTCCCCCTCAGCCAGAGTCTGTTCTTACGCCACAGCCCCGGCCGATTTCACGGCCCCGTAACCATCTTCTGGAGTAACGCCATGCTGGTACCCTTTTTCTTCGGGCCAGCCATTGGCGGCCTGCTAGCGACGGAACTCGGCTATCGCAGCATTTTTCTGCTCTCCCTGCCGATCTGGGGCGTCGCCCTTTTTCTGGGCAGCGCGGGCATTCCCAAAGATCACGGTGATCCCCTGACGCCGCCTTTCGACGGTTGGGGCTTCGGCCTGCTCTACGGCGGTCTGATGAGCATGCAGGTGGTGCTGGATCAGGGCGAGCAGTACGGCTGGTGGCATTCTACCTTCATTCTGAAAATGACCCTGTTCGCCGTCGTCTTCCTGTTGCTTTTTGCCTGGCGCGAAAACGAGACTCGCCATCCCCTGCTCCAACTGCACTTTTTGCACCGGCGCAATTACTGGCTGGGGCTGCTGCTGCTCTGCCTGGGCTGGGCCATGTTCATGGGCTGGGCCGCCATGCTACCCCTCTGGGCGGAGGAAACCCTCGGCTTCAACGGCTTCTGGGGGAGCGCGGTACTCATTCCCATTGGTCTTGGCGCTATTCCCTTGTCGACCCAGATGGACCGCCTGCGCGGGCTACTGGGACTGCGTCGGCTGACGACCCTCTGCTTTGCCATTTTTGCCTTCGCCTACGGCAGCGCCTACCTCAGTCCCATCAGCAGTCTGAGCGATCTGTTTTGGCCGATGCTGTTCATCGGCATGGGCGTCGGTATGCTCTTCGTGCCGCTAACCATGGTTATCCTCTCCGGCCTCAGCGCTACGGAAATTCCCTCAGCGGCCACCACCAGCAACTTCATTCGCGTCTTCAGCGCCAACATCGGGGTGAGCCTGCTGAGCGTCTACTGGGCCCGCTACAGCGCCCTTGCCGGCGACCATCTGCGCAAGCAGATCAGCCGTTTCGATCCGGAAACGACACTCTCGGCCCAACACCTGCACACCCTGATCGAAGTGCAGGCGGGCACCCTGAGCATCGACAACCTGCTGCGTCTGTCGATGTGGATCTGCCTGATAGCGGCCATTACCGCCTACGTCTTTATCATCCCGCCCAGCGCCCTGCGCAACGCCGATGGTCCGCGCAATTATGTGGAGGAGGAAGAGGACGAGTTTTCCACCGTAGTGGCCAGTGCCGCCGCCAGGGAAGGTGTCACCACCACCTCCTGACGCGGGCGTGGTATTTCGATGCCCGCCTGCTCCAGGGCATCCGCCAGTGCCCAATTATATTTGGCGCGGGTTCCGCCGGGACGTATCAACCCCGCCCGTTCCACCCAGACGATCATTTCGCAGTCATAACCCGCATCTCCGAACGCGTTCAACCACAAGGTCGGCAGATAACGTTCATCCCTTGCCGTCAGGGGCAAGGAGAGGGCGGTTTCTATGACCAGATTCCGCAATCGTTCCCGATCGGTACCGTAGGGCACGCGAAACGGGATATGAATCCGCATAATCGGGTCATCCAGACTCCAGTTGATCACCTCGCCATTCACAAACTGGGAGTTGGGTACCAGGATATCCACATGGTCGTTGGTCACGATCTGGGTGTAGCGCACGCCCAGCTTTTTGACCTCGCCATGCAGGCCGTTTTCTTTGATCTGGATGTAGTCGCCTACCTTGATACTGCGTTCAAAGAGCAAAATGAGTCCGGACGCAAAATTGCTGAAAATATTCTGCAACCCGAAACCCAGGCCGACACCCACCACACCGCCCAAGAGAGCCAGACTGCTGAGATTGACACCAACCGTCTGCAGGGCAATGAAAATGCCCAGAGCAATAACCATGTAGTAGGTAAGCCGCGAGATGGCGTAAGCCGTGGCATGATCCAGTTGCCGGCTCAGTACCCGGCGCGTGAGCCGCCGCACCCAGGCCGCCCCCCACCATAAAAAAACCAGGATAATCAGAAACTCAACCATACCGATGGGCTCGACAATCATCCCCCCGGGCAGCGTCCACGGGGCGGTAAACCAATGCCAGAAACCTCCCAGATAATTATGCATTATGCGCATCCCCATCGATCCTCGGCTCCAGTACAGTATCCAAGATACAACAACCCCTGCCGTAAAGCGCTGGCTTGCGTTACACTAAAGCAAAAATTTCGTGCATAAGGTAGCCCTGTGAAAGCATTTGTCAGCCAGGCCCTGCAAGGGGCGCTTCAACAACTCCACGCCCAGGGCAGCATTCCAGGGATTCCCGCCACCCTGGAGCTGGATCGCCCCAAACAGGTGGAACACGGCCATCTCGCCAGCAACGTCGCCCTGCTCCTCGCCAAAGCGGTCGGACGCAAGCCCCGCGACATCGCCAACGATATCGTCGCGGCCCTGCCTGCCTCGGAATGGATTGCCCGCACCGAGATTGCCGGCCCCGGCTTCATCAATTTCTTTTTGCGGCCCGCCGCCTTTCACGCCGTCATCCACCGGGTACGTACCGAAAAAGAGCGCTTCGGCGCCAACCGAAATGGCGTCGGCCAGCGCCTGCAACTGGAGTTCGTCTCCGCCAACCCCACCGGCCCCCTGCACGTCGGGCACGGGCGCGGCGCCGCCTATGGCGCCAGCCTCGCCAATATCCTCCGCTTTAACGGCTTCGACATCTTTTGTGAATACTATGTCAACGACGCCGGGCGGCAAATGGATATTCTCGCGGCCAGCGTCTACCTGCGCTATCTCGAAGCCGCCGGGGCGCTGCCCTGGCCCTTCCCTGAGAACGGTTATCGCGGCGACTATGTGGGCGAAATAGCGGCGCATCTCCGGGAGCAGGTCGGCGACCGCTTACAGCACGCGGCGGGCGGATTGCCGAACCTGCCCGAGATGAGCGACGGTGATATCGCCATCGACGCCCTCATCGCCCACCTGAAGCAGTCCCTCGGTGCCGACTATCGCACTCTGCACAGCGTCGGGCTGGACGAGATTCTCGCCGACATCCGCGACGATCTGGAGGGTTTCGGTGTGCATTACGAGCGCTGGTATTCCGAGCGCAGTCTGATGGATACGGGTGCGGTAGATGCCGCCGTCGTCGCCCTCGAAAAAGCTGGACATTGTTACCCTCAGGAGGGCGCCCTCTGGTTCCGCGCCACTGCCTTTGATGACGACAAGGACCGGGTTTTGCGTCGCGACAATGGCGCCTACACCTACTTTGCCTCCGATGTGGCCTATCATGCTGAAAAATTTGCCCGCGGCTTCACCCACGTCATCGACATGTGGGGTGCGGACCATCACGGCTATGTGCCCAGAGTCAAGGCCGCCCTGCGCGCCCTCGGTCTGGAAGACGAACGCCTGGAAGTCGTCCTCGTCCAGTTCGCCATCCTCTATCGCGGTACGGAAAAAGTCTCCATGTCTACCCGTGCCGGCGAGTTTGTCACCCTGCGCGAACTGCGCGAGGAAGTAGGCAATGATGCCGCGCGTTTCTTTTATGTGCTGCGCCGCGCCGACCAGCATCTGGACTTTGATCTGGAACTGGCCAAAAAGCACTCCGAAGAAAACCCGGTATTTTATATCCAGTATGCCCACGCACGGGTGTATTCTCTGCTGCGGCAAGCCGTAGAAAAGAGCCTCAGCCTGCCTGTAGCAGACGGCGTCGACCTGGAAATCCTCCAGGAGCCCCGCGAAATCGCACTTGCCGACACCCTCTGGCGCTTCCCGGAAGTAGTGGCCACGGCGGCCCGTGATCGCGAACCACATCAGATTGCCTTCTATCTCAGGGAGTTGGCCGCGGCCTTCCACACCTACTACAATTCCACCAGAATTCTGGTGGAGGAAACGCCGCTGCGCCACGCCCGCCTGACGCTCTGTCTGACCGTCGCGCAGACTATTGCCAACGGATTACGACTGCTCGGCGTCAGCGCACCGGAGCAGATGTAAAGGATTATGCGCGATTACAAAAATCAAACCAGCCGCCCGCGAGCGCCAGAGCCACGCCCGCCCATCCCACCACGGCGGACGGTTGCGCTGGAAGATGACACCGAGCGAACGCCCCCCCCTCCGGCACTGAACTGGCCTTGGGTGTTGCTGCTTCTTCTGGTAATCATGCTCAGTGCGGGGGTCTGGTGGTGGATAGCACAAATCCACATCACCACCGGAAAGCTCGGTTTAATCAATAGCGGGACAAGACTACCGGCGGCGGCGGCCTTCAGCAATGGCGCGCCGGCAATCGCTCAGCATCAGCCTGTTAGCCCGGCAGCGTCCACATCGGCTGCCCTGGCGACTATACAAACTCCGGCGGTGCGCGACCCACTCGCCGTCGTCACCTCCAGCAGCGCCGCTGCGGCCTCCACAGCCGCCACCCGCAGCGGCGTCGATTTCAATTTTTATCAGATATTGCCCGCCATGCATGTGGATATTCCTGCCGACATCCTCGGGAACGGTCCCGGTATCCCCAGTGCGGCGACCAGCAGCACCAGCGCCGTCCACCAGCCGGTGACCATTCAGGTCGGCGCCTTCACCAATCGCGCCGCCGCCGCCGTCCTGCGCGATCGTCTCGCCCTGCTGGGGGTCAGCACCCAGATGGAAAAGGTGGAAGCGGGCGATAACAACACCCTCTACCGGCTCCGCACCAACACCTTCGATTCTCTGGCAGCGGCCCAGCCCACCCTTGCAAAAATCCGCGGCATGGGCATCACTCCGCTGCTGCTGGGCAGCGGAATCATCGGCTCCGGGGTCAATGCACCGCTGTCACAATCTCCAACGCCTTGATCGCGGCAGCCGGGGTTTCCTGGCCACTCAGCACCCGGTCCAGCCCTGGCAGGTAGTGGTTGATGGTCTCCACGCCAACCAGCAGATAAGGACGCAACAGGGCAGTGCTCAACACGGTGGCAGGCGCCTGGAGAATCGTCTTGAAGTTGATTTCTCCATCCTCCATATCGAGCTCAAAGTTACCCAGAGCCAGCCCATAGTTGGCACGGGTCAGAAACTCCGCCACCGCCAGGCGTTTTCCCATCGTTATCTCCAGATTCTGGGGACGCAGGTAAAACAGGATACGCTCCCGTTCGCCATGCACATGGCAAAAAATGTCCAGAACGCCATTAGGCACCTGCAACGCGCAAGTGAGGACCGGATAATCGGGCAGTGTTTTCGCTTCCCATTCCAGTTCGGCAAACAGTTTCTCGGCAACTTCCAAATGATTCATGATCACTTTCCCTGTTCAGCAATGGCCTCGGCGAGGCGGAAAAAGGCGGCCTGATCCAGCGTCTCGGCGCGGCAACCGGGATCAATCTGCAAACCCCGCAAGTCGTCCGCGCTCAAAATGCCGCGCAGATTATTGGCGAGTGTCTTGCGGCGCTGGGCAAAGCTGGTGGCCACAATCCGCGCAAAAGGCACCTGCAAATGGCGTGGTAGCAACCCTGGACGATGGGGTACCAGGCGCATGAAGGCCGAATCCACTTTGGGCACCGGAAAGAAATTGCCAGGAGCCACCGTGAACAGGGATTCCACCGCGCAGTGCGCCTGTACCATCACCGAAAGCCGTCCGTAAGCTTTGGTTCCTGGCACCGCCACCATACGGTCCACCACCTCTTTTTGCAGCATGAAGTGCATATCCCGCACCTGTTCCACCTGCTCCAGTATATGAAAAATCAGCGGCGTCGCTACATTGTAAGGCAAGTTACCCACCACCCGCAGGATATTCCCGGCACCGGCCAGTGCCGGGAAGTCGACCTCCAGCGCATCCGCCTCTATGACCTGTAGCTGCTCCGGCGACGCCAGCGCGTGCAAACCGGCAATCATATCCCGATCCAGTTCTACCACCGTCAACTGCGGCAAAAGGCGAAGCAAAGCCTTGGTCAGCGCCCCCGGCCCCGGACCGATCTCCACCAATTGATCGCCGGGCACGGGGCGAATAGCCGCCACAATACGCGCAATGATCTGCGGCTGAACCAGAAAATTCTGTCCGAAACGCTTTTTTGCACGCGGCAGGCGCCCCTCTTGCAACATTAGCACATCTTCATGCTATATTTGGTCGACGCCTCTAGCAGGCGATGCGAAACGGAAAGTCTATGCACCTCGTGCTGCGCCTTGACGTCGGTGGTCGTCCCATGGCCTGGGAAACCTGGGAAGAAGCCGCGGCCCATTATGTCCGAGGTAATGTTGCTTGGACACTGGGGAATCCTTTCTTTACCGCTCACGGCGGCATCTGCCGCCGCAGTGGCATTCTCTCGCAACTCGACATTCATCCGGTCATCGCCGTCCGTGGCCGTCATCAGGGCAGCATTCGCCCTCCGGCACTGTCCAACCAGACCTTGTTTCATCGCGACCGTCATCTCTGCATGTACTGTGGCAAACACTTTCCCCTCCGCGAACTCACCCGTGACCATATCATTCCCATCTCGCGCAAGGGCAAGGATATCTGGACCAACGTGGTGACCGCCTGCCGCAGTTGCAACAGTCGCAAGGACAATCGCACCCCCGACGAGGCGCACATGCCGCTGCTCGCGGTGCCCTTCACCCCGACCTGGGCCGAGTATCTGCTGCTCAGTAATCGGCGCATTCTCGCCGATCAGATGGAGTTCCTGGTCGCCCAGGTGCCAGAGGGACGCAACCGCATTTTTTGAGTATGCAGACCGGCCTGCGGCAGGCATCAACGGCCCGCGAGGCGCCGGTTGCGGACGATTTCCGCAGCGACATCCAGCGCCCGCAGCAAACTGCCTCCTTCTGCCCGGCCCGTGCCCGCCACATCCAGCGCCGTGCCGTGGTCCACACTGGTGCGCACCATAGGCAAACCCAAGGTAATATTTACCGCCTCACCAAAGGCATGGTACTTCAGCACCGGCAGCCCCTGGTCGTGATACATCGCCAGCACCGCATCGGCATCTTCCAGCAGGCGCGGGGTAAACAGGGTGTCGGCCGGCCACGGGCCGCTGACCCGCAGCCCCTCTCCCTGCAATGCTGCTATCACTGGCGCGATGATATCCTGTTCCTCATGCCCCAAGTGCCCGCCCTCCCCGGCATGGGGATTCAGACCAGCGACCAGAATACGGGGTGCCGAAAGGGCGAAGTCTTCACGCATGGCCCGGTGCAGGATGCGCAACGTACCCTCCAACCCTTCCGGGGTAATGGCTGCCGCCACTTGGGCTAAAGGCAGATGAGTCGTCGCCAGCGCCACCCGCAGGCCGCGACCAGCCAGCAGCATGACCACCTCCGGACTGCCACAGGTTTCCGCGAGATATTCTGTATGCCCGGTAAAGGGAATCCCCGCGTCGTTGATGATGCCCTTGTGCACCGGGGCCGTTACCAGCGCATCCGCAGCGCCTGCCCGTAACAGGTGCATCGCTTTATCCAAGGTAGCCAATACCGCCGGTGCATTAGCCACATCCAGATGGCCGGGGCGACAAGGCTGAGCCAGGGGCACGTCCAGCACATGCAACACACCGCTTCCCGGCGCTGGCCAGGGATTGCCCTCCTGCCAGGATTCCAGTCGCAGCGATAAACCCAGAGTCAGGGCGCGGCTGCGCAGACAGTGCAGGTCGCCAATGAGCAGGATCCCGGAGGGCAGGGCGTGGCTGGCCAATTGCAGGCAAATATCCGGGCCGATGCCTGCGGGTTCTCCCACCGTCAGCAACAAACGTGGCTCTGCGATCATTCCCCAACCTCCTCGAGCAGCACTTCCACTACCCCTTCCGGTCCTTCAACCCGCTGCGGAATACGCAAGACCCGTACCCGCATCAGGCGCTCCCGAATATCGATAGTGAGCACATCACCCACCTGCACCATCGCCCCCGCCTTAGCCAGCCGACCGTTGATCTGCACACATCCGCCATCACAGATTTCTTTGGCCAGACTGCGGCGCTTGATCAGGCGTGACATCTTGAGGAAAAGATCCAGACGCAAATGGTCCACCAAAATTAGCGCCCTTGTCCGAGGATATCCGTGAAGGCATCTTCCAGACGTGGCTCCTGAAGGCGCAAATCCAGGATCTGGGCGGGCAATTTTTGCAATTGTGCCAGGACGCCCCCCAACGGGCTTCTCCGGGCATCAATCCTGAGTACCCGGGTATTTTCTGCGGCACCGGTCAGCAACTCCGCCAATTCAGGAGGGAGCGTGCCCGGATCGCGGTCGAAGGTCACCGTGAGCACCCGCCAACTGGAGGTACGCAGCAATGCATCCTTGCTGTCCAAGGCAACCATTCGTCCCTGCTGGAGAATGGCGATCCGCTGGCAGAGTTCCTCGGCCTCTTCCAGATAATGGGTGGTGAGAATGACCGTATGGCCCTCTTCATTATACCGTCGCATAAAACGCCAGAGCCCCTGACGCAGTTCCACATCAACCCCGGCAGTCGGCTCATCCAGCACCACCACCGGGGGCCTGTGCACCAAAGCCTGGGCGATAAGCACCCGCCGCTTCATGCCACCGGACAAAGCGCGCAAATTGGCGTTGGCCTTGTCCGTCAGATCCAGTTCCGCCATCAACTCATCCAGCCAGTCATCATTGTGACGCAAACCAAAATAGCCGGATTGCATGCGCAGAAATTCGCGCACGGTAAAAAAGGGGTCATAGGCCAACTCCTGGGGCACGACCCCCAGCAACTGACGGCTCCGGCGAAAATCCCGCTCCACATCAAAGCCGAAGATTTCTGCCACCCCGCTCGAACGGCGCACAGTCCCGGCCAGGATGTTGATCAGCGAAGATTTCCCCGCACCATTGGGGCCCAGCAGACCAAAAAACTCTCCGGCGTGCACATCCAGATCTACGCCAGCCAAGGCCAAATGGCCGCTGCCATAGGCTTTGCGCAACCCGGCGATGTGAATAGCCAGGGGATCAGTCATGGCACAGCGGCAAAATATCCTGCAGACGATACAAACTCGCCAGTTCTTGCAGCTTGGAAGACGCCCCATGAATGCGTAGCGCGGTTCCACGCTGCCTGGCCTGCTGTACCCACTCCATCAACACGGCAAGCGTCGCGCTGTCCGCAGCCTCTAGCTCCACGACGGAAATTTCTGTGCAGCCCTGTCCGTCTTTCACCCATGCAAAGGATCGCAGTACCTTATCCAGTGGTGCCACCCGCCAGTCCCCTTGCAGAAACAGCCAAGGAGCACCGTCAATCATCCGTCGCTCCCAGGAGGCCACTGCGCTCAAGCGGCCGCCGCCGTTTTGCCTGGTGTCTTGCCCATGCCATCCTTGGCCTTCATATCCTGGAGCAGAGCGGGGATTCCACGGCTCGCGACGATCTGGCCAAAGCTCTGCCGGTAATTCAGCACCATGCTGACCCCGTCAATATAGGTGTTGTAAATCCGCCAGGAGTTGTTGATGTAGAGCAGGGCATAAATCACCGGAACATCTGGACCACTACCGTTCTGACGAATAACCATGTTCACTTGTGCCACTGGCGGATTCTGGGAGATCTGCTGGCTGCCAGTGATTTTTACCGTCTGCCCGTGGTAATGATTGAGTGAATTACTGTAGGTACGCACCAGCAGATCCTTGAACAGCACCACAAATTCCTGCTGCTGGGCCGGATCCATCTGCCGCCAGTACCGCGCCATCACGTATTGCGACATGGTGGTGAAATCCATGTGCGGCAAGACGATATCCGCCACCTCTTTCTTCACGGCTGGCGTGATCGGCTTGCCGTCATTGGAGCGCAGCACCTTGAGTACACTATTGGTAAGCTGCTGAACCACCGCTACCGCCCCCTGCGTGTCTTCTGCCGCAGCAGGCAGCGTCCAGGCCAGTAAAAAAAATGCCATAGAAATCAAAGAAATTTGACGCATACCGAATCCTCCCTATTTGCTACCCGAGGCCTTATCAAAGACCATCTGGCCGATTAGCTGATCAATATTGACCGCGCTTTGCGTCATGGTAATGGTACTGCCCGGCTTCAGCTCCTGCGGCATTCCACCCGGCTGAACGGCCACATACTGCTCGCCCAGCAACCCCTCGGTGTAAATGGACGCACCCGTATCCGTCGGCAATTTCACCTTCGGTTCGATACGCATGGTCACCTTCGCCATGAAGGTCTTGGGGTCCATACCGATGTGGGTCACCTCACCGATCGTGACCCCACCCAGTCTGACCGGGCTGCGCACCTTGAGGCTGCCCACATTGGTGAAATTCGCATGCAGTACGTAACCGTCGTTGTAGGCGAAGCCGGAGAGGTTCCCTACGCGCAGTGCCAGCACCACCAAAGCAGCGATGCCGAGGAGCACAAAGATGCCCACCCACCAGTCTATCGCTCGTTTTTCCATGCGCCGTCTACCCCTTAGGTGAACAAGAAAGCCGTGAGAATGAAATCGAGACCCAGCACCGCCAGCGATGCCGTCACCACGCTGCGCGTCGTGGCGTTACCCACGCCTTCCGCTGTCGGCTGTGCCGCGTAACCTTGCCAGGCAGCGATCCAGGTCACCACCAGCCCAAAGCAAAGAGCTTTGAACAGACCAGTCAGGATATCACCGGAAAACGTGACATTAGACTGCATCTGCGCCCAGAAAGTGCCACCATCCACGCCCAGCACCGGCACCGAAATGAGGTATCCACCCAAGATGCCGACCAGATCAAAAATAGCGCAGAGTATAGGCACGACGATAATCCCCGCCCAGAGGCGGGGCGCCACGACCCAGGCAAATGGGTTGACCGCCATCATTTCCATGGCGTTTAGCTGCTCCGTCGCCTTCATGGAGCTGATTTCGGCGGTCAGCGCCGACCCCGCCCGCCCGGCGAAGAGCAGCGCCGTCAACACCGGCCCCAGCTCGCGCAGGAGCGACAGGGCGACCAGGGTGCCCAGTGCCGAAGTGGCGCCAAAGCGCACCAGCGCGTAATACCCCTGAAAACCCAACACCATACCCGTGAAGAAAGCGGCGACCATCATCAGGAGCAGCGACCGCACCCCAAAGCCATACACCTGCTTGAGCAGTTGTTGAATGCTGAAATGGCGGTTGATCACCGCCACCAAACTCCGCAGCAGAAAACGCGCCGCGGCCCCCAAGTTGGGGATCGTCAGCAATACCTGTCGCCCCAGATTCGGCACGAAATCCAGAAAGGCCATGCTCTAAATCACCTCACCCGCAGCCGCCGAACGCATCAAAGCGGTAGCGTAGTTATCTCTCGCCGGATAATGAAAGGGCACCGGCCCATCCGGCTGCCCACCGAGAAACTGCCTGGCCAGTTCTGAATCACTGGCCCGCAAGACTTCCGGTGAACCTTCCGCAATGATTTTGCCGCCCGCGAGGATATAACCATAATCCGCGATAGAAAAAGTCTCCTGCACATCGTGGCTGACGAGAATACTGGTCGCGCCCAGGGCATCATTGAGGCGACGGATCAGAGTCGCGATAATTCCCACACTGATGGGGTCCAAGCCGGTGAAGGGCTCATCGTAAAAAATCAGCATCGGATCCATCACCACCGCACGGGCCAACGCCACCCGCCGAGCCATGCCGCCGGAGAGCTCGGCGGGCATCAATCCAGCCGCGCCCCGCAATCCCACCGCCTCCAGCTTCATCAACACCAGTTTACGCAAGATACCCTCGTTCAGCCGGAAATGGCGGCGCAGAGGAAAAGCGACATTCTCAAAGGCGCTAAAATCGGTAAACAGGGCGCTGTGCTGAAAAAGCATGCCCATGCGGCGGCGCAACCGGTATAGCTCCTCAAAATCCAGCGCTTGCAGATCCTGCCCTGCCACCCGAATGCGCCCGGATTGTGGCGCCAGGGTACCGGCCATCAGATTCAGCACGGTCGTCTTGCCGCCACCGCTCGCTCCCATGAGGGAGACGATGGCCCCTTGGGGAATACGCATATCCACCCCCGCCAAGACCGGATGCGGTCCCCGGGAAAAGTGCACGTTTTCCAGTTCGACAAGGGCCTCAGCGGCCATGGGCGCTCTCTGCTTTTGCGATCATGGCGCACAGTATAAACCGAACGGTCAGCATGGGGCTAGAACGCCGCGCAGAAGGGATGCAAATCACCCCTCGCCACCCGCTAAAAACCCTTGCATCCTCAGCGCATAAGTGTATAGTTCGTCGTCTGTTTCCACGGCACCGAAAGCAGTTACTAAGGGGGTCAGTCCTTAAGAGATTTGGAGCAAAGCATCGTTCCAGCAAGGTAGGGCATAAAACCAAGTACTGTCTGGGGGTGCACGGGAGCTACTTCTTAACCGTTTATTAACTTTGGTAAGGGGGGCACCTATGCGCTCATTGGGACATCAAATCGTCGCAGATTTTTACCACTGTGACGGCAGTACCTTGTCTGATGTTGATTATGTTACAGATGCCATGCTCGAGGCCGCCCGGCGTGCCAATTGCACCATCGTGACGCAAACTTTTCACCACTTCTCGCCCTATGGGGTGAGCGGCGCCGTCATCGTCGCCGAGTCGCATCTGGCCATTCACACCTGGCCGGAATATGGCTACGCAGCGGTGGATATTTTCACCTGCGGCGATATCATCCAGCCCGAGGATGCCTTGAATTATCTCAAGGAAGCCTTTGGCGCCGAGCAGGTCTCCACCATGGAGATGAAGCGCGGGCAAGTGGATATGATGGGCGTTCCTGCCCATGAGTTGCGCGTCAAGCCGGTTCTCTGCGCTTGAAATGACTCACAGCGGTAACAGGCGGACCTGGGTAACCGGTCCGCCCTTTTCTTTTGCGCGTTTCTTCCGCAAAATCCCCCGCGAGCACCCCACCATCCCCAGCGTCGAGAGAGGCGGTTATGAGCACAGAACTGTGGTACACCGAGCGCTATGAAGAGCACGGCGCAGCATTGAGCCTGAAAATCCGCGAAGTGCTGCATCGCGAGCAGAGTCCTTATCAGGTCATTGAGATCTTCGAAACCGAGCAGTTCGGCACCCTCATGACGCTGGACGGATTGGTGATGGTCACCGACCGCGACAACTTTCTCTATCACGAAATGATGAGCCATCCAGCCCTCTTCACCCACCCGATGCCCAAACGGGTACTGATCATCGGCGGTGGTGACTGCGGCACCCTGCGCGAGGTGCTGCGCCACCGGGAAGTAGAAGAAGCCACGCAGGTTGAGCTGGATGAGCGGGTCACTCGCGTCGCCGAGCGTTTCTTCCCGAAACTCTGTGAGAAAAATAATGACCCCCGCGCCCATTTTCACTTTACCGATGGCATCGCCTGGGTCAAAGAGGCGGAGGCGGGACGCTATGATGTGATCATCGTCGACTCCACCGACCCGGTCGGACCGGCGGCGGGGCTTTTCGCCACGGACTTTTACGCGGCTTGCCACCATGCGCTGGCCGATCAGGGCGTGCTGGTGGCCCAGTCTGAATCTCCCTTGTTACATGCCAACCTGATCCGTCAGTGCCAGCAACGCATGACGGAAGCGGGCTTTGACGCGGTGAACAGCGTGTACTTTCCGCAGTTCTGCTATCCCTCCGGCTGGTGGAGCGGGACACTGGGACGCAAGGGTCTGGCTATGGATGCGTTTCGCGCTGACGATGCCCATGCTTTTTCGGGCACGCATTATTATCACGCCGGGATGCAACAGGCGGCGCAGGTCGCGCCGGCCTTTCTGCTGCCTTGAGCGATCATCTCCGGACAGGTATTTAGAATCCGCCCGCAGCGCGCGGTCCGATGACCGGGCGTTGCGGACAATAATTCCACAGATGCAGGGCGGGGACTTCATGCTCCCAACCCAGGCACGAAATGCTGCCCGGGTCCAGATGCAGATGCTCACCAAAACGCAACTCCAGCCCCAGCCAACGGGCGGCCAGCGCCCGCAGAATGTGGCCATGGGCAAAGCACAGTACATGACGGTGGCCCTTCTCATCCCATTCCTCAAGCAGCCCGTCGCAACGGGCGCTGACGGCTTCCGGACTTTCACCACCCGGTCCACCGCAACGGAAAACACTCCATTGCGGATTTTCTCGGCGAATTTCGGCTGTCGTCATGCCCTCATAGCGGCCATAGCGCCATTCACAAAGTCCCTGGTGTAGTTCAGGATCGGCAAATCCCGCGAGAATGGCTGTGTGCTGCGCCCGCAGCATGGGGCTGGAGTAAACGCCATCAAAATGTCCCTGCTCCACAAAGGATCCCCAGAGCGCTTGCGCGTCTACCCGACCCTCCGCCGTCAATGCCACATCGGTCACCGAGGTATGTTTGCCGCTATCCGACCATGCCGTCATGCCATGCCGCACCAGGGTGATGGATTCTATCTTCATGGGAAACCTCCAATAGCTCCGACCATTCCCCGCACCAGTAATTTTCCTGATGGTTGCTGCTAAACCTGGATTGTCCGTCCAGCAACCCATTGATCATGGCTCAGAGTGAATCGCCGATTCTTCAGGGCGATCCCCTATATCTCCGCTTCGTCTTCTTCGCTGCCCGTTTCTTTGAAGGCGGCGGGATCCAGGTGGTAACGACGCAGCAGGCGATAAAACTCCGTCCGGTTGCGCTGCGCCAATTGTGCAGCCTGACTCACGTTGCCCCGGGTCATGCGCATAATCTGGATCAGATAATGCATTTCGAAGCGGCCCTTGGCATCGGCCAGGGGCATGACTTCACCCTCCCTGTCGCGCAGAGCGTGGCGGATGAGGGGCGCACCGATTCGCGGAGTGGTAGACAGCACCACCGCCTGCTCAATGACGTTGGCCAGTTGTCGGACGTTACCCGGCCAAGGCGCTCCCACCAGCAGTTCCATGGCCTCCGGCGCGATACCACGGACATCCTTGCGGTTTTTGGCCGCCGTATCGCGTAAAAAAAACTCGGCCAGCAGCGGGATATCCTCGGGGCGCTCGGCCAGGGCAGGCAAATCCAGAGTTACCACACAAAGGCGATAATAGAGATCATCCCGGAATCGCCGGGCAGCCATTTCCTGCTCCAGATCCCGGTGACTCGCAGAGATGATCCGCACATCCACGGCAATGCTCTCGGTGGCGCCGACGGGGCGGATCACCCGTTCCTGCAAGGCCCGCAACAGTTTGACCTGCAGGGAGAGGGGCATGTCGCCGATTTCATCGAGAAAGAGGGTGCCGCCATCCGCTGCCTGAAACAACCCCTGATGATTATTGGCCGCGCCGGTAAAGGCGCCCTTTTTATGCCCGAAGAGTTCTGACTCCAGGAGTTGCTCGGGAAAGGCGGCACAGTTGAGTGCGATAAAGGCCTGATTGCGGCGCGGACTGGCCTGATGAATGGCCTGCGCCAGCAATTCTTTACCCGTACCGCTGGCACCATGCACAAAAACACTGGCATCAGACGCCGCCACCAGACGCGCCTGATCCAGCACCGTCTGCATTTTTGGACTGCGGGTCAGGATACGGTCCCAACTGGAATCCCTGCCCTTCTTATCCGAAGAGGGTGGAACCGCCGCGGTCAGGCTGAAGGCGCGTTCGACCTGCGCCATCAGATCCTTGCCGTCAAAGGGTTTGGTGAGGAAGGCAAAGACGCCCTGATCTGCCGCCAGCAAAGCATCAGGGATGGAACCATGGGCAGTGAGGATGATGACGGGCAAAGTCGGATAGTCACGGCGGATAGCGTCGAGCAGCGCCATCCCGTCCATCTCGTCCATCTTGAGATCAGTGATGACCAAAGACGGATGCTCCATCGCCAGCACCGAGAGCGCCTCGTTGCCACTGGCGGCGGTACTGACGGCATAGCCGGCCGTTTTCATACGCAAAGACAACAAACGCAAGAGATCAGCGTCATCATCCACCAGTAAAATTCTGCCTTTTTCCATTCGGTTTAGTGCCCCTGAGGCAAGCGCGCGTTTTTTTCGATTTGTACCAGTTCATCAAGTTTTTTACGCAAAACCATCTCGCGCTGTCGGGACTCGGCAAGCCGGTTTTGCAAATCATTCGCCCGCGCCTCCAGTTTTTGGTAGCCGGGATCACCGGCCCGGGCATCGGCAAGTTGCTTACTCAAGCTGGCGGCTTCCGCTTTTTCAGAAACACAACTCGCCGTACTCGCAGTCACTGGAGTAGCTTTTTCCAGTGCCGCAATCTGGGCTTGCAAGGCCGCCAGGGCGCTGGTCTTTATCACCTGTTCACCTGGCTTGAGGATCACTGTGTTGGGGGGGGATGATATCAACGGTGTGGCTGCGCAACCCGCCAAGGTCAGCACGATAAGCACCGTGGGAAGCGATATGATCGATGAGCGGTAGGCGCAACCGGAAGCACGCCCCTGGCGTTTCTTTGTCCAGCAATTCAAGACTTCCCCCATAACTCAGTACATATTCCCTGGCGATGGCCAGTCCCAACCCGCTGCCCTCGACCTTCCCGGCATCCGAGGCCTCGCCCCGGTAGAGAATATCGAAAATCTTTTCACGCTCTGCGGGCGCCACACCCGGCCCCTCATCCTGAACATCAAGGACCGCCTGGCCGTCCTGTACCTGCAAATATATCCGTATGGTAGCGTTTTGCGGCGAGAACTTCACGCCATTTGACAACAAATTATCGCAAATAGTCCGCAGACGGTCTTCATGACCACGCACCCGCACGTCGGCCAACTCCGTGACCAGATGCAGCGATTTGCTGCGCAGACTGGGCTTATAACTCAACAGCAGGTCTTCCACCACCGCTGTCAGGGAGATATCCTGCACCATACCCGCGCCCACCGGTCCCTCGGCCAGGCTGAAACGCAGGAGATCCTCAATCAGTCGCTGCAGACGCAGGCTGTTGTCGCGAACAATATGCACAATCTCCTGCTGCTCGTCGGCACCCAGTTCATGGCCCAGGTCCTCCTGGAGCAGCTCTGCGCCCTCACGGATGGCCGTCAGCGGCGTCTTCAACTCATGGGAAAGCTGCCGCAGGAAATGTAATTTCGCCGCCTCCAATGCATTGAGTCGATTACGCAACCACTCCAGACGATCGCCCAGACTGGCGATGTCTCGCGGCCCCTGCACGGCGATGGGCGTTTCCAGATCACCATCACCGAGACCGGAAACCGCCTGGTCAAGACGCCGGATTGGGCGGGTGATCAGCACGATAAACAGGATCGCAAAGGCAATGGAGAGTGGCAACACCAGCAGCACTTCTACAATGGTCAGACGCTTGATCGCCAGTGCCCGCGTGCCCAACTTGGCCACCTCGGTGCTGATGCCTTCATTGACGTCGCTTTGCAGGTGTTGCGCCTCAGCACTGGCACGGCTGAAGTCGCTCTCCAGTGCACTGCGATTTCCCCCTAACGACACCAGCGGCAGCATTTGGCGAGCATGGGCCAGATGATCGGCCAAGCGTTGAAGACGTCGTCGATCAACGGGAGACGGCCCGGCGGCAGCAAATCGGGCACTGGATTTCTTGTACTCCGTAAAACTCTGATCATAGAGCACCAGTAAAGCCTGATCCTGTAACACCGTATATTGCAGCCCGTAGCGCTCCATGGAGCGCACCGCGTTATTCATCCGGTTGGCAGCATCGCTCATAGCCACCGCGCGCAGAATACTCACCTGCCCCTGCTCGGCAAAATGGGCAATAGAAATGGTCACACTGACAATGACCAGCACCAATGGCACAATGACCAGGCCAAAGCCAATGACAGCCAGCTTGGAAATGGAACTCGGGCGTAATGCCATAGACCGGCAGGCTCCGACGCAGAAAGGGAGTCTCAGCGTAGGTTCGTGAGCTGGAAAGTGCAAGAGCTATCGCGCCAAGTGCAACCGCAACGCGGTTCCAATTTTCGCGTTCGGCAGGGCTGTTTTTCGACGGCGTAGCCATGCTTTTAATAGCTGTTATGTAGCATCCATATAAGGATAAGGGGTTTAGGGCGCAGGCGGTACGTAGCCTTCAGGTGCCTGGGCACCATCGCCAAAGAAATAGGCTTCCATCTGTTTTTCCAGGAATGTCCGCGATTTGGGATCAATGGGAGAAAGACGATACTCGTTGATGAGCATGGTCTGGTGTTTGAGCCAGCCCTGCCAGGCTTCCTTAGAGACCTCTTGATAAATTCGCGCGCCAAGGGCGCCAGGATAAGGCGGACGATCAAGACCTTCGGCCTCATGGCCGAGTTTTACGCACTGTACCATTCGTGACATAACGGAAGCTCCTCGATGATTCTGGGATGGGTAATACTCTGTGTGGCTCTATATTACCTGAACTCGCCGCCCAGGAATAAGCCACAGGGCATGGCCGCTTAAGTGGGCGGCACAGATAACCCAAAACGGGGGTTAGCAACCCCCGCTCCTCTCCCGTAAAATCCGACGAATGGGCGTGGGCAATCCTTGTGTCAGGGCGTCTGCGGGGCGATACCAACGCAGGGTGGCGGCTGAATCCGCAACAGCGCTGCCCCAAACGCGCGCATGGACACAGCGAAAGCGCAACTGAAAGTGGGTAAAAACATGTTGCTGTTCTTCCGCTAATGCCCTCAGTTGGAGATTCAACCCCAGCCGACGCGACCAGGCCGCTTGCAACGATTGCCGCACGGCAGGGGTGTCTTCCAACGGATGCAGGGCACCACTACAAAGAATGGGGAATGCACCGCCATCGGGTGCCGCCTGAGGCAAACACCAGAGCCCCCCCCAGATACCGGAATCCGGCCGCTTTTCCAGCAATATCTGCCCTTCCGTATCCACGACCAGGAGAAAAAAGGCACAGCGCTGCGGTTTTGGGGCCTTGTTAACGATCGCCGGCAGGGCATGACTGCGTCCCTGGGCATGGGCCAGACAACGATCGACTAAGGGACAGGCCACGCAGCGCGGCTGGCGTGGGGTGCAGACCATGGCACCGAGGTCCTGAATGGCCTGATTGTAACCATGGGCATCCTCAGGAGTAAGGGCGCTGGCCAGTGTCCAGAGCCACTGCTGCGTCGCAGCGGCCTTCGGATCAGCATCTATGGCATGGCTACGGATGAGCACGCGCCGGGCATTGGCATCGAGGATGGCCTGCCTGTGTCCGAAAGCACTGGCGAGCACCGCCGCCGCCGTACTGCGGCCCACCCCCGGCAGAGTAACGGCAGCTTCGAGGGTGTTGGGAAAGTGACCACCGAAGCGTGTAACCACCTCCTGCGCCGCGCGCTGGGCGTTGCGGGCACGAGCGTAATAACCGAGCCCGCTCCACAGGGCGAGCACTTGATCTTGGGGTGCCGCCGCCAATGCCTGCCAGCTCGGCAAAGCCTGCAAAAAGCGGGCGTAATAGGGTCTGGCGCTCTCCACCTGCGTTTGCTGCAACATGATTTCTGCAAGCCAGAGATGATAGGGATCGCGGCTCTGGCGCCACGGCAGGTCGTGACGCCCATGGCAGGCGTACCAATCCAGCAGGGCTTCCGCGATGGGGATCATGGCTGCGCTTTGGAACTTGTGCTGCGAATAATCAGATCGCGGGCACGCATTTTGCCCCAAAGGAGCTTGGCGACGTGGATTTCACCAGTGACTGGCCACTGCTGCGGCAGGGCGGGAAGCCGCGCCGCATTGCCCGCTTGGGGAGCCGGCAGATATCGCCCGAGATTGAGCCGCGCCACGCTCAGATTGACATCAATAGCCAGCGGTCTCCAGGTCCCCGATATTTTGCCCATCCAGGCACTGTGATCCAACTCGCCCTGGGTGACGATCCACTGAAAATGGGGATTGTCCAACTGGACTGTACCCGTCGACGTCAATCGTTGCAAAGCATTAGGGTCGGTCAACTTCGGCAAGGGCAGCCCCCAGCGGGTGGCCAGCTGGGGCAAACGCCGAATGGCAACCTGATAGGCCAAGTGACCCCGCAACACCTTCCAGTTAAGGTCCACTGCTCGGACCTGGAGTGCCAATTCATCCCCCACGATCAGCGCGCCGTCCTGCACTGCAAGCTGGCTTTGCGCCATGTTCAGACGTAACGCCTGCAGGCGCAAATGTGCCTGACCGTTCCCGCGCGCTTGCCACCGGATGCGCAGCGTCGGCACGACCATGTCCTTTACTGTGCTTTGGAGTGTTGGAATAGCCACCTGCAGGAGCGTCGGATCAATGGCCGTACCTACTTGCAAAGAAATATTCCGCGCGACCACCGCCGGCGCCATCTCGGCTGCAAAATGCCAGCGCCCGACTTTCCCCCGCCAGTGCCAGTCACCCACCAACCGGCTGGGCCCCGTCGCCAACACCTGCCCATTCACCGCCGTCAGGGACAAGGCATGCCCCACCACATTCGGCCAGCGTAACGTACCATCGCGAACGATCATCTTGACCGGCAGGGAAAGAACAGCTCCGCCGACGCTAGCACCGCCTTTCCATGGCCCGTTAAGCACGGGTGCATCCAGCACAATTTGCCGGGGCTGCATCTGGCCGTGCAGGAGGGAGCGCCAGCCTAGCGCCACCATGAGCCGACTTGCGCTGAACTGCGGATGGGCCGCCGAACCGACGCGCAGACCCACCAACGTGATCCGTAGTTGCTGTTTTCCCCAACGCCATTCCGGGGCGGCGGCGAGATGCACCGGTTGCTGCAAGCGGGCAGCAAAAATCCCCTCTACAACGTAGCGGGGACCACCTCCGAACCAGAACAGCACGGCACCCAAAACGACAAAGATCAACACGACAATAACAGACGTCGTGATCCTGCGCAGAATCAGCCTAGCTATGCCCACCCCCCGGCAACACCGGCATTTCGCCGGAAAGCGCGCGCGCAGCCAACGCCTCGGCATCCACGATGGTGGTCTGTCGGATCGCTTCCTTGACCTCGGGAATGGCACCGGAATACATACTGAATTCACGCAACCCCAATCCCAGCAGCAAGGCCGTGAAGGCCGGATTCGCGGCCATCTCGCCGCACATGGCCACGGGAATGTCCCGTGCACGGCCGGCGGCGATGGTGTGTTGGATCATCGCCAATACTCCGGCATGCAAGGGATCAAAAAGATCATTGACGTCATCATCACCGCGATCCACCGCCAGTGCGTACTGAATCAGATCGTTAGTGCCGATGGAGAAAAAATCGGCCTGCCCGGCAAAGTAATGTGCGGCCATCGCCACGGCAGGCACTTCCACCATAATTCCCAGAGGCATATCCGGGTCACAGTTATGCCCTTCGGCGCGCAATTCTGCCTGCAACTCGCTGACCAGCGCCCGGGTTTGCAACAATTGCCCCATACTGCTGAGCATGGGTAGCATCAGTCGTACCGGCCCCAGTGCCGAGGCCCGAAGAATGGCGCGCAGATGTGGCCGGAACCACTCCGGACGCCGCAGACAAAGACGCAGCCCACGCAAGCCAAGGGCCGGATTAAGCGCCGCATGGAGCCCGGCATCGTCGTCGTGCAGGCCTTTGTCGGCGCCGATGTCGAGAGAGCGGATCGTCACCGGTGCGCCATCCATTTGCTCGACCACTCGGGCAAACGCGTGGAACTGCTCTTCCTCATCCGGGATGTCCGGACGATTCATGAAGAGAAACTCACTACGATAAAGGCCCACCCCATCCGCGTTCATGCGCCGCACCATATCGGTATCGTCTGGCAATTCAATATTGGCGCGCAGATGAATAAGCACCCCGTCTGCGGTTATCGCGGGCAGGTCACGCTGCTCTTCCAGAAGTCGCCTACGCCTCTGCCGCTGCTCCTGCAAAGCCCTATATTGCTGCAATATCAGGGCATCCGGCGCAACCAGCAGAATTCCCTGATCCCCATCGACAATCACCACATCGCCGCTGCGCAGCAGGCGCGTCGCCGAGTGCGTGCCCACCACGGCAGGCAGACCAAGACTTCTGGCAAGAATAGCGGAGTGGGAGTTCGCGGCACCAAAGTCAGTTACCCAGGCGAGCACCTTGTCTTTTTTCATCAACACCGTATCGGCTGGCGTCAGGTCCTCGGCGATGATGATCTGACCCTCGGCGCTCTGCAGGACAGGGGTCTTTACACCAATCAGGTGACGCAAAACCCGGTCTATCACCTGAATAATATCTTCCCGCTTGGCGCGCAAATACGCGTCTTCCATGCGGTCAAAAATCTCCAGCAGCCGCTCCCGCTCCAAATGAATAGCCCAGGCGGCATTGCGATGTTCATCACGAATAGACCGCAGGGGCCGCTCGCGCAGCGCCGGATCATCGAGCATCAACAAGTGCGCATCAATAAAAAGACGGGTATCTTGCGGGGCATCACTCGGGATTGCGTCGCGCACCGAGAACAACTCATCCCGGGCGCTGCTCAAGGCTGCACGCAGGCGCAACACTTCCGGTTCTACATTTTCAGGCAACAGTATATGTTCTGGGATATCGAGAGTGGTCGACTCCAGTACCAACGCCGTACCGATGGCGATGCCACCAGAGGCGCCAATCCCCGCCAGTTCAAAGCTCATGATTCTTCACCAAAACGATCCGCCGCGAGGGCGAGCAAGGCATCGGCACAAGCCTGCTCCTCTTCACCATCCGTTTCCAGGGTCAGAACGGTCCCCTGCGCCGCAGCGAGGGTCATTAGCCCCATGATGCTCTTACCATTGACCCGCTGACCGTTACGCACCAACCAGACCGTACAGGGATAGCGCACCGAAAGGCTGACAAATTTAGCCGAAGGCCGCGCATGCAAGCCGAGCTGATTGATAATGGGATAATCTACGCGCAGGGTCACCGCCACTTGCCTCCTTTCTCATGACCAAAAGTCACTCAGGCATCCTCAGCAGGACAGCGTGCGGGCGCTGTTCGAGAATATCGGCGACCCCCTGGACGCCGCCTTCCAGAGCACCTTGGCGCGCCGCCGCCAGACCGTCACTGCGCCGCGATAAGGCACGCAGGAGCATCGCCAGATTAAGACCACTCACCGCCGCTACACGACCTTCCGGAAGAGTGGCCGGAATGAGATTGGCGGGGGTGGCGCCGTAGAGATCATTCAGAATCAACATAGCATCACCATCATTTATTTTCTCTAACAAACCCCACAAACGCCGCCGCCCCTCCTCGGGCGGTTGATCAGGCAGGATTTCCAGAATCTCCAGCGCCGGCGGCATGGTCCCGAAAATATGCTGGAGTGCTGCCGCGAAGGCCTCACCCAGTCCCGCGTGTGTCAGGAGCACGATGGTAATCATCGCAGCGTCTCGGTAATGCCCAGCTCCCGATGCTGGATCAGAATCCGCTGCCCTTCTCCGGCAAGTATTTGCGCCAATGCCTCCACCATATATACGCTGCGATGTTGCCCGCCGGTACAGCCCAGAGAAACCGTCACATAGTTACGATGCTCTTGTGCAAAAGGCGCCAGCCATGCCTGCAGGAAACTGCGCAAAGAATGGAAGGCGCGGACCACCTCTGGGGCCTTCTCCAGGAAATCGCGCACCGGTATGTCACGACCCGTCAGGGCCCGGAGTTCGGGATGATAATGGGGATTGGGCAGGGCACGCAGATCAAAAACGAAGTCGGAGTCCAAAGGGAGTCCTTTTTTAAAAGCAAAAGACTGCAACAGCAAGACCAGGCCACTGTAATGATGCGACGCCAGACTCCATGCCTGCACCCGTAGACGCAACTGGTGAGTATTGATTTGCGAAGTGTCGAGGCGCTTGTCAGCCACATCGGCAAGCGGTTGGACCATCTCGCGTTCACGCCGCAACACCGTGAGCAGCGGCTCGCCCAATGCTTCTGCGAGATCATCGGTGAGGGGATGACGGCGGCGAGTTTCGCTGAAACGACGCAGCAAGGTACCCTCATCCGCTTCCAGAAAAAGGATGCGCGGACGCAAAGAGTAACGCTCGCGCAAATCGGTCAGCGCCTGTGGCAGAGCGGCGAGAAACTCGCGGTTGCGCACGTCGATACTCACGGCGGCGAGCATGAAGCCGGCATCCCGCCGCGCCAACTGCGCCCCGAACTCCACCAACAAGGTGGCAGGCAGGTTATCGACGCAGTAATAACCCTGGTCTTCCAGGGCCTGCAGGACCGTAGATTTTCCTGAGCCGGATAGACCACTGACGATAATAAAGTCCTGCTCCGCCATCATTCTTCCCCGACACTCAACCGTACCTGCGCCTCAAAATCCGCGAGCATATCGCCACCGGACTCCTTTACATACTGACTGCGTGCCGCCGCCTCGACCAGTACCGCCAAGTTGCGCGCCGCAGACGCGGGCAAGCACAACCGGGGCAATGAGATTCCGAGAATGTCCAGATGATCCACCTTGCCCTGTAAACGATCGATATCCGCGATTTCCATATCGCGCATATCCTGGATTTCGACGACCAGTCGGATACGTTTGGAATGTACAATGGCAGCGGCGCCGAAGAACTCCCGGATATTAACAATCCCCAGACCCCGCACTTCCAGAAAATTACGCAGCGGGGCCGGACAATGCCCCGTCAGGATATTCGGGGCTTCACGGATACAGAGCACGCTATCGTCAGCCACCAGTCGATGACCACGACTGACCAGTTCCAAGGCCAACTCGCTCTTGCCAATCCCTACCTCGCCCTGCAAAAGCAATCCCACCCCGAGCACATCGACCAGTACACCATGCACCTGCTGGCGGGGCGCCAGCTCCTGGTCCAGGTGGCGCTGCATCCGCGCCAGAACCACCTGCGCGCCAATCGGCGTCGTCATCACGGCAATCTGCCTAGCTTTCAACGCTTCATAGAGGTGATCATCCAGTGCCTGATCTTCACAAATAACGAGCAGACGCAGCTTATGGGGCAAAAACTGTTCCATCGCCTCTGGATGGGCACCCAGGTAAGCGAGCTCACAAGTCCCGGCAATCTGTACCACATGCGGCCGGATAAAATTAAAAAATCCGACCAGTGCCGCCCCACCCACATCATCCTCCGCCCAAGGATCACCGCGGAGGTAATGGTCTTCTCCAGGTTGATGCAGACATTGCCAGCGCAATTCGCTGTGCAGCTCCGCCCAGAGTCGACGCAGGCTAATTTGTCGTTCCATAACTCCGCCTTGCCCGACACTCACGGCTGTACCCAGCCTGCTTTGTGGTACAACTTACGTCGGCCCCGCCAACAAACGAAAAAACTCCTGGGGATCAGGAGTTTTCATCAAGGCCTCGCGCACTTCGTCCACGGCGAGTTTCGCGGCCAATGCGGAGAGCGTCTCCAGATGCGCGGTCGCGGCCGCTTTAGGCACCACTACCGCCAGAAAGATGGATACATCCAGCCCGTCCGGCGCCGCAAATGGAATACCCTGCGCGGTGCGCAATGCGGCAATGGCTATCTGATTCACACCCTCCACCCGGGCATGGGGCAACGCCACCCCATGTCCGATGCCCGTAGATCCTTGCATTTCGCGCTGTTGCAAGGCAACAGCAATCCCCTTGGCAGACAAGCCCGTAGATCCTGCCAGGATTTCCGCCAAGGTCCGCAGCACATCATCAGCATCAGCCACAGGCGGATTTATACGAATATTGGCCGGGGAAAGAGGCAGAGTTACCATGGTTATTCAGTCGACATCCACAATGGCCGCCAAACCAGCGGGGTGGTCATTACGACGATCCTGCAGTTTTTCCTTGTAACTGTGCACCTGCGCCTCCAGTTTGTCGGCCACCAGGTCTACAGCTGCGTACATATCGGCATCATGCACCTCGGCATAAAAGACGTGCCCAGGGACATTGACAGTAATATCTGCAACGTTACTCAGCTTTTCGTGGGGAAGGTGCTTCAGCACCACCTGAGCATTAATAACGTGGTCGAAGTACCGATCGAGGCGTCCAATCTTTCCGTCGACATAGTTTTTAATGGCATCCGTCAAATCCAGATGTTGCCCGGTAATGGTAATTTGCATGGCGCTCTCCTACCAAGTGAGGTGACCGTTTTGAATCCTGCCCCGCTACGGGGTCCCCTTTCAGTGTAGCGCCAACGGCGTCGGCAAAAAACCCTGGCGGCGATATCACCCTCACAAACGCCGACGCTGGCTCGCGGTAGGAATATTAGCCGCCTCGCGGTACTTGGCCACAGTCCTCCGCGCAATCTGAATACCCTGATCGGCCAGCACCTTGGCGATTTCCGCATCACTCAGCGGATGCCGTGCGCTTTCGGCCTGCGTCATCTTGATCAGTAACGCCCGAATGGCGGTGGCCGACGCGGAACCGCCACTGTCGGTACTCACATGACTGGAGAAAAAGTATTTAAACTCATAAAGACCACGGGGTGTAATCATATATTTCTGATTGGTGACCCGCGATACCGTCGATTCGTGCATTTCCACTGTCTCGGCAATATGCCGCAGGACCATGGGCCGCATGGATTCCGGCCCATTGGTAAAAAAGTCCTTCTGCCTTTCGACGATAGCCCGCGCCACTTTCAATATGGTTTCCTGGCGGCTTTGCAGGCTTTTGATGAACCAGCGCGCCTCGTTGAGCTGATCCTGAATGTATTTATGCGCCGCATCTTTCCCACCCGTCATGCCCGCATAACGACCATTGATACGTAATTTAGGCATCGCCTCGGGATTCAGATCGACGCGCAGACGCTTGCCCACCCAGCGCACGATCACATCGGGGATGACGTACTCGGTACTCTCAACACCCACCTCTTCACCCGGTTTAGGATTCAGTGTGGAAATCAGCGCCATCGCCCCACGCAACGTCTCCTCATCCACCCCCAACGCGGCACACAAACGTGGATAATCGTGGCGCCCGAGGGCCTGCAAGTGATCCTTCACAATGCGTTGCGCCAACAATATAGACGCATCCTCCCCGACCATCTGCTTCAGTTGCAGCAGGAGGCACTCACTGAGATCACGGGCTCCCACGCCCGGCGGGTCGAAGTCCTGCACGCGCAGCAATACCGCCAACAGTGCATCGTCCTCCACATTCATATTGACAGCGAGATCTTCCAGGCTTTCCGCCAGATAACCGCGCTCATCAATCGCGTCGATGATCAACTCCGCCATATTGCGCTCGTCGGCACTGAAGTGCGTCATATCAGCCTGCCAGCGGAGATAATCCTGCAAACTCTGACTGTGACTGCTGCGCGATTCAAAATCCGGCATATCTTCGTCAGAACCACCGCCAGAACCTGATGTTCCCATGTCGAAAACGTCGTCCCACTGGCTGTCTAAAGGCAATTCATCCGGCAGCGTATCCTCCGTGGTCAGATCCAGCTGCCGGTCTTCGGAAGATATCTCAACCGTCTCCGGGAGCGGCCCGCTGCCACCTTCTTCATCCCCAGCATCCTCATCAAGCAGCGGGTTGCTCTCCAGCATGTTTTGGACTTCCTGCTGCAGATCAACCGTAGACAGTTGCAGCAGGCGGATCGCCTGTTGCAACTGCGGGGTCATGGCCAGATGTTGGCCGAGCTTGAGTTCTAAACCTTGTTTCATAATTTCCAAAAATCAGATTTGAAACTGATCCCCCAGGTAAACCTGCCGTACCATAGGGTCATCCACGATTTCCTGCGGACTACCCGCTGTCAGCACTTTGCCATCATGCAGTATATAGGCGCGTTCGCAAATGCCTAAGGTCTCGCGCACGTTATGGTCGGTAATCAGAATCCCGATGCCGCGCTCCCGCAAATCCTGGATAAGCCGTTGGATTTCGAGAACAGAAATAGGATCAATACCGGCGAAGGGTTCATCCAGCAAAATAAAACGCGGACTCATGGCCAGCGCCCGCGCAATTTCCACCCGCCGCCGTTCGCCACCCGAAAGGCTATGTCCTTTGGTGTCACGCAATTGATGAAGGTGCAATTCACTCAGCAGTTGCTCCAAGCGCTCCTGCCGCTCCATCTTACTCAACGGCAGGGTTTCCAGCACGGCAAGGACATTGTCGGCGGCACTCATCTGGCGAAAAACCGAAGGCTCCTGGGGGAGGTAGCCCAGCCCCATGCGGGCCCGCTCATGCATGGGCAGTGCAGTGATGTCCCGCTGCTGCAAAAAAATATGACCCTGCTCAGGGCGCACCAATCCGACCATCATGTAAAAGGTGGTGGTTTTCCCCGCCCCGTTAGGACCGAGCAATCCCACCACCTCACCGGCCGCCACCTGCACCGAAACATCACGCACCACGGCTCGCCGCCGATATGACTTGAAAAGGGATTGCGCCTGCAACAGTTCGCTCATGGCTTCCCACCGCTCGTGGAGCGGCCCGCTGCGGCGGGATAGAAGACCGACCGCACCCGTTGACCGGGATTTCCGGTGACAGCCGTTTGCTGGTTACGCAGGAAATAGGTGACCTGCTGACCATTGATCTCATTCTTTCCCTGCCAGAGATGGGCATTACCAATGAGCACAATTTCGCCGCTGGCCGGTTTATAGACCAGGGTGTCGCCATACCCGTGGCGCTGCGCGCTGGACATGGTGATGGTAACCGGGCTCCCCACCGCCGTGGCCTGCCGCACCTTGCCGCCGACCGCGTCGATAGTGAGCTTGTCGGCATGGATAACCACATCACCCTGAATCATGACCACGTTCCCGGTATAAACGGCCTGTTGCTGCGGTTTATTCTTGCCGTACAGGGTATCCGCGCTGATTTGAATGGGGCCCTTGGCCAGCCCCTGCTCCGCAACCGGGGCCGCCAGGGCGGTGATAGATACCGCAACGAGCAAAAAGGGCCAGAATCGCCGGAAAGAAAATCGCTTAAGGAACATACATGCCACGCACATCATGCAAAACATTTATCTCTTGGGTTTTTACCGAGGCCCAGAGACCTACCCCGGTCATCCAGTCTTGCCCTCGCTCCAGCCGTACCGGTTCTGGAGACGTAATAATGCCGGTTTGCGGATCATAGTGCACCTCTGTGGTAAGTACGCGGGTATTCGGTTGCAAGGTACCGATAACATTGCCTGACAAGATAATCCGATGGCCATGACGCTCTACCACGCCCTGATTAGCACGCAGATGGAGTTGCTGTCCCGGCTTGAAACGCTCGACGGCGACTTGACTGAGCATGGTCCGATCGAGACGCGGTTCGTGATAAGCCGTCCGGGCAGTAGCCAGCAAATCCAGTTTACCGGTCGCCGTATACTGACGCATGACCACGTCTTCGGCCGCCTGATCTCCCTTGTGGATTTGACCATGCCAGTCGATGTACGGCAAAGACAATGGATGCCGTGGCCACGACCACCACACGAGTGCCGCAAGCAGCAGCAGGAGCAGGGACAGACCCAGGCCGGGGGCGCGGAAACGCGGCATCAGTTTTCGCGGCATAACCTGATTTCGGATTGTTTGATGATCAAGGCAGGACTCCGGCAGCTCTGGCAATGACTGCTGACCAATGCCCCTGCGCTCGCAGAATCAACTCGCAGAGCTCCCGTACCGCACCATAGCCACCCTGCTGCGCGCTCCGCCAGTGCACTCGACAACCGACCTCCGGGTGGGCATCAGCCGGGGCCGTGGCCAGACCAACGCGGGTAAGAATGGGCAGATCAAGAAGGTCATCTCCCATATAAGCCACCACCGCGTCATCCAGGCCAAGGGCGATTTTGAGTTCCGTGTAGGCTAGATTCTTGTCCGAGCAGCCCTGAAAAATCCGCTTGATGCCCAGGTCATGAGCACGATGGGCAACCGCCGGGGAATAGCGCGCGGTAATAACGGCAACCTCTATACCCCGTTCCTGCACAAGCTTGATACCGTAACCATCACGCACGTGAAAGGCTTTACTCTCCCTGCCGTCATCGTCAAAAAACAAGCGGCCATCGGTCAATACGCCGTCCACGTCCAGGATCAACAGGCGAATCTGGGCGGCACGCTTCATCAAATCCGCGTCGGGCGATATCAATTCATTCATACGATGCCTGCGCGCAGCAAATCATGCATATTCAACGCGCCAACCAGCCGCGCCTCACCATCGGTAACCAGAAGCGCACCGATGCGATTATTTTCCATCAGCGCAAGGGCTTCAGCAGCAAGGGCCTCAGCGATAATGGTGGCCGGTTTGGCATGAGCCAGTTCAGCCATGGGCTGTTCCCAGATATCCTGGCGCCGCGCGAAGGCACGGCGCAAATCACCATCGGTAAAAATTCCCAGTACCCGATCTTCCGCATCCACCACCGCCGTCATTCCCAACCCCTTGCTGCTGATTTCCAATACCGCTTCGCATAATGGCGTATCCGCTCGCACCTTAGGCAGGCTGGTGCCCCGGTGCATCACATCCTGCACCCGCAGCAGCAGGCGTTTGCCGAGGCTGCCGCCCGGATGGGACAGGGCAAAATCATCTGCCGAAAAACCGCGCGCCTGCAAAAGCGCCATAGCCAGGGCGTCTCCCATGGCCAGGGCTGCTGTCGTCGATGCCGTGGGCGCCAGGTTGAGGGGGCAGGCTTCCCGTGCCACAGCGCAGTTGAGATGCACAGCAGCGCTGTGCGCCAGGGTGGACTGCGGGTTGCCGGTCATGGCGATCAAAGGCACTGCCAGGCGTTTGACCACGGGCAAGATGGCCAGAAGTTCGGCGGTCTCCCCGGAGTTGGAAAGAGCAAGCAGGCAATCCTGGCGGGTAAGCATACCCAGGTCACCGTGGCTGCCTTCGGCGGGGTGCAGGAAAAGAGCAGGGCTGCCCGTGCTGGCCAGAGTCGCTGCGATTTTTTTGGCGATAATCCCGGACTTACCCATGCCAGTGACGACAATACGGCCGCGGCAACTCAGCAGGAGCTCGCAAGCTCCCACAAAGTCCGCGTCGAGACGCGCTTCCAGCGCCGCCACCGCCGCCGCCTCCAGGCGCAACACATCCCGGCCGGTAGCCAGCAGACTTTCTGGCGTTACAGTCGAGGTAGTCATCGGCAGCCGTCAATTCGCATGGGCGGGATCCTGTCTCTGGATGGCTTCATAAACCGCACGGCAGTGGGGGTGCGCAAGCATAACCTTATCCACGTCCGCAAATGAAGCGTTCTGCAGCAATTTCCAGCATTTCAGGTTTTCGGCAGCCAGCGCATCAGGATGCCGGGCGTACCAGCCCACACTGTCATGGGGGGCTGCGGCATCGCCCACCTGCCCGCGTGCCCACCATAAGAGCAAGGCAAAGAGCGCAAGCGCACCAATAATAACCAAAGCGTAAACAATCTTCATAAATGTGCTGGTTAACCTGAATAGGGTTGGATCACACTTCTTCCTGATACTGCTGGTTCAGCAACTGCACAAGCAGCCCTTCACGGGTCACAATGTCGGCCATTAACGCAGCACTTATGGCCCGCCACACAGTTCGGAAGGCGGCAAGATCTGCCCCATCGTTAAACTGCTCTGCAATTTCACTGAGTTTTTCCAGAGACTCACGCGTCTGCAGACTGGTACTCAGGGCATTCTTGATTTGTTCCCGAGGGTGTGGAATCCAGCTTCGGTCACTCCCATAGGAGCGCAGGCGCTCCCCGAATTCGAGCGCCCGTTTCCGCAGCTTGCCTGCCAAACCGATCTGACCGCTGCGCAAATCCCCCCAGACCGCCAGGTCCATAAGCAGACCCCACTCTCGGCGCCAGCGGTCGCGCAAGTCGGCATCCAGACCCACTGCCGCATGCACTGCTGCCGGGTTAAAGTCCATGAGAAGTCGCCGCACAATCACGCCGGGCCGCCGACAACCGCTCTGGCGTGCCTACATCTATCCACTTTCCTTGGTACAAATTGCCCTCCACCAGACCCGCCGCAATCCATTGCCGCAACCAGGGAGCCAGAGGAGCCGACTGCTCAGGAAAGTCCCGAAACAACTCCGGATCAAGACGCGCGATGCCTGCGTAAGTATGACGTTCTTCGCCCGCCAACGCCACCATGCCGGCAGACAGGGCAAAATCTCCCTGCGGGTGCTGCATCGGGTTGGGCACCAGCACCAGATGCGCACGCGCCGGGGAAGGCTGACAGATCTGCGCCCAGGGAAAGTCCGTGCAAATATCACCATTCACCAGCAAAAAAGGACTGTTCCCCAATAAGGGCAGGGCGCGAACAAGAGCGCCACCCGTCTCCAGACGACCTGCACGCTCGTCACTGTAATGGATGCGTAGCCCCTGCCAATCCGGACCCAGGGCCCGCATGATCGCGTCACCCAGATGCCCGATATTGATAACCACATCACGAATACCCGCCGCAGCCAGCGACTCCAGGTGGCGCGCGATAAGGGATTTTCCAGCAACCTCCAATAGGGGCTTCGGGACATGATCGGTAAGCGGTCGGAGTCGCTCGCCCCGCCCCGCAGCCAGGATCATCGCCCGGGTAACGGCGGTTGCCATAGGGCAAAAAGCTCCTGATAAGGCTGCAACAGTGGATCGGCATCCAGGGCATCTACGACATAAGTCCAGAACCGGGGTAGAAAATCGAGATAACCCGATTTCCCGTCGCGGTAAGCCAGGCGACAAAAAATACCGAGAATCTTCAGGTTACGCTGTAACCCCATGCGCCCGACACGGCGCAGAAAATCCGTCGGTGGCGACAGGGCGACACCACGCTGATGCGCCGCCAAAAAATCCAGTGCCCAGGCATCCCGTTGTGCCCGTCCCCAATCCCAGTAGCGATCCCACAGCAGAGAAGCCAGGTCATAGGTCCATGGTCCGAGCACGGCGTCCTGAAAATCAATCATCGCCAACAAACCCGTGTCCCGCCGAACAATGAGGTTACGCGCATGAAAATCCCGGTGGACCCAGACCTGCGGCTGCGCTGCGGCATTGTTCAGCAATACGGCAAAAAAGGTTTGCAGAGCAACGCTCTGCTGTGGGCTCAGAACCAAGCCAAGATGTCTGCCCAGATACCAGTCCGTAAACAGGATCAGCTCATCCCGCAGACGGGTCGGTGAGAAAAATGGCAAAGGGGGCAACGCCGCCTGCCGCTGCCCGGCTTGCTGCAGGTTGAGGACCAAGGTCATTGCCTGCTGCATCCACCGATCCACATTCGAGCCCGCGTCCAGTACCCGCTTCAGATCGTCGTGCCCTAAATCCTCCAGCAGCACAAAGCCTGAGGCCATTTGGGCGGCCAGCACCCGAGGCACCGGCAAGGCCGCCCGGGCAAAGCGGTGTCGTACCCGCAAAAAGGACAGAATATCCTCCGGTGGAGGAGCATCCATGAAGATGAGGTCCGGCGGCAGGCGCCAGTAACGTCGCCCACTGGCATCACCGGGAATGGCGCGCGCCGACGCTGTCGTAACGCCCTGCTGTGCGAGCCAGTGCATGGCGGTGGGTGACAGAGAGGACTCCGCCGCCGCACTGCGAAAATTCGAGGTAAGCAAAGATTGCGGCATAAAAGCATTTTGTGCGATTTTACGCTCCTATGAAAAGCCCTCTGCACAATATCGGAAAATCCCGACCCCGGCCAACCCGCCCGGAAAGCGGTAGCTATGTCCTGCTTTCTGGCATTCGCCTGGCCCTGCTGGGCGCCCTGCTGACACCCGGAATAGCTGTCGCCGCCGCAAAGGGGCCGATCACCCTCTATGCCGATCAGGTCCATGGCCTGGGCAGCGGTCACTGGACAGCCAGCGGCCATGTCGAAGTACTTTACGGTGACCGCCGGGTTTATGCCGACACCGTGCACTACGATCAAGCCCTTGATGAAATCATCGCCAACGGTCACGTGCGCATGGTCAGCCCCGGCCTGGTCACCGCGGCACCCAAGGCCACCATCCATTTGCGGGCCAACGAAGGGGTAGTCGTTCATCCCCGCTACCTGCTGGAAGCGCAACAAGGGCACGGCCATGCCGCAAACGGCAAAGAACTGGGTAAGGGGCGGTATCAGCTCAACGAAGCCTGCTACACCACCTGTCATGGCGAAAAGCCGGCCTGGCAGCTCTGGAGCGGGCGCATCGATCTCAACCAGAATGACAGCTATATCTCCACCACCAATACCACGATAGACGTCTTTGGATTGCCCATATTCTGGATGCCCTACTTCAGTTTTCCGCTGAAACGACACTCCGGGTTTCTTGCCCCCGGTGTGGGCAGCTCTACCATCAACGGCTTTTACCTCGGCATTCCCTACTATTTCGATATCGCCCACAACATGGACGACACCCTCACCGTCAACTACTTCAGCAAGCGCGGCGTCATGTTACAGAATGAATTTCGCTATCTGGAACCCAATTACAGTGGCAAACTCTATCTGGATCTGCTCCCCTCTGATCAATTGACCCACAAAAATATCTGGGCCATCTCCTGGCAGCATACGCAAAATTTGGGCGACGGATTCAGTTTCAACGCCGATTACAACCACGTCAGTTACAAAAATTTCCTTTCGGATTTTGGCGGCACAGCGAATTTCGGCAGCAGTTTTGTGGGCGGCATTGGCAACGCGCCCTACATCACATCCTCCGGCGGCCTGTATTACAACAGTACGCACATTAACGCCGGCGCCACCTTGCAAGCCTATCAGATGCTGGTGCCTTACAGCGTTGCGCCCTATTCCCAGCTTCCCCGCCTCTTTGCCGATGCCTACTGGCGAGTGGGACGCAACGGTTATTTCGACTGGCACAGCAGCTTTAACTATTTCTCGGCCTCGACAGGTCCCGTCGGTCAGCGTCTCGACCTCACTCCCACCCTCGGCTGGCGTTTTAGCCGCGGCTGGGGCTTTTTAGAACCGCAGGCCCGGCTTTACTACAGTCACTATCAGATCCAGCGTAATCCCCCCTACGCGCGCGCCACTAATCGCACCTTGCCGGCACTCAGTCTCAAGGGCGGTCTCAATTTCGTCCGCTATGGCGGCGACGGCAGCACAACCCTGCTGCAACCCCTGTTCAAATACACCTACATTCCCCTGCAGGCCCAGAACGGCATCCCCATTTTCGATGCCAGTCAACCTTATCAGAACTTTCCGATGATTTTTGAGAATAACAGCCTCTATACCGGCAGCGATCGCATCAACGCCGCCAATCAGGTCGCACTGGGGCTGCGCGGCACCTGGCTCACGCCCAGCGGGCGCCAGCTCTGGCAAGCGGCTGTCGGTCAGATCCGCTACTTCAACCAACGCCAGATCAACCTCGCCGGCGATATTGTCCCGCAAAACCAGCAGTCCAATTATTTTTTCGAGGGACAATATGCGCCCCTTCCGGACATCAACCTCCTCGCCAGTTCACAAGTCAACGCCCAGCAGCGCAACCTGCAGCGGCTCAACCTGCGCGCCCAGTGGCTACCCGGCCCACAGCGCGTCATCAACCTGGATTATCGCTATACCCGAGGCTTCGTGCATCAAGCCGGTCTTTCCGGTGCCTGGCCGATCTACAAGCGCTGGCAGGCGCTCGGCAGTTATCAGTATGACATCACCGATCACAAGCCGCTGGAGGAGCTCGCAGGGATCGGCTATGATGGCGGCTGCTGGGCAGCCCATATGATGGTTTATCATCAGATCCTTCTTGGCGGGCAGTCCAATAACGCTATTTATCTGGAGATCGTGTTGCGTGGCCTGACCAGCCTCGGCAATGCCTCAAACGCTTTGCTCAGCCAGTATGTGCCGGGCGCCAGCATGGAGTTTTGATGTCGCTCAAACGCCGTCCTATTTTTCTCGCCCTGAGCATCGTTCTGGGAGCCGCTCCGGTGTTAGCCTGGGCAAGCACGCCTTTTCTCAACCGCGACACCCTGCTGCCGACCGCGCCGGTGGTAGCACCGCCCGGCACGACAACGCACACTTACTCGGAAAACTCTGCCAAAGCACCGACGGCGGCGCCATTACCCGAAAACACCCAGAATCTCGATAAAGTCGTTGCGGTGGTGAACGACAACATCATCACCTCCATGCAACTGGAGCAGCGGGTAATCGCCGTGCGTGCCCGTCTGCGGACGCAAGACCCCAACGCCATGCCCCCCGAAAACATCCTGCGCCGCCAGGTGCTACAGCAGATGATCCTCCAGGACATCGAACTGCAAATTGCGCACCGGGCCGGAATCAAGGTTGACAAAGGGACGCTGGACCAGGCCATCAGCAATCTCGCTCAAGCCAACCACCTCACCGAGGACCAACTACGCCAAGCGCTGACCGATCAAGGACAGTCGTGGGAAAGCTTTACCAACGACCTCAAGGATCGCATTCTTGTGGATCGCCTCATGCAGCAGGAAGTGGAGAACCGGGTCCACATTGGTCCCGACGAGGTGAAAACCTTCGCGCAACAGCTCAAAGAAATGGGCGGTGTGAGTTTCGACTTGCAGCAAATATTCATCCCGCTGCCTGGCAACCCGACACCGGACGCCGTCAGCGCGGCCCGGAATGAAGCCGGGCAAGTGCGTGATCGCGTGGTGGCCGGCGAGAGCTTTTCGCGCCTCGCCGCCCAGGTCAGCAGCAGCCATGACGCCTTGCAGGGCGGACGCATCGGCTGGATCAAGGCGGGCGAACTCCCGCCATCGGTAACCCAGACCCTCCTCCAGTTGAAGGCGGGCGAAATCAGCCCCGTTATTCCGGGGCCTACCGGGTTTCATATTTTCAAGTTGCTCGATGTCAAGCATGGACAGCCGACGGTCACCGAGGTCAAAACGGCCATGATCGTCCTGCGCGCCGGCAACAGTCTACAGTTGCAGGAAGCTGAGGCACGCGCTCAGGATATCCAGCAGGCGCTGCAAAGCGGCACCCGCTTCTCCGAACTGGCGCGTCATTACAGCCAGGACACCAGCACCGCCGGCGGCGGTGGAGAAATGGGCTGGGTCGCTCCCGGACAATTGCCAGACAGTCTGGAACGCACACTGATCACTTTGCAACCTGGTGGGGTGAGCAGTCCCATCCGCGAGGGGGATGCCATATACATTTTGCACTCTCAAGCGCAACGCCAGCAGCCGGTTAAAGAGAAGCAAATCATGGCTGCCGCACGCATGCAGCTCTACAACCGCATCGTCCACGAGCGCATGGACGAGTGGCAACGTCGCATCCGCGACAGCGCCTACGTCGAAATCCTCGAATCCGGCCTGCGCGGCAGCGATGCCTGAGACTTTTATGAAGCAGGCCGTGACAGATCCCGGCCCCGTACGCGCCCGCTTCGCACCGACCTGGACTCTGTTTTACAAAGAGACCTTGCGCTTCGGCAAAGTGTGGCTACAGACCATTGCCGCCCCGCTGATCACCACCATCCTCTACCTGGTGGTTTTTGGGCACGCCTTAGGCGGACATATATCGGTCTATCCGGGGGTCAGCTATACGGCTTTCATCGTGCCCGGCCTGATGATGATGTCGATCCTGCAAAATGCCTTTGCCAATAGTTCCTCCAGCCTGATTCAAGCCAAGGTGACGGGGAACATCGTCTTTCTGCTGCTCAGTCCGCTCAGCCCTACCGAAATATACATTGCCATGGTTGCCGCCTCCGTGTTGCGTGGCGCACTGGTGGGGGTTGCAATCCTTGCACTGGCACTGTTGTATCTGCGAATACCGCTGCTGCATCCCTTGTGGATTGTGGTGTTTACCATTCTGGGGGCGGGCGGCATGGGTTCACTGGGCCTGATTGCGGGGCTTTGGGCAGAAAAATTCGATCAGATTGCCGGTTTCCAAAACTTCATTATCATGCCGCTGACTTTTCTTGCGGGTGTCTTTTACTCCATGCAGTCCCTGCCTGGCATGTGGCAGCACCTCTCGTTGTTCAACCCGTTTTTCTATATCATCGACGGGTTTCGCTATGGCTTTTTCGCGGATTCTGATGTCGGCGTGTGGACATGTCTGGGCGTCAGCATCGCCTTCGCGGGCGTAACGGGTCTTTTCGCCTGGCACCTGCTGGATCGCGGCTACAAGTTGCGCCAGTAGGCACTACTTGAGTATCGCTCTCTGGGCCAGCACGGCATGACACAAGTTAGGCATAAGTGGCCACATCACACAGCGGCATTTTTACGTTACACTACACCTATGAACGCCAATACGATCAAATCACTCATCCAGCAACGGCTTCCCGACGCTTTCATAGAAGTCCTGGGAGACGACGGCGCCCATTTCGAGGCGCTGGTCATTTCCCCGACCTTTATCGGGCTTTCCCTCATCAAGCAGCATCAACTGGTTTATGATGCGCTGGGCGAACGCATGCGCGAGGAGATTCACGCCCTCTCGCTACGCACCCTGACGCCCGAGCAGGTACCGCCAGTCCATCACCCCGCGGCACATTAATCGGCGCACTCACCCCCCTAAATTAACGAGGATAACCATGGCAACGATTCAGGAACTCATTCAGGAGCAGGTTCAGAAACATCCCGTCGTGCTCTACATGAAGGGCAACCCGCGGGCGCCGCAATGCGGTTTTTCGGCCCGCGCCGTGCAACTGTTGCAGCAAGCGGGCGTCAAGGAGCTCTTTACGGTGGACGTCCTGGCCGACCCGCAGATTCGCGACGGTATCAAGCAGTATTCCAATTGGCCCACCATTCCCCAGCTCTATATTCAGGGCGAGTTTGTCGGCGGGTCAGACATCATGTCCGATCTCTATCAGCAGGGCGAACTGAAGAAACTGGTCGACAGCGCGCAAGTGGCCAGCGCGAGCTGATTCACACCCATGGACAAACTGTTGTTGCGTGGTAATGGCCCCTTACATGGTGAGTTGCGGATTTCCGGGGCCAAGAACGCGGCGTTGCCCTGCCTCGCCGCTACCCTGCTGGCACGTGAGCCGGTGCAACTGCGCAACATTCCGCACCTGCGCGACATCACCACCACCCTGGAGTTGTTGAGCACGCTCGGTGCCAGAGTGCTGGTAGACGGCCAGCTCGGGATTGAAGTCGATCCGCGCCCAGTACATTCGGTCGTCGCCCCTTATGAACTGGTGAAGACCATGCGCGCCTCGATTCTGGTACTCGGCCCGTTGCTGGCCCGCCATGGCTCGGCGGAAGTAAGTCTGCCTGGCGGCTGTGCCATTGGCAGTCGTCCGGTGAGCGTCCATCTCAGCGGCCTACAGGCCTTGGGCGCGGAAATCACCGTAGAGGACGGTTTCGTTAAAGCACAGTCATCCCGTTTACGCGGCACCCGCATTGTCATGGAGATCGTCTCCGTCACCGGTACGGAAAACCTGCTCATGGCGGCCACCCTCGCCACGGGACGCACCATTCTCGAAAACGCCGCCCGCGAGCCGGAAATTGTCGATCTTGCCCGCTGCCTGTCGGCCATGGGTGCCCGGATCTCCGGAGCGGGGACGTCGGTCATCGAGATTGAGGGCGTAGCTGAACTGCATGGCGCCGAGCACAGTGTTGTACCGGACCGCATCGAGACGGGCACCTATCTGGTGGCGGCGGCCATGGCCGGCGGCGATATTTGTCTGAAACGCACCGATGCGGGCTTGCTGGAAAGCATCATCCTCAAACTACGGGAAGCGGGGGCCGAGGTGTCCGCCGAGGCGGACACGATCCGCATCCGCATGAAGCGCAGACCGCAGGCGGTGGATGTGCGCACGGCGCCCTATCCGGCCTTTCCCACGGATATGCAGGCGCAATTCATGGCTATGAACTGCATCGCCGAGGGAAGCGGCGTCATCACCGAAACCATCTTCGAAAATCGCTTTATGCACGTCTCCGAATTGCGGAGACTGGGCGCCGACATCAACGCCGACGGCAAGACCGCCGTGGTACGCGGGGTATCCCGCCTGCGCGGTGCGCCGGTGATGGCGACCGACCTCCGGGCATCCGCCTCATTGGTCCTGGCCGGGCTGGTGGCAGAGGGCGAAACCCTCATCGACCGGATATACCATCTGGATCGCGGTTATGAGGTCATCGAAGAGAAACTCAGCGCCTTAGGGGCGGATATCCGCCGGATCAGCAACAGCAGCAGGAGCGTCGCATGAGTACCGGTATCACCATTGCGCTGTCCAAGGGACGGATTCTGCAAGAAGCCATCCCCCTCTTTGCGGGAGCAGGTATCCATCTGGCGGAAGATCCTGAGGAATCCCGCAAGCTGATCATCCCCAGCACAGATCCTGCGGTGCGCTTTCTGGTGATCCGCGCCAGTGATGTGCCAACCTACGTGACCTGGGGCGCTGCTGATGTGGGTATCGCTGGCAAGGATGTGCTGCTGGAGCAGGAGGGCCTGGACCTTTATGAGCCTCTCGACCTGCGCATCGGCATCTGCCACATGGCAGTGGCCGAACCTGCCAGCCTGGCAGCCCACGATACCCCGCAAAACTGGGACCGGGTACGCATCGCGACCAAATATCCGCACATCACCCGCAATTATTTCCATGCTCGTGGTGTGCAGACGGAGATCATCAAGCTTTACGGCAGCATGGAACTGGCACCTCTGGTCGGTCTCGCCGATCGCATTGTCGATCTGGTATCCAGCGGCCGGACGCTCAAAGAAAATGGACTGGTGGAGGTGGAGGAAATCATGCCTATTTCCAGCCGTCTGGTGGTCAACCGCGCGGCCATGAAGCTCAAGCGCCACGCCATCGAAACCCTCATCAACCAATTGGAGGCGCAAATCGCGTCATGAATCGTCTGGACACCCGCAACCCCGATTTCGCTCAGCAGTTTCACGCCCTGCATGATTGGGACGCCAACCTGGATCCGCAGATTGAAGAGCGGGTGCGGGAGATTGTCGCGGCGGTCCGCGACCGGGGCGATGCAGCGCTGCGTGAGTATACCGAGCGCTTCGACGGTCTGCATACGGATTCGTCCGCCGATCTGGAAATCCCCCGCAGCTACTGGGAGCAAGCTCTTCATGGCCTGGAGCCTGGTCAGCGCGCCGCCCTGGAAAAAGCGGCGCAACGTATCCGCAGCTACCACGAGCACCAGCGCAGCACAAGCTGGACCTTTACCGAGACCGATGGCACGGTGCTGGGCCAACGCACTCTACCCCTGTCCCGGGTGGGGATTTACGTGCCCGGTGGGAAGGCCGCTTATCCCAGTTCGGTGCTGATGAATGCCATCCCCGCGCACGTGGCGGGCGTGCAGGAGATCATCATGACCGTCCCCACTCCCCAGGGGCAGGTGAATCCCTGGGTGCTGGCGGCGGCGGCTATTGCCGGGGTGGATCGGGTATTCTGTGTCGGCGGCGCGCAAGCGGTAGCGGCGCTGGCCTATGGTACAGAGAGTGTCCCGGCGGTAGATAAAATTGTCGGCCCCGGTAATATTTATGTGGCCACCGCCAAGCGTATGGTCTTCGGTCGGGTCGGCATTGACATGATTGCCGGACCCAGCGAAATCCTCGTCATCAGCGATGGCTCGGCACCCGCCGAGTGGCTGGCCTGGGACCTGCTTTCCCAGGCGGAACATGATGAACTGGCGCAGAGCATCCTCATCAGTTGGGACGATGAACATATCGAGTCGGTGCTCACCGCCGTAGATGCCGCGCTTGCGGTACTGGACCGCGCGCCTATCGCCCGCAAGAGCTGGACAGACCGTGGCGCGGTGATCCGCGTGCGCGATCGCGGCGAGGCCTGCACCATTGCCGACCGTATCGCGCCGGAACATCTGGAACTGGCCGTAACAGATCCGGAAGACTGGCTGGCAGACATCCACAACGCTGGCGCCATTTTCATGGGCATCCACAGTTGTGAGGCCCTCGGCGACTATGTCGCCGGCCCCAATCATGTATTACCCACGGGCGGCAGCGCGCGTTTCTCATCGGCGCTGGGTGTCTACGATTTCATCAAGCGCAGTAGCCTCATCCATGTCAGCCCCGCCGGAGCCGCGCAACTGGGGCGGATCGCCGAAGGACTCGCCCAAGGCGAAGGCCTGACCGCACATGCCCGCTCAGCAGCCTGCCGCATTCCCAAAGCTGGATCATGAACGACAAGGCGACAACCACCCTGATGCAGAGCTTGCTGCGTCCGGAGTTGCTGGCCAGCAAAGCCTATGCGGTGACGCCCAGTGATGGGCTCATCAAGCTCGACGCCATGGAGAATCCCTTCCGTCTGCCCGCCGCGCTGCGCCAGCAATGGCTGGAAAGCCTCGCCGATGCGCCCCTCAACCGCTACCCGGACGCGCACCCGGATGCCCTCATCGCCGCCCTAAAAGCCCATATCGGTGTACCCGAGGGTGCAGAACTCATGCTCGGCAATGGCTCCGACGAGTTGATCCAGATTCTGGTGACCGCCGTGGCCGGTAGCCAGCGCCCCATCATGGCCGTGGACCCCAGCTTCGTCATGTACCGCATCCTGGCGCAACAACTCGGGCTCGCCTTTACGGGCATTCCTCTGGACGCGGACTTTCAGCTGGATCTCCCCGCCATGCTGACCGCTATCGCCGCGCAGCAGCCTGGCATCATTTTCCTCGACTGGCCCAACAACCCCAGCGGCAGTCTCTTCCCCGAGGCCGATCTGGAAGCCATTGTCGCTGCCGCACCCGGCCTGGTGGTGGTGGATGAGGCCTACCACGCTTTCAGTCGGACGACCTTTGCCGATCGCCTGGGACGCACGCCCAACCTCCTCCTGCTACGCACCTTGTCCAAGGAGGGCCTGGCGGGGTTGCGGCTGGGGATGCTGGCAGGGCCGGCGGCGTGGATTCAGGAGTTGGACAAGTTGCGTCTGCCCTACAACATCAATGTGCTCACCCAGCGTAGCGTCGCTTTCTATTTATGCCATACCAAAGTGCTGGACGCGCAGGCCGAAATCCTGCGTAGCGAACGGGAAAGGCTCCTTAAGACCATCTCTTCCTACGGCCTGTCGATCTGGCCCAGTGCCGCCAATTTCCTGCTCTTTCATGCCCCCGGGCGGGCTGCGGCGCTATTTTCAGGGCTGCGCGAAGGCGGGGTGCTCATCAAAGTCTTTACAGGTCACCCCCGTCTCAGCGAATATCTACGGGTCAGTGTTGGCACCCCCGCCGAAAATGATCGCTTTCTGGCCGTACTGGAGTCTTTACTGTGAATCCGCGTCAAGCCGAAGTCGAAAGAAACACCCTCGAAACCCAGATCCGTGTTGCCATGAACCTCGATGGGTCCGGGCAGGCGGATCTGCACACGGGGCTGCCTTTTCTCGATCACATGCTCCATCAGATCGTCCGTCATGGCCTTTTCGACATGCGCATTCAGGCCCAAGGCGATCTGGATATCGACGCCCACCATACGGTGGAGGATGTCGGTATCGCCCTCGGTCAGGCCTTTGCCCGCGCCGTGGGGGACAAGGCCGGCATCCAACGCTATGGCCATGCCTACGTACCGCTGGACGAAGCACTGTCACGGGTGGTGGTAGACCTTTCCGGTCGTCCCGGACTGATCTTTGCGGTCGAGTTCCCGCGCGCCCAGGTGGGTGACTTCGATGTGGACCTCTTCCATGAATTCTTTCAGGGCTTCGTCAACCATGCTCAGGTGACCCTGCATCTGGACGCCTTACGCGGCAACAACACCCACCACATCGCCGAGACCCTGTTCAAGGCCTTTGGTCGTGCCCTGCGCATGGCCGTCACCCCCGATCCGCGCATGGCAGGCGCCGTACCTAGTACCAAAGGTACCCTGACCCTATGAGCGCCGCCACAACCCGCGTCGGCATTATCGATTACGGCATGGGCAACCTCTATTCCGTGGCCAAGGCCGTGGAGTATCTGGGTGGCAAAGCGATTGTCAGCGATCAGGCCAGCGAATTGGCCGCCACCGACCGCATCATTTTTCCGGGAGTCGGTGCTTTTGGTGACTGCATGGCCGCGTTGGAGGCCCGTGAACTCAGTGACTTCGTCCGCGTTGCGGCGCAGACCCGGCCCTTCCTCGGCATCTGCCTCGGGATGCAGATGCTCATGGACTGCAGCATGGAACATGGAGAACACGCCGGCCTTGGTCTGCTGCCAGGGCGTGTCATTTCCTTTCCGGAAGAAGCCCTGCAGGCGGCGGATGACCGCCGCCTGAAAATTCCGCACATGGGCTGGAATGAGCTGCATCAGCTGGTGGAACATCCTCTTTTTGCTGGGGTTCCACAAAATGCCTATTTTTATTTCGTGCACTCCTTCTACGTGGAACCCTCCACCCCCGAGATACTCGCGGCCTTTAGCGATTATGCCTTCCCCTTCTGTGCGGCGATGGCGGCAGACAATCTATTTGCCCTGCAGTGCCATCCCGAAAAAAGTGGCACGACAGGCCTGCGCCTGCTGGGAAACTTCCTCGGCTGGGATGGTGACCGTGGAGAAAGCTGTGCGATTTGACCATGTTTTTTGGAATAACTTTGTGTGGAGGAAGTTGTCATGCTGTTGATTCCGGCCATCGACCTCAAGGGCGGGAACTGTGTGCGTTTACGGCAGGGCCGGATGGAAGACAACACGATTTTTTCAGATAATCCGATCGCCACTGCGCAGCGCTGGGTGGAAGCCGGCGCCAAACGTCTGCACATCGTCGATCTCGACGGTGCAGTGCAGGGAGCGCCGGTCAATGCACAGGCGATCGCCACTATCTGCAAACGCTTCCCCGACCTTGAAATTCAGGTCGGCGGCGGTATCCGCAGCGAAGAGCAAATCGAAGCCTACATTCAAGCGGGTGTTCGCTACGTGATCATCGGTACTCAGGCGGTCAAAGCCCCCGGCTTCGTCGCTAACGCCGCAGTAAGCTTTCCCGGCCACATTATGGTGGGCATTGATGCCCGTGACGGCAAAGTGGCTACCGAAGGCTGGTCCAAACTGTCCCGCCACGATCCTATTGATCTCGCTCAACACTTTGCTGCCGATGGTATTGAGGCCATCATCTACACCGATATCAGCCGCGACGGGATGCTCAACGGCCCGAACATTCCCGCAACGGTAGCGCTCGCGCAGGCCGTGCCCGTGCCGGTCATCGCTTCCGGCGGCATCGCCAATCTGGAGCAGGTGTTGGCGCTCAAGGCCCACGAAGGAGACGGCATCACCGGCGCCATTACCGGCCGCGCCATCTACGAGGGAACCCTGGACTTTACCCAGGCCCGGGCCCGGGCAGAGGCCTAAGCAGATGCTCGCCAAGCGCATTATACCCTGTCTGGATATCGACCACGGCCGTGTGGTGAAGGGCGTCCAGTTCGTTGCCCTGCGCGATGCCGGCGATCCGGTGGAAGTGGCCAAACGCTACAACGACGAGGGCGCTGATGAGATTACCTTTCTCGACATTTCTGCCAGTTATGAAGAACGTCGTACCCTTGCCGATGTGGTGTCTGCCGTGGCTGCCCAGGTCTTCATTCCCCTGACGGTCGGCGGTGGCGTGCGCTGCGTCGAAGATATCCGCACCTTACTTCTCGCCGGTGCCGACAAGGTCAGCATCAACAGCGCCGCCGTCAATGAACCGGAACTGGTGCGCGCTGCCGCCCGACGTTTCGGTAACTCCTGTATCGTCGTCGCCATCGATGCCAAACGCGTGGATGATCATTGGGAGGTTTTTACCCACGGCGGGCGGCGCGGCACTGGCCTGGATGCGGTGGCCTGGGCGCGGCAAATGGCCGAGTACGGCGCCGGCGAAATCCTGCTAACCAGCATGGATCGCGATGGTACGGGGGTCGGCTTCGATCTCGCCCTCACCCGTGCCGTCAGTGATACCGTGCCGGTCCCGGTCATTGCCTCGGGTGGTGTCGGAGAAATCCAGCACTTCGCCGAAGGCATCCAGCAAGGGCATGCGGATGCGGTATTAGCGGCCAGTGTCTTTCACTTCGGCCAGTTTCGCATCTCCGAGGTCAAGGCACAGATGGCAGAGGCGGGTATCCCGGTACGCGCCATCCGCTGACGAACGCGGCTTGGCGCACCGGTCGGCCCGCAACCGCGTATATTTTGGATAGTAAGGGCATCAACGAGAGGTTCTGACCAGTATGGGTGATACGGAAGCGAAGCATTCGGCCATACTCGCCGCCGTGCACTGGAACGCCGATGGCTTGGTACCCGCCATCGCTCAGGACGCACGCAGCGGCCAGGTACTCATGCTGGCCTGGATGAACGCCGAGGCCTTACTGACGACGCTGCGTGTGGGCATGGGCACCTACTGGTCGCGCTCCCGGCAGGCGCTTTGGCGTAAAGGCGAGACCTCCGGCCATGTCCAGCATCTGGTCGATCTGCGCCTCGACTGTGATGGTGACACCATTCTTATGCGTGTCATTCAGGAAGGTCCTGCCTGCCACACGGGAGAAAAAACCTGCTTCTTTCTCGGCCAACCCGGCACCGATGGCTGGCAGCATCAGGCCCCGCCACCCGGCAGCATCCTGGATAGTTTACAGGCCACGCTGCATGGTCGGCGAATGGCTGATCCCGGCCAATCCTACGTGGCACAACTGCTCCATGGGGGCCAGGACCGGATCTTGAAAAAGGTGGGAGAAGAGGCCGCCGAGTTTATCATCGCCTGCAAAAATCCTGAGCCGGAACCGATTATTGCAGAGGCGGCGGACCTCCTCTTTCACCTGATGGTGGCCTTAGAGGAACATGAATTGCATATAGATGATGTCCTCGGAGAACTGGCGCGCCGCGAGGGCGTTTCCGGCCTGGAAGAGAAAGCGGCACGGCGTCCCCAAACTTGACGCAAGCGATTTATTTTCCTATGGTCCAACGGTTGGTGTAGTGCGTAACCCCTCTGCGGGGGAAGGAGAACAGTGATGGGCGCTTTTAGTATCTGGCATCTGGTCATCATTTTATTGATAGTGGTCGCGCTGTTTGGCACCGCAAAACTGCGCCATGTGGGTTCGGACCTGGGTTCTGCCATCAAGGGCTTCCGCTCTGCCGTCAAGGAAGAGGAGGAAAAGAAGGAAATCGTCGGCCACACCATTGATGCCGATGTCCAGCCCAGTAAAGAACACGAAACCATTAACCGCTGACCGCTTATGTTCGACTTCAGCTTCGGCGAACTCGCGCTACTCGGGATCATTGCGCTGCTCGTGGTCGGACCGGAAAAAATGCCCGATCTTGCGCGCACTGCGGGGAAGTGGTACGGCGCCATGCGGCGTACCATGACGGGCCTGCGCTCTGAGGTCGAACAGCAGTTCTTACTGGATGACCTCCGCCAAGAAGCGGACCGGCTGCGCGATTACGCCAATGAAGCGCTTTTGCCTACGGACACTACCGCTACAGCCATCCCGACAGCAAGCGATGAAACACCAGAAATCATAGCAGAGCAAAAACAGGGTGAACTAGATATACTGCCGGCGCCCGTGCAGCATGCAGAGCTGCCCGGGTCAGAAAACCGCCTGCATTGATTGTATAGTCCGCTCAAACTCACTAGCACATCTATACCGCCTAAGGACGTTTTTTAAGCATGGACAAGTTGGCGGAGAATACCTTTATCGGTCACCTGCTGGAATTGCGCCGCCGTGTATTATTTGCAGTGATCGCCGTTTTTGTCGGCTTCATAGCTTCTTACCCCTTCTCCAAAGCGATTTATACCATTCTCGCCGCGCCACTGATTGAGGTGTTACCCAAGGGCAGTCACTTAATTTACACTAGTTTACCTGAAGTATTTTTAACCTATGTGCAACTTTCCTTACTATCCGGCTTTGTGCTGGCCCTACCCATTATTCTCTATCAATTTTGGGCCTTCATAGCCCCCGGCCTTTATGAACACGAGCGCAAGGCCTTTTTCCCGCTCATTTTTGCCTCTGTTTTCCTGTTTATCGGTGGGATGCTCTTTGCCTATTTTATCGTATTTCCGAATGCTTTCCGATTTTTTGTGGGCTTCTCCGGCAATGATATTACCGCCATGCCCAAAGTCGATAGTTACCTATCGCTCATCGTCAAATTCTCGCTCGCCTTTGGTCTCGCCTTCCAGATTCCCATCCTAATCGTCGTACTGGTACGTATCGGGATACTACAAGTGGCCACGTTGCGTCGCAGTCGCCGCTACGCATTCCTGATCTGCGCCATCGCATCGGCAATACTCAGCCCTCCCGATGTTTTATCCATGGTCATGCTGCTCATTCCCATGTACATGCTCTTTGAAGTCGGACTGTTCTTCGCGGCACGGCTGCCCGTATCCCGGCCCGGCGTAGAGGCAGCCGCTGATGATACAACAGTAGAGCCGTCACACCATGTTGCCGACGAGATGGATGCCGCCGAGGAAAGCTTTCGGGATAAGGATGAAGATGGCCCGAATAGCTGATAAAATGGGCACTCCCTATGCCCCCGTAGGGGCGGAGTTTACCGATTTCGTGGAACGCCATACATATCAGGCACCCAGAGAGGCACATTCTGCAAAAGTGGTTTCTGGTCTGCCACAGACCGGTAATACCGGGGCACACCTACTGGTAAAAGCCGCTTCTTGACAAAAAAGGTTGGACCACCGGCGATGAGCCGACCGCGGCGAATACCGACATCCCGGATCCAAATATATTGCAGGCACTAGGCCGGTCGGAGAAAATCATATAGAGCCATCTGGTGAGTTTGCAAATATGAAGAGGGCGACGCACATGGGCGATGACCATTATGCATAGCACCACCGAATATCAGCAGGTCGAGACGAAGCTAAAGCTACTTCGCGCCTTGTTCGACAATTCCAGCGACGCCATCGAGGTGCTCGATCCTGTCACCCTCCGTTTTTTAGACATAAACGCGACGGGATGCCGCGCCCTTGGCTACACCCGTGAAGAACTCCTGTCCATGAGCATTTACGACATAGACACGGCTTACAGCGCGACCCCCCAGAAAGTGCTTGCGCAGTTACGGGAATCGGGACACGCGCTGTTCGAAACCATACACCGCCGCAAGGATGGCTCAACGTTTCCTGTGGAGGTCAACACGGTATCCGTCGAACTCGACAGGCCCTACCTGCTCGCCATCACGCGTGACATCACCGAACGCAAGGCGCTGGAAGCTGCCCAGCAGGACGTCGCCAGACACCTGCAACGGATCAGTAATTTCAGTGTGCTTCTTTCCAGCGCCAATGAAGCCATTGCCCAGATGGAGAACGAAGCAGATCTGCTGTGCACCCTCTGCGAACTGGCCGCCCAGCACGCTCATCTACGGCTGGCGTGGATTGGTCAGCCCGACGACGAAGGCTGGTTTCAAACGCTTGCCGCCGCCGGGGCGGCGCTGGGCTATCTGTCGGGGATACATATATCCACGTCCGCAAAGCTCCCAGAGGGACAAGGCCCCGCAGGTCAATCCTGGCGCGATCAAAAACCGGTTTACATTTTTTCAATCTCCCAAAACTCCCACATGCTTCCATGGGCGCAGCGTGCTGAAACCTTCGGAATGAAGGCAGGCGCCGCTCTACCTATTTTCCGTGGTGGCAAGCGCTGGGCCGTCTTGGTGGTGTACCACGGCGAAGAGAATATTTTCGATGCCGATCTCCAGAAGATATTGACGGATTTGGCCCAAGACATCGGTTATGGCCTGGACCGTCTGGATATTCTGCGAAAAGAGCGGGAAATCAACGCCTTCAACGAGGCACTGCTGAACACGCAGTCATCCGGCATCGGGGTCGTGCGTTTTCCAGAAAGGATTCTCGAGCGGGTCAACGCGCGGATGCTGAAAATGCTCGGGGCATCTTCTCCGGGGGAGTTGATCGGACAACAGGCGCGGGCGATCTATCCCGACGCGGCAACCTACGCCCGGGTAAGCGCCGTTGAGCAGACAGCCCTAAGCGAAGGTAACGGAACACTCCGGGATGTACCGCATCGCCGTCGAGATGGAGAGATCGTCTGGATGGATATTTCCATTCAACGCCTGGACGGCACGGATGGCGCGCAGCGCACGCTCGGTACCTATGTGGACGTGACGGAACGGCATCGATTGATGGATGAACTCGCATGGCAATCGCTCTCCGATACGCTCACCGGACTACCTAATCGTCGCGCTCTGGATGCAGAGATGGGTAAGGCAATAGCGCGATCAGACCGTCAGGAGCGGCTCCTGGCGGTGGGGTTTCTTGATCTCGACGCCTTCAAGCCGATCAATGACAACTACGGCCATGATGCCGGTGACGACCTGCTGAAAGAAATGGCCCGCCGCCTGCAGGACGCCATGCGGCGGATGGATACCGTGGCGCGCCTGGGCGGCGATGAGTTTGTGCTGCTGCTGGAAGGCCTGCGCAGCATGGATGCACTGGATCATGTCCTGGCCCGCCTCCAGGCCGCGATTACGCAGCCTTTACACATCAAGGGGGAAATCGTCCGTATTCAGGCGAGTATGGGACTGACCATCTATCCCTTCGACGACGGAGACGCCGACCTGCTCCTGCGCCACGCGGATCAGGCTATGTACGCCGCCAAAACACGTCCTGGTCGAGAGGACGGAAGCTGGGTGCAGATCTATCACCCGGACATTGGCAACGTCAGCATGGGCGATGAGATAGTGCGCCGGGATTTCCTGCGCGCCTTGGCCTGCGGAGCGGTGACCCTACGCTATCAGCCCCTGGTGGCCATGGCGACGAATCGGGTGGCGGGCCTCGAGGCCCTGATCCGGTGGAACCGGGAGGATCAGGAGGTCTCCCCCGAGCGATTCCTCACGGCGCTGGGGATGCGGGAACGCCAGGCATTGGGGCGCTTCGTGCTGCAAACCGGACTGCGGCAGCTCGCACAGTGGCGAGACATGGGTCTGGACCTCTTTCTCAGCGTCAACGTCACTCCCGAAGAGTTCGACAACCCCAGATTTGCCGATTCGGTCTTTGGCATTCTGGCCGCTTATCCGGGCATCCCCCCGGAGTCCGTGGTGCTGGAGGTGCTGGAGATCGGGGAAATCCTCGAACAGGGGATCGCCCTGGAGCATCTGCAGCGGCTGCGCGGCGCGGGCGTGAAGATTGCGCTGGATGACGTGGGGAGTGCATACGCATCCCTCCTGCGACTCAAAAATCTGCCCATTGACGAGATCAAAATCGATCAGGGTTTCATCCGCGAACTGTCGAACAAGCCCCAGGACCTGATTTTCGTCGAAAGTCTCGTCAGCCTGGGTTTGGCGATGGGCGTCCTCATCACCGTGGAAGGGGTGGAAACCGAAGCGCATATCGCCCTCCTGCGCGAAATGAAGATCAACTATCTCCAGGGGTATGCCATTGCCAAACCGCTGGAGGCGGAAGCGGTGGCGGATTTTGTGCGCACCTTCGTCCTCGGCGCCGGGGATGCGGACACGCCGATGCTGGCCCTGTACCAGCATCTGGGATGGGTGCGTGCGGCAGAAGAGTCCGCGATAAATCATGGCATTTACGCGTATGCGGAACTGGCCGCCTGTCCACTCACAACCTGGTTGCACGCCCACGCAGCAGAACTGTCCGGGGTAGAGGCCTTGCTGGTCGAGCACGAAGCGGTGCATGCCCTAGGTCGGGAAATCCTTCAGGTACGGCAAAGCGGAACGCGCGAGGAACTCCATCACCTGCTCGGCCAGTTGCACGGGCACAGCCACCGCTTTAAGGAATCGCTGGGGCAGGCGGTGCAGGGCATGCGGGCCGATGCAGCGGCCACTGCCCTACCGCCTTCTTCCAATGAATAAAATTACTGACATGGATTGGGCAGCATTCGAAAGTAGCTTTTCCCGACCGTCAGGGCATTTATGGAGTACCAGTTCGCTGCGTTCGAAACATTTGCTTTTGGCAAAGGAAGCATTCGAGCGAATATTCATTTTTTATCTTCGGTATTTGCAGCCGTACAGGCACTGGCGAATGTCATGAACGACCAGAAAGAAACCCTTCCCCTGCTGGCTATGGCCACCCTCGGCGTGGTCTTCGGGGACATCGGCACGAGTCCGCTTTACACCCTCAGCGCCTGCCTGTCCGCCATGTCCTTGCCCCCCACGGCGGCGAATCTCCAAGGTATCCTTTCCTTGATTTTTTGGACTCTGGTGCTGGTCGTGAGTGTCAAATACGCCTGGGTGATCATGCGGGCGAACAATCAAGGCGAGGGCGGCGTCATGGCGCTAACCGCTCTGGCCGCCCATGCAACAGGGCATTTCGGACGATTGCGCTGGTGGATACTGAGTATTGGACTTTTGGGTGCTGCCCTTTTTTATGGAGATAGCATCATCACCCCAGCCATTTCAGTGCTGTCGGCCATGGAAGGCATGGAAGTCGCCTCTCCGGCCTGGAAACCGCTGGTCCTCCCCCTGGCTCTGGGAGTGATCATTGGACTCTTTCTGGTCCAACGTCGCGGTACAGCGGCCATCAGTCACCTCTTCGGTCCGAGCATGCTGGTATGGTTCCTGCTGCTTTTCGGCTCCGGACTGACCTGGATCATCGCTGATCCACAGATATTGCTTGCGCTCAACCCGTGGTACGCCCTGCATTTTTTCGGAATACACGGCATCGGTGGGTTGGTGATCCTGGGCGCTGTAGTCCTCGCCGTCACCGGGGCGGAGGCGCTCTACGCCGATATGGGTCATTTTGGTGCGCGCCCCATCCGCATGGCTTGGTATTTTCTGGTGCTACCCGCCCTGGCCCTCAATTATCTCGGCCAGGGCGCCTTGCTGGAGCTCAACCCTTCGGCGGTTCAGAATCCCTTTTTTCGGCTCTTCCCCGCCTGGGCGACTCTGCCTATGGTGGTGATATCGGGCATCGCTACAGTGATTGCCTCGCAAGCGGTGATTTCCGGAGCCTATTCCGCGACACGCCAAGCCCTGCTGCTAGGTTACGTGCCACGTCTGACCATCATTCACACCTCGGCATCCGAACGCGGGCAGATCTATCTTCCAGGACTCAACTGGGTCCTGATGGTGGCGGTTATCGCGGCGATTCTCTGGTTCGGGTCTGCGAACGCGCTGAGTTTCGCCTATGGTACGGCGGTTACCGGCACCATGCTACTGACCACCGTTCTGGTCTTCTTCGTCGCCCGCCACAGTTGGCGGTGGCCGCTGTGGAAAGCTGGCCTTTTCTGCGGCTTCTTTATCCTGCTGGACGGGATATTTTTCGGCGCAAATTTATTGAAACTCGTGGCAGGAGGATGGTTCCCACTGATGATCGGCCTGGTAGTTTTCACGACCATGTCGACATGGCGATGGGGACGGGAGATACTCGCCCGCAAACTGTATCCGGATGCTATCTCGGTGGAGGCCTTTCTGAGCGGCGTCACCCCTATCGAGCCTATCCGTGTCCCGGGCACGGCGGTATACCTGACAGTGCGCGAGCACGGCGTTCCGCATGCCATGTTGCATAACCTGAAACACAACCGAGTGCTTCATGAACGGGTCATCATCCTCACCGTCAAATTTGAAGATGAGCCACGCATCCTTCCCACGGCCCGCTTGGCGGTTCTGGATTATGGACAAGGCGTCTATCGTTTCACTGCCCGTTATGGATTCATGGAGCAACCAGATATTCCAGAGACGCTGAAGTCCGCGGAGAGTCCGAACTTCCGATGGAACCCATCGGATACCACCTATTTTGCCTCCCGCCAACGGGTGATTCCGACCGCCGACGCTGGCCTGGCCTTATGGCGAGAACAACTTTTCGCCATCCTGCTCCGTTTTTCTACCAACGCCACCGACTTTTTCCGGCTCCCGCCCAACCAAGTGATGGAACTGGGGGATGTCGTCGAGCTTTCGCATAGGGTGTCCGACGCACCTAAGCGGGGTTAGGGGGTTAGGGAACAGGCCTACAAAATCAGGAAAACCAACGCAGGAATGCTGCGGCAGTGAGGGCGGTGACACCCAAGCCGAAATCAGAACCCAGGATCCAACGCTGCACTGCCCCCGACCATCCACGCTCAAAATACAGGTAGGCCATCCCGAGGATGATGCCCAGAACTGCGCAAGCCATTTTGAGAAACAGGGCCGTCAGAGCGATCCCGTGAATGTCGGGCAAACGGCCATCATAGTAATAACTAGTAGCCCCAAAAAGGATACCGGTCACCCCTTGGTTTACCCATCCCAAAGTGATTACCCACACCAGCGTCCTCTGCATGCCAGGAGAACGGCGCGCCAGCAAAAGCGCCGCGGCGCCTCCGCCTACGATGGCCACCGCCCCCAAGTTGTGCAACGCCTGAATGCAGGCATAGAGCAAAAGCTGGGCGCTGAAGAAAAAGCCCGGCATTTTTACTTAACCGTAACCACAATGCACCGGTTGACCCCAATGAGAACATGGGCCGCTGTAGCCTCTTTGATGCAAATAGTGTGTGTGCCGGACGCCAACTTGCCTACAGAAAAGTTACCTTTCAATTCATGGCTCAAGCCAGCCATGTGGTTATCAACATAGACATGGATATGATTGCCGTTGGGGGCCAGGGTGACATCATAGGACAGGACCACGGGGGTACCGGCACTGAGTTGTGCACCATTGACAGGAGAAAGCATCTTGATATATTTTTTTCCGGAATCCGTGGTACCGCTTCCTCCGGTCGCTTTGTCCATATTGCCCACGGCAGGCTGCGATGGATGTCCAACTGCAGCCTCGGACGGAACCATCGTCGAGCTTAATGCCGCGGCGGCAAGCACCCATAGGATGCGGGAAATATTTGGGTTCATAAGGCACCTCCAGTGCGCGCCAGTCCAGTGGTAAGGCAGGATTCATCCCCACACCTCAAGTTTTCAGTATAGGAGATTGCTGGCGCAATGGAACACCCCTCGCACCGAGTAAATCATGATCGCGAAATAGGGGATTTACTTCAGCAGTCGCGTAGTTTTTTGAAGCCGTTCGTTGCTACGATTCCAGGCGCGGTTTGAAGCGCTGCCGCTGCCACCAGACGATTCGAATCAATTCAAAGCAAACGCTGATGGTCACATATTCCTCCCGCTCACCCCCGAAAAACCATCCGACCCGCCACCAATGTATATCGTACCTGCCCGCGCAATTCCCATTGTCCATAAGGAAAATTCCGCCCGCGGCTCCACTGACGCCCTGTCTCTACCGTGAAGTAAGACTCCGGATCGAAGATACAGAGGTCAGCGGTGGCACCGACCGCCAGGGATGGCACTGGCAAACCAAGAGCTTGGGCCGGGCCGACACTCAGCAAGTTCAGCACCGTCATTAAATCCAACACCCCTTCATCCATCAGACGCAACGCCAGCGGCAGGAGCCATTCCACGGCAGCAATACCGAATGGCGCCTGGATGAAAGTCATGCCTTCCCGGTCCACCCCCCAGGGGCTGTGATCACTACTGATGGCCGTTATAGCACCCATGGCAATGGCGTGCCGCAGTGCGTCGCGCTCTGCGACGGCGCGTAAAGGCGGCAAGATCTTGGCGTGGAGATTGAAGAAACCGATATCCTGCTCGGTGAGCAGCAGGTGATGGATACTCACCCCACAAGTCACCGGCTCACCACGCTGCCGGGCCGCCACAACCTCGGCCACCGCCGCAGCGATACTCAAGTGCGGAAAATGGATGGGGCAACCGCTGAGCGCGGCAATGGCGATATCCCGCTGCACGCCGATCTGCTCCGCCGCGGCCGGGCGTCCGCTCAGGCCTAAACGGACGCTCAGACGGCCTTCGTGCATCACCCCGTTGGCAGCCAACTCCGGCTCTTCACCATGGAGTAATACGGGCAAGCCCAAATCCGCTGCGTAACTCAGCGCCAGCCGCAACAAGGCCGCGCTGGGCACGGGCTCCTTGGCCTGACTGAAGGCGATAGCACCGGCCGCTGCCAAACCCGCCATCTCCGTCAGCGCCGTGCCCTGAAGCTGCGTAGTAAGGGCACCGGACAGATGCACCTTGGCCAAGGCCAGACGATCCGCCAGAATGCGCTGCTCCTGCAAAACGGCCGGGATGTCGGCCACGGGCAGAGTGTCCGGGCGCAGTAGAACCTGCGTCACGCCACCGGCTACCGCCGCACGCAACTCACTGGCAAGGTCACCATCCCGGCCGTGACCGGGGGTATGCGCCTGAAAAGACGTTTCAATGAATCCCGGGCAGGCGATCAAGCCAGTGCCATCCAGCACTTCTCCTGCCGTAAAGTCGGGGGGCGGCATGCCTCGTGCGACAATCCGACCGCCCGCCACGGCCAGATCAGTAACCGCATCAAAGCCGTCACTGGGGTCCATGACCCGAATATTACGGATGATTCTGTGCATGGATTTCACTCCCCGCCCGCCGCACCGGCGAGGATGGTGAGCACCGCCATCCGCATCGCCAGGCCATGGGTTACCTGTTGGAGAATCACCGCCTGAGCACCGTCGGCCACCTCCGAGGCGATCTCCACCCCGCGATTCATAGGACCCGGATGCAGCACCAGCGCGCCGGGTGCTGCCCACTGCAAGCGCTCCGGTGTCAGCCCGAAACGGCGATAAAATTCATTCAGACTGGGCAGACGGTGCGACGCCATGCGCTCCCGTTGCAGGCGCAGGGCGCAAATCACATCCACCCCGCGCAAACCGGCCTGCAGCTCGTGGTAAACATGCACGCCCAGCGCCGAAAACTCCTCGGGCACCAAGGTGCGCGGGCCGATGACGCGAATTTCCGGGCAACCGAGAATGGACAAGGCATGAATCTGCGAGCGTGCCACCCGCGAATGGAGCACATCGCCGACGATGGCCACCACTCGGTTTTCAATCGGCCCCGCCAGGCGACGGATGGTGAACACATCCAGTAAGGCCTGCGTGGGATGGGCATGTTGACCGTCACCGGCATTCACCACAAGTGCCGAGTCACCAAGATGGCGAGCGATCAGATGGGCTGCTCCCGCTTCGGGATGACGGAGGACGAAACCATCCACCTGCATGGCCATCAAATTATCGACGGTATCAATGAGGGATTCTCCCTTGCTGGCACTACTCGTGCTGACCGCGATATTCAGCACATCCGCCGAGAGGCGCTTGGCGGCCAATTCAAAGGTGCTGCGGGTCCGCGTGCTGTTCTCAAAAAAGAGATTGACGATGGTGCGGCCACGCAGGGTGGGGGTCTTTTTGACACTGCGATGGGCAATACTGAGGAAAGATTCCGCCGTATCGAGAATCTGCAGTAACTCGCGCTCCCGAAGCCCTTCGGTACTGAGCAGATGACGCAAACGGCCCTGAGCGTCGTATTGCGGGTTTCCTTCACCAAAACGAAAGGTCGTGGCGCTCATGGCTGCAGCCTCCGCTGCTCCAGTTCCAGACGCAAGGGTTCGGGGCCGCGCAGCTTGATGTGCTCGCCCGCCGTGGCATTCAGGCGTAGCGCCGCCACATCGGCGGCTACCGGCAGCTCATGTCCGCCGCGATCCACCAGCACCGCCAGGCGGATGCGGGCCGGTCGTCCATAGTCGAAAATTTCGTTCATCGCGGCGCGTACGGTGCGACCGGTATAAAGAACATCATCCACCAGGATAATGTCGCGACCATCTATACCGAAGGGGATATCCGAAGTGCGCACCTGCGGATGCAGACCGATCTGGCTGAAATCATCACGATAAAAAGAGATGTCCACCTGTCCCAGGGGCTGCTGCAAACCGAGTGCGGCGTGCAGGGTGCGCGCCAGCCAGACACCACCGGTAAAAATACCGATCATTGCCGTCTGTTCCGGATCAATGAGGGGACGCAGATCACGCGCCATGCCCGCTAACAGTGCAGTCACATCCCAGTCGGTCGTCATGCGTCGCCTCGGGCGTTATGAAAGGTCCACAAAATCTCGCAGGCCGCGGCTTGGTCCAGCAAACGGCCGCGCTTCTTTGGAGAAAAGTCGCGATCTTTCAAGACCAGTTCGGCGGCATGACTGCTCAGGCGCTCGTCTACCCAATGAATAGGCAGGGGGAAGCGGCGCTGCAAACTTTCGGCGAATTTGCGCACCCGGCCCACCATGGACCCCTCGCTGCCATCCATGTGCAGGGGCAGACCAAGAACCAGCGCGCGAGGCTGCCATTCTTTGAGAATACGCGCGAAGCCATCCCAGTCCGGGCCAGTTTCGCCATTGCGCAGGGTGGCGACCCCTTGCGGCGCCAAGCCCGACTCCCCCAAAACCGCAATCCCGATCCGGCGTTCACCGAAGTCTATCCCGAGCAGCGGCCCGCTCCGCTCAGGCATGACCCGCCGCACCACTGAGCAGACGCATATCCACTCCCAGCAAGCGCGCCGCGGCCTGCCAGCGCTCACTGGCGGGCAGATCAAAGACCACTGCCATATCCAGGGGGCCGTGCAGCCAGGCATTCTCCTTCAGCTCCTCTTCCAGTTGCTGCGCGCCCCAGCCGGCATAGCCCAGGGTCAGCAGGTAACGCTGCGGCTCTTCGTGCTGAGCAATAGCCTGCAGAATATCCGGCGAGCTGGTCAGCGCCAGATCGTCATTAATCTCCAGACTGGAAAGCCATTCGCCACGCGGCGAGTGCAGGATAAATCCGTGCTGAGGCTGGATCGGCCCGCCCCAGTACACCGGGCGATGGATCATTTCTTCAGAGGGCTGGATATCCACTGCACGCAGGGCATCAGACATATTGATATCCACCAGACGGTTGATGACCACACCCATAGCGCCCTCGGTATTGTGCTCGCACACCACGATCACGGTGCGATCAAAAACGCCGTCGTGCAGCTCAGGCATGGCAATGAGCAAATGATTTTTGAGGGAAGAGAAGGTCATGATTCCCATGATACGTGTTTTCGCCCGAAAACGGCAGGTGCCGGTGACCAGCCGCACGGGCATAGCGGCATTATCGCCCCTGCTCCAGACGTTGCCAGAGCAAATCCGCGGCATCCACCCCGCAGAAACGCTTGATTTCCCGTGCCCCGGTGGGGCTGGTGACATTGATTTCCGTCACATATCCGCCAATCACATCCAGGCCGACAAAAAGCAGGCCCGCGGCACGCAAGGCAGGCCCGATCGCCGCACAGATTTCCTGGTCACGGTCTGCAAGTTCCGCCGCAACAGCCAGTGCTCCAGCCACCAGATTACCGCGAAAATCCGAGGCCGAAGGCACCCGCAGCATAGCACCCAACACGGGCACACCATCCACCAGGAGGATACGCTTGTCGCCCGCGCGGATGGCGGGCAAATAGCGCTGCGCCATCACATAATGTCGGCCCCAGCCCGTCACCGTCTCCAGAATGCTGCCGACATTGCGATCCTGCAAGTGCAAATAAAACACCCCTTCGCCACCCCGCGCCGAAAGCGGCTTGACGACAATCTCGCCATGCTCGGCGAGAAAGGCGCGCAAATCCCCAAGATCGCGACTGACCAGCAAGGGCGGCAGAAAATCCGGGAAATGCAGGGCATAGAGCTTTTCATTGGCGTTGCGCAGACTGACCGGATCATTGACCACCCAAGTACCTGCATGCTCCAGCAAATAGCAGGCGGTAAGATATTCCAGATCAACGGGTGGATCCTTACGCATCAGCACCACATCCATGTCAGAGAGGGGGCGTTCTTCCGGCTCACCCAGCGTGCAGTAGCCTTCCATACCATCGTGCGCGACCACGGCACTTAATCGCCCCCAGGCACCCCCATCACGCAGAAACAGGTCGGGCAGGGTAAACACCCAGCACTGGTGTCCGCGTGCCTGCGCCGCAAGCAGCATGGCGAAGGTCGTATCTTTAGCCGGTTTGATGCCAACGATAGGGTCCATGAGTATAGCGGCCTTAAGCATGCTCATTGACCCACCTCCAGCGCATTCTGTAGCCGCCAGTCCGCCATCTCCCGTGTCGCGGCCACCAGCGCCAGGCGTGCAATAACGCCGTAGGCATAATAACGGTTTACCGGCGCATCGGGCGGTGATTTTCGGCAAGGGACCACACAGGTCTGACCAAAGGCCATGGGCTCAAAGTGCGCTCCTGGGGCGTTGAGGTTTTCATCACGGCCGCGCTCCGTATGCACCCGATAGAAACCACCCAATACCTGCTGACCGATCATGTACACGACCGGTTCAGCCACGGCCTCCTGGGCGGTTTGCTCAAAAGTGTAAACCCCTTCCTGAATAAAAACATCGCTCACCGGCAGGCCCTCTTTACTCTTAGCCATGCGGGTGCGTTCCCTGCGGTTGAGGTCCAGAAACTCCTCACCCGAATAGGCCGTCATAATGCCCATGCCATAGGTACCGGCATCGGCTTTAACGATGACAAAGGGCCGCTGGCGGATGCCGTAGTGGGCGTAGCGCTCGCGTGTGATCTCCAGCACGGCATCGACATTGGCGACCAGACACTCGCGTCCTTCGGAGCGCATAAAATCAATGCCCTGACAGCGGCGAAAAACGGGATCAATCAGCCACGGATCAATATCGATCACCTCCGCCAGCTCCTGCGCGACAGCACGATAATGGGCGAAGTGTTGGGATTTACGCCGGTTGCGCCAGCCTGCCGCGAGGGGAGGCAGGACAGGTTGTTCCAGATGTTCCAGTATTTCGGGCACACCGCCTGACAGATCATTATTCAGCAAAATCAGTTGCGCATCGAAGCCCGCCGTCGTCAAACGCCCACCGATACGCTGCAACGGTTCAAGAAGGAGCAGGTTCCCCGAGGGCAAATTATAAGCCATGCGATCATCCAGAATCAGGGAGCCCACCCGCACTTCCAGGCCGGAGAGTTCCAGCAATTCGCGCAAGCGCGCCACATTCTCCAGATAAAAGAGGTTACGGGTGTGGTTTTCAGGGATCAGGAGCACCCGCTCCAGACCTGGATGATACTGATTCAGATAATGTTGAATAGCCGAAACATAAAGCGGCGAAAACTCCGGATTGAGGTTATTGAATCCCGCCGAAAACAGATTGGTGTCCACAGGCGCCAGCTTAAACCCAGCATTGCGCAAGTCCACAGAGGCATAGAACGGCGGCGGCGTCCGCTGCCATTGTCCTCGAAACCAACGCTCAATAGTGGATTGTGCGGTGATCAGGTGACGCTCAATATCCAGCAAGGCTTCCACCCGATCGGTGGCCAGGAAGGGAATATCCTGTAAAACTTCTGTCATACCCTTTTCCTAGAACGCTCTGCCACAGGCACATAGTGTTGACTCTGTTCCCCTGTATACACCTGTGTAGGCCGGAAAATCCGGTTGTCCGCCAACTGCTCCCGCCAATGGGCCAGCCAACCCGCAGAACGCGCCATAGCAAAAATAGGCGTAAAAAGGTCCGCTTTGATGCCCATCTCGTGATACAGCACGCCCGAGTAAAAATCCACATTGGCATGGATGCCCTTGGGGCCGAGTCGCTCCGTAGCCTGACGTTCCATCTCTATGGCGATTTCAAAAAGGCGACTGTGACGCAGATGACCGTGACTGGCCAGATCTTCCATCGTATCCTTGAGAATCGCCGCACGCGGATCACGGGTCTTGTAGACACGGTGCCCGAAGCCCCAGATTTTATCCTTGTTAGCCATCTTCTCATCGAGATAGGCGCCTACCCGCTGGACAGAACCGATTTCTTCCAGCATTTCTATCACCTTCTGATTGGCGCCGCCGTGCAACGGGCCAGCCAGTGTCCCAATCGCCCCACCGATAACATGGTAGGGGTTAGTGAGGGTAGAGCTGGTCACCAGCACGGAGAAGGTACTGGCATTGATGGTGTGCTCGGCGTGCAGAATCAGGCAGGTGTCGAGAATTTTGGCAAAGGCCGGGTCCGGCTCCCGGCCCGAGATCATATACAGAAAGTTAGCTGCATGACCAAGGTCTGGACGTGGTGGAATGGGATCATTACCAAAGCGCATCTGCTCCCACATGGCCACAATGGTCGGCATGCGAGCGATAATCCGCATCGCCATCGCATCCAGATGGAGCGTATTTTCGCGCTCGGCGTCGGAGAGCTCCTGCTGTGGGTAAAACATGCCCAGGCTAGCCACCGCACAGTGCAGCATATCCATGGGATGCCCGGTCACCGGCATAAACTTCATGATTTCCCGGACATTGTATTTGACTTGGCGATGGGCACGCAGCCCGCGATCAAATTCTCCCAAACCAGCCGCGCTCGGCAGAACGCCGTCCAGCAACAAGAGCGCGACTTCCTCAAAACTGCTATACGCCACCAAATCCGCAATGGCAAAACCACGGTAACTCAGTAAACCAGCGACTCCATCAATATTGGAGATGCTGGAATGAGTTGCCGCCACTCCCTCCAGACCTGGCGTAAAGTTTGGCTCCGCCATACAGAACTCCTTATTATCATTCGGACGGAGGGTATCCTCAACAAAGGCCTCCAGACCACGGATCATCCGACCATCATAACCTGCCCGCAAAATAAAGGGGAGGCCATCGGCCTCCCCTTGGGGCACATCAGTACCATATCCGGCAATCAAGCCGAGAAAGAAGACCCACAACCACAGGTCGTTGTCGCGTTGGGGTTTTTAATGACGAACTGCGCGCCTTCCAGTCCCTCGCTGTAGTCAATCTCTGCACCTACCAGATACTGGTAGCTCATGGGATCAATCAGCAGGCTCACGCCAAATTGCTGCACTTCCGTATCGCCTTCATTCATATTCTCATCGAAAGTAAAACCGTACTGAAAGCCGGAACAACCGCCACCTGTCACAAAGACACGCAGCTTCAAACCTTCAGTACCTTCTTCTTCGACCAACGAAGCAATCTTGTCCGCTGCATTTTGTGTCAGGGTCATAAGCGGAGGAATGGAATCCAGATTGGTCATTGTTTCGGTTGCTGTGCTCATCGTGCATCACTCCATGCGCCGCAGCGCTTCATCCAGTGGATACCCGAGTATTTTGCTCGCTTTTACGCGCAGACGTCAAGCCGCGCCAGAGGCCTCGTTGACACCCACCCTGTGCCGGGATATCCGGGGGCAAAGTACCACTGCCAACCACAGATCAGCCACCTGCCTTGGCGGAGCGGCGCAGACGGGATAACAGACGCCGCGCCATTTCGCCGAAGAGTTCAGTCTGCGTTGGATGCGGATGAATGGCCTCGGCCACCTGCTCCAGCGTCAGACCAGCGCTCACCATCAGCACCGCCTCGCCCACCAGGGTATCCGCATGATCGGCCAGGAAGTGTACACCAACGATGCGATGACTCACCTTGTCGGCGACCATTTTGATCAGACCATCCGTCTCACCGGTCATCATCGCCTTGGCATCGATGCTCATCGGCACCTTGACCTCGACGGCACCAATACCAGCGGCCTTCGCCTGTTCCAGGGACAAACCGACAAAGGCGCATTGCGGTCGGGTGAAAGTCACACCACAGTCCTTCGCCGCATCGTAGCGAACGCTGTTGTGGCCCAGCAAATTGGCCGCCGCAATTCGCCCCTGTTGACTCGCCGTGTGGGCCAGCATGTAACCGCCAATTACGTCACCCACAGCATAAATATGGGATACATTGCTACGTCCAGTCGCATCCGTAGCGATGGCAGCCCGCTCACCGAGGGTTACGCCGGCCGCCGCAAGGTTCAGACCACTGGTATCCGGACGCTTGCCGGTCGCCACCAGCAGCAAATCACAGTTGTAAATCGCTGCCTCTTCACCGATCTGATATCGAACGGCTAACTGACCGAGCTGCCCCGTGACACCCGCCACTTTGACGTCGGTCAACACCTGCAAGCGCGGACTGTTGTGGGCGATGGCCTTCATCAACTGTTCCGCGATCTCCTTTTCCATCTCCGCCACCGGCCGCGGCAAGGCTTCCAACACCCGCACTTCGGCGCCAAAGTCATGGAACATCTGCGCCATTTCCATGCCGATGGCTCCCGCTCCGATGACGCAGAGGCGTTTGGGGGGCTGCTTCAAGTCCCAGACCGTATCAGAAGTCACGGCGGCACCACTTTTTAACGCTTCCTGAATACCGGGAATCGGCGGCACAAAGGCCGGAGCACCCGTAGCGATGACACAAGCGCCAAAAGTCAGGGTTCGCGCATCTTTACCGCTGATCTCGACATTATGATCGCCGGTGAAGCGGGCGTAGCCTTCCAGTACCTGAATCTTCATGCCCTGATCGGTTTTTAGGGCCATTTCCCCGCGCGTCTGGAGAATACCACGGCGATGCTGCTCCAGTCGCACCCAATCCAAACTGGGCTTGCCAAAGCCAAGGCCCATGGCGGCATCATGCTCACGATCTCGGATACGGTCTGCGGCGGCGCGCCAAGCTTTGGAGGGGATACAGCCGCGCCAGAGACATTCGCCACCAGGCAAAGGCGCGTTGTTAACCATTGCGGTCTTGACACCGTTCTCCACCAACTCGCGGGCACAGTCTTCACCACCAGGGCCCGCACCGATGACCAACACCTGCACATCATAATTCCCTTCAGGAATCACCGGCCCCGTGCTGGCCAGCCAAGCCTCCGGATGCTCGATCGCCTGTTTCAGATCTTTGAGAAACAGGGCCGCCTCGGCGCCGTTCACCACCCGATGATCCGCAGTAATGGTGATGGGCATACCTTCGGGGCCGTTGCCGGCAATAGCAATGATGGCTGACGTGCCCGGAGTGACGATCGCATCGAACTGGGCGATGCCATACATGCCCATGTTGGAGATAGTGAAGGTGGGATGGGTGTATTCGGGCGGGCTGAGACGACGTTTGCGCGCCTTCTCCAGCAGCGGGGTCCATTCTGCTTGCAACTGATCAAGACCCTTGCCTTCTACCCCACGTAGCACCGGCACCACCAACCCGCCATCTTCCGTGGTCGCGGCAATACCGATGTCATGCTGGCCACGTTCGACAATTTTATCCGTAGGCTGATAGGCGGCGTTCACCAAGGGATGCTTGCCCAGCGCCTGTGAAGCGGCCTTGGCGATAGCCACAGTGACGGAAATCTGGTGTGCCTTGGCCGCGCGGATCAAGGCCTCAGGCCTGACCCGCACCGTGACATGGAAAACCGGGATACTCAGGGAGGCAACCATCGCCTGACTGATGGCTCTTTCGATGGCCGTCATGGCGCGGCCGTTGCCGGGCACAGCAGGCTCACTGGGACGGGTGGATGCGGCTGGTGCCGTATCGCCACCAGCCGCGAGGACGTCGGCGGCGACAATCACGCCGGCTGGACCACTGCCACGCAGCCTGTTGAGATCCACCCCCTGCTGACCCGCCAACTGCCGAGCAAAAGGGCTGGCCGCGCCCTGCTGCGGGCGCGGCGCCGGATGCGTGCCCGACACCAGAGCAGGCATGGTGGCGATCACGGGCGTTGCGGGGCTATGCACGGAACTGACTTTGCCCGCCATACCGGTGCTGGCTGCTGCGCTGTCGCGCTGCACCTGCTCCGGTGATGCCACCAGCCAAGCGATAGGCTCGCCTACCGGCACTACCGCATCCACCGCCACCAACGGACCGGAAAGGTAACCTTCACGAAAAACCTCCACATCCATGATGGCCTTGTCCGTTTCCACCGTCGCCACCACATCCCCACGCTGGATTTTGTCACCCAGAGATTTTTCCCAGGACACCAGCACGCCCTCGGTCATGGTATCGGAGAGCTGCGGCATTTTCACCGCATAGCCCTCAGGGAGGGATGCCGCGGCGGGCGCCGGCTCTGGTGTGTCGGCAGCAGCAGGCGCCACTACCGTCGCCACCGCACTATCGGTGATGTAGCCGATAGCCTCGCCCACCGGGAGGACACTGTCGGCCTCGGCCAGAGGCCCGGCCAGATAACCCGAGCGGAACACCTCCACATCCATAATGGCTTTATCCGTTTCTATCGTCGCCACCACATCGCCGCGCTCCACCCGTGCGCCCACGGCCTTCTCCCAGGAAACGAGCACACCCTCCGTCATGGTGTCGGTAAGTTGCGGCATCTTGATGACGTAAGGTTCAGCCATGTTTCACCATTATTCATTCAAATCGAGATTGAGAGGGGGGTCGTGTCGCCGTTCGCCGAACGAGCCACGATCAACCAACCACCAGAACAGGTCGCCGGATACTACTACCGACCCAGCATTTTCCGCACAGCGGCGACCACATCCCCGGCATTGGGAATCGCCGCTTTTTCCAAGCGACGATTATAAGGAATGGGCACATCCAGGGCATGCACTCGCACTGGTGCAGCATCGAGATCGAAAAAACATTCCTCATTGACGATTGCGATCACCTCAGAACCTACGCCTACAGGCGCCTCGTCTTCTTCGACAATAATGGCGCGATGCGTCTTGTGTACGCTGGCCGCGATACCAGCCCGATCCATGGGCTTGAGTGCCCGCAGATCGATGACTTCGGCATCAATACCATGTTCCTGCGCCAGTTGCTGTGCTGCCTCCAGCGCCCAATGCACGCTGATGTTGTAGGCAAAAATGCTGACATCTTTACCGGGCCGCATCACTTCCACCCCTTCCAGCGGGGTAAAGAACTCCGTATCCGGTATCTCGCCCTTGAGGTTGTACATACTTTCGTGCTCAATGATCACCACCGGATCATCGCAACGCACGGCGCTTTTCAGCAGGCCGTAGGCGTCGCGCGGCGTTGCCGGAGTCACCACCCGCAGGCCGGAAATACCCATGAAGACTTTCTCCATGCGCGCCGAATGCTGGGCACCCAACTGATGTGCCGTGCCGCCCGGCACCCGCATCACAAAGGGACAGCGGATACGACCACCGGACATATAATGGATTTTCGCGGCGTTGTTCATGAGCTGATCCATGGCGAGCCAAGCGAAATTGACACTCATAATTTCGACGATGGGACGGGCCCCGATCATGGCCGCACCGACACCGATGCCCGTGTAGCTGTTTTCGGAGATGGGGGTATCGACTACCCGCTGCTCGCCGTACTTGGCGAAGAGACCGCTGGTCGCCTTGTAGGTGCCGCCAGCGACGCCAATATCCTCACCCATGGCAAAGACCAGCGGGTCCCGCGCCATTTCCTCATCGTGGGCGCGCAGAATACCCTGCCAATACATCATTTCAGCCATGGCTGCTTGCCTCCTTCTGTATACACATAACGGGCAACGTCCTCGACGCGCGGCTCCGGACTCTCGGTGGCAAAACGCACGATCTCGTTCTCGATTTCATCCTGAATGGCCGCGTCCATGGCGTGGAACATATCCACGCTGAGCACGCCGGCCTCTATCAAGCGACGTTTATAAATACCAATAGGATCGCGCAGTGCCCATTCTTCCACCTCTTCTTTGGAGCGGTAAGCACCGGAATCTGACATGGAATGACCGCGCAGACGGTAGGTCATCAATTCCAGAAAGTAGGGCTTACGCTTTTCACGCACATGCTGCACCGCCTTTTCGGCGTGGGCCATGACCACATCGATATCCTGACCGTCGCACTGCGCCGCCTCCATGCCATAAGAGACCACACGCTTGTATTGATTAATTTCCACCGTCGAACGTTCGATGGCGGTGCCGATGCCATACAGATTGTTTTCACAGATAAAGAGCACCGGCAGATTCCACAGGCTCGCCATGTTCATGGTCTCATGGAAAGTACCCTGATTGTTGGCACCATCACCCAGGAAACAGATGGAGATTTCGTCGCTGCCACGCAACTGAATCGCCTTAGCGAAACCAGCGGCTAGCGGAAAGGGCCCACCGACCAGCGCGTAGCCACCCATGAAATGCACATCAGGATCAAAGAGATGCATGGAGCCACCGCGGCCCTTGGAGCAGCCCGTTTCCTTGCCAAAGAGCTCTGCCATCAACACCTTGGGATCCATCCCCGACTTCAGTGCATGAATGTGGTCGCGATAACCGGTCACCACATAGTCCGAACCAGTGCGGGCCTTTTCCAGCACACCGATGGCACAGGCTTCCTGACCAGGATAAAGATGCAAAAAACCGCCGATCTGGCGTTCGTGATAGGCTTCCGCGCAACGTTCCTCGAAACGGCGGGCAAAAAGCATTTCACGCAACAGGCGCTTCTGGTCCGTGGCGTCCATGGTCCTCCAAGCAAAAAATGGACCTCATCGGCTGGGATGCAGGTCGCGAGTGAATATTGAGAGCAAAGTTTTGGGAATGATGGCCCAGGCCATGGCAAAACGTCAAGAGTGCTTGCATATGAAACACCATCGCGCCCGCAGCAGGGACGATCCCTAACTTAAATTGGAACCCGGCTTATAGCAGAAGGGAACAATATTTGGAATGATGCACAAAAAATGGGCGGGAGGGCCGCCCATGAATATTGCTAGAGGAGGGTACATAAGTATAGCAAGCTCACTACAACATAAATTTAGCAAAGTTCATGCCAATATGCAGAACCAGAAAAATAAAGGGTTAGCCACCCACGGCCGGCAACAATTGCCCCAATATGGCGCAAACACGCCCGAGCACGCACCTCCAGGACGCACAAAACCCGCCCTACTTCTACGGCGGGTTTTCTTGGCGAGCCCACCCCGATAGTCTCGGGGTGTCAATCACAAAACAGGACTCAGAACATGAAGCCAGTCTCTAACATACCGCGAAGCTGAGTGGTGTTCGTGCCGCCAGACAGCCCCAATCCGGCAGGAGCAGACGCCGCAACATAAGAGAGATCCGCCCGCGCGAAGAAGCCGCCATCCTGGTAAGTTGGGGTCAGCGTGATGGACCAAGCGTGGGAATCAGCAGGCAAGTCCGTCAAGGTCGATGCTACGCTGGTGCTATTAAGCATTTCCCCCGGTTTTCCACCAACGCCCAAATATTCTACGCGGCCGGCCAGAGACACAGTATTGGTAAAACTGTAATTAGCCAGCACGGACGCCCCGTAATTGGAAAAAGCGTGGGGAATAGACAATCGGATGGATTTCGGCGTGTGCATATATTGCATATAGGGCTCAATCATCCACGGTCCGGCACTGTAAACATACTCCACACCATAGATGGCGCTAGAGGTTCCTGTCGGTGAGTAAGCGGCAGCCGTGAAAGGCTGACGTACCTTACCGAGCGGCCCTTCTGCATAAAAACTCACGGTATTGGAACCATTGATGGCATAGCTCAGCAATCCACTCATGACGTTATAACGATTGGAGTAATAACCGTCATTCAAGGAAACTGAGGCGCTGATAGGACCCTTACTGGCGTTAAACTGAACGCCACGACTGACAATCGGCTCGACATCCCACAGCAGGCCACGTGCGATATTGATATTCTGGTAGGTAAAACCACCCTCGGCGCCAATAAGCGTAGGGAGTTTGCCAACCTCCACAGAGTAATCAGAAGAAGGTGCGTACTTTAAGTAGGCGACGGGCATGGCACCGAAATCGTTAATGTTGCTCGTGGAGGAAGGGATAGCAGCCGCCAGCGTGGGGAAGCTGTAGGCACCCGCCTGGATATAAAACTGCAGGGGGCCGGTATTCTTTATGAATAATGACCATTCCGTTAGTAATATCAGCGCCAACATGCTTAGCGCCCATAGTGCCGGCTGCACCCTGTGGAAAATCCTGATAAAAAGCCATACCACTGGCAATACCCTGCACATCCAGCTTACCAAGAGGGCCAGCACTGAAGGTCAGCGGGGCGGGCATAGACAGGGGACTAGCCTGAGCTACCCCGGCGATCATCGGGAGGCTTAGGGCGGTGGCGGCAAGTACCGATCTGCGCAAAGAGCGGGAAGCATGGTTAGCGTTGTGGTGCAACATAACGACTCCTTCAGTTTGTATGAAAAAATTAACCACTGTTGCTAAAAGGCAAACATCATGCCATCGGCAACATGGTCCAATAATGTTCACTCTATCCATACAAAACAAGGGGCCAATTATAAATTTTCAGCCGGGCATCCTGGCCCGACCGCACCATAATGGTGCGTTTAGCACCAAATCAACGCACGCTGTGAACCTCCGTATCAGAACCACCCCATCCTATGCTGGGCAATCCACCGCAGCATCCAGCGTCTCAGTCATCATCATGCCGCCAGCGTCCGGCCCAAGGCGGCGGCCCTCGACGTTCCCATCGTCCGGGGCCATAGACTCGCGCGGGTCGCGCCGCCACGTAGTAACCCGGCGGGGACGGCGGGTAATAGACCGGGGGAGGAGGCGGCGCATAATAACCCGGTGCATTACCGAGGAACACACTCAATCCCGGAATAACAAGCCCCAGAGACGGCCCATCATCCGCCCATGCGGCGGCTGGTGCGCAGGCCAAGCCGCAAGCGAACATCACACGGCTGGCAAACGTCAGCCAGCGTGGACGGCCAGTGAATGCCAATGGCTTAATCATAAAAAACTCCTTGTCTTTAGTTAAACGAATCCACTGCAAACAGGCATCGGTTAAGGACCGTATGCCACCTTCCAGATAGGATGCCCAAATGAAATAGCACAAATGATGCCAAAATTATTTTCTATTATTTTCAGGTTGTTACATAATTTAAGCTGTAGAAAAATGGCTACAGCATTTGCACACAAATACAACATTAATATTGTTTTCAGCATATTACGCTGTCGCCCATCCATCCGAAGGACTTTTGAATGGCGTTACGGCAATAGCGCGACATGGGCCAGCCCCAAATCTTCCGGCAGCGAAAACATGCGGTTCATGTTTTGCACGGCCTGCCCTGCGGCCCCTTTAACAAGATTATCAATAACTGAGAGAATAACCACTTGTCCCGGTCGTGGCTGATGCAAGGCTATGCGGCAAACGTTGGCACCACGCACAGAGCGGGTGGCGGGATGACTGCCGAAGGGCATCACATCCACAAAGGGCTCGCCAGCATAGCGGCGCGCATAGAGCTCCTGCAATGCCGTGTCACGCATGGGTCGACGTAAGCGTCCATAGAGGGTGGCATGGATACCGCGGATCATGGGCATAAGGTGCGGGGTGAACTGCGTTTCCAATTCTGTGCCACTGATTGCTGAAAGCACCGCCTCGATTTCCGGCCGGTGCCTATGACCGCTCACGCCATAAGCGCTGACGCTGTCTGCCGCTTCAGGAAGCAACAAACCAACCTTAGCGCTGCGACCCGCGCCGCTGACCCCCGATTTACAGTCCGCGATCAGCAGCTCTTCGTTCAGCAAACCAGCCGCCAACAGCGGCGCAAAACCGAGGATAACCGCCGTCGGATAACAGCCTGGATTGGCCACCAGCCGCGCTTCACTGACCTGCGCCCGGTAGTATTCGGGCAAACCATAACAGGCTTCGGCCAGCGCCGCGGGCGCACGATGCACCATACCGTACCACCGGGCAAAAACCTCCGTATCTGACAGGCGGAAATCGGCCCCCAGATCAATGACCCGCACGTCCTTGGCCAAGAGCTCCGGGGCACGGTCCATCGCCACCCCATGGGGTGTCGCAAAAAAGACGACGTCCAGTTGACCCAGCAGCGCGGGATCTGGCGTGGTGTAGCACAGATCACAGTGGCCACGCAGATTAGGAAAATGTTCGTCCACGCGCTGCCCGGCCTCGGCACGGGAGGTAATGACCGTCACCTCGACTTCCGGATGCGGTAGCAGCAAACGGAGCAATTCCACCCCGGTGTACCCCGTACCACCGACAATGCCCGCATGAATCATACTTCCCTCCACATGACCTTAAGCTGCAACGGAAAAAGCCGCCCGAAGGCGGCTTGCTTTCCAGTCTGAAGCGCGTGATTAACGCTTGGAGAACTGGTGGCTACGCCGGGCCTTATGCTTGCCGACCTTCTTGCGCTCCACTTCGCGAGCATCGCGGGTAACAAAACCCGCCGTGCGCAGAGGTCGCCGCAAGGTTTCATCATAAACCATAAGGGCGCGGGTGATACCATGGCGGATGGCACCGGCCTGACCGCTGGCTCCACCGCCACTGACGTTGACCAGAATGTCGAACTGACCACCGTGACCAGTCAATTCCAGAGGTTGCATGACCACCATGCGCGAGGTTTCGCGGCCGAAGTAATCTTCCAAGGTGCGCTTGTTGATGACGATTTTGCCGGAGCCACGGCGCAAATACACGCGGGCTGTTGCACTTTTACGCCGACCGGTACCGTAATATTGTTCCATTAAGTCTTCGCCTTAAACGTTCAGGGGCTGCGGCTGCTGCGCCGAATGAGGATGCTCGGAGCCGGTGTAGACCTTGAGCTTCTTGAACATCGCCCGACCCAGCGGATTCTTGGGCAACATACCCTTGACCGCGAGTTCGATGATCCGCTCCGGGTGCGTCTCCATCATCTTCTCGAAGGAAGCACTCTTCAGGTTGCCGACGTAGCCGGTGTGATGGTAATAAATTTTGTCTTTGGCCTTGTTGCCCGTGACCGCGATCTTGTCGGCATTGATGACGACAATGTAATCGCCGGTGTCGGCATGGGGCGTGTACTCGGGCTTATGCTTGCCACGCAAACGTTTGGCCAGCTCTGCAGAGAGACGGCCCAGAACTTTATTGGTGGCATCCACCACGAACCAGTCCCCTTGCACTTCATGAGACTTGGCAGAATAGGTCTTCATCACACAACTCCGGCTTCGGATTTTTCACTGAGGGGCGGAAGATTAGCGACGATAGGGGCGGATGTCAAGGTGTTTGCGGACTCTCAGACAATTCTGCGTATCAGCCGCTTCCGAAGCACCGATGAAACCGAGAATGGCTGGCCGCGCATCCCCCTTGGCTTGCGCACGGAGCACCACGCGCTTGGGCTTCCGGCCGCCCCACTGAAGTATATCCAGCGGCGTAACCACCAGAAAAAGGCTCGGCCGCCGCCGTGCCTTTCTACGCAGTGCCCGGAAACAGCACTCAGAGGATCAGGATTTTGCTCGTGGCTTCATCGGGCAGGTCTTGATGCCCAGCAAAGGATACAGCGCGCAGAAACCGGTGAGCCCGGTAATCAGTGGCACCAAACCCACCAACGCCCACCATTTGTTCGCGCCCGGCAGAAAAACTGCCAGCGCTATAATAATGGCCAAACCTACAATCACGCGGATAATCCGGTCCGCAGTCCCTTCGTTGACAGGCATTCTTCACTCTCCCGCAGGTGGTCACCCGCTCGCTATGATGAGCTACGAGTATAGAGCATTTCCCATCTCGACGAATTGCCGAGGGCTCAAAAATGATCGATATATACCAGTTTCTCCACAGGCT
>NZ_CP116458.1:2460000-2676881 GCF_028215975.1 Acidithiobacillus ferriphilus
TCAAGGTGTAGCACACCGTCGCCAGGAGCAGACCGGCGATAATCACTATCGGTAGAGGCGCCATCAGCCAGCCCATAAGCGCCAGACCGCTTACTACCAATATGTCCATCAGACTTGCCCAGAGCAATAATCGGCCAGGGACCGATCCCCAGAGATGACCGCGCTCCCGCACCAAAAAAACATTGGCGAGCCCGGAAAACACCAGGCCGAGGAAATCCATGGTTTGCACGGACGCCAGTGGCAGGCCCAAAAACCGGCCCACGCCATACACGGCGAAGATATAAATCAGCCAGGCGAGGGCAACAACCAACGCGGAAAACACCAGGGTATCTATGGCCCAGCGGTCCGGCTTGGGCGATGGGCGCACATTGTCTTCCGCCAGTGACATGGTCACGAAATCGTTGGCAAAGAGCAGCACAAGAACCAGCAGCGGTGTGACCACAAAACTATGGAAAATCAAGAAGCCCAGACTCAGGAACAGGGCGACCTGAAAAACTTTGATAATTTTGTTGAGGGTATAGGTAAGCATGCGCTGATAGACCCGTCGGCCAGTGATCACCGCATCCAGCACCCCCTGCAGACCGGGCGTGGTGAGCACGAGGCTGGCCGCTGCCTTGGCCACATCGCTGGCGCTTTCTACGGCCACCCCCATTTCCGCCTGCTTGAGCGCGGGGGCATCGTTGACCCCATCGCCCGTCATACCGACGATCCGGCCTTTTTTCTGTAAAGCTTGCACCAGGTGGAATTTGTCGGCGGGAAAGACACCGGCGTAGACCGCGCAGTCCTCAGCCAAGACGTTGCGGTCACACACGCTACCCGTGATGGCCAACGATATGGCGACATTTCTTGCCGTCTGCAAACTGTCGCCGGTGACCATGCGTACCCGCACGCCAAGCGCCTGCAAATGCTGGACGACTTCGGCGGCATCCGGGCGGATGGGGTCCGCGAGTGCGAGCAGACCGAGAAAGCGCGGTTGACCATCCGGGCCGGCCGCCACGGCGAGCACCCGTGCGCCACTGGCGGCGAGATCCGTTGTCGCTTGTTCCCAGCCCGTATGGTTGCAGAGTTTGGCAATGATCTGGGGCGCGCCTTTGAGTGCGCGCCATGCTGCCTCGTCCCGCATGAAAACCCCCTCCGAACGCTTGGTGGCCGGATCAAAGGGCACAAATTGCCGGCGATCAGGCAGCGTTGCGATCCGGACTGCCGACTTCCGGAGAATAGCGAGATCGATGGGATCCTGGGTGGCGCTGTCACTGGCCATGGCAGCCATACCGAGCAGTTGCGTCTCTTCTACGCCAGGCCAGGTCTTGATCTGACTGAGGCTGAGGCGGTTCTGAGTGAGCGTGCCGGTTTTGTCACTGCAGAGATCACTCATGGCGGCGGCTTCTTCCACAGCGGCCAGACGGGTGACCAACACCCCACGGTGCACCAGATGCAGGGAGGCGATGGCGGTGGCCAGGGTGAAGGTGGCAGGCAGCGCCACCGGCACCGAAGCAACCAGCAGGATGAGCGCAAAAGGAAGTATTTCCGCAAGAGAGACATGCTTGGCGGCTGCGTAAATCAGGATCGCGGCGACGAGAACAACGTCCATTATTACCAGATAGCGGACAATGGAAAGAACCAATCCTTCCAAGTGACTTTTGGCGCCGGCGCCGCGCACCAACTCTGCGGTTTTACCGAAATAACTCCTGGCACCGGTCGCCGTGACTTTACCTGACGCTTCACCGCGACGCACGACGGATGCGGAATAGAGGGTGTCGCCCGCAGCGCATTCCACGGGCATGGATTCTCCCGTCAGGGCGGATTGATCTACCAGTATACTGCCATCGCTGAGATGCAGATCGGCGGGGACGATGTCGCCGACCCGCACATGAACCAGGTCGCCTGGCACCAGGTCGGCGGCCGAGAGGCTTTGCCATTGTCCGTCGCGACAGGCGCGGGCCTGAATCCGCAGGCGCTCTTTCAGCAACGCCAGTGCGCTCTGTGCCTTGCGCTCCTGGCTGAAACCGAGCACGCCGTTAAAAATGAGGAGCAACGTGATGATGATGGCTTCTGGCCATTTACCCAATATGGCTTCCAGGATTAAGGTGCATTCCAGCATCCAGGGCACAGGTGCCCAAAACTTGTGGAGAAAAAGCAGCCAGTTTTGGGGTTTTTCTTCGGTGACTACATTGGGGCCATATTGGGCAAGCAGTTGCCGCGCCTCGTCGCTACGCAGTCCGTTACAGGTGTTTTCCGGCATATTCCGCTATTCCGATATCTTTTATATTCGCTCAAGTATAGAACCCGGAAACCCACGAAGATTCCCCCACAGGCCATGCTGGTAGTAAACTGCGCAGATTGCATTGCATTGGGAGCATGACATCATGTTAAACCTCTGGGGAGAAATGATGATTGGGGCGGGGAGGCCTGTTCTCCTGGCGTGTGTCGCCTGGGGGGTAAACCGGCTGGCGAATCGCCATCATTGGGACGAGGGTCCGCAATGATTTTGTTGACCTTGTTGAAGGGCAAGCTGCATCGGGCGCGGGTCACCGCCGTCGAGCTGGAATACGAGGGCTCCTGCGCGATTGACAGCGATCTGCTGGCTGCGGCAGGCATCCATCCCTATGAGCAGGTACACATTTACGATGTGAATAATGGGGATCGTTTCAGTACCTATGCGATCAGCGCCCCGGCCGGGTCAGGGATCATTTCGGTCAATGGCGCCGCGGCGCGCCGGGTGGCCTTGGGGGACATCCTCATCATTGCGGCCTACGCGCAGGTAGCGGAAGAGAAGGTTGCCGGTTTCCAGCCGCAACTGGTGTATGTGGACGAGCACAATCGCATAACCCGACGCAGCCAGCAGATTGATCCCGCCCCCGCCTGAGCGACGAACCCCTTGTTGAAGGGAATGCCTTGGGCTCGCAAGGTGGCAACCAGAGCAGCTTTTACGCTTTCGCATTGCCAGACGGGGTAGGCGGCGACTATGCTCTACGCATGGACCATACTAACCCCAACCCCTTCCGTTTCGCGCCACTACGGCGGGCTGCGTATCGCCTGAGTGTTACCCAAGCGGAACAGCTACCCGCCGATAACGGCGTCGAAGTGGCTTTTGCCGGTCGCTCCAACGTCGGCAAGTCATCCACCCTCAATATGCTGACCGAACGACGGGCATTGGCGCGGGTCAGTCGCACACCGGGCCGGACCCAGGCCCTCAATATTTTCGACCTTGATCCCGGTCAGCGCCTCGTGGACCTGCCTGGCTATGGGTATGCCAAGGTGCCCGAAGCGCTACGACGCTCTTGGGGACCGCTGCTGGAACAATATCTGCGGCGGCGCGGCAGCCTGCGCGGATTGGTCCTGGTGATGGACATCCGCCACCCCTACGGCCCTCATGACGCCGATCTCATTGCCTTCGCGGCGGGCTGCGGAAGACCAGTGCATGTCTTGTTGAACAAAGCCGACAAACTCAGTCGCGGCGCGGCCATTCAAGAAATGGCCCGCCTGCGGCGGATTCCAGAATTGCGGGGGGTCGCCATGCAGCTTTTCTCTGCCCAGTCAGGGCTTGGTATAGATGAGTTGCATGAGCGTATAGCGACTTGGCTCACGCCAGAAGCGGAAAAAAAGCCCCCGGCGGATGCCGGGGCCAATAGCGAGCCCTCAAAGGGAGGGGAGGACTCATGACCCGGCCAGGGAGGATAGACCGGATCCAGACAACCAATAGGTTACCCACGGCTTTGGAGTGAAGCGTGCCCAAAAAGTTCAGTGAACGTCACCCTTGGCATGTGTTGCGGCCAGACTGGCGTGTTCGCTGGCGCGTGCAGCACTGGGCGAATCTCCTCCACCTGGACGACTGGTATCCACATTTCCCCATCGCAGCAGCGGTAGGTCTTCTCGGGATATTCAACATCCTCCCAGCACTGGAGCATCTGCTGGGCCTGAGCTACGTCGGCAGTCTGGCAGCTGTCTCCCACAGCTTTGTGCTCGATGCCTTTCGCGGTATTCCACAGGGCGCTGCAGGCGTCATCTTGCTCATCATGTCCCTGGGTCTGCTCTTCCGCTCCCGTTTTGCCTGGGCCCTTGTCCTGATTATGGCGATGGCCGTCCTTGCCTTCGGGATTTATCGGCACCCTCATCAAATCTCCGTGCTGCTTTATTACAATGCCGCCCTGGTGCTTTTTCTGTGGGTGTTTCGCGGCCGTTTCGATCGCAGCAGCCTGGCAACTGGTACATTGTTTGCATTAGTCGGTGCCATCATGGTCGTGAGTTACGGCGTCTTTGGCGCATATATTCTGGGGGACGGATTCAAACCGCAAATTCACAGCCTTTCTACGGCGCTCTACTTTTCGGTAGTCACCATGGCCACCGTGGGCTATGGTGACATCCTGCCGGTCAGCAACGAATCGCGACTTTTTGTGGTATCTTTGATTGTGCTGGGAATAACGGTATTTGCCACTTCGCTTTCAGCCATTATCGTTCCGGCAGTGAACAACCGCCTGCAATCGGCCCTGCGAGGAGAAAAACGCCGCATGATCCGTAAAGACCACTACATTATCGCCGGGGACACCCCGCTGGCGCGCAACAGCTACCGCGAACTCAGGGGCCGTAATCTGCCCGTAGTAGTGATTATGGGCCACCAGCCTGATGACTCCATCTATCAGCCAGAAGATTTGATCATCGGCGACTCCAGCGATACGGATGTGCTGCGTAGTGCCGGGGCCGCGCAAGCCGCGGCCGTGCTCGCCCTGCGCGCGGATGATTCGGAAAACGCCTTTGTCGTGCTGGCTGTCAAAGAAATAGAAGGGTCAGCCAAAACAGTAGCCGCCGTCAATGACAGTAAAAATCTGGGCCGGGTACGCCGGGTGCAACCGGACATGATTATCGCTCCCCAGGTGCTAGGGGGTGAACTGCTGGCGATGGCTCTCAACGGCGAACAGTTGGACAGTACCGCGGTGATGAAGATGTTCCGCTTCAGCAGTGGGACAGCGGTGGACAAGAAGAGCTGAGGCTAACCGTGGGCTTCGTCCCAGTGCCTGCCGACACCCAGATCTACCCGCAAAGGCACGGCCAGTTCCGCAACGCCCTCCATACGTTCCCGTAGCGCCGACTGCGCCGCCGCCAGGCTGGCCTCCGGCACTTCCAGAATCAGTTCGTCATGCACCTGGAGAATCATCCGACCGCGCCCTGGAGCCTCCTGCAACCAGCTATCTACCGCAATCATTGCCATCTTGATGAGATCTGCCGCAGTGCCCTGCATGGGTGCGTTAATGGCCGCACGCTCGGCGTAATTACGCCGGGCCGGATTGCTGGAGCGAATTTCCGGTACATACAGACGGCGACCAAAGAGCGTCTCCACATAGCCCTGCTTTTTCGCCAGGATGCGAGTTTGCTCCATATACGCAAGAACGCCGGGGTAGCGTTCGAAATAGCGGTCCATGTACTGCCTGGCGGCGGACTGATCAATGCCCAACTGCTGGGCGAGACCATAAGGGGTCTGCCCGTAAATCAAACCGAAGTTAATGGCCTTGGCGGCACGACGCGCGGCGCTGTCCACCGCCTCCGGCACCAGATTAAAGACCTCGGCAGCGGTGGCGGCATGAATATCCTGACCCTCCGCAAAGGCTTGCAGCAGACGCTCATCTTTGGAGAGGTGAGCCATAATGCGTAGCTCTATCTGGGAATAATCCGCACTGAGCAGCCAGTGCCCGGCTTCGGCAATGAAAGCCTGGCGAATACGTCGGCCCTGTTCGGTACGCACCGGAATGTTTTGCAGATTCGGTTCACTGGATGAGAGGCGTCCAGTGGCCGCCACCGCCTGCTGAAAATGGGTATGGACCCGGCCGGTGTCGGGATTCATCATCTGCGGCAGTGCGTCCGCATAAGTATTCTTGAGCTTGGCCATGCCGCGATAATCGAGAATCAGGCGCGGCAGATCGGCATGCACAGCGAGCTGGGCGAGCACATCTTCATTGGTCGACGGCTGGCCGCCGGGGGTTTTCTTGAGTACCGGCAACTGCATTTTGTCAAAGAGGATTTCCTGAATCTGCTTGGGGGAGTTGAGATTGAAGGACTGCCCCGCCTGGACAAAGGCCTTCTGTTCACAGTCCGCCATATCCTTGCTCAACTCCGCGCTGAGCACTTCGAGCTGGACGCGATCGACTTTGACACCCGCTTCTTCCATGCGCGCCAGTACCAGCACCAGCGGCATTTCTATTTCCATCAACACCCGCTGCAAGCCCGGTTCGTTGGCAAACTGTGGCCAGAGTTGCGCGTCCACACGCAGACAGACATCGGCATCCTCTGCCGCGTAGGGCAGCGCCTCCACTACCGGCACATCGGCAAAATTACGCGCTGACTTGCCTTTGCCGGCCACCTCTTCGTAGCGGATGTTCTGATGTTGCAGATAGCGCTCGGCGAGGGTGTCAAGATCGTGGCCATTGTGACCGCTGTTAAAGACGTAGCTTTCCAGCAAGGTGTCGCGCAGCAGGCCGGCGGGGTGGATACCATACCGCCAGAAAACTCGCCAATCGTATTTGGCGTTCTGGGCCAGCTTGGCGGCCTGTGGGTCTTCCAGCCACGGGCGCAAAGCGGTGAGGACGGCCTGCCGATCCAGTTGCGGACTACCGTCGCGGTGGCCCATGGGAATGTAGACGGCCTGATAGTCACCACCGGCCTGCCAGGCGCAGGAAATCCCCACCAGATCGGCATGCAGCGGGTCAAGGCTCGTGGTTTCCGTGTCCAGAGCGGCCACATCGGCCGTTTTCAGGGCGAGCAGCAGCGCGTTCAGCGCTTCCTCAGTGGTGATGGCCAGGTAGGCCGCGCGCTCAATATCACTGCTCTGCTTTTCCGGCACCTTTCCCGCATCGTCCGCAGGCAGGTCCCTGAGCCAGGCATGAAAACCCAGGCGCTGCGCCAACGCCCGTAGGGCGGCCACATCCGCCGCCCGGCGGGCGTAAGTCGCGGCAGGCAGCGTCAGATCGCAGCGAATGGTCGCCAGATCACGGCTCAAGGGCAGATAATGTGCGGAAGCGCGTAGTGCCTCACCCACCTTGCCGCCGATGTCGCCGGCGTGGGCCAGCACACCGTCCAGATCACCATATTGCGTCAGCCACCGGGCGGCTGTTTTCGGTCCGGCGCCGGGCACGCCGGGGATGTTGTCCACCTTGTCACCGATCAGCGCCAGCAGGTCGGCAATACGCTCCGGCGGCACACCAAAGCGCTCCTCAACCCCGGCCATGTCCGTTTCAACACCTTTCATGGTGTCAAGGAGCCGCACTCGCGGGCTCACCAGCTGCGCCATATCCTTGTCACCGGTGACGATAAGCACCTGCTGGTCGGGCGCCGCCTGCCGGGCCAGGGTGCCGATCACGTCATCCGCCTCCACGTCGGGCTCAATCACGAGTGGCAGGCCCGTGGCCCTGATCCAATCGTGCAGAAGCGTAACCTGAGCCCGTAGTTCCTCCGGCATGGAGGGCCGCTGTGCCTTATACTCAGGATAAAGCCTGTCCCGGAACGTACCGCCGGGAGCGTCGAATATGACGATGATTTCGTCGCTCGGATACTCTTTCAGCAGGCGACGGAGCATGTTGGCGACGCCGTAGATAGCCCCGGTCGGAAAGTTGTCCGGCGCGCGCAAGTCGGGCAACGCATGAAAGGCACGATAGAGGAAGCTGGAGGCATCGACGAGGATACGGGGGTCTTGGGGCATGGTTTGGGACTTCTCTGCGGATTTCCGTCATAATACGGAAAATTACCACCTTTGACACGGGAACGACGGATGCGGACTCATCTCGAAGAGGAGAAACTGCGCGACAAGGGCGAGGGACGCCTCACCCGCGAGGCCTGGAAAATCTTCCAGATTATAGCCGAGTTTGTGCACGGTTACGAAAAATTGGCCGACGTCGAACCCTGTGTCAGCATTTTCGGTTCCGCCCGCATTGACCCGGAACATCCCTGGTATCTGAAAGCCCAGGAGATCGCCGAGAAACTCTCCAATGCCGGGTTTTCCGTCATCAGCGGTGGCGGTCCCGGGGTGATGGAAGCCGCCAACAAGGGCGCCTTTCGCGGCACGGGCTACAGCATCGGGCTCAATATCGAGTTACCCCATGAGCAACATACCAATCCTTACCAGGATGTCTCCATATCCTTCGAGCATTTTTACTCACGCAAAGTCATGTTCGTGAAATACGCCGTCGCCTATGTGGTGATGCCGGGCGGTTTCGGAACACTGGATGAACTTGCCGAATGCCTGACCTTGGTACAGACTGGCAAGACCCGCAAGATGCCTATCATCCTGGTGGAATCCAGTTTTTGGAAAGGACTGATCGACTGGTGGCGGGAATCCATGTTGACGGCGGGGACCATCAGGCCGGAAGATCTCGATCTCATCACCATGATCGACGACACCGACGAAGTGGTATCGGCCATTTTTAATCACTATGAAAAACGCGGCTTTGCGCCGTCCGCCGCTGAGACAGAGGCCCTTCTCAACCTTTAAGGACCCCAGGGAGTATTACCATGTCCATACGCATATTCGCCCTAGTTGTCGGTACCTGCTTTGCGTTAGGCAGCAGCCTCTCCGCATGGGCAGCGGACGATATTCAGAAACTGCATCTGCCCACCCTGGCTCCCGATGCCAAGGCCGGGCCTAAAGCCGAGATCAAGGTGCCACAAGGCTCCAAAATTGAACAGTACAAGGTCAATGGCAAGGTGTACATGGTCAAGGTCATTCCACCAAAGCCGTTTCCGCCTTATTATCTGGAAGACAAGGGCGGCACCGGCCGTTTCACCGAAGTGCCACAGACGGCGGCTGAACATCTGAGTGTGCCTCAGTGGGTTATTTTTCGCTGGTAACTTGAGTACCGTTTATGTCCGTTTATACCAGTGTCAGTGACCTCGAACTTGCGCAATTTCTCAGAGATTATGACCTCGGTGGCGCCCGCGCGCTGACTGGTATTTCCGCTGGCGTGGAGAACAGCAACTATTTCCTTGATACTGAAAAAGGTCACTTTGTCCTGACTCTTTTCGAGCGTCTGCCACGCAGCAAAATCCCTTATTTTCTTGATCTCACCGAATGGCTGAGCCTGCGCGGCATCCCCTGCCCGCGTCCCATGCATACCCTGGCAGGGAACAGTCTCAGCACGTTATGTGGCAAACCCGCCGCCATCGTTCAGCGTCTGCGCGGTACGTCCATCGAGGGGCGGGCACCCTCTGTTGCCGAAATCAGCGCGCTTGGAACCTTGCTGGCGCGGATGCATCTGGCCGGAGAAGGCTTTCCCGAGCGGCACCCTAATCCTGCGGGCTTCTCCTGGTGGCAGGAGACGGCCAGACATCTGGTACCGCACCTGAGCCGCGAGGATAATACCCTCATTGCCGAGGAACTGGCCTATCAGGGCACACGGGATCGCACAACTCTCCCCGGTGGCGTCGTGCATGCCGATCTTTTCCCCGATAATGTTTTGTTCGAGAACGGCCGAATCTCGGGCACCATCGATTTTTATTACGCTGGAGATGATGTCTGGCTCTACGACCTGGCGGTGGTGGCCAACGCCTGGTGTTCCGAGACCGATGGTCACTTTACCCCCGTATTGGTCCGTGCGTTATGGGATGCCTATGTGGCCACTCGCCCCCTGCAGGCGGGCGAGGAAGTGTTGTGGTTCCCCCTGCTGCGCGCCGCCGCCCTACGCTTCTGGCTGCTGCGCCTGGATGCCATACATTTTCGTCGCCCCGGTACCATCACCCAATGCAAAGATCCGGAGGAATACCGGCAAATTCTTTTGCAGCGTCGGCGGCTGGTATAAACACCAGCCCGCCACGACGACTCCGCAACATCATTAATAATGATCATGACTTCAGGATTTATGATCCGGCGACTTCTTCCCCGACCAGTACACAATCAACATCAGCGCGATGCCGAAGAACAAGCCCTCGCTGGCGGGCAAGGTCCAATCCGGATGAAATGGGGTGGTTTAATCGTTGAGCGAGAAGGCGTTGCTCTGTGGAGAGCTTTCCAGAATATAGCCGTGACTTCCGCGCCGAACGACGCGTTCCTCTCCCACCGGCACTGCAGCATGAGAGTGACCAGCCTGTCGGGCAGTTTTTTGCGGCAACACCGAGTCGCCGCTGAGGCTCACCATCGGGCGCAAGTGCTCTAACAGCTTGGGACCGATGCCATGGATACTGGCGAGTTCATCCACGCTCTTGAAAGGTCCATGCGCCTGCCGGTATTCCAGCACCGCCTGTGCCTTGGCCGGACCAATGCCCGGCAGCGTATCCAGTGCCGCGGCATCGGCGGTATTGATATTCACCGACGCCCAGACGGCAGGGGCAAACAGCAGGAACAACAAGCACAAAAGTCCACGTAATCCTGTTTTCATCACGCTCCACTCCTTTTTTAAGGCAAACGCTCCAAAGCCACCACCCCCAGCGCCAGCCATTTGCTGCCCGAGGCGAACTGCACCTGAATCCGGCCCTGGCGACCACCTGCCTCATAGTCCAGCACCATCCCCTCGCCAAAGACCGGGTGCTGGAGGCGTGAGCCCAGCGGAAAGGGCATATCCGGCGCCGCTACCCGCACGGGTATAGCCGGTCGGCTGATTCGCGCCCGCGGCCGCAGTTCCTGCAGGAGTTCCTGGGGAATCTCCCGCAGAAAGCGGGAGGGCATGGTCATCCGTTCACTGCCATGCAGGCGGCGACTCTCGGCATGACTGATGACCAGCAAGCGCATGGCGCGGGTCATGCCCACATAACAAAGACGCCGTTCCTCGGCCAGTCCTTGAGGGTCTTCCAAAGAGCGTTGATGGGGAAAGAGCCCTTCTTCCAATCCCACCAGAAACACCAGTGGGAACTCCAGGCCCTTGGCGCTGTGCAAACTCATCAATTGCACGCAGTCTTCCCAGGCATCGCCAGCGCCATCCCCAGCCTCCAGAGCTGCATGGGTCAGAAATTCCGAGAGCATATTCCCCGGTTGCGGCACCAGATCACCCAGATTCGGGTCGGCGGCCCAGTCCTGGGCATAACTGCGCGCGGCGTTGATCAACTCGTCCAGGTTTTCCAGACGCCCCTCGGCACGATCGCTCTCGCGGCTGTGCCACTCACGCAGGCCGGTGCGAGTCAGCACGGTCTCCACCCGCTCGCCGAGATCCGTCTCCGCCGTCCGCGCGGCCAGATCATCCACCAGATTAAGGAAGGCGTTGATTTTCGGCTGACCCAGTTCTCCGGCCGCCTGCCAGAGGGACAAACCGCGCGCTCTTGCCAATATCCGCAACCGTTCGACACTGACCGCGCCGATGCCCCGCGCCGGCACATTCACCACCCGTTCAAAGGAGGCATCGTCATGGTGATTGACCGTGAGGCGCAGATAGGCCAGCGTATCCTTGATCTCGGCGCGCTCGAAAAACCGCAGGCCGCCATAGACCCGATATGGCATGCCTTCGCGCACCAACACTTCTTCAAAAGCCCGCGACTGGGCGTTGGAGCGATAGAGGATGGCACATTCGGAGCGGCGACCACCGGCTTCCAGCCATTGCTGAATGCGTCCCACCGCATAGCGCGCCTCATCCACCTCGTTGTAGGCCGTATAGAGCTGAATGCCCTCACCGCCCGGTTCCGCCGTCCACAAGGTTTTGCCGAGACGATCAGGGTTGTGGGCGATGACCGCATTGGCGGCTTGCAGGATGGGCGCCGTCGAACGGTAGTTCTGCTCCAGCCGCACCACCTGTGCCCCAGCAAAGTCTTCACTGAAACGCAGCAGATTCTCCACTCGCGCACCACGCCAGGCATAAATGGACTGATCGTCATCGCCGACCACGAAAATCTGTCCATGCCGCGCCAGTCCCTTCAGCCAGGCGTATTGCACTGCATTGGTGTCCTGAAACTCGTCCACCAAAATATGCTGAAAACGGCGCTGATAATGATCGAGGATTTCCGGAGATTCCCAGAGACGCAGGGCGTAGAGCAACAGATCACCGAAGTCCACCAGCCCGGAGCGCTTTTTAGCCGCTTCATAGGCGCTGTAGATGGGGATGAAGAGCGCCGCCGCCAAGCCCTCATATTGTTGCACCTGTTCCGGCCCCCAACCTTCGTCTTTCCAGCGACCGATACGCCCGGCCATGGCCCGCGGCGGCCACTGCTTCTCATCCATCTGCGCTTCACGCATGACCCGCCGCAGCAAACGCTGGCTATCGTCGGCATCCAGAACCTGAAAATCCGCGGGCAAGCCCAGCGCCGCGTGATGCATGCGCAGCAGGCGGTGGGCGAGACCGTGGAATGTCCCCATCCACAAGGCCCGCAAATCCATGGCCACCATGCCATCCAGGCGCCCGCGCATGGCGCGTGCCGCCTTGTTGGTGAAGGTCACCGCGAGGATCTCGCCGGGGTGTACGTCTCCTTCCAGCAAATGGGCGATGCGGCTGGTCAGCACCCGCGTTTTGCCCGAGCCCGCCCCCGCCAGCACCAGCGCCGGGCCGGGCGGCAGGGTCACCGCCTCCAGTTGGCGGGGATTGAGAGCAGACCATTCAGACACAGCGACTCCTCGGGTTTGGGTATCCAAGCTTGAAAATACGGCATAATGACCGCATTGTGAAAGCAGACTTGCAGTCAGGCCGCTGTCTGCTATAACCAATGATAAGGGGGATGAATTGGAATACAAGGACTATTACAAGATTCTGGGTGTCGAACGCAGCGCTGACGCCGACGCGATCAAGGCATCTTATCGGAAAATGGCGCGCAAATATCACCCTGACGTAAGCAAGGAAAAGGATGCGGAAGACCGCTTCAAGGATCTTCAGGAAGCCTATGAGGTACTCAAAGACCCGGAGAAGCGCGCCGCCTATGACCAGTTGGGGAGCAACTGGCGCGCCGGTCAGGATTTCCGGCCCCCGCCCGGCTGGGGACAGCAGGCCGGGGGCGGCTTTGGCGGGGGCGGCGCCGATTTTGGGGGCGGCGGATTCAGTGACTTTTTCGAGTCCATATTCCGCCAGCAGCAGGGTGGTGGCTTTCGTGGCAGCGGGGGGGGTGGATTCCGCAACCAAGGCGAAGACAGCGAAGCCACCATCCGCGTCAGCCTGGAGGATGCGGCCCACGGCGCCCAGCGCGAGATCAACCTGGAAGTGCCCACCATGGGTCCAGATGGCCGCATGCGCCGGGAAGCGCGGCGCCTGACCGTCAAAATTCCCAAAGGCATCCGCGCAGATCAACGGCTGCGGATGGCCGGGCAGGGCGCGCCGGGCATGGGCGGCGGTCCCAATGGGGATTTGTACCTGCACATCCAGTTCCAGCCACACCCCAGGTTTCGGGTAGAGGGTAGCGATTTGTACCACGACTTGCACATCACCCCGTGGGAGGCGGCGCTGGGCGCCAGTGTGGAGGTACCCACCCTGGATGGCGACGTGCGTATGAAGATTCCGGCGGGCAGCACCAGCGGGCAGAAGCTGCGGCTCAGCCAGAAGGGATTGCCGGGCTCTGGCGGCAAAGCACCCGGCGATCTGTATGCGGTGATCCAGATTGTCGTCCCCAAAAAAATCAGTGAGCCGGAAAAAACCCTGTGGAACCAACTGGCGGAGATATCCGACTTCCATCCCCGCCGCTAACCAGAAGACAGAGGAGATACCCCATGGTTTCACCACCGATCACCGTCATCGAAGCGGAGTTGCTGGAAGAGGGCGATTTCTGCTTCGATTTTCCGCATTTTTGCACCCTGCTCCACTGCGCTGAAGGCGAAGCCGTGCAACTGGTGCGCTACGGTGTCATCCATCCCGAGGGCAGCGGCCCGCAGCACTGGCGCTTCCGCAGTCTCGATCTTTACCGCGCCCGCCTCAGTCGCCGCCTCAGTCGCGATCTGGAGATCGACATGGCGGGCGCGGCGCTGGCGGTGGACTTGCTGGAGCGGTTACGGGGATGGAAGGTTTGAGCGCGCGCGCAGTACCAGAACATTTTGCCAACCGTGAAGCGGCAGCGGAATTACTGGCCCGGAGCCTGGCCGCTTACGATGGCAAACATCCCTTGGTGCTCGCCATTCCACGCGGAGCGCTGCCCATGGGGCGCATCATCGCCAACGCCCTCCACGGGGATCTTGACGTGGTCCTGGTGCGCAAAATCGGAGCGCCAGACAATCCCGAATATGCCATAGGCGCCGTCGATGAGGATGGGCGGATATGGACCGATCCTATAGTCAGTCGTCTTGGTATCGACGGGCAGTACATCCGCGACGAAGCGGCCCGGCAACTGAAGGTGATCAAAGCGCGGCGCGTGCAATACACGCCGATTCACCCGGCCATTGATCCACAAGGCCGGATCGTTATTGTGGTTGACGATGGCGTCGCCACCGGTGCTACTCTGGGGGCTGCATTGCGTCTCCTGCGCCAGCAGCGGCCTGCCCGTCTGATCGCCGCCTTTGCCGTGGCCCCTCCCGATACCATCGCGCGCTTGCGTCCTCTGGCCGATGAGCTGGTTTACCTGTCGGCCCCGGAGCCGTTTCGTGCGGTAGGAGAGTTCTTTACGGACTTTCGGGAAGTCAAGGACGATGAGGTACTGCAGATTTTGCGCGAAACATCGCCGCCGGTGTAACCATAAACCATGCCGGTTCTCAATCCTGACATTGCGCGCATATTCGACGAAATCGCCGACCTTTTGGAGATCGAGGACGCCAATCCCTTCCGGGTGCGGGCCTACCGCAATGCCGCCCGTCTCGTACAAGGTCTGAGCAGCGACGTCAAAACCATGGTAGAGACCGGCGGAGACCTTACGGAGCTACCCGGCATCGGCGAGGACCTGGCTAAAAAAATGGTCGAGATCGTTACCACGGGCCATTGCTCCTTCCTCGAAAAACTGGAAAAACAGACCCCACCAGCTTTGGCGGAGTTACTCAAGGTGCCGAGCCTCGGGCCTAAGCGGGTCAAGGCGCTCTGGCATGAACTGGACGTGGAGACGGTGGAACAGCTTGCCCGCGCCGCGCAGGAGAAACGCATCCGCAGCATCCCCGGTTTTGGCGAGAAAACCGAGGCCCGCATTCTGGAAACCCTCCAGGCCCATCTCGCCGCCGTTCCCCGTTTTCCTATCGCCATCGCCGCCCCGTATGCAGCCGCCCTGCTCCACTACCTGCAGAACATACCCGGCGTGCGACGGGTGATAGTGGCCGGCAGCTTCCGGCGTGGCAAGGACACGGTGGGCGACCTGGATATATTGGCGACGGCCACCGCCGACAGTCCGGTGATGGAACGCTTCACCGCCTATGAAGATGTGGCGGAGGTCCTCTCCCAGGGCACCACCCGGGCCACCGTGATCCTGCGGAACAAGCTTCAGGTCGACCTCCGGGCCGTGGACGAATCCGCCTACGGTGCCGCCCTGCATTATTTCACCGGTTCCAAGACCCACAACATCGCCATCCGCCGCATGGGTCAGGATATGGGTCTGAAGGTCAACGAATACGGGCTTTTTCGCGGGAAGGAACGGATTGCCGGCGATACGGAGGAATCGGTCTACGCCGCCGTCGGCCTGCCCTATATCGAGCCGGAACTGCGGGAGAACCGCGGCGAAATCCAGGCCGCCCGCGCCGGACACCTGCCGAAGCTGGTGGCGATGGGCGATTTGCGCGGCGACCTGCACGCCCACAGCAAGGCCAGCGATGGTCACTATAGTTTGCGGGACATGGCCGCGGCGGCCAGGGCCGCAGGCCTGGAATATCTGGCCATCACCGAGCATAGCCGCCATCTGGCCGTCGCCCATGGCCTGGACCCGGTGCGTTTGCGCCAACAGATGGATGAGATTGACGCCCTTAATGGGGAACTCGATGGCATCACGCTCCTCAAGGGCGTAGAGGTGGACATCCTGGAAGACGGTCGCCTGGATTTGCCCGAAAGTATCCTGGCTAACCTGGATCTGGTGGTGGCTGCGGTGCACTCCCAGTTCGATCTGCCCAGAGGCAAGCAGACCGCGCGCATCCTCAAGGCCATGGACAGCCCCCATTTCACCATCCTCGCCCATCCCAGTGGACGGCTCATCGGCAGCCGGGAACCCATGGACGTGGACATGTCCCGCGTCATCCGCCATGCGCGCGAGCGGGGCTGCTTTCTGGAGATCAACGCCCAGCCGGAACGTTTGGATCTCGTCGACATCCATGCCCGGACGGCCAAGGAAGAAGGCGTGCTGCTGGCCGTCAATAGCGATGCCCACAGCATTTACGACTTCGCCAATCTGCATTTTGGCCTACAACAAGCGCAGCGCGCCTGGCTGGAGAAGAAAGACGTGCTCAATGCGAGGACGCTCAAGGAGTTGCGGCCCATGCTGGCGGCAACCATGAACAGCTAGACCGGGAACAACATTGAACATTTAGCACCCGCCGGATTTCGGGGCGGGTTTCTGCAACCGGGTCAAGGCAATACATCCTGGATCTCCGCCCTAATTTCCGCAGCGTGGGTCAGTAAAATCATATGCGTACCCGACTCCAGCAGATGATACCGCGCCGTAGGCAGGTGTGTAGCCAGCGCCACGCCGATCTGTGGACTGATCACCTGATCCTGGGCGCCCTGCCAGATATACACCGGCACCTGAATATCCTCCAGACGGAAAAGCCAAGGGCGATTGAGTATCGCGAAATCATCGGCCATTCCTTCTGTCCCTTGCCGCAACGCCTCCCGCAAATCGTCGCAGAGCTTTGCCAGAACGTGAGGTGCTGCCAACAACGACTGGTCACCCGCACTCATCTTTGCCGCCCACCGCGCCACGAAACGCTCCGGCTCCTGGCGCACGCCACCCATGCCGAGGCGCAACAAAACCCTGAAGAGCCACGGCGCCCCGCGCACCAGAAAAAAGAGGATATGGTCTTGACGACGCAAAGCAGACCAGATCTCGGGAAGCGCAGTCGGTCCCGCGCTGCTCGCCAGGTGCACACTGCGCACCCGCCCCGGCATAGCGTAGGCACAGGCCAGCGCGTAAGGGCCACCGCCGGAGAAACCCAGCACATGAAAGGCGTCAAGCCCCAGACGATTTACCAAGGCCCTGCCTATGGTCGCCACTTCGGTCAGGGTCGATTCTGACTGCCGATCCGATTCTCCGTAACCCGGTCGGTCAAAGGCGATCCAGCGCAGGCCCTCACGCAGGGCCGCAGGCAGCAACTCCAGTTGCAGGCGGGAGCCGGGGGTACCGTGAAAGAACAATACCGGCGACTTCCCGTTCGGATCACCAACATCTTCATAGGATACAACCTGGCCGGAATCCAGGGTGAGCAAATGCTTCATATCGCTGTCAAGGCATCGGAACACCGAAAACCCACAGTAATCGTCATCCGGCATGGTCCTTTTTGTCGTCTTTCAGGCTGGCCAGAACGCATTCAGCCATGACCCCGGAGTCAGGCTGTTTTTGCTGCTCCAGGTGCGCGACGACACTATCACGGTTGCGAAGCGGCTGGTTCTGGCTGACCTTCCACTTGCCCATCCAGCGGGAGACGGGAATTTCTATGCCCACCACCTGCCCGATGAGCCGCTCCGTGAAATCCTGGGGCGCATCGTCCATCTGCCAGGGCAGGGTAAAGCCATTCTCCTGCTGCGCGGTCAGGGCAACCATCTGTTGCCGTACCCAATCGGGATCATCTCTGACCTGCAACGGACCGTGGGCATGGACGACGGCATAGTTCCAGGTGGGCACCACCTTGCCGGTTTCCGCCTTGGTGGCATACCAGGCGGGGCTGATGTAGTGTTGCGGCCCCTGAAAGATGACCAGCACCTCATCGTCCGGGGACGCCTCCCGCCACAGCGGATTAGCGCGCGCCACATGTCCCTGCAGCACCAGTTGCGGTCCTTCTCCGGGTGCGAGGTACAAGGGAATATGATTCGCCTCCAGACCATTACCGCCCATACTGACCAGTGTCGCGAGGGGATAATGCTGAATCAATGCCCGCAGGATTTCTGGGCGGGTTTCCGCAAATGGGTCAGGGCAGTACATGGTCGGTCTCCGCGCTATTCAATGTTCGGCGCCCAGGCTCGCTTACGCACAAATCAGCGGCGGGTGGGCAGGCGTCAATGGGATGGCTCCGATACTGCGAGATACTTTGCAGCTTCTCCATGGCGGCGAGCAAGTCCGGCCAGGGCTCGGCCCAAACATCCGGATAGATCCGCTCGCCGTTATAAATGGTCGGATAGGCCAGGTTTTCCTGTCCGGGCGTGAATGCACAGTGGATCCCGGGCTTGCTGTTGCCGCGCGCATCACAACGATACCAACCCCGGTCATCCAGCCAGACCGCGGTGAAGCCGTGTGTGCAGTAGGGCGGATTAGGGCCATCCAGTGTCAGTCGTTGATAACAGAATCCCGCAGGGATTTGGTTGGCGCGCCATAAGGCTACCAGTAGATGACTTTTCGCTGTGCATAGGCCAGTGCCTTGCTGCAACACATCCGACGCTGCGCAGGTCACTTCTTCCCGGTGGAAATCCATGCTGTGCGCAATGTGATCGCGTACCCATTCGAAGCAATGCCTGGCGGTTACCGTTGGATCGTCAGAAGACAGCGCGGACGCCAACTTGCGGATATCGGCATAAGCATAATCTACGGTGGCGCTTTCCATCAGGAAGTGCTGCGACGGCTGGGTATCGAATTTTGCGGGTTTCATAGATTTCCTGTTATTTCTGTGTGGATTCGTGCAACACACGGATATCTGCCATATCCACCAGATTCCATTCCCCATTCGCCTCCGCGCGATTCTTCAATGCTTGGTTCATCGCATTAAAACCCGCTTTTGTCGCTGCTTCTATGCTGGATATGAACACGCCCACCAAAATGCCTGAGAATTGCTCTCCCTGGGTGAACCGCGTGTCCCCATTGCTGAGCGCGATGAGCTGAAAGTAGTGCTCGCCGTCAAAGAGACGGGGGAATCCCAAGCGGCCCAGCCAGCGCAGCTCCTGTTGAGCTATTGCCGTCAGAACTCTGGGACGGAAGGTCATGGCCCTGCGTTCCTCTGGTTGAATGGTTGCACGCAACTTCTCTCCCGGCTTCGCCACTCCGGAAAGCGATCGAATGAAGGGATTCCATTGCGGATAGGCGGAGAAATCCATGAGGATCGACCACACACGCTCCGGTGATGCCGCAATATCAATCTGTGTCACGATCTGGTGCACGGCTATCCTTCGTCGTTGTGAAAAAATCCCATTTATTCGCCGCGATGGCTTAAAGTAGGTTCATCCCACCGTCCACAAGAATCACCTCTCCCGTCAGATAGGTCGATTCGGTCAGCATCACGGCAACTTCCGCGATATCGCCAGGCCGCGCACTCCGACCCATGGGGGCCTCGCGCATCCATTGTTCGCGAATGGTCGCCCAATCTTCGGTCAGCGGCGTATCCACCAGCCCCGGTGCGATAGCGTTCACCCGGATATCGGGTCCCAGGGTTTTGGCGAGCAGACGAGTGACGTGAATTAATGCGGCCTTGCTGGCGGCGTAAGGGATGGAAGCCCCCTTGGGTCGCACGCCGGCATGGGAGCTGATATTTAATACCGATGCCGGGTGTTCGGGCGTCGATGCCGCCCGCAGATAGGGTTCGCTCAGCGCGACGAGTTGCCAGGGCGCCACCACATGGAGTTCGTAGAGGCGGTGCCAGATGTCCGGTGTCGCGGCCAGTAGATCATCATGCGGAATCACGCTGGACTCACCCGCGTTATTGACCAACACGTCGAGTCGACCGTAGTGCGCATACACCCGATCGATCAGATCCCTACGCGCATCTTCATCGAGCAGATCTGCCTGAAAATAGCAGGCACCCGTCAGCGTTGCCGCCGCTTGCAGACCCGCAGCGGAGGAAGCGCGGGAATGCAGGGCCACCCAATATCCCGCCTGCGTCAAACGCTGCGCGATAGCCAGACCAATGCCGGAGCTGGCGCCGGTGACCAGCGCGATGCGCGAATTACCGGTCATGACAGTTGTATCGGCTGGTCATATGTGGCCACCTCCAGGTCGGCAAGCTCCATGGCGTGGGCCCGGTGCACGCATCCGTCCGGTTGCTGGGAGTAACCGTGAGCGGCCTGGTCAATGTCGAGGGGGTTCCGCCGGAAGCTGGCCAGATGAACCTGCTGGAGGAGGTCGTCGATTTTCTGAGATAAATCACCCTACGGTTTTGGAAGGCTTGGTCCATTTTCACCATCTGCCGATGATGCCGCAAACAGATACTCCATAAAGGCCTTGACGATTGGGGAAATCCGCTTTCCCGCCGGATAAACCGCATACCACTTGCGCTCCAGCGGAAAACCACGCACGTCAAGTATCGCCAGTTTTCCGCTGGCGAGTTCCGCGCGTATCGTACTGGCGGACAGCACAGTAATGCCCAAACCGCCAGCCACAGACTGCTTTACAGCCTCATTACTACCAAACTCCATACGCGTTTTGAGAATAACGCCGTGTTGCTCGAAAAACTTTTCTGCGGCCAGGCGCGTTCCCGAACCGGGCTCGCGCAAAATAAATGGCACGTCCCGCAGACGGGATGGCTCGATATCCTTTTCCTGCGTCAGGGGATGGTCCAACCGGGCCACCACCACCAAGGGATTGTCAGCGAAAGCTTCCGCGACAACATTCATGTGTTCCGGCGGCTGACCCAGGATGTAAAGATCGTCCTGGTTACGCGCGAGCCGCTCCAGCAGGACCTCCCGATTACCAATAAACAAAACGGTAGCGACACCAGGATGCTCTGTACAGAATCCTCCCAACATACGTGGGATAAAGTATTTGGTGGTAGAGAGTGTGGCGACCTTCAAGCTGCCCTTCTCCAGTCCCTGGAGGGCGGCTATCTCTTGAGTGAAATATTCCAGTCGATCCAGGATATCGTGGCAAGCCGACGTCAGCGCTTCCCCCGCCGCTGTCAGATAGATTTTTTTACCTATTTGATCAAAAAGCGGCTGGCCAACGGCCTCAGCAAGTTGTCGGACCTGGATGGACAGGGCGGGAGGTGTCAAATGCAGTTCTTCAGCGGCGCGGGCAAAGCTCATGTGTCGAGCTACGGCAGCGAAGATTTTGAGTTGGTGCAATGTAGCGTGGCGGATAGACATGTCAATAGTAAACCATGGTAAATTATAATAGTAAATATATTTTACTTTTATAAATTAGAAGATCATCCACAATGCCAATCAAGCATTGGAACCCAATCAGTGGCTTCAATCGTCGTTGTCTACCATGACACAAGGAGAGCAAACATGGCCGTAAAAACGTATGAGGCCGGTGTAAAGGACTACCGGCAGACCTATTGGGCCCCCGAGTACGTGCCTCTGGATTCCGATATCCTAGCCTGTTTCAAGATTACGCCGCAACCGGGGGTGGATCGTGAAGAAGCCGCCGCCGCGGTAGCCGCCGAGTCTTCCACCGGCACATGGACCACGGTGTGGACCGATTTGTTGACCGACATGGATTACTACAAAGGCCGCGCCTATCGCATTGAAGATGTGCCGGGCGACGACACCTGCTTTTATGCGTTCGTTGCCTATCCCATAGATTTGTTTGAAGAGGGGTCCGTGGTTAACGTCTTCACCTCCCTGGTCGGTAACGTGTTCGGCTTCAAGGCCGTGCGTGCGCTGCGCCTGGAGGATGTGCGATTCCCGCTCGCCTATGTCAAGACTTGCAATGGACCGCCCCACGGTATCCAGGTCGAGCGCGACAAAATGAACAAATATGGCCGGCCGATGCTCGGCTGCACCATCAAGCCCAAACTCGGTCTATCCGCCAAGAACTATGGTCGTGCAGTCTACGAGTGTCTGCGCGGTGGCCTGGATTTCACCAAGGACGATGAGAACGTCAACTCGCAGCCTTTCATGCGCTGGCGCGATCGGTTTCTGTTCGTGGCCGATGCGATCCACACGGCCGAAGCCGAAACGGGCGAGCGCAAAGGACACTATTTAAACGTTACCGCGCCATCGCCCGAGGAAATGTATGAACGGGCAGAGTTCGCCAAGGAACTCAATATGCCCATCATCATGCACGACTTCCTCACCGGGGGCTTCTGTGCCAATACCGGTCTGGCGCGTTGGTGCCGGAAGAACGGCGTCCTGTTGCACATTCATCGTGCCATGCACGCGGTGGTGGACCGCAATCCCCATCACGGCATTCACTTCCGCGTGCTGGCCAAGGCGCTCCGTCTGTCAGGCGGTGATCACCTGCACACCGGCACGGTGGTTGGCAAGCTGGAAGGTGACCGTGCCGCCACTCAGGGCTGGGTCGACCTGCTGCGCGAGTCATTCGTCCCCGAGGACCGCGGTCGCGGCATCTTCTTCGACCAGGACTGGGGCTCCATGCCGGGAGTCTTCGCTGTGGCTTCCGGCGGCATCCACGTCTGGCACATGCCAGCGCTCTTAGCCATCTTCGGCGACGATGCGATATTCCAGTTCGGTGGCGGTACGCTGGGGCATCCGTGGGGCAACGCTGCCGGAGCCGCTGCCAACCGCGTGGCACTGGAAGCCTGTGTGGAAGCGCGCAATGAAGGGCGCGATCTGGAGCGCGAGGGCAAGGAGATCCTCACCAACGCCGCGAAAGACAGTCCAGAGCTGAAAATTGCCCTGGAAACCTGGAAAGAGATCAAGTTTGAATTCGATACCGTGGACAAATTGGACGTGGTGAATCGCTGATTCGGTAACAGAGATCGCAAAGGCGCAAACGAAAACCCGCGCGGCGTGTAGCTTGACGGCTCGCTCCGCGCGCCACAGAAAGGAATAGAAAATGGCTGACATTCAGGACTACAACTCAACACCCAAGTACGAAACCTTCTCTTATTTGCCGGCGATGGGGCCGGAAAAAATGCGCCGTCAGATCGCCTATCTCATCAATCAGGGCTGGAACCCCGGCATCGAGCATGTGGAACCTGAACGCGCATCGACATACTACTGGTACATGTGGAAGTTACCCATGTTCGGCGAACAGTCGGTGGACACCGTGATCACGGAGTTGGAAGCATGCCATCGCGCTCACCCCGGCCATCACGTGCGCCTAGTCGGGTATGACAATTACTCGCAGAGCCAGGGCAGCGCTTTTGTGGTGTTTCGCGGGCGCTAAGCGAGATGGGTGCGGGATTATCCGGCGGATGGCCCGCGCAGGGGTTTGATGGATACGAAAGGATCAAGGCATGAGCGACTCTATGGCAAACAATACGGCGTCCCCGCGCTCGACACGTGCCGCCGCGCTGGAGCGGCGGCGGGCGTTGTCGCACAACGGTGCCGCCGCACTGGGGGCGAAGTCCGCCGCGCGGACAACGGGCAATACGGCGGCCATGGCGACGCCGGGGGCTACCGGCAGGTCGCTTTCCCGTGCCCGCCGTGCAGCCTTGTCGCAAGGTGGCGCCATAGAAGCGACGCAGACCAACCCTGCGGCACGCGCGGGGATTCGTGTGCTTGCCTCAGACCTGCCGGTGACCACCGCGCCGGTGGAAACGCTTGCCGCGGCGCCAGGCGCCGCCTCTTCTGAGCGCTGCGGCTGCCAGGGGAAGGCGGCCACTGAAAGCGCCGAGCGGGAATCGTTGCTCGCAGCGGTATGCGCGCTGGTAGACGAAGATCCGGCATCGGTGGCCGGGCCGAGCGCCTCTGCGGTGCGCAAACTCTGCCAGGAGCGGCGTCGCGCGCTTTCCCGTCAGGGGAAAATGGCAGAAGAGCCATCAGAGCCATCTCGGGCCCGTGTTTCGCGTACATCGCAGAACAACAACGCATCCACGTCCGGTGCGGCGACGGGATTGCGCGGGCGCGGCGCAGCCCAGAGGCGCCGTGACGTGCTCTGCCAGCAAGGACGCGGCGACCAGCCGGCGTGCCGACCCAGCGGTCGGACCCGGCAGAAGCCTGCAGTACCTGCCAAAGTGGAGCAAGGGACGACCCTGAGTGGCACATCTGTGACCGGCACCCAGGTGGAGCGGAGCACCAAGGTCACCGGTGCCGAGCCGGGCAGTTGCCGTGCCATCACGGGCACGGAATATATCGGCGCCGAGCAATACGACACCTTATGCGCCGCCACCCCCGAGCCGGCTCCGGCCAAGGTGAGCGTAGGCCGTACCGCCCGAGGCCAGAGCGTAAGTGGTGCGGAGATGGGCCGTAGCGTGAAGGTCACCGGCGACGAACACGGCGCCTGCAAGGTCGTGACCGGCACCGAATATCTCAGCGCCGACACATTTGAATCCTTTTGCGCAACCCGGCCGGCGCTTACGCCGGCCAAGGTCGGCGTAAGCGCCACCGAGGCTGGTCAGCGCGTGAGTGGAACCGAAGTCGGACGCAGCGTCAGGGTGACCGGGGATGAATCCGGATCCTGCCGCAAGCTCACCGGCAGCCAATATTACCAGCCGGAGTCGTTCGGCGGCCTGTGTCGCGACGGCGGCAACGCTCCGCACAAGGTGAGCGTGATGAGTACGCTACGCGAGCAGGTTTTGACCGGTACGGAAACGGCCCCCGGAGAGCGCGTGACGGGTACGGAACGTGGGGCCTGCGCCAGTGTGACGGGCACAGAATCTGCCGGACTGGCGCAATATCAAGCCTGTAACCGCAAGCCCGTTCCCGGAGCGGAAAAAGTCGGTGTGATGCGCACCTGGCACGAGCAGCCGGTATCCGGCACTTCGGTGGAACGCAGCCCCAAGGTCACCGGCGATGAATACGGCGGTTGCCAGCCGGTCACGGGCACGGAATACGCCGGTCCCGATCAGTACGCGGCATTTTGCGCATCCGATTCCCAGGCCAGCGCACGGGCCTTGATGGCCAGCAGAAGCGGTGTCGCCGGTGCGATGATGACGGGCATCCGCTTAGGGCCGGACAGCAAGGTGACGGGTTCCGCCCGTGGTGAAGGACTGGTTTTAAGTGGAACGCCCTATGGTGGTGCGGATCAACGGGTACCGCAGGGGGGTGCGGGAACGCGGATGCATCCCCTCACCCGTGCTCCGGCCGATGCGCCACAAGCGACAGTCGCTGCCCCGGAGGTGGCGGCGATCCGCGGAAATTTTAGCGTCACGACCCCCGCGCGCAGTGCGCAGGACAGCCCGCTCAGCCGCGTAACCGGCACGGCCTATGGCGCGGTCGGACGCATCACCGGTCCGGTGAATCTCGCGGCGGGTCTGGTTTCCGGCACCCCCGAGTTCCGTTATCGGGATGAGGCCCATAGCGCCGCGCCGGTGGTCGCAACGCGGGAAGCGCCGCGCAATCGCCTTACCGGGGACGGGCGTGAAGGGGGTTTTGCCATCACGGGAGCGGCCTGGAGGCGCAATGAAAGCATTACCGGCACCGAGGGCAGCTCCACGCGCCGCAACCCGACCTTGCGCGGAGAACAGCGCGCTGCGGTGCCTGGGGCTTCTCAAATGAAAGACCGCGAGCGGCCGGAATTGCCCATCAGCCGAGTGACCGGCAGCAGCGGCAATGATGCCAGAGGCTCTTTTATCACCTATTCCGGTGGTGCACGAGGTTAATGTGATACCAGCGGCGGTTACACGCCCATCCACGAAGCACGGACCAGAGATCGCGATGAATACGAGAAACCGTCCAGGGCGGCATGTGAGCCCTCAGCCAGGAGCAACGCGCCCACCTTACGGCCTGGGTACGCCGGCCAGCACGCTGCAAGCGCGCTCGCCCTCGCGGGCATTCGCATCACGGGAACATCCGCATAGTCCAATGCCTGCGCCCAACCCGGCTTGCGCTACGGACCAGGGACGACCTTGTCGGCACCCGCTCAGCAATGAGTCGGAGAACCGCCGCCTGCTGGCCCACGAGCAAGCGATAAAGGGGCACTTCGCCGCCATCATTCCGGCGCTGAAGCAACTTGCCGCCCTGCAGCATGAGGCCGATTTTCCTGAGCGCGCACAGCGCCTTGCCGACACGGATCTCGGCTTCACGTTGCCCGTCGGCATTCTGGAGGATGCCTGGATAGCCAAGCTGGATATGCGCGCGCTGTATGGCGCATGCGTCATGCACACCATTCGCCTCATGGCGGAGCAAACGCAGGTCGCGCTGCCGCCGCAGAACTCGGACGAGATGAGTGCATTTTTACTCGACTGTGGCTACCACGCGGTGGATATCACGCCGTGCTCGGACGGACGTCTGAAGGGGCTGGTGCGCTACATACTGCGCCTGCCTGATGATGCGATACGCAGTCGCAAGGCTTACGCCGGCGCCATGTTCGACGTGGAGGCCAACGTCCAGCGCTGGATCGAGACGGAACTGATGCGCTATCGCGAAGGCCGTCCGGTGACCGCAGATGCCGGCACACGGTACTTAAAAATAGTGGTGTACCACTGGAGCAGTTCCGACCCCGCCCACGAAGGTTGCGCCGCCCATCACAGCAACGAAAGGGATGCGGCGGAAGCAGGCCTGGAACGGTTGCGTGAATTTCGTCAGGCCATAGAGAACAGTTTTTGCTGCGGCGCCTCGGTGGATACCTTGCTGATCGGGGTCGATACGGATACCGACAGCATCAAAATACATGTGCCCGATGCGGATGGGGAAATGAGCTTGTACCGCTGGGTCGACAACCTGACGTTATATCAGGAAACCGTCAACGACGATGCCAACAGCGCACGACTCAAAGTGTATCAGGCGATTCAAGCCGCCAGCGCTACGGACGGCTGGGGCAAGGGCAACGGCGAGCCACACGAAGGCATGCGCCGACTCATCGCCACGCTACTGATCAACAACCTGTCACAAGTGGAGTATGTATGCGGTAACTGGGGTGGCCGCTACCCGGACATTGGCCATAACGAGCGCTTCATCAGCGTGGGGGACGGGTTCGAGGAATTCCAGGTACGCAACCTGGCGTATTTCGTTTACTTGCACACGGTGGAAGAAGGGGTGCCTGATCTGGACGTGGGTTTGCATATTTTTAATAAACTCAACGTCCAGCATGGACTGCCCGTGCCGGTGGCGATTCATTTCCGCTATGACCAGCGCGTGCCCGGCAGTCGCGAACGCACCGTAGAACGCTGTCAGCGGGTCAAAGCCGCGATTGAGGCGCGCTATGCGGAATTGCATCGGCAGGGTTTGCTGGTATGCGGCATGACCGTGCAGGACAAGCCCTCGGGCAGCCCGATCGAAACGGTCGAAGCGAACGGCGCCTCAGCATTGCGGAGCGCACGATGAAGATTTGTCAGGTGGAAAAAACCCTGGTTTCGACCAACCGGATCAAGGAAATGGGACACCGTCCACTGCTGGTGGTCAAGGAAAAGGGCGGTGCGAGAAGCATCGCCGTGGATGCGGTGGGCTGTGTCGCTGGCGACTGGGTGATTTGCGTAGGTTCGTCCGCTGCCCGGGAAGCGGCGGGCAGTAAAGACTTTCCGAGCGACCTGACCATCGTCGGGATCATCGATCATTGGCCGGAAGATTAGAATATCTCATATGGACATTTTGCGCGTCGTCTCTGATCTCGTGGCCACCCGGCGAATAGCCGGGCTGCAGAATGCATCGCTCCGGGTGCTCGCCGATGCGAAAGGCAGGCTCAGCGTGGCCGCCGACCCGGTGGGAGTACCGCCCGGCAAATGGGTGATCGCCGTGGGTGGATCGGCGGCACGTTACGCTGCAGGGGATTACCGAATACTGACTGACCTGACCATCGCCGGGATCATCGATCATTGGGATCCCAGCGCTGGGCAGACAGGGAATTAACCGTTTTTTAACCCCAAAAGGAGTAGTTGACATGGCAAACGTAAGCGGAGTGGCACTGGGTATGATTGAAACGCGCGGCCTGGTGCCGGCGATCGAGGCGGCGGACGCGATGACCAAGGCGGCGGAAGTGCGTCTGGTGGGTCGCCAGTTCGTGGGCGGCGGCTATGTCACCGTGCTGGTGCGCGGTGAAACCGGTGCGGTCAATGCGGCGGTGCGCGCCGGAGCGGATGCGTGTGAGCGCGTCGGCGATGGCCTGGTGGCCGCCCACATCATCGCCCGCGTGCATAGTGAGGTGGAAAATATTCTGCCCAGCAGTCCGACGGAATAAGTGCTTTAAACGAATCAACCGAAGCGGTAGTACATGGAGTGATAAAAATGGCAAACGTCAGCGGAATAGCATTGGGTATGATTGAAACGCGCGGCCTGGTGCCGGCGATCGAGGCGGCGGACGCGATGACCAAGGCGGCGGAAGTGCGCCTGGTGGGTCGCCAGTTCGTGGGCGGCGGCTATGTCACCGTGCTGGTGCGCGGTGAAACCGGTGCGGTCAATGCGGCGGTGCGCGCCGGAGCGGATGCGTGTGAGCGCGTCGGCGATGGCCTGGTGGCCGCCCACATCATCGCCCGCGTGCATTCAGAAGTGGAAAACATTCTGCCCAGCAATCCGGCGGAATAAGTGCTTTAAACGAATCAACCGAAGCGGTAGCACATGGAGTGATAAAAATGGCAAACGTCAGCGGAATAGCATTGGGTATGATTGAAACGCGCGGCCTGGTGCCGGCGATCGAGGCGGCGGACGCGATGACCAAGGCGGCGGAAGTGCGTCTGGTGGGTCGCCAGTTCGTGGGCGGCGGCTATGTCACCGTGCTGGTGCGCGGTGAAACCGGTGCGGTCAATGCGGCGGTGCGCGCCGGAGCGGATGCGTGTGAGCGCGTCGGCGATGGCCTGGTGGCCGCCCACATCATCGCCCGCGTACATTCAGAAGTGGAAAACATACTTCCGAAGGCGCCCGATGCCGGTGACAGCGGGTTGGACGGCGTGGTCAGCCAGTCACTCAGCTAGTATCGGCGTGGCCATGGCGAATGATCCGCGAATGACGGGCTACCTGATGCGCGCGCTCAGTGCCGAGATGGCCGCTGTGCAACAGTATCTCACCCAGTCCAGTCTGAGCGCGATGTGGCAGTTGAGGGAATACAGTGGCCGTTTCCGCCGTGATGCGGAGGAGGAGCTCGGACATGCGCAGCGGTTGATTGAGCACATGCTGATGTTGGGTATTCCTTCCAATGGCACGCAACTGCCGCCCATTCGTCCGGGTCGATCCCTGGAGGAGATGCTGCTGATCGATCGCGACTTGGAGATCGACGTGATCCGCCTGTACGAGGAAGCCGCCCACTACTGCGCCCGCGTGCGCGCGGAAGGGTTGCAAGCCTTGTTCGCCAGTCTGCTGCAAGAGGAATTGGGTCACTTGCGCGACCTGAATCACCCGTTGACCGAGATGCATCAAGGAGCAATAGCATGAACGCTGTAAAAAATCCGAATGCGGCTTCATCAGGACCAATGGAACGCCTGCCCACGCTGAACTGGCGATTTGAGTTTGGAAGTTACGTCCAGACACGCCATTTTTTGGATCAAATGGCTGATCTGTCCAAACGCGAGGACTTCTATCCGAATGTGAGCTTTGGCAAAACCTACGTCAACATCAGTATTGATGCCGAAGCTCAGGCTCTACTGGCCGAGTGCAAGACCCGTTTCATCGGCGAGATGGAAACGCTGGCCGCCATGGAAGGAACCTAAAGCGACGAACCGAGCGAATCGGTAACGGGAGCAAGTATGGCGGACAGCATCATCGCGGTAATCAACCAAAAAGGGGGTACGGGCAAAACCACCCTGGCGCTGAATCTCGCGGCGGGCTTGGCTCGGCGGGGGTCCACTCACCTGGTAGATGCCGATCCTCAGGGTTCGCTCAGTCAGTGGGTCGCCATGACCGCTAACACCGGCCTGCCGCCGGTAACACCGGCCGGCCATGATCCCTCCGCAACGATCGCGCAACTGGCATGCGCCCACCGCTATGTCATGGTGGACTGCCCACCGACTATTCAGGGTGATGTAGTTGCTGCGGTGATGCGCTCGGTTCAAGTGATATTAATTCCGGTGTTGCCCTCCCCGATTGATCTGTGGGCCAGCGTGGGGATGGCGGCCGCGGTGAGCGAAGCCGGGCGACGGAATCCGAGCCTGCGCGCACGCTTGGTACTGAACCAAATGGAATCCCGTAATGCCCTGTCCCGCGCCATGCGCGAGGCTATGGGGGAGTTCGATATACCGATATTGCAAGCCAGCATGCAGCGGCGAGCGGCTTATCGCGGCGCCGCGGTCGAAGGGGTGAGCGTCTACGGACTGGGCAAACGCGCCCAAGCAGCCGTGGCGGATATGGAAGCGATCATTGAGGAGGTCTTATGCCTGTGAAGAAATTGGGATCCAAACTGGCGCAAGGGGTACGCCAGGTTCAAGCGCAGCAAGTCGAAGCGCCGACGCCAGACACCCAGGCGAATGCCTTGAACACAGGCCGTCCGGGCAAGGAGCTTTTGCCATCATCATCGAACCCAACTGAGGAAAAACGACCCTCTGCACCTCGCTCAGAGAGTCACAAGAGCCTGCATCCGCGGCGGGTGTGGCCCGATTAAATGCCTTATTTTTGGCTTCAGGAGTGAAATAAATAATGTCACCCGAAATTGATCCATATCTCGTTCAAGATATGCCTTATTACCGCGCCGTGGCCGACGAAGTGGAACTATACGAAGCGGCCTATTCGGTGCGCATGCCCATGATGCTGAAAGGGCCTACCGGTTGCGGAAAAACACGCTTTGTTGAATACATGGCGTGGAAACTGGGCAAGCCACTGATTACCGTGGCGTGTAACGAGGACATGACGGCATCCGATCTGGTCGGCCGTTTCCTGCTCGACGCTTCCGGCACCCGCTGGCAGGACGGCCCACTGGCCATCGCCGCGCGTTTTGGGGCCATCTGCTATCTCGACGAAGTGGTGGAAGCCCGCCAGGACACGACGGTGGTGATCCACCCGCTCACCGACGCGCGGCGTGTGCTGCCGCTGGAAAAGAAGGGCGAACTGGTACAGGCCCATCCCGATTTCCAGATGGTGATTTCCTACAACCCGGGCTACCAGAGCTTAATGAAAGACTTGAAGCAGTCGACCAAACAGCGTTTCGGTGCACTGGATTTCAGCTATCCTGCCCACGATATTGAAACCGAGATCGTTGCCCACGAAACCCATGTCGGTGTTGAAATCGCCGGCAAACTGGTGTCCATCGCCGAACGCGCGCGCAACCTCAAGGGGCATGGCCTCGACGAGGGAATCTCCACACGTATGCTGATCTACGCGGGCAGCCTGATTACCCGGGGGGTGGCGCCATTGGCGGCATGCCGTATGACGCTGGTTCGGCCGATCACCGATGACCCAGATATGCGTGACGCACTCGACGCGGCGGTGAGTACATTCTTCTGATATCCGGAGCCAAAGATGGCGGTCGAACTCGAAAAATACCAGGACATATTGGCCGAACTCGGGGAACACGCTAGCGAAGTGCTGCGCGCCTCCTGGGATGAGGCGGCGCGGGTGTTCACCCCGCGTGGACTGGAAAACGACTATTTGAATGGCGCGACCAGCCTGAAGTCCCTGGGACGCGGCACCGATCTGGTGGTGTCCTTTATCCAAAGCGCACCGGCGGTGGCGCGCGAACTGGGCGAAGATGCCGTCCATGACATGCTCGCTGCCGGGATCAAAATGTATTCCAAGACCAGCGCCACCGTCATCGCCGCGATGTTTTCCAGCAGCCCCGTGGCGGCCACGCGATTGGGGGATCCGGAGCTGTTCCGTGCCTATTTGCACTTGCTCGACATCCTGCTCGCCCAGGCGCCGCGCGGGGTGCGTCCGATGCTGGACCACCTCAGCATACTCCTGGGCCAGCTTACTCTGGGCGGGCTGCGGCGCTGGGCGCTGTGGGGCGCGCAGGCGCACAAAACCGATTTTGATGGCCAGGCAAAATATTTCGCGTTGGAAAGCCCGGAATCCATGGGCGTTCTGCAAAAGGAGCGCAAAGGCACGCTGTTCATTGACGTGCAGCGCCGTATCGGCATGTATTTGCGCGCCTTGTGGGGGCGCGATTTCTTTATGCGCCCCACCAGTGGCGACTTCGAGCGGCGCGAAGGCTACCGCCCCTCCATCGAGGGATACATTATCCATCTCCCCGATGCGTACGATGATCTGGTATGGCTGACACCCTCAGGTGAGGAAACGCGCACCTCCGGCATTGAACTATACCGCGCCAGTGCCGCCCACGCGGCCTGTCATCAGGTATACACCACGCGCCAATTTGATAGTGCCGGGCTCAATGCGATGCAGGTGACGCTGGTCGGATTGGTTGAGGATGCCCGCGTGGAAGCCATCGCCCTCAAGCAATTTCCTGGGCTCGGGCAAATCTGGTTGCCGCTACACACGGCAACGCCCGCATCCGGCAACGATGCCGCGCCTTTGATGGCGCGCTTGGCACATGCTCTGCTGGACCCGGAATATTCCGATGATCATCCTTGGGTAGCGATGGGTCGCCAGATGTTCAGCGGGCATCAGGATTGCTTGCGCTCCACCGAATGGGTGCGTGAGGTCGGTTTGCACCTTGCTGCGGAAATGCAGCAACTTGGCGTGGTCTATTCAAGCACCGCGGATCTGCCGGATATCCCCTATCGCGACGACAACCGTTATATTTGGGAGTTCGAGGATATCCGCGAAGTCGGGCAGGTGATCGCTGGCGTCACCACGCAGCAAATTCGCAAATACGTCAGTGTGATGGAAATGGTCAATGCCATCGACGTGCCCGGCGCAGGCGATGATGCCAACGAAATATGGGTACTATCCAGCGAATTCTTCCGCGATGAGGAATCCACCAGTCTCAATCAACAAGAGGGTCGCGAGCCACCGCCGGAGCCCTATCATTACCCAGAGTGGGATTACCAGATGCAACTGGAGCGACCAGGCTGGTGCACCGTACTGGAAAAGCGGGCCAAAAGTGGCGCCTTGGAGATCATTGATGAAATTGTGGCCAAGCACAAGCCTGTCATCGGTCGACTCAAATATCTGATCGAAGCGTTGCAACCGCAAGGGGTGCAGCGCCTGCGCAAGCAAGAAGACGGCGATGAAATCGACCTGAACGCCGCTGTGCGTGCCATGATTGAGATGCGTATGGGCGAGCAGCCCGATCTGCGCATCATGATGCGCAACGTGCGTAAGGTGCGTGATCTCTCAGTACTGCTGCTGATCGATCTGTCCGAATCCACCAATGACCCGGTGCAGGGTTCGGAAAGCACTGTATTACAACTGGCACGTGAAGCGACGGTACTGCTCGCCGATGCCCTCAACAAAATAGGCGACCCCTTCGCCATTCACGGATTCGATTCAAACGGCCGTCACGATGTGGAATATTTTCGCTACAAAGATTTCGACGCAGCCTACAACGACCATGCCAAATCCCGCCTGGCTGGCATGAGCGGACAGTTATCAACGCGCATGGGTGCGGCGATCCGCCATGCCGGCTCGATTTTGAAACGTCAGCCCAGCAACAAAAAACTCTTGCTGGTGATCACCGACGGTGAGCCGGCGGATAACGATGTGCGCGATCCCCAATACCTGCGATATGACGCCAAGAAAGCCGTCGAAGAACTGACCCAAATCGGCATCTCTCCCTACTGCCTGAGCCTCGATCCCAGGGCTGACCAGTACGTATCCCGCATTTTTGGCGCGAACAACTATGTGGTTCTGGATCAGGTGCAGAGATTGCCCGAAAAATTGCCGATCCTCTACATGGGTCTCACTCGATGAAAAACCAGCCGTACGATAATGGGTGAGCGCTTTGTTCAGGGCCAGGCATTACGGAGGTTGGATCCTGTGATGCGACGACCAGAACGGAAATCTTTCCGTCCAGGATTCATTCGGGGGATAGCGTTATGCCTTTGGTGCATATGAAAGATCTGCTGAGCCATGCCTATGCACATGGATACGCGGTAGGTGCTTTCGACGTCGTGAGCCTGGAGTTCGTCGAGGGTGTCATGGCCGCTGCCGAGCGGTCTCGCGCCCCCGTAATCCTCTCTCTGGCCGAATCGCATCTGGAACACTACGATTTCGAACTGCTGATGTCAGGGGTAGAGGCGGCGGCACGCCGTAGCGCGGTGCCGGTGGCCCTCCATTTTGACCGGAGCGCGAACCTGGAAGCAGCGGTGCGGGCTATCCGCCTGGGTTGCAACGGTGTGATGGTGGACGCCTCGCAGTCGACTTTCTCCGATAACCTGACGCATACGAAGACCGTGGTCGATATGGCCCATGCCTGCGGTGTGCCGGTCGAAGGGGACTTGGGTTACATCCCCGACGCAGCGGATATAAACCCCCAAGGGGGGTATCCTGCCACGGCACCCTACACCACTGTGGCCGAGGCGAAGGGCTTTGTCGAACGCACGGGAGTGGACTTCCTCGTGGTGTCCATTCGGGCGGAACAGAGCTGTCCAAATAGTAAAGCCAAGCTGGATATCCAGCGCCTGCGCAGCATCAATCAGGCTCTGGGTATTCCTCTGGCAATCCACTGCAGAACCCGGCTCGACGATGATCAATTTCGGCGACTCATTGTCCATGGCGTGGCCAAGATCAACTATTTTACCGCTTTGGCTGAAGCCGCGAACGCGGCGATCAGCGCCCGGGCGAAATCGGCGCCGGGTGCTGGCTACCTGGATTTGGTTCAGGGCGTTGGTGCGGCGATCAGCGCCGAGGCTGAGCGCTGTATGCGCGTGTGGGGCGCCGCCGGGCGGGCCGCCGAGGTGTTGGCATGCTGTCGTCCGTGGACCTCCGTGGAACACCTGATCATCCACAACGTTATCGGCATTTCTGAAAAAGAAGTGACCGCGATGATGATCGAGGGACAGCAGGCGCTGAGCACCATTCCTGGAGTGCGGTCGGTGATTACGGGTAAGGCGATGAGAGAACGCGCTCAATACCGCTACTGTTGGCAGGTGCGTTTTGCAGCACCGGAAGTAATCAATTCCTACCACGAACACCCTGACTATGTGGCCTTCACCAACCGGCGTTTCCGACCTGTGGCCGACCGAGAAATCAGTATCGACTACGCCATGGAAAGCCTATGACCGGAGCGGGCTGGCAGGCGGTAAAAGACCGATTGGGACGCGCCGCTCTTCAGCGCATAGACATACCATTCAGTTTTGCTCATAAATCTGTGACAGCTCCCTTACTTGCCGAGGAAACCAATTTGGCATATTTCGCCAGCACGCCGCGCGTGTGGCGCGGTGCGGGTGCTTGCCAGACGGCGCGGCGGCGTCCGATCTCTTCCTCAGAGACATTGAGTTGCAGCAAACACTGTTCGGGATCTATAGTCACCGAGTCACCCTCGATGACGAGGGCAATCGTGCCCCCAACTGCAGCTTCCGGCGCGACATGACCGACCACCATACCGTACGTCGCCCCGGAAAAGCGACCATCGGTAATGAGACCAACCGAATCGCCCAGTCCTTCGCCGATGATCGCCGAGGTGGGAGACAACATCTCGCGCATACCGGGACCGCCCTTGGGTCCTTCGTAGCGGATGACCACGACATCGCCGGGCTTGATTTTCTGCGCCAGGATCGCTTCCATGCAAGACTCCTCGGACTCAAAAACGCGTGCTGGACCAGTGATCTTGTGCGTTATAAAGCCGGTTATTTTCGCCACAGCGCCTTCCGGCGCGAGATTGCCCTTTAGGATGGCGAGGTGCCCTTGGGCATAAATGGGGTTGTTCCACGGACGTATCACCTCCTGATCAGTGCGCGGTTCTGTCGGTACCGTCTGTAAAACTTCCGCAACAGTCTGACCGGTGATGGTCAGCGCATCACCGTGCAACACGCCATGGGCGAGCAATATTTTCATCACCTGGGGAATGCCGCCCGCCTGATGTAGATCGGTAGCAACATAGCGGCCTGATGGCTTTAAATCACACAGTACCGGCACACGCCTGCGCATCGCCTCGAAATCATCAATGGTCAGAGGCACCTGTGCCGCATGCGCAATGGCCAGCAGATGCAATACCGCATTGGTGGAGCCCCCCACTGCCATGGCCACGGCAATGGCGTTTTCAAATCCCTGCCGCGTCAATAACTGACGGGGCAGAATTTGGTTTTTGATCGCATTGACCAACACCTCTGCGGACTGCGCCGCACTTTCGGCCTTTTCTGCATCCTCCGCCGCCATGGTGGAGGAGTACGGCAAGCTCATGCCCATGGCTTCGAAGATGGAAGACATGGTATTGGCGGTATACATGCCGCCGCAGGAGCCCGCGCCAGGGCAGGCGCGACGCTCGATTTCCAGCAGTTCTTCGTCGTCGATTTTATGGACGGTGTGTTGCCCCACCGCCTCAAAGGCGCTCATGATGGTCAGATCACGATCTTGGTAGTGACCCGGTTTGATGGTGCCGCCATAAACGAAAATCGCCGGAATATTCATGCGGGCAATGGCGATCATAGCACCCGGCATATTCTTGTCGCAGCCGCCGAGGGCGAGCACGCCGTCCATGCTCTGGCCTTGACAGACGGTTTCAATCGAATCCGCGATGACTTCGCGCGACACCAGCGAATATTTCATGCCCGGGGTGCCCATCGAAATGCCGTCGGAAATAGTGATGGTGCCAAACGTTTGCGGCATCGCGCCAGCCGCCTTGAGCGCCGCTTCCGCACGCGCGGCGAGCGCGCCGATGCCGACATTGCAAGGCGTGATGCTGCTGTGCGCATTTGCCACGCCGACGATAGGCTTGTCGAAGTCCTGATCACCAAACCCCACCGCGCGCAGCAGGGCCCGGTTGGGCGAGCGCTGCACGCCCTGAGTGACAGTCTTACTTCTGCGGTTGTCAGACATTCGTTATTCTCCTAATCATGTAGTCCACCACAACGAAACAGCGGAAGTTTTGCTTAAAATACAGGCCACTGCAAGGTGTCTGCTTATGTTACCACTCGCCAGGTTATCATTTCTCCAGCGCGCAACGGCACGACCGTGTCCTTCCCGAAATGCAGTTCTTCAGGCACCGTCCAACTCTGCTGCTCCAGGGTGAGGGTGTCCCGGTTGCGCGGCAACCGGTAGAAATCAGGTCCATGGAAGCTCGCAAAAGCCTCCAGTCGGTCAAGCGCACCGGCTCGCCCAAAAATCTCTGCGTAGAGCTCGATCGCCGCATGTGCGGTATAAATGCCAGCGCAGCCGCAGGCGGACTCCTTGGCTTGACGCGGATGCGGCGCGCTGTCGGTGCCGAGAAAAAATTTCGGGCTGCCGCTCGTGGCTGCGGCGACAAGCGCTGCGCGCTGCGTCTCCCGCTTCAGGAGCGGCAGACAGTAATGATGTGCTTGTAACCCGCCCTCGAATAGCGCGTTGCGGTTGAGCAGCAGATGATGCGCGGTGATCGTCGCGGCGACGGTGTCGGAGGCCTGCCGAACGAACTCGACCGCCGCGCGTGTGGTGATATGCTCCAGCACCATGCGCAGGCCGGGAAAATCGCGCGTCAACGGCATGAGGTGCCGGTCGATGAACACCGCCTCACGGTCAAACACGTCCACGGTCGGATCGATCACTTCGCCGTGCATCAACAACGGCAGATCCTGCTGTTCCATCGCCGCGAGCACCGAATAGGCACGCTTCAGATCGGTCACGCCATGCTCGGAATGGGTGGTAGCGCCGGCCGGGTAGTACTTGACCGCCTGCACAAAGCCACTATTTTTTGCCTTCGCGATCTCGGACACCGGCATATTGTCCGTGAGATAAAGGGTCATGAGCGGATCGAAGCGCATATCCGCTGGGAGTGCCGCGAGGATGCGATCGCGGTAGGCATGCGCCAAATCAACTGTCGTGATGGGAGGTTGAAGATTCGGCATGACAATGGCGCGCGCAAAACGCCTCGCCGTGTCGGGGAGTACCGCGGCCATCATCGCGCCATCCCGAAGATGGAGATGCCAATCGTCGGGGCGTATGAGAGTGAGTCGCTTCACCATTGCTACCCTCCTGGTACACAAAGTCGGAGTATAACCATCCGGAGTAGGTTTTACCGGGTTCATTTTTTCAATGGCATGACAATTCGTCCTGTAAGGACAAAGCACCCGTATCCGGGTCGCAATAAATCGGGTCGGCAATCCGCAGCGGATACCGGAGATTCAGTTGGTTGATCTCTGCATACACTTGCTCCACGGGTGTGCCACGCGCGAAAACCGGTGAATAAGCGCCAACGGTTCCGGTGTTTCCCTGCGTAAGCGCAATCAGCGCATCAAGCAATAGATTATGGGAAAGCCCCATCCCCTCATTGGTCTCCCGGCATACCACCTCGATCGAGGCGACTGACCAGATACCCCACAAGGCAAAACTTTCCCGTGTCGTCAGAAGAAGAGTCTGAGTGGCTGACAATGGCCATACCCACTCTTGAGGAAGGCTGGTGACTGTGTGCTCATCCACCCATACGCCCAAGAAACGTTCATTGGCAAAGGAATCGCCTTGGCGGCTGCGACAAAACGCAAGAAACGCCTCGACCTGCTGGCAGGCGTTGGCAAGATCGTCTGTTCTCCGAACGAAAAGAAACAGACATGCTACTGGAACATCCCGCACTGCCTCGGTAATCGTTGTCATGATGGGATACTCCTCAATTCGGGCTGCCGACACATGGCTGTCTGCCGTTTCTGATTCACGGGTTGCACCAGTCGCAGTGGCCCGCTGGAGCGGTCTTCTCCGGGCGTTCCAGCGCGACTTGATGGCCACACCTGGCACAACTGTGGATGTCCGCCCGGGTGTCCCGTGTCGGGGAGTCACAATCCTCACAAGGCAAGCCGGGGATGCGCTCCACGATCTGAAAACCGGGCGTATTGCAGATCGGGCATGGGGTGCGAAGTTTGTGGGCGAGGTCCCGTGAGGCTTGGGCAACCATCTCCATGCGCATGGGATTCATATGCGCACGCATGTCGGTTTCCAGGAAGGCGCAGCCGTTGTCCGCCTCGCCACAGGCCCAGAAAAAGGCCTCACGCAGCGATTCCCAGTCGGCAATCCCTTTGCGGACGCGGGAATCGTCCTCATGGCGCGGGCGCACTACGATCCCGTGTTCGGGAAAACCTGCCGCGCGGGCGAATGCCTCGGCCTGCTCCCAGTTGGCAGCGAGCAGATGAGAGAAGTTGGTCCTACCCGAGGCAGCCCCCACCACTTCGATCCCGAGCGTATCGTCGATCCAGACCATCATTTCTATGTTCAGGGAAAACAGCCCGGTAAACGGATCCGGTCCGAAGCTGCCTTCGCTAGCGAGTCCCAGGGGCAAATTCGCCAACTTCATGCCGATGCGTGCCTTTTTCCGCGCCGCCTCGATCTGGGTACCGACACGGGGGATGTCGCGGGTAAAGGTACCCAGTTGGTCCGTGTCAAAGCCTGTCACCAGTGCAACCTCACAACCAATGGCGGCGGCCAGTATAGGAGCAACAACTTTCTCCTTGCCGTGCTGGGTAAGTAAGGCCACGCTTGAATCTTTGTAGATGGCGTTTTTCAAACGCGAATCTTTTGCATGCTCTATCTCACGCATTTGATGGCATGACTCCCAAAAAAGCACAGGCCACGGGGTTGCCAGGGCAACCCCGACTTCATTTGGTTAATCCGTCACATTCCAGTGGGTTCCAACGTGACCGGCACGGAGCCATGCCAAGTAGCGGCGAGCCTCATAGATACTAAGAAGGGACGGCTCTTGATCGTGGTGATAACGTACGCAGACATAGTGCCCTGCTGCCCGGGCGTGGGCGCCGTTGAATTCTTCATGGGACGGCGCCCCCTTTGACGAAAGGGCATCAATGTCCTGAGCAAGCTCGAAAGCCGAAAGCCTCAAATCTGCCGCGGGTTTTGCCAACTGTCTGAAAATAGACATAAAACCTCCCGTTGCTCCATTCAAGACAGACATCGTCTGGAACACTACTATTGCGTTTATCACGAGACCTCATGGCTCGCACCCGATATCACACTGAGGAAAATGCTCTCCATCGGGTCCGTCGGCGCGCTCAGAGGGGCGATGACTGAGGAGGAGTGTGGATGAGGCTAAATTTAAATAAAAGTTAAATATACTTACCATAATATTTAACAATAACTGAACGTAATTGGGTCTGCCCGCCGACGAACGCTTCAACATCACGGGGGCAGATACCTAGGGTAGCCTTAGAGATCAAACTGGCCGCCCAAGCGCGACCGACGTACCGCACTGATGCTGTTTGAAGTCATCAAGAAGGAAGGCTTTACCGGCTGCTATGCACGAGCCATCGAGTCCGTGCGCAACTGGCGGAATGTGATCGCTCCCCAGGTGGTCAGTTTTAAATGCGCGCCAACAATACAGGGGTCATATCCGAGCCCCTTAATCCTTGCGGGGGTGGATCCATTTTTCTCTGCCTAAATCTCGTTAGTAGTGGTAGGCCAAACCGAAGATCCCGCGCACATCATTGACGCGTATGTCCCTGGAGGCCGTCCCCATTCGACCGGAAGCCGAATACCTGTCGTAGTACGCGCCGACAAAGCCGCTCCATGACGAGTCAAAACGGTAATCCGCCTTTGTGCCAACCTGCAGCACATTTGCGCCCGGCGCGTTCGTGGAAATGCCCCCAAGGTATCCAATATGCCCACTGATGGTAATCCGGCTGGTCGGAGCGATGGCACCATACACCCCCCCGCCGAGGGCATTGTTTACATAGGCTGCCGACTGACCCCTCACCCATAAGGTGAATTGTGCACACTGGTAGCCAATGTAGGGACCAACGATCACGTTCTGGGCAACCTGAAACCCTTTACCGAACCGCGCATTGAACTGTAGGGAGTGTCCGCTTATATTACTAGGGCTGGGACCACTCCCGACCTTAACCCCGGTGGGACTGTAGATAGTATACGTACCCCCATTGAGAGCCGGCCCTACGCCATAGTCGAATCCCAGATGGGCAAACCACCATTCGGAATTGGCGCCGTTGAAGGCAACACCAACACCAGTGGTGGTGTTGCCACCGGACGCGGTGATCGAACCATAGGCATTACCGGCTGTAACACGGGATGGTGTGCCGACGACCTGCCCGTAGATGCCCAGACTATCCAGTCCGTTGCGCAGAACGTTGGCATTTGCCCCAAGCGGAACACACAATGCGGCAACAAGGATAATATGTTTCATTATTTTTGCTCTCCAGGTGATTGCAGATACCGTCTTGGACGGCGTTATGCAACTCCCAATTTGGGGTTAAACGGTTTCCCCGACTTGAGGACGCCAAAAGCCAGATGCAGGAGCTTGCGCATGGCCGCGACCACCACTTGCATGGGGCGTTTGCCTCGGGCCAATAGCCGGTCGCAAAAGGATGCGATGATGGGGTTGTGTCGCTTGGCGACCACTGCCGGCAGGTAGAGGGATTTGCGCAACAAAGCATTCCCCGCCTTGGCGATGGGGGTCTTTCCTGCCCATTGACCCGACTGGCGAATGCGGGGATTGAGGCCGGCATAGGCAACCACCTGTTTGGCAGAGTGGAACCGCTCCAAGGGGCTGAGAAAGGCCAGCAAGGTGGCGGCCGTGTTGTCCCCAATACCAGGGATACTGGACAGCAACTCCTGTTGGTTTTTGAGATCGGGGTGTTTATCGATATGGATCTCGATCTGCAGGCGTACCATCTCGATCTGCTGATGAACAAATTCCAGGACGGCCTCCACAGACTTCCGCGCTGGCCCCTCGGCCGCTTCCAGTCGGCTGTTCTCCATCGTTTGCAGTGCCAGGAGGTCCTCCAGACGTTGGACCAGGGCCTGGAGGGTGACGATCTCCTCAGCCGGCGGCACCCAGGGCGCAGGACGGTGCATCCGGCAATACCGGGCAATGAGCCGGGCATCGGCCTTGTCCGTCTTGGCCCGGGTCAGTTCTGTCTTGCCGAAGGCATGGATCTGGGCCGGGTTGACCACGCTGATGAGGATCTGCTGTTGCGCCAGAAAGCGTGCCAAGTCCCGCCCGTAGACGCCCGTGGTCTCCATGCAAAGATGGGCTTCCTGGGCGTCGTGCCTGGTCAGCCACTCCAGGAACTGCTGATGTCCAACGGGTGTGTTGGGGAAGACCTTACTGCGATACTTGCCCTCAGCGTTCAAGAGAGCCACATCGAATTTGGTCTTGGCCACGTCGATGCCAACGAATAGAGTAGGATGAGTCATGCCAATCTCCTTGAAAAGATAACGGCGATCTACGGACCATGCCGGTTCAACCTTATCTGTGCAGGCTCTTGCCCAGGGCAGGCCTTGGATACCGTCCGAACGGGTGGCAAAGGTGAGGCGAGCGATTAATCTGCATTACAGGATTGATTCCTTGGGTGACAACCAGTTTTGCCCGCCTCGCTCCGGGGATCAGCCGAAGGGTACCAATCCACAGGGACTGGTTCCAAGACATAAGGGTGACAAAACTCAGATTAAACGAAGCGCTCGTTTATGATTATGCAGACCAACCAGGCAGGATTCGGGCTTCATATATCAAACCGCCGCATGAAGCCGTATCCTGTGATAGTACGGTGCAGGGATCATAATAAAATATGCCCGGTATGTCACCCATGTGCGCCGAACCGACCTCGCTCCTTAAACGCGTAACGCCGGCGAGCCATATAGTATCCCAACCTGATGCTTTGTGGATCAGCCATACACCTTCACTCCAAAACTGAAAATGCGGGATGATGCTATTTTGTCCGTTAACACAAGAAGTGTTCGCTGACAAAATAGCATCATCCTGACGTCTCGCGGATTTCCCGCCCCCTCGGCGTGCTCTTTACCTCCAGTGGCAAGTATGCAGCGGAAGCTGTCGTTCAAATCATCAACAGAATAAGCATGGAGTTGCATCTCGGGCGCAGTTTCCCGCAGCAAACATCCAGCATCCGAGCCATCATTCGTTGACTGATAGGGGTTCGGAAACCGGCGTTAGCCAAACATGAAAGCGCTCTCAACCGCTCCCAGAACCGCATCCTCGAAAACCTTTTTGCACAGTTCCCCTGCTGCCGAACCGGCAACCAGAAACAAGGGTGCAAGATGTTCTTCTCTAGGATGAGAGTGCCGAGCTCCAGGAGCTTCAGACCACTGAAACAATAATCGTCTACGTTCTTCCGGATTTTGATTTGTTAGGGATTTTGTTAACCAGTCATCAAAGTCGTATCCGGCTATATTATCCGTCTTGTTTTTGATCCCACGCATCAATACAGGAATATTGTGAAAAGTGTTACCAGAGCCAAGTATTAAGACATTCTCATCCCGCAAGGACGTGAGGGATTCTCCGGCTAGATAGTGTGTTTCTGGATCTAAACCGGCTTGCAGAGATAGCTGTACGCAAGGAATATCCGCCGCTGGAAAAGCTATTTTCAACGGCACGAAGACGCCGTGATCATATCCCCTATTCTCATCTGTATGGGTATAATTTCCTGCTTTCTCGAGCAAATTTCTGACTTGCAATGCTAGGTGGGGATCACCTCCGGCCGGCCACTGCAATTGGTAGGTTTCTTCTGGGAATCCAGAGTAGTCGAATAACAATCCAGGGTTACTGTTTTTTTTATAGTGAATATCTGCTCTTCCCAGTGAGCGGATACGATGAGGATAGCACCTGGACGATTTGGTAGTAGTGCAGGGAGATTCTCCAGGAATTTCCTGTGCCTGTTCCAGGTATTGGCTGGATCCCAGTTCATAAAGAAGCAAGGACCTGCCCCATGCGGTATAAATAGAGTCGGTTGGCGCATAATATAGAAAGTATCTTTGTGTTCCATGGTTACAAGCAGGCTATTAAAATCGCTTAATATCCTGCTCTCTATGTTGATGATTACTTTTTGACACCTTCCACTTCGACCTTGATGCTAACAGCGTTTGATAAACCTTCTGGCAAGTAAGCATCTATACCGAAATCCGATCGATGGATAGTAGTTGTGGCCACAAATCCCGAGAGATAGCCACCCCAAGGTTTGGGAAGGTAGGAAACATTCCCTGCACCCAGCTCCCGGACCTGGAAAACCACGGGCTTGGTTATCCCATGCAAGGTGAGATTGCCGTAAAGATCCCCCATATTTTTACCGTTTGGGACATATTTGCTGCTGACAAAAGTGATGTCGGGATATTTCTTGACATCAAAAAATTCCTTGCTGCGCAGATGCACATCCCTTAAGGCATAGCCCGTATTGATACGGGCGGCGGGGATGGTGATCTGGACCCGGTCTTTACCCGGATTCTGGGCGTTGAAGGTATAGCTTCCTGCGATTTTGTCGAAGCGTCCGGTGAACTGGGTGATGCCCACGTGACCAATGGTAAACAGTACGTTGGTGTGCTGTGGGTCAATACGATAAGTTCCGTCAGGATTCCCAGAAAGCAGAGTGTAGTGCTTTATTGGTGTGGCCATGGCACTTCCAGCCATTACCAAAGACAACGCAGTAACTGCTAATGTGGATGAAGGGTATCGTTTTAACATTGTTGGCTCCTCCTTCAGGGAAAAATCTTCTTTGCGATTTCTGCCACGTGCCGTCCCTGGAAGCGGGCAATGGTCAGCTCGTTGGCCGAAGGCATGCGGCTACCGTCGCCCTTGGCCAAGGTGCTGGCACCATAGGGCGTACCACCGCTGATTTCGTCCATGTTCAACAATTCCGGGCAGCTATAGGGCACGCCCACGACAATCATGCCTTGGTGGAGCAAGAAGGTGTGAAAAGAGGTGATGGTGGTTTCCTGACCGCCGTGCTGAGAGGCGGTGCTGACGAATACGCTGCCCACCTTGCCCACCAGTGCTCCCTGTTGCCATAAGTTGCCGGTGCGATCCAGGAAGTTGCGCATCTGCCCGCTCATATTCCCGAAGCGGGTGGGGGTACCGAAAATGATCGCATCGTAGTTGGCCAAATCATCGGGGCTGGCCTCCACCGCACGCTGCTCCGTCTTGGCATGCATACTGGCCAGCACGTCTGCGGACACAGTCTCGGGTACGCGTTTGATGTCTACCTGAGTGCCCACTACCGAGCGGGCACCTTCCGCTTCGGCCTCGGCCATAGCTTCCACATGCCCCCAAAGGCTGTGATACAAAACCAAAATCTTGCTCATAAACGATTCCTCTCTATGGACTCCCATATGGAGTCTGGGTTTCAATAGACCATGCAGGATTCTTTTTGTAAAGTAGGTACTTTAAGGTAACCAATATGCGTCAATCCCGACAGAAACAGGCTTGTCCTATGGACCAGCTCCTGCGGCTCCTCATGGGGCCGTGGACCACCTATATCCTCTGGGTACTGGAAAACCAGGGCACCTTGCGCTTTGGTGAACTCAAGAGGACTATCCCAGGCATTTCATCTCGCATGCTGACAGAGCGGCTGCGGGGTTTGGAGACAGCCCAGATCGTTTTTCGGGATTACCGTCCCACCATACCGCCGGAAGTCCGCTACGGATTGACCGAGCGGGGTCAGGAATTGGGAACGGTGCTGGCCAGCCTGAACCTTCTGGCTCAGAGGTGGTTTCTGGAAAAAAAATGATCGAATCACTAATAACGCTTTGTTTTATTCCGCTGATTTCTGGGCAAGACTGATCGTATATCGTGCGGCCTTCATTAATGGAATTAAACGGAACTTCTATACCCCGTTGCATACATGAGTGTGAATCAGCGTCATTGTTTGGCCAGCAATTAGCGTTATAGTTGACAGCCAACAATCCCAGGTCGAGATTCTACATGGCGGTGCCGACTTCGTAGCCGCCGTGGGGGCGACATGGGTGGTGAAGTTGGGGTACCCCACCCGGTTGGGATCATGACCCACCCCCGGCACGAAATACCCGTGCTGGAAATCGCGGTTGAAGCGGGTAATGTCCTGCCGCCCCTGCCGGATCATGGCGCGGTTCACCGGGGAATTCGGATTGATCACCTCGGGGGTGACGAAGATCACCAGTTCGCTCTTTCGCTCTGGTTGTGCTGGAACTGGGTATCCCTGAAAAGGGTACCGAGGATGGGGATGTCCCCGAGCCAGGGCAGCTTGTTGATGCTGTTAGCACCCGTGGCGTGGATCAGGCCCGACAGGACGATGGTTTGGCCGGAGTGGACGTTGACCACCGAGTCCGTCTTGCGGGTCAGGAAGGCCGGATAGCCCTGAACGGTGAGCGCCGGATTGATCTGACTGATGGCGGTGTTGATCGTCGCCAGGATTGCCTTTGGGTATCACGGGTTGGTGAAACGCACAGTACAGCATAGCTAGGTGCTATGCGCCTAGTGTCGGCCTAAAGCTGGGAAAACTAAAGGAAGTCAGCATTGATTCGCAGCATCCTGACTGGGATGGCCTCCGCCAAAGACTGATTTACTAAATGATAATACAGTGCACAAGCTGTTTCTTATAATCTTTTTGTGATGAAACCGTCGCGGGGCAGAGTTCTGGAAATATTTATAGCCGGCTTTTCCACAAACCGGTATGTAAGGTCAGAAACTAGAAATGTAACACCGATAGATAATGGCAGCAGGACTGGTAAAATGATTACGCCGTAGAAAGCATGTAACATGGCCAGCAAAACCACCGCGTGCAATAAATATAAACTATAAGAAATTTTTCCAAAATATAAAAAAACAGGTCTCGTAAGAATTTTAATTGCGACAATATCGTAAGCCGAAACAACCAGTAGAATGGCCGCACCCATTACGGCTGGCCAATCGCGGACTACCAAATGGTGAATCCCTATGGTGCCAACGAAGTGGGGTCCATAGTAATAAAGAGAAAATCCGATGATAAACACGGCTATCCGACCTTGTGTGCTGAGTCTGCCATACCATTTTTGTAATGGCTTACGCTGGCTCGCCAGCGTAGCGCCAAGGACGAAAGCGAACATGTAGTACGGCGTAAAAATATATGCAGTGAATGATCCAGATAGAGTTAGCCAAGACAGTAATGGCCAACCGGACAAAGCAAAAATGCGGATTACCATGGACAACACGCTAACCGTAAAGAATATAACGATCGAAATCCACCATTCTTTGCCACGCACAAACAATAAAATGACTGGAAATAATATAGATATTCTCATCTCCTGCACTAGTGTCCATATGGTAAAATCATAGCGATTAGTGTCGAACGCATCTATAAATAGTAGAAGAGCAAATATTGATTTTGTCGTTATCGAGTCAGACCAAAACTGGTTTATCCATGGATTTAATCCGGATAACTTCCCGTGATACAGGAGGCACTCTCCAACGATTCCCAAAAATACCGCAAATAAATATGGTATATACAAACGCAGGCCACGCTTCAGGAGAAACTGTATGTAGTTCACACTTGCGCTGTTGATCATAACAAACAGCACGTAGCCACTCAACACGAAGAACAATAATACAGCGGATCTTCCCGCCCAGAATATGCCCAATGGGCTATATGATAAATTATCTATAAGTGAAGATACATCTTTGTAATATGGCAACGATGAATTGGCAAATATAAGAACATAATGCGATAACATCACAGCCAACGCGGCGATTCCTCGAATCGCATCGAATTGATAGATGTGGCGTCTTTTTTCTGCGGACATATCGCTCCTTCCATAAAATGACCAGTAGACAGTATCATGCTTAATCCGATTTCAGCAATCCCAAGCCTTATCCAACGACACATAAGCGTAGTAATCGGCCCTGGGTGCCGCAAATCGCGCCGAAGAAACACGCTGTGGCTCCGGTTATGACAAAGTAGGAGCGTGGCACTGCAGAAGACCGATAAGTCAATGGTGCGTTATGCCCGTACATGAGCGTGGTCCTGAGTGACGTCATCGACATTGGTGAACCCGCTGGGTGGTGTACAGCCGCTGAATGGGTATCCCGTTTGAGAGAGTGGGCAAGACGACGTACCCGAAGAGGTGAGCAAGGAAGTCAGCAGCATCCTGACTGAGATGGCCTCACGACGGGTGGTGACCAATCGCGGGAAGCGTAATCCGCGCGGCATCAGAAAAAAGATGAATTCGTTCCGGTTCGAGATCAAGGTGCTTCGCTGCATCAGCCCTGTGATCCCATTCCGATCATCTTATCTAACTAAACAGTATCGACCTTGGCACCTGAATGATATTCCATCCAACGCCCTGTCATAAATAACGATCTCACCATAATACGTTGCACAGCAAGATAATTAATATTATACTTTGGCATAGAAATTACAAACTATATCTTGGTGCAACGAGGTCAGCCCTGCTACAGGGGCGCACATGGCGCCGGCATCAATCAATTTAGACTGGCTAACTGGTGAAGATCATGCTTATATCTGAAATAAGTGCCGATAATGAGGAACATGATCTTTGGGCCGACTGGATTTTGCATCGACGAAATGCTGGCAGCCCTGGATTCAAGCAGCGCATCATGGCTGAAGTTGAACGTTATGCGGACCGCGTGCTCGATGCTGCACAATTACAGCCAGGAATGACGCTTGTGGATGTCGGTTGCGGAGACGGATTCCTAGGCTTACGTGGAATAAAACGCATAGGTCCCACACTGCACGTCATCTTCACGGATATTTCTGCACGCCTACTAAAAATTGTGGAGGAAGAATGTATCCGCAAAAATGTACGTGAACAGTGTACATTTTTTATTGCTTCTGCTGAAGATCTTTCAGCTATCGCAGACCAAAGTGTTGATGTTGTTGCCACCCGTTCAGCGCTCGCATATGTTCACAACAAACCCGCTGCACTGAGCGAGTTTTGGCGGATACTAAAACCTGGTGCTAAGATATCTTTCGCGGAGCCAATATTTCAAGATGAAGCCCTCTCTGTTGGTGTCCTGCGTGCAATCATTGAATCCAACCATGAAACAGCAAAAAACGACCTTATAAGTTTGATTTACCGGTTGAAATCAGCGCAATTTCCCAGCAACCAAGATCAGATGGAAGATGCGTCATTTTGCAACTTCTCCGAACGCGATTTGCTGCGCATGATACAAGAAGCTGGATTTCATGAAGCCCACCTAGAATTGCACATCGATGTGCATAGATCGTTAATAAACTCTTGGGATGAATTCATTGGCCGCTCACCGCACCCGCTTGCTCCGTCACTGCAACAAGTCATGGAACAATCATTCAGCGTGGACGACCAGAAATTGTTTGAGTCTGTGATACGCCCGGCAGTAGAATCCAAGACGATCCTCGATAATGAGCGAATCGTTTATTTAACGGCGACAAAGTATCCTTGATGAATTCGATATCCACGCTACTGACCAAGCTCTATGATCTGGGGAGCGGCTTTGCGGACCTCGACACCGCGCGAATCTGGGTGCGTAACTTCATCGTCTGGTACAACTACGAGCATCGTCGCATTCGCTTCGTCATTCCAGCCCAGCGTCACCGGGGCGAGGATCATGGCGCGACTAGCGAAACGTCATGCCCTTTATGAGGTGGCCAAGGCAAAAAATCCGGAACGCTGGTCAGGCAGCACACGCAATTGGACTCCCGTCGGGGCGGTAAATCTGAACCCCCAGTGGCGGGATAAAAAGGCCGCTTAAAAAATGGGAGATGGTATCTACCTTGACAGACGCGCGCGGGCACCGCTGAACTACGTCATGGGTGCCCTGGAACTCAATATGAATGAAACAACTTTAAAAGCAGTTATTCCAGACTGGCGGCCCAAGCCATAGATTCCAGAGATATACGCGTGATATCGGCGATGGTGAAGCCCAGGGATGCAGCACGGTCGCGCACCACATCAATTTCACCACGCTCTGCGGCCTCAATGATTTGGAGCAGGATGCCGTCTTCGCCTTGATGCTCCATTATGGCCGCACGCATTTCTGGGCACAGCCGCAACTCATCTAATAGCCCAGCCATCGGTTGTTCCAGGTAAACATCCAGCAATGACAGCATACCAACCAGGAAAGATCGGTGCAGCGCGAGTGGATGGGATTCTAGTAGTGTTGAACGTTCGCGCAACATTTCAGCGAGGCGGGCGCGGGTCGCCGCAATCACCAGTAACGGACTTTTGCGCCCACCTTGGCTGGCAAAGAGCAAAAGGGTCAGCCAACGCTGCAAAGGTTGCCGACCGAGCAGAATAAGTGCGCGGCGGATGCTATCGATTTCTTGGCCGCGGGTCAGACCTGCTGAATTCAGGTAGCGGAGGAGTTGATAAGATAAACTTGGATCCTTACGAAAGATTTCTTCGATATCACTTACCGGATTTTCCTCTGCAAGAAGATTCAACAAGTTAAAAATTGTGCGCTGATTTTCGGTAAGCATTCTCCCCGCGACAATCTCGGGGTGCATAAAATAATAACCCTGACTATAATCGACGCCTATTTCAAAGCAGCGCCGCGCTATAGCTTGAGTTTCTACGCACGTAGCAATGAGTGCCGGTGTGTTGGCCAGGTTGGCCTTGCGGACCATGCTTATCCACGCCTCCCATGCCGCAGGCTCGTTGGTATTGGTGTCGATTCTGACAAAATCCACGAGTTTCAGTAGTGCCATTTGCCACGGTACGCCCTCAAAAAGATCCAAAGCCAAGCGAAAGCCGCGCCTCCGCAAATTCATCATCTTCTCAATGAAATCATGGCCGGGCGCTTCGGCAATAGTAAATGCAGGAATGATCTGTTTGGGTGGAAATAACGCAAGACTTTCTTCATCAAAACAGTTGTTACTGAAATTTATGAAGGCCGGTTTCCTGCCCAATAATTGTTCTACATTAAATATATTAAAGGTTTTGAACATTACTCTGGCCGAGGAGAGGAAGGGGTCGGTCAATGGTCCATTGTATGAGTCGTCGTCCCGGACAAAAAGTTCATAGCCAATAATTTCATTCTGGCGTCCGAAGATGGCCTGCCGGACGATGAGTTCCTGCGTGTCTTTGGAAACGGTTGTTTTGGGAAATTCAACAGGCATAATGACACCGTCATGGAGCGATTTAGTAGAGTTTTGGAAACGTCGGTCATTTGCAATAAGCGCGCAGTATAAGTGCGCCCGATGAGATATTGACTCGGGTCTAGGCCGCAAAGAATGGCGGCGGTCAAACTGCCGATCCTGGCACCGATGTGCCGAGTTCATCTGGAATCGAACGACGACCAAGCTGGGATGTCACCGCTATGCCTTTAACTGGTTTGGCGGTGTACCGGGCCGGATGATCATCAGTCACGTCAAATGTGCAAGCCCCAAACTCTGCATCAACTATCCCACCGCCCCAATGTTGAAAAAGACACGACGGCACCCACATATCATATTGACACAACTTATAAATGCAAGTCGCACCCTCAGCCCAATTTCCGCGATTGTCTCGGGTCGTTGGGTTTTCATCTGCGTGTTGTCGATACTCTGGCTGCGGTTGGGGCCCCTTCTTGGCGTAAATCGGGCAGCCAGACCTCTCGCAGGGGTAACGATCAAAGGGGTTTTGGGGGTTGTCGCGAAGATTAGCCGGTCGGCTCGTGGACGGCAGCGTAAGAGCGTTGGCGAATATCGGCAAACCAATCGACTGTGGCAGCGGGAATCTTCAGCACCCAGGCATCGGCATGGCGCACCAGCGCTCCGGGACCTGAAAGAGTCGCCAACGAACAGTCGCGATGCGATGCTGTTGCCATCCCTCCCTCAAAGTGGAGGTGGCGAAAGAGCGCGAACAAATTGTGGGCGATCACCCCAAGCCGGAAGAACGCTGTATGGGTGCTTTCCTGACCACAAGGCACGCTCCATCCCAAAACCGATCTTGATCTCTTTGATGCCGTTTTCTGAGCATTCTTCTCGCTGCCGGTACCCAACCAAGACGGCAGCGGTGCTACCCACTCGGTTACTGGCGATAACGTGGTAGCGTGGACGGTCGATTTCCAGGAGATCGGCCTGCTGCGGGTAGCGGACCACGATGAGTCATCTTGAATGAAAGCACCGTTCGTGCCATTTTCCTCATCGGCACCGCCTGTAAGTCCACCCGATAGGTGAATCTTTTCGACGAGACCATTATACCGGAAATCCTTGTGGGTTGGACGTTCCCGCCAAATCATCCGCAACTCAATCGCGGAAATAAGGCTCAGAGAGGGGAGAAGCTATGCCTATCGTGGTACGACCGAGCATTATACTGCACCACCCAGTCTGGAATCAACTTCGGCGCCATGGGTCTCGCTATGGCGTAACCCTGCAAACAGTGGCATTGCAGCTGGGTAAGCAGAGCGGTATGCCCCGTTGTTTCCACCCCTTCTGCCACCACCAGCAGTCCCATCAGCTTCGCACTAGTTACTACCCCAGCCACAATCGCATGATCCTTGGGATCGTGAAGGATGTTTCGGACAAAACTTTGATCGATTTTTATAGTTTGCGCAGGCAGCTTCTGCAAATAGGTCAGTGAGGCATTCCCGGTGCCAAAATCGTCCAGCGCGATCCGCACTCCCAGTCGGTTGCATGCCAACAGGGTTTTCTGTGCCTTGGCAAAGTCGAGTAGCGGTGCGGTTTCGGTGACCTCAATTTCAACCGAGGACGCAGGCAGATCGGTATGCGCACCCAAAGCGGTCTGCAAATCAGATAGAAATTCCTGATCCAATAAATGGTAAGTGCTCATATTCACCGAAACGCGCAGAGGCAGACCCTGCCGATGCCAGACCTCTGCTTGCGCTAGTGCCGACTCCAGCACAAAACAGCCGATGCGTCGCGCCAGACGCGGCGCATCTAGGACGCTGGCAAAGGCCGCAGGAGGCAATAGTCCAAGCTCCGGGTGGTTTAGACGGAGCAATGCCTCCACCGCCACGGGCCCTTTGGCAATCTCCACCACGGGCTGGTAGTGGAGCAGCAATTGCCCCTGATTCAGTGCAACTCCTGTCATCCTGATACTCCCATTTGGTCTTTTTTGAGGTTGATCCATAGGCTACTCAACCCACTGGAACCGCTCCTTCCTCACTGCTTTGACCACATAACCGGCCAAATCCGCATGCCCCGCAGCTAATCCTCGAAGGCGCATCATCCCAGCAACTAGACGCAACGCCGTCCATACTCTGCTGTGGTAATCCAGGAAGCGCATCGTGGGTGACCAGCCCGCTGGGTCAGTTCGATGGTCAGTCACCATTTCCCGGTGACATCCCGAAAAATCAGAATCGTGCCCAACAAGATACCTCGTCGATCCCGGATCGGTACTGCCTTTTTCCCGCTCGTGACCCACTCACTCACCGCAAATAAGTGATCATCGTCGAATGTGGGTAGCAACAACAGCGTCAAGCCACCCGCGGTTGACGACTCCATGTTACGCACCATACCACCTTGCAAAACGGGGCGCGGAACGCAACCTCGCACCACGACGCGAAACACCCTACTGTCTGGTACTACGGCACACAGGCGCCATTCGTCCGTTGCCGTGCTCATGCCAGCAAATACCCTTGACTGGAAACCTGGGCGATCCATAAGATGGCGCACATAATGGATACAAGTGAAATATGAATGCCATTCATGAGGATGGAGACATGCCGCCTCACGCAAAACAGAGCCGGCATACTTGGAGCACTGAGGTTTTGGCCAAGCTCGCGATAAGCATCTAAATGGCGATAAATATATTTTAAATCAATAATATAATATGTGGCATATTCATTGCATAATTTTGCATGACTTCAGGAGAGGGCATGCTTGCAGATATCACGTTTCTTTGGTAGGGCCGCGTCCTTGCTCGATGCACAATCGGAAGTACTGATCAGCAATCTGGCCTCAGAATTTTTCGAACCACCCTAAAGCATGAAGGATGTATAGGGCAGACCTGGAATTCGTGGACGATACGGTTGCCGTGAAGCCATTGGCCATCCCAAAGGTGGCCTGCCGGGCATTTTCCACGGAGCCACTGGCGAAACGCCTACAAGAATCCTCACGAAATTATCCGACCCCTTAAATCGCTGTTTCTGGGAACTGGTGCTGTCTATATATTTGCTCAGTGCGTGCATATATTATACAATTCGCCTACTTGACGGCTGAGAAAAGATCACAAGATAACTTAATTGTATCATAATCAGGAAAAAACAACTTATGGTCAGTGTTCGACTATTACGCTCCGAAAAAAGTCGCTTAGCATCCGTCATCGGTGAATCGTCAGCCTGGAAAGTTATTCTCAATGCATTGAACGCTCTTTCTAGGGCACCTTCTTCTATATCGGTCTTACTAACCGGCGAAACCGGCACCGGGAAGGAAGTAGTGGCGCGTGCGCTTCATGAGCAATCTGATCGGGCCGGGAAGCCCTTTATCGCAATCAACTGTGCTGCAATACCATCTGACTTGCTTGAGTCAGTGCTTTTTGGCTATGAAAAAGGCGCCTTTACTGGAGCATTGTCAAGAACAACGGGAAAGTTTGAACAGGCTGATGGAGGTACAATTCTTCTAGATGAAATAGGAGATATGCCATTACCATTACAAGCCAAGCTATTGAGGGTTCTTCAGGAAAAACAAATTGATCGGGTCGGCGGACGAGAACCGGTAGATATCGATGTTCGCATTCTTACCGCCACGCATCGAAACCTGCGGCAGGAAGTAATCAGCCGGCGCTTCCGCGAAGATTTGTATTATCGCTTGAATATCTATCCAATAGAGCTTCCGCCATTACGCGAAAGGGCTTCCGATATTCCCTTGTTGGTTAATTATTTTTCCGATCGATTATGCAGCAAGGGGTATCCATCATTAACAATTACTGACGCAGCGCTCGATATTCTGATGCGCTACTTTTGGCCTGGGAATGTACGGGAATTGCAAAACCTGGTGGAACGGTTAGCCGTGCAGCGGTTAAATGGGCACTCCGGACAGATTGCACCGGAAGACCTTCCTAGTTATTTATGTCATCCTTTGGTGGATTCGTTACGCACTGATTATGCCGATAACCCGTGCTCTGATAGATTGACACCCGTAGAGAAATTGGGATTCTCGGTGCTTCAACCCAAAATTTCCGGTGACAATTTCAGTTTACCGGACACGTTGCGCCAGATTGAGCGCACATATATAGAGCAGGCCATGCAACGCGCCAACGGAAATATGTCGGAAGCCGCCAGACTACTGGGCGTTCCGCGGACCACCTTGTTCACTCGCGTGCAGTCGCTGAATATTCCATACATAGAGCGTCGGCGACCAGTTAGGTCATTGAAGAACATTTGATCGATCATACTGCCGCACGAAAAATGGTGCCCTCACGCTTGCGGCACTGAGGTGCTAGCCAAGCTCGCAACAAGCATCCAAATAAATGTAAATTTTATTGTAATCAATAAATTAATGAATGGCATGATTATTGCATATTTTGGCAAACTCTCAGGAGGCGCCATGCTTGCAGATATCACGTTTTTTGGTAAGGCCATGTCCTTGCGCAACGCACAACTGGAAGTGCTGACCAGTAATCTTGCCAATGCATCAACACCAGGTTACAAGGCGAAGAATCTGAACTTCCGTGCCGCCTTCGCGGCCGCTCTTCAGAAGCCCGGAAACAGTGTTGGCAACACTCTACGTTATACGCAATATGAACGAGGCTCGCCGGTCGGCTTGAATGGCAACTCCGTCTCAGCAGAGCAAGTGATGATGCAGATCACACAGACAGCTTTAGCAAGTGAGGCCGACGAACAGTTTGCATCGGGAGCCATCCAATCGATGACCAATGCTATCAACACCTCTTCTGTTTACTAAGGAGCTCACATGTCTTTAATCAGCGCCCTCACCATCGCCGGCGATGGCATGTCTGCCCAATCCATGCGGTTGGCCACGACGGTCAGCAACCTCGCCAATGCAAACAGTGTGACGTCTAGTACAGGAACTCCCTACCGTGCCCGTGAAATCATCTTTGCAGCACAGCCGTTGAGGACATCCTCCAATGGTATGCAACTTGATACCGTGCGCACCGCAGGTGTTGTGCAGAGCAGTACACCTCTTCGTTTACTCTATGAACCCGGAAATCCACTCGCTAATTCTGCGGGATATGTCCAGTCATCGAATGTCAATCCCATCGAAAGCATGGTGAACATGCTCTCCGCCTCGCGCGCCTATCAAGACAACGTCACGGCCGCCAATGTTCTGAAAACCGTCGCCATTAAAACCCTTTCGCTCTAAGTATCAGGAGAAAATCATGTCCATCAGTTCCGTTCTCGCTTCCTCACAACCAGTTTCTCAATCTGTAGCCTCCAGCCTAGTGGCCGGTAGCACAACCGCATCCAGTAGCGGGACGGCCTCTGGCAATATTTCTGGACAAACCATGACTGAATCGGACTTCCTCACATTATTGGTAACCCAATTGCAGAATCAGAACCCTTCGCAGCCGGTCAGCAATAACCAGTTGGCGCAGGAGATCGCTGGGTTCACGACTGCTAACGGCATGACGCAGGCCGATGGCATTCTGCAACAGATCAGCAACCAAATTTCGCAACTCGGCACCACAGCTGCAACAACCACTTCCGGTCAGGCTGCAACGGCTGTCGCCTGATCAACCTATTGCTAAGGAGCACAAGACATGGGTTACAACACGGCAGTTAGCGGCCTAAATGCCGCACAAACCGATCTCAACACCATTGGCAACAACATTGCGAACGTGAATACCGTGGGCTTCAAAAGCTCCAACGCGCAATTTGGCGACCTATATGCCGCATCTATTGCTGGCGCGGCAGGCAATAACACGACCCCGGGCATCGGGGTTTCAACGGTCTCGCTTTCCCAAAGTTTTACCCAGGGCAATGTGACCACTACCGGCAACCCGTTGGACATGGCCATCAACGGTGGCGGTTTCTTCATCCTGAACAACAACGGCACCAATGATTACAGCCGCAATGGGCAGTTTCAGATCAGTTCCGGTGGTTATTTAACAAACAATGCCGGACTGCCTTTACAGGGATATCAGCCGGTACCGGGAACCCCTGGCAAATTCGCCACCGTGTTAGGCAATCTCAAGATCAATAATTCCGCGATGCTCCCTCAAGCGACCACGCAGGCGGGGTTGATAGCCAACCTCAACGCCACCGACCCTGCCATCAATACGACGACAACCCCCTTTAGCACGTCAAATCCAAACAGTTACAATAGCTCTACCACCACGCAGGTATATGACAGCCTAGGAACGGCACAGAATGTCACCCTATACTTCGTCAATGCCAGCGGTACGGGTGGAGCGAACCAGCCGAACAACTGGGATGTTTACTACGCCGCCAACAATAGCAATGGCAATCCGGTTTCATCAGGATCGTTGACAACGCTAACCTTCAACAACAGTGGAACGCTGGTTTCCGGGGCTTCCGGCACCATCAACGTGGCCTCGTGGGGCAATGGCTCGTCAGGCAGCAGCATCAATGTCAGCCTCTCTGGTTCCACACTCACGAACGCCCCTTTCGCCGTGACTTCGGAGACGATCAATGGCTATGCGCCCGGCACTTACTCTTCCATCTCCATTCAGAAAAACGGGGCAGTGGATGCTAATTTCACCAATGGGCAAAGCCGTGCGGTGGGGCAAGTCGCTCTGGCAAATTTTGCGAACTTGCAAGGGTTGTCCCCGACGAGTGGCAATCTGTGGCAGGCCACAGCCGCTGCGGGAAACCCATTGGTCAATGCCCCAGGTACGGCGGGTCTCGGTGCCATTCAGTCTGGTGCGGTGGAGTCCTCCAACGTCGGACTTTCTTCACAGTTAGTGGCAATGCTCGTCGCACAGCAGGCATATCAAGCCAATACACAGACCATCAAAACGCAACAGCAGGATACTGCCGTGCTGCTGCAACTGTAAGGACGACACATTATGGAGGGATCTGCGTATATTGCCATGACCGGGTTACTGGCCGCATCCAAGCGGCTAGACGTGACGGCCAACAATCTCGCCAACGCCAGTACCACGGGTTATAAGGCCGAACGCGCGGCTTTTCGCGCCGTTCCGTTCTTTTACCAAGGACAACCGAATAGGGTCGACGTGGTCGCGCAAAAGAATGGTATGGACCTCCAGCAGGGAGCCATACAGCAAACGGGGCGCCCACTAGATATCGCCTTGAATGGCCCAGGGTTTTTCGTGGTGCAATCGCAGGGTGGCGTGAAATCCTATACACGTGCGGGCAACCTTAACCTGTCGGCGCAGGGAATGCTCATTAACGCGAACGGTCAAGCTGTACTGGGAGTCGGTGGATCGCCCATCTATGTGCCGTCGGGGGCTAGTGTGCGTGTCACTTCGAATGGAACAGTATCCGCAATCCCGAACACCCCAAACGCGCGAGCCGCGAGCGTAGGGCAAATCCTAGTCGTGAACCCACTATCCGCATCCATTCAACCACAAGGCAACGATTTGTTTGCGCCCAACCCGGGACAGAAAGTCAGCATAAAAGGGATTGCGGCACAAATTGTCCCCGGTGCGCTGGAAGGCAGCAATGTGAATCCGGTCAACAGCATGATTCACATGATCAGCGCCTCACGTCTATTTCAGTGGGAAACCCAAGCCGTGCAGACCATTTCCACCGACCAAAAAGATGCCAATTCCATCCCTAGCAATCTGTAAGGAAAGGAGAACGATTTATGCTTCGCGCACTGTCAACCATTCGTACCGGCCTGGAGGCCTCGCAAACGCAAATCGACGTCATCGCCAACAATCTGGCGAATGTGGGCACGACGGGATTTAAACGCCAGAGGGCTTTGTTTCAGGATTTACTCTATCAGAACGTACGTCAGCCTGGCGCACTATCTTCCACGCAGACGAACCTCCCCATTGGTCTGCAATTGGGTACGGGTGTGCGTGTTGTGGGAACACAACCCATCGAAACCCAAGGTAACCTCACGCAGACCAGCGATAGCCTTGACCTTGCCGTCAATGGGAACGGCTACTTTCAGGTGCTCATGCCCAATGGCACATTGGCCTATACCCGCGACGGATCTTTTCAGCTCAACCAGAATGGGCAGATGGTTACCGCCAATGGATATCTGACGCAGCCACCTATTACGGTCCCGGCCAACGCCACCTCCATTACAGTCGCTCAAGACGGCACCGTCACCGCGCAATTGCCGGGGCAGGCCGCACCCACGCAAATTGGCCAAATACAGTTGGCCACTTTCCAGAATCCGGCGGGGCTCCAACGGATCGGCGATAATCTCATGCTACAGACCGGCGCATCGGGTGCACCCAATATTCAGCAGCCGACCATCAACGGTACAGGCGCAGTTATGCAGGGCTACCTCGAATCCTCCAATGTCAACGTAGTGAATGCCATGGTAAGCATGATTACCGCTCAGCGAGCGTATCAGTTGGGAACAGATATGGCCAACACGGCCAATCAAATGCTGGGCTATCTGGCGAATATCTGATGTCGGCGACATTGACGACCTTTACACAAAAGCTGCTTATTGCCATTCAGGCGGCAGTCATATTGGCTGGGTCCGTTGGATTACTCTCTGGATGTGCCGCCGGTATGCCGTTTCATCGCAACAAATCATTTGCACCTCTGCCATTACCCCCGATGACGGCACCACAAACATCATTAGCGAATGGTCAGATTTATCAACCAACCACGGCAGAGAACTGGTATTCAGATCATCAGCCATGGCAAGTTGGCGACCTGATCACAGTAGACATTCTGGAGAATGCCACAGCCAGCAATGCCATCCAAAACGCGACCAGTCGCAAAAGTTCCATTGGCGATGCCATCAGTAGTTTTTTTGGGCTGCCGCTCTCTTTGGGCAATATCGGTGGCAACAAAATTTCCCCGAATGTTACCGCCGGCTCCAGCATCAGTAGTAGCGGTGCTGGCGCATCTACCCAGAGCAACACGCTGATCAGCACCATCTCTGCAACCGTTACGCAGATACTCCCCGGAGGGAATCTGGCAATTCTTGGACAAACCAAACTGAACTCCGGCGCGGGCACCGGCGCGGAGTGGATTCGCATATCGGGAATCATCCGTGAGGCCGATATTGGCAACAATAACACCATCCCTTCCACGGACGTGGCCAACGCGCGAGTGGAATACAGTGGAACTGGCCAAGGGTATCAGGCAGCTAAAATGCCCTGGTTGGCGCGCTTCTTTTTGACATTGTGGCCATTCTGATGCCTGCGACCACTAAGCGCGCGGCGGTACTGTGTCTGATCTTCTACCTGGGTGCCGGTGGCTGGATATCTAGCATATCGACTGCCATGGCTAGCACGGTAGGTCAACTCTCCCGCATCGGGGGAGACCGCACGAACCGGGTCATCGGATATGGATTGGTTGTGGGCTTGCCGGGGACAGGCGATCAAGCGACCGAGGTGCCGTACACCACCCAAACGATTACCAATATGTTACGGCACATGGGCATTAATCTTCCAGCCAACACGTTCATGCAGCCGAACAACGATTCGGCGGTAATGGTTACGGGAAGCATTCCAGCCGATGCGCGACCAGGGCAAAAGTTCACGCTCACGGTTTCCGCCGTGGGAAATGCGAGCAGTCTGCGTGGCGGTATTCTCTTGATGACACAACTGCATGGTGCCAATGGCCAAGTCTATGCTCAGGGACAAGGGCCAGTACTGGTAACAGGCGCAGCCGCTACGGGAGGGGGTACATCCTTGGTTGTCAATAATCCGGACGTGGGACGGATTGTTAACGGGGGAATCGTGGAGGTGCCCTTGCCACCATCCTCGCCGCAAGCAGGCATTATTACCCTACTGTTACGCAGGCCGGGTTATGTCATGGCGGCGCGGATGGTAGAAGCGGTGAACCAGATCTTCCCAGGGTCCGCACAGGCACAGGGACCAGGGGTAGTGGAGGTCCATGCACCAATTGATATGAACGCACGGGTCGGATTTATTTCCGCCCTGCAACAAATCCCGGTCAGCGCCCCAGCACCTCGGCCGACTATTGTCATCAATGCCCAGGATGGCACCGTGGTCATGGGGTCGAATATCCGCATTACGTCCTGTGCGGTGGCTACTGGATCATTATCGGTAAGCATCCAGACCACACCGATGGTGAGTCAGCCGAATATGTTTGGTCGGGGGGTCACAGTCGCTACCAGCAATACTAAAGTCGGTATTAAAACGCATAAGGCACACCTCTTTCTGCTCAGGAAAAGCGCTAGTCTGGAAGATGTCGTACGTGCCTTGAATACCGTGGGAGCCACGCCGGCAGAACTTGCATCTATCCTGCAAGCCATGAAATCCGCCGGCGCTCTGCATGCGCGAATCAAGGTCATTTAATAGAATGGCGCACCCTGTCTTCTCCTCTCTATACCGACCGGCGTGGCCTCTGTCGGACGTGACGCCCCCCCCCGCCAAGGACGTGACACAAGTATCCATGGTCGGAAGATCTGCCCTGAATGGAAAGGGTGCAACCAGCGCACAGAGAGGAAACCCTGCTGCCAACTATGCTCAGGCCGCACAAACAGCTGAACAATTTGCTGGGGTATTTATTGATCAATTGCTCGAGCGCATGATGCCCAAGCTCTTTGGTTCCGCTGCCGGCGCTGGCACTTATCAGGCGATGCTTTTGCAGTCTCTGTCCACGCAATTGTCACAGACCGGCAATGGGATGGGCCTCGTTCCGATACTGGATAAAGCATTGGGTATTCCCGCGTCGACAGTGACCCCTATCGGGGAAACACCACCAATCATTCTTGAGCCATCGCTGCCGAACGCAGGGTGGACAGGGGGGAATATGGGTTCTTCGGCCACGCTTTCCGCTTCGGCACGGGCATTTGTCGCGCAACTAATCCCTCTCGCCAAGCGCGTTGGCAGGCTTCTGGGGATTGCTCCGAAACTGCTTCTGGCCCAGGCGGCGTTGGAAACAGGTTGGGGCGCCCATATGATTGGGAATAACTTGTTCGGTATCAAAGCTCTTCCTGGTGAGCCCAGCGTACTGGCACCAACAAACGAAGTGGTCGATGGCATCCTGACGCCGACCATTGCGGCTTTCCGTGCCTTTTCCAGTGTCGGGGGCTGTATGGAGCACTACGCGCGACTCATCAAAGAACATTACCCACAAGCGATGGAGACTGGAGACAATGCGCAAGCATTCGTTCAAGGTCTTGTCCGCGGTGGCTACGCTACCGACCCGGCATATGCCGCGAAAATCATGCAAGTGGCACAACTGCCGGTCTGGTCCCATATTTTGAGTGCACCATGAAGCAATACCGGTGGTTCTTAGTTCTGGGGATTGGCGTCTGCCTGATATGACTTCTCCTCGCTTTACCCCACAGGCAGAACTGTCCTGTGCAAGTTAGCGTCTGCACAGGAACGGCATTTGTGTCGTAATCTCCCTAGGTAGGATGCGAAAGAAAATTGCGTGGCGTGATTTATAGAAGGAGCACCAACGATGTCATTAACCAGCATTCTCCAAGTGGGCTTGTCCGGCGTACTAGCGAGCGAAAACGCTCTGCAGACAGTATCCAACAATATCACCAATGAGAATACACCGAGTTATGTCAGAGAGACCGCCATCCTTTCCGAAAATGCTAGCCAGCCCAAGGCCTACGGTTCTCTGGGCGCAGGCGTTGGCACGCAGTCGATTCAGCGCAACTTCAGCAGTTATGCCGAGAACCAGGTGCTCAATGCAACCTCCCTGGCAACGACCTTCAGCGGGCAAGCCAACACACTGAGCACCCTTTCCAGCCTGTTCCCGGTGGGATTCACTCAATCTGGGCTTCCGGCAGCCATCCAAGCGTTTTTTGCATCCGTGCAGACTTTATCGACAAATCCTTCCAGCATTCCCAACCGGCAAAGCGTGCTCTCGCAAGCGGGGAGCTTGGCCGCGCAATATCAGAACGCGACCACAAGCATCAGTAACACCCAAACCTCATTGGTGCAGCAGATGCAGCAATCGGTATCGACGATTAACGGATTGAGCACTCAACTGGCGTCGATCAACCAAGAAATTCTAAAAAACCCAAAGGGAGCCCAAGTTCCCAATAGCCTGCTGGACCAGCAAAGTGCCGCTCTGACTTCTCTGGCTGGCCAAGTGGGTATCAGCACCATCCAGCAACCCAACGGGACCTTGATCGTTGCCACGAAAAGCGGTGCGACACTGGTAGATGGAAGCCAAAGTCTGCAACTTCGGGTGCAAACGGGCGGCACCTATCAGCAAGCCGGTCAGGCGGGTATTATTTACCAGCCCACCGGGCAGGTACTTACCAGCAAGATCACGGGTGGTCAGCTCGGCGGGGCCATTACCGCGCAGCAGCAGGTCAGCACTATTCAGTTACAATTTGGATTACTGGCACAAGGCATAGCTGCGGTTACCAATACACAGCAGGCCCAGGGTGTGGATCTCAATGGTAACATCGGTCGGCCAGTGTTTGCCGTCAGTGGCCCGCAGGTTTTCCCTGCCGGGAGCAATTCGGGTAGTGCCATTGTTTCGGCGGCGATTACCGATCTGTCCGCCACCCCCCCCACCACCTTCACGCTGGAATACAACGGCTCTCAGTGGAACGTTACAAATGACGGTACCGGAAGCACCACAGCGATGACTGCTTCTGGAGGTCAGTTAGCTTTTGGCGGTATGACCGTGGGTATCAGTGGCACCCCTGCGACAGGGGATAGCTATTTGGTGAATCCGGTAGGCAGTACCGCTGGCTCGTTTCGAGTAGTCATGACTAATCCCAATCAGGTGGCGGCCGCAGCCCCTTATGTGGCGAGCGCTGGATCCCTGAAAAATGGTGGATTGGTCAATACCAATGCAGGCACGGAAACTCTGTCTTCGGGGATGGTACTGGCGCCATCAGGTTCGGCTGCATCGGGCGCGGCAGTGATTGCTTCCGGCTTCTTCGGGCAACCCTTGACCGTCACCTTTTCAGGCGGCACGCAATTCAACGTTACGACCAGTGGCGGGGCCTTTGTTGCGTCTGGCACATGGTCCGCGAGTGGCACTACCGCGCTAGAAGTGCAGTATCCTTCCAACTCCTTGGCGTCCGGATCCGTTTTTGTTTTTTCCTGGGCTGGTGGTACACCAGCTTCTGGAGACACTTTTACTTTGAGCAGCGGCGCTCCAGGAAGCAATGCTAATGCCGTATCCATGTCACAAGCGGCCAGCCTGCCGGCACTCTCTGCGGGCTCACTCAATCAGTTCACCGCAGACATGTCGAACTCCTATGGTAATCTGCTGCAGGGTGTTAATCAGGGCGGTGCTGTGGCACAGACTACGTTGACCCAGGCAAAAACCGCACTCTCCAATATCTCGGGCGTCAACCTGAATGCAGAAGCCGCTCTGGTGGTAAGCTACACGCAAGCCTATCAGGCAGCATCTGCGGTGATTCAGACATCCAACACCCTTTTCCAGAATTTGCTGCAATCGATATAAGGAGCGAAATCGTGATTTCGGCCATCAGCACCCCCAATAGCTACGCCTTGCCTACCAATGCCATTCTGGCGGACCAGTCGCAACTCACGATGCTGAACCAGGAGCTCGCCACTGGTCAGGCGATCAGCAATCCAGGAGGCAATCCGACGGCTGCATCCCAGAATGTGCAAATCACGCAACAAATTGCCGCACTCACGCTTGACGGAGAAACCGCCGGGTTGGCACAATCCAGTCTGCAGACCCTGTCTTCCACCATAGGTAGCATCAGCAGCCTGGTGCAGTCTTTGCGGCAAACGGCGCTTACTGCCGCCAATGGAACCGTGAACGGACAGGACCGACAGGCGCTGGCCATCTCTGTGAACGAAGGATTACAACAGCTACTACAGCTAGGCAACTCTCAAACCCCGGACGGTAATTATCTCTTGTCTGGGAGCCAGAGCAGTACCAGTCCTTTCGCGCTCAATGGCGGCGCCGTCTCCTATGAAGGAAATGCCGGCACAAATCGTCTGCAAATCGCGCCAGGCTTGACGATCCCGACATCACTTTCTGGGCAATTTTTATTGATGGATATTCCTACAGGTAATGGATACGCCGCAGTGAACGCGGCAAGCGGTAATGTTGGTGCAGCAACGGTGGCCGTGGGTGGCGTTACGAACTTGGCCGCAGCCACCGCCATGGACGTGCAGAATCAGTCCTACTCGCTGCAATTCAGCACAGGATCCGCGGGAGCTTCCGGGTACGCGGTCGTTAACGCATCGGGAACCACGGTCGCCAGTGGCTCATATACACCAAATACGGTCATTGATGTGGCGGGCAGTCAGTTCACCTTGCAAGGCACACCTGCGGCCGGCGATGTTTTTACCATTGCGCCCGCTAAAAACCAGAGCCTCTTCCAAACTGTGCAGCAGATGTCTACCCTGCTCTCCCAGGGAGGATCCGGCGGTGCGCCAGGCGCGCAATTTGATCAGGGGATGAATAACATCTTGTCTAATTTCAATCAAGGCCTCACTCGACTGCTGACCGGACAGGCCGCCGTCGGCAGTTCACTGGCCCAAATCAACGCAGTCAGTCAGACAAACTCCACCCAGCAGACCAATGATGCCATCACCCAAAGCGGCCTCATCTCCGCCAACCTCCCGGCAGTGGCAACGGCCTTTGAGCAGGGCAGCACGGCACTGCAAGCGGCGCTTGGTGCCTTTTCCGCCATTCAAGGAATGAACCTCTTTACGACTCTCAAACTGTAAGAGGAGCAATAATCTGTGCATCCGCATCACGAAAATCTTGTCGGTTGGGAAGCAATCCCTCGAGGAGCGATAGCTCGCATTATTGCTTCCGCACGTGCACAGCAAGCGTTGGTGGACCTGTCCTTTGAAAATATTTCGTCCAGTATGCATTTTCTGAAAGACGCAACACCAAACATATTGCTGGATATTGGCGTGGGGCATTCCAGAATCCCCCAAAAGGGTACGATAGTAACTGTGCGCTGGCGTCGCGCCGAGGATGGCTATCATTATGGATTTCAGACCACATCGGATGGAGTTATCCGGCACAGCGATGGTCATGAGGCGGTGACATTGGCATTCCCAAAGGCCTTGCTGCGTACCCAGCGTCGTAACGCCTACCGGGTCCCCGTGGATCTGGATACCGCACAAAGCCTGACGGTTCAATGGGGTGATCATGTCGATTACAAGTCAACATCGGCCTTTACCCATGATCTAAGCATTACCGGTGCGCAACTATCTTTCTCGACCTATCTCGAATGTCCAGTTGCGATAGAAATTGGGCAACGATTGGAAATCACTGTGAACTTGCAGGGCGAGCATTACGGAAGTATCGCCCAGGTTGTGCGCATGGAAAAGGTAGGCACGCCCGATGACCATTCAGCCGGGCGCGAACGTGTGCTGTTGGGTGTTCAGTTTATTGATCCATCACAGCCGTTTCAAAATGCGCTGGAAGCCTATGTCTCTCTTCAGCAGCGATTACTGCTACGACGCTAGCCCTGGTAGATGTATCATGCATGTGTTCGACGACATTATTTTTAGCGCTCCCAATCAAGGAGGGGGCGTTTTTTCATGCCGCAACGATGCCATTATTTGTTTGGATGATCGACCTACATGCGGACTATCGCTGGCGCCTGGGAAGTTGGCTCGTGCTGTTCAGGCTGAGGATGCGGTGGTACTAACCAACGCTGAAGGTGGACAAGAATATCGTGGGCCGTGGGCAGATATTCATGATGTTCTGCTCACTGAACAGGGATTTTATCTCGTCTCCACCGAAACTTCAGAGGTTTTACAGTGGGACGTTGCAAAAAAAACTGTAGCGGGACGGTGGCAGTTCTCTGAGCATCGCGATTCGTGGCATATTAATTGTCTGGGAATCGTCCACGAAGAACTTTGTTTTACGGCTTTTGGGGATTTTTCAGAGGCACGTGGCTATAAAAACAATTCCGCCACCCGTGGTTTTCTTCGATCCATTCATGACACCAAAAATCCTTGGCTTGAAGGTCTGAGCCAACCACATTCCATCCTCACGGCACAGGACGGCTATCTGTATCTTTGCGACTCAGAGACTGGAAATATCAGGCAGTACACGATGGAATTCACTCTACAACGCACCTTGAACATTGGCGGCTATTCACGTGGGCTTGCCTGGCGGGACGGGATACTCTTTGTTGGGTTAAGTGCTTCGCGTAACACTGTAGAGAGTGAGCATCAGCAGGCAAAAATCGTCGCTTTTGATACCAAAACATGGACAGAGATTGATAGAATCGTCGTTCCCTGCCAAGAAATCTATGATCTGCTGATATTCGATGACCGTGAAGAATTCCTGTTCTGGGTAGAACGTATTTTGATATATGAGCGTACCCGTGCATTAGATAGGATCCGATCATTAGAAGAAAAACTAGCCGGTAAAACCAACGAATGCGCGAGATTGCATGTTTTTCTAGGATATTAGGGAGTCAACGCAGGAGCGGGAAGCACGCCGAACAAAAATTGGCATAAACATTGCATTACGGCGTTAATGGATTTATTGCTCTGGGGATTTTTTAACACATGTCCGATCATTTCGAGGAATATCACAACCATCCACGCCCCGAACTAGTTCATGCATTTTTTCGTAGCCCAGGACTCGTCTTGGATGTCGGCTGCGGAGGCGGTGCTACGGGCAAGCTCATCAAGGAAAAGTGGCCGGATGCGCGAGTAATCGGGATGGATATTGATCCAGACTCCCTCAACAGAGCCCGACAGCTACTGGATGCAGTGGTAACCAGCGCCAAAGACCCCACCCTTAGTGATTTGTCTTCGGCCGGCATCAAAACTGCCTCGATAGACACGCTTATACTTGCTGACATACTGGAGCACCTGGAGAATCCTTGGAAATTTTTGCGCTGGATTCGCCCCATGTTGACCCATGATGCTCAGGTTATCGTTTCCTTGCCCAACGTACGCAACCTGGGAGTGATGCGGCAGGTGTGCGCGGGCGACTGGCCGTATGCCGATAGCGGTTTGCTCGACATAACCCACCTGCGGTTCTTCACCAAGAAAACCGCAGCAGATATGCTCCAGGCTTGCGGGTACGAGGTGCTTTATACGGGGCTGGTGCCCGATGTGCGACTCAGTCATCAAGGTCGTCCAGATCATACCGTACTGATCAATATTCAAGGCGGCGCCTTGCATGGCGTCACGCCGCAAGCCTTTGATGAATGGACCGCTTTGCAACATCTCTTCACAGCTCGTTTAAGCGCCACGGCGGACGAAATGGCATCAGATACGCTGCCGTCCGCTGACGAGGACCGCAACTGCGTTCAAATGCAGTTGCAATCGACTCCAACGCCAGAGGAAATCTGGCGGCAAAACCAAGCATTACAAGCACAGGAGCGGGAATGGCTGCTAGAAGCTCGGCAATCTCCAACCGCGCCAATTTTCCAGGTCGTCCTCCGTCAGTCGGTACGTAATGTGCAGTCTGCCGAGCGCGCGGTGCAAAGCCTGATCAAACAAATTGTCACTCCGAACGCGGTAATCGTCCTGCAAGCATCCACGGAAATTCCCATTCTTTGGCCTGAATTGCCAACTGCTTGGTCAGTAGTTCAGGGCTTCCCCATAAACGATGCCATTGTTGCGCTTCCCAATCCGGAAGATGCATGGGTTGTTTTTGTAGACTCTGGTGACTTTCTGGCAGAAGATGCCTTGGCCCGTCTGGGGGTATCCATAGCCGCGCATCCGCAATGGCGTGCAGTATATAGCGATGAAGATCTGGTAGACGACCACGGTCGGCATAGTCATCCGCATTGCAAGCCAGATTTCCATCTCGACACGCTGCGTAGTCTCCCTTATATCGGTGGATTGTTCGCCATTCGCAAGGACTTTCTCAAAGCCATCGGCGGATTGACGTCTTCTTTCCCCGGCGCCGAGGAGTATGACGCCATCCTGCGGGCCGCGGAGGTTTTGTCTGAAAACGCTGAACCACTGATCGGCCATGTGGCGCGGATACTCTATCATCGTGGTCATCGCTCCGGGAGCGGGGAGTTCTCCGTAAATACCATCGTGGACTCCGGGCGGGCGGCTCTTCTTGCCCATTTACAGCGTACCGGCGAGCGGGCCACGGTGGAATATGGTCCTGTGCCGGCTACCTATCGGGTGGTGTACGAACTAGAACGCGAGCCATTGGTCACGATACTGATTCCCACCAAGGATCAATTTGGTTACCTGAGTCAATGCGTGGAGTCTGTCCTCGCACAAACAGAATGGCCGAATTACGAGATTGTTATCATCGATAACGGGTCTACCGCACCGGATGCCTGTAACTATCTGGACGCCCTGGAATCCAACGAAGAGCAAATGGAGGGCCGCCTGCGCGTATTCCGGTACCCAGGCCCTTTCGACTATACAGCCATGCACAACGCTGCTGTAGAGAAAATGGCACGCGGTGAGGTCCTCCTTTTTCTGAACAACGATACCGCCTGTCTACATCCGGAATGGCTGCGCAATATGATGCGGCACGCTCTACGTCCAGCCATCGGCGCAGTTGGCGCAAAGCTGCTCTTTCCCAATGAAAAAATACAACATGCAGGCGTGATCATTGGTTTGTCTGGCGGGGCCGCCGATCATCCTTTTTTAGGGGCTGACGCCACAGAGCGTGGATATTATGGCCGCCTGATCCTCACCCAGAATTATGAAGCAGTTACGGCGGCCTGCATGGCGGTACGCAAATCGCTCTTTTTGGAGGTCGGCGGGTTCGATTCGCAGTTTCCTATTCAGTTTAATGACGTAGATTTTTGTCTCAAATTGGGTGCCAATGGTTACCGTACGGTCTGGACTCCGGATGCCATTCTGATGCACCACGGCTCCGCTAGCCAGCGCGCCGAGACCGAAGGTAGTCCGGAGGCCGTGAAGAAGGCTCAGAATGTCCTGTCCGAAGGCAACGATCGCATGTTCCGCAAGTGGTGGAATAAAATGCGGCGGGATACCGCCTATAATGCCAACTTCACCCGGCATGGTCGCGGGTTCCAACATGAGATGGTACCAGCCTTGTTCTGGCAGGACGATTGGCGCCCGCGTCCGCGTGTATTGGCTCACCCAGTCAATAGGGAAGGCACCGGCGAGTATCGGATTATTGCCCCGGCTCGGGCCCTGGCACGTTCTGGCCATCTCCAGTCCATCGAATCCATGCAGTTGCTGACCCCACCGGAAATGGCACAACTGGCGCCGGATAGTGTTATCTTCCAGTTGCAAATGGAAAATCATCAGTCGGCGACCATCGAAAACTGGCGACGTTACAGTCCGGACACGCTCCGGGTCTTCGAAGTGGATGACTTGGTTATTCATTTGCCCATGAAGAATGCGCATCGTCCTCAAATGCACAAGGATCTCTCCGCACGACTTCGCGCGGCGCTCAAGACCATGGATAGATTGGTGGTAACGACCGAGCCTTTGGCGCAAGCCTATCGCGGTTGGATCGATGATATCCATGTGGTACCGAACTACCTGGAGCGTGCACGATGGGGTAACCTAGTCAGCAGCCCTGCTGGTGGCGGCGAGAAGCCCTTTGCAGGATGCAAACCACGTGTCGGATGGGTCGGTGGCGTCAGTCATCAGGGTGATCTGGAATTGATTGCCGATGTAGTAAAGGCTACGCACCAATCCATTGACTGGGTATTTATGGGCATGTGCCCTGACGCAATGCGTCCTTATGTGACTTTTGTGCCGCCTGTCCCACTGGATCAATACCCGCAAAAAGTCGCCTCTCTGGGGTTGGATCTGGCGGTGGCTCCACTCGAAATGCATCCTTTCAATGAAGGCAAAAGTCATTTGCGCTTGCTAGAGATGGGGATATTGGGTATTCCAGTGATCTGCACCGATATTTTCCCGTATCAAGGCGGGTTCCCGGTACTGCGGGTAAAAAACCGTTACCAGAGTTGGCTCAACGCTATCCAGGACGCGGTGGCTGACCGCCCCGCGCTCGCACAGTCGGGACAGGCCCTTAAGGCGCATGTGGAGGCACACTGGATGCTGGAAGACCATCTGGATGTATGGGTCGATGCATGGACCGTCTCGCGCGCAAGGACAAATTCCACAAGCGTGACGTAAAGGGAGATAAGGCGGCACCACGGGGTGCGCCGAGATCCTTTCACCACAATGAGGGAAAAATCATGTCTACTGCTTTCGGTTCTATCAATACCAACGTTTCCGCGCTATCCGCGCTGAATTCGTTGGGCACCACCAATCAGACCATCACCGGCCTGGAAAATCAGTTGTCCACCGGGCTTTCCATCAACAGCCCGGCTAACAACCCGGCGGGCTACACCATTGCCCAGGGTTTCACCACCCAGATTAACGGTTCCAACCAGGGCATTTCCAATGCCAACCAGGCCGTCTCGCTGCTGCAGACCGCCACCGGAGCCCTTGGCCAACAGACGAACATCCTGCAGAACGTCCGTACTATCGCGGTCCAGGCCGCCAACGGTTCCAACACCAGCGCGGATCTGGCATCCCTGCAATCCACTGTCGGTCAGTTGGTGGCACAGGTGTCCACCATCGCGCAGCAGACGCAATTCAATGGCATCAGCCTGCTGAATGGCAGCTTTGCCGGCGTCCAGTTTCAGGTTGGCGCCAATCAGGGTCAAGTGATTGATGCCAGCGTCGGCAGTACCGCGGCGACCAACCTGGGTGTGTATCAGACGGCGGCGGCTTCCGGCACTTATACCGCAAATGGGACTGCCGGCGGAAATTCTTACGTGATTTCCTCATCTGGCGCTTTCACGTCTGGCAGCATGAGCATCTTGGGCAGTGTCGGTAGCGGATCGGTGAGCGTCAGTTCTTCTGGCGAATCGGCAGCTTCTGTTGCCGCCAGTGTTAATAATGTCTCCAATCTGACCGGGGTCAACGCACAGGCCTATACCAGTGTTGCGTTCAATGTTACGTCTACCGGCGATATCAGCTTTTCTCTCGGTAATGGCACCAGCGGCAGCCAGACTAACGCGGTGAACATTTCGGCGAGCGTAACCAGCGATACAGCGGCAGGACTTTCCAGCCTCGTGCAATCGGTGAATAACAACACTTCCACCACAGGCATCGCCGCCTCCGTGAATACCAGTAACCAACTGGTCTTAACTGATGTGAATGGCAATAACGTGAGCATCGCCAATTTCAGTGGCGCGGTCTCGCTCGGTACGAGCAGCACCACTATTTCGACCAGCACCTCTGGCGCCACGGTTCAGGGTTTGGTGTCCTTCCAGTCCGCCAACGCTTTCACGGTTTCCGGTGGCTCTAATGTCGGCGTCACCAGCGGCAGCGCGCTGATCAATCTGACCCAGGTGAACGTGGGTACCCAGCAGGGTGCCAGCAATGCCATCACTATTATCAGCTACGCCCTGCAGCAGTTGAATCAGCAGGGAACACAGCTGGGTGCGGTGCAGCAGCGGGTACAGAGCGCGTTGAGCAACCTGCAGACCACGGCTACCAATGATCAGGCAGCGCGATCGGTTATCCAGGACGCCAACATCCCGCAGGTCAGCACAAACCTGACCCAGGCACAAATCCTCCAGCAGGCGGGTGTCGGAGCACTCTCAGTTTCCACCCAGACGCAACAGGCGTATCTGAAGTTGATTCCGTAAACCACCATGTGGAGCGCTTCGGCGCTCCCCGTGTCCACTGCCAAGTGCGCCTGAATCAGAGCGCACTTGGCAGTGGGTAAACCACCGATGCTAAACAGGTGCTTGCATGTCCCTATCCGGTATACTCAGTTCCAGTCAGGTCACCTCTTTGATCACTGCGGCAGAAAATCAATATAACGCTCCCGTGAAAATTTTACAGGGCCAGGAAACTCCCCTAAAAACACAGATCAGCGCGCTGGGCAATATTTCCTCGATCCTGGCTTCGCTGCAAAGTGCAACACAGGGATTGAATCATCTTTCTACATTAGCGCAGACCCAAGCCACCGTCGGAAACAGCAGCATTCTTTCGGCCTCTGCAAATAACACAGCGCAATCTGGCACTTATCAGGTGACGATCTCTGGTCTTGCGGCGGCCCAATCGCTCTATAGTCAAGATTTTTCCAGTCAAAACACCACGGTGGGCACAGGCACCATCGGCATAACGGTCGGAAGTGGGACCACTGTTAATGTGCAGATTTCCGGCACCAATAACACATTGGCCGGTATTGAAAATGCGATCAACGGCGCCGGCGCTGGCGTATCCGCGAGTCTCGTGTATGACGGAACGGGTTATCGGTTGGTAGTGGCTGGCAACCAGACGGGGGCCGCAAACAGCTTTACCATCAGCACGACCGGTTCGGCACTGTCCGGGTTTGCCTACACCTCCGGAACCACAACGATGACGGAGAGTCAGTCAGCGCAAAATGCGTCCGCCACGGTCAATGGCATTGCTGTCACTTCGGCCACAAACAGCTTTTCAGGGACGATCCCGGGAGTTTCCTTTGCGGTGAGCGCTACCGGCAGCACGACGATAGACGTGTCTCCATCCAGTACAGCGGCAAAGACCACCATAGCCAACTTCGTTAATGCCTTTAACGCGGCATCCACAGCCATCCAAAAGGCCACTGCTTATACTCCGGGGGCCGCCAGCGGGCAATCTGGCAGCGGTGGGCCATTGATGGGGAATCCCATCATCAGCAGCATCGAAAATCAGATGTTATCCTTAATTTCCACTACCACGGCAGGTGGTGTCTCGGGTGGTGCCGATGCCATCGGCTTTGGGAATGCCGGAATCACTCTGACTTCCAGCGGCACCATCACCATTGACAGTGCCGCACTGACATCCGCCTTAAGCACCAATTATAACCAAGTGCTGGGTCTTTTTGGTGCCATGGGGGGGTCCAGCAACCCCAACGTACAATATGCAGGCTCTGCCGCCGGCACCGTCGCTGGCGTCTACACAGTAAACGTCACCACCAACAGCAGCGCACTAACCTCAGGCACGGTGAATGGATATAGCGCTTCTGGAACCAACGGTAGCATGACCGTGGAGAATGGCCCGGCGCAAGGATTGTCTTTGAATATTGCCCCCGGTGTAACCCCAACTGCGACCCTTTTCTTCAACCAGGGGGTCGCGCAACGTCTTGGGAGCCTTCTGAATTCCGCGTTGGGCACCAATGGTACACTACAGCAAGCCGAAAACAGCGATCAAAACCAGATTACGGCGATGAATAAGCAGATCACCAGCTATGAGAAAACCACTCAGGCACAAATCCAAGCCATGATCGCACAGTTCTCGGCTTATGAGAATGCGTCATCTTCTGCCGGTCAAACCAGCAACGAGCTCAATGCAATCTTCAGCAATCTATTCGGGGGCAGCAGTGGCGGCTAATCCTTATCAGGTGGTGCGCGATGAGACCGCTACCCCGATTGATCTGTGGGACCGTGGTTACAAACGCTGTGTTGCTTTGCTATCCGGCGCGAAACGTGCCATTGAGCAGCGCGAGCATGCGCAGCAGGGACGTATGCTTTTTGATGCATTCGCCATCGTTGAGTTCTGGACGGCGGCCTTGCCGATTCAGGAAGAGGCTCATGACGCGTCAACCCCGGGTTTGGCGCCCCGCCTTCGCATTGCGTATGAATTCATTCTCAACAAAATTGCGCATGGTAACGCCTTTGGGAAAACGGAAGACCTGGATGAGGCAATCCACATGCTTGCGCACCTGCACAGCATTTTCCATGCGAAACATTAACGGGCGGCGCGCTTAACCACGGCACGCAACGATCTGAAAAATAATAAGTTATTTTTGGAACAATTATTGCATTCCAAAGGAACGGTTTGTATCCTTTGGAGAATATATACGTGACCCCATCCATCCAGGCGGTTGGCGCCTCCTTGGCGCAGAGCCTGCTCCAACTCAAAACGGAGACGCTTCCGTCTTTGCCTACCATTTCAGCGGCTGGTGGCGGTGTCGGCTCGGATCATAGCGGGTTCGCAGCACTGATTACACACGGGTTATCCATCGTCTCGCAGGCACAAGCCGCCGCCGGCGCCAACGAAAAGGCATTTGCGGCCCAGGTTCCCGGGGGCCCGTCCCTGTCACAAACCATGCTCTCCATGCAAAAGAGCAGCATTGCTTTTCAGGAGCTTATTGGTATTCGAAATGAATTGACGCGCGGATACATAACCTTGATCAGCATGCCGGTATAAGTCGTATGGCATCCAGGCTACAAGAGATCAGCGATCGCCTACAGCACACCTGGGCAGAAGCCAGCCAATCAAAACGCCTGGTGATAGCAGGCACCGGAGCCATGGGTCTTGCCGCCCTTCTTGGTATCTGGGCCTGGGTCAATCATACCGATTATGCCGTGGTGTATTCTGGCCTCAACCCGCAAACAGGCGGCGCCGTGATCGCGCTTCTCCAAAAAGAAGGTACCCCGTTCAGGCTAAAGCAGGGGGGCTCCACCGTTGAAGTGCCTGCGGCGGATGCTGCCCAGGTACGCCTGACTCTGGCTGAGCAAGGGCTGCCGACACAGGCATCCAGCGCCTTATGGAAACATCTACAAAATGAGAAACTGGGCACGTCCAGCTTTGTAGAACACACAACCTATCTGCGCGCCCTGGAAGCCAGCTTGGGGCGCGATATCGAGTCCATCCACGGCGTTGAAAAGGCATCGGTAAACCTTGCGCTTCCCGAGCACACCCCGTTCCTTGAAACGATGCCTAAGGCTAAGGCTGGTGTCACGCTACGACTGATGCCAGGCGTAACGCTGAGCAACCAACAAGTCTTTGGTATTGCGCATCTGGTAGCGTCCAGCATCCCCGGACTATCCAGCGCGGATGTAACGGTGGTTGATCAAAACGGTCACGCGCTGACCGCGAAGACGCATGGAGCCAACGCTTCCCGGATACTGCATTTGCAGAACAGCGTCGAGGCGCACTACCGGAAGCAGATATTGGCCCTTCTGGCTCCCCTCGTTGGCGGTGCTCGGAATGTCCGGGTCGTCGTCGATGCTCGCCTGGACCTTGCTAAGGGACAGCGCAGCGCGGTAACTTACGGAGTGGGGCATGTGGTGACGGCAGCCCTGTTGTCGACACACAGGAAAGGGGATCTGGATGGCGGTTCGTTTGGTATTCCCGGTGCCCTGTCCAATCAACCACCAGGGGCACCGCTGGCACCGCTGACTGCCCCGATCAGCAGCGCTCCTACAGCGCTAACCTTGAGCGAAATCAAGGCGATGATCCCCGCCTCGCAAAAAAACGACCAGCATTTTCGTTATGTCCTCGATAAAACGGTTGCTTTTAAGAAGGATGCACCATGGCGATTACGAGACCTGTCGGTCTCCGTACTGGTCAATGGAACCGTTCTACCGTCCACCGCGACGGCCACATCGGTGGTTGCGCCAACGGCATCCACGCTCTCTATAAAAGGCGCGATCGCTACGAAAAAAACGGTAAGCAGCATCTCCAGTATGCAAATATTCACTGCCCGGGACCTGCAATCCATGCAGAAAATGGTGGACAATTCCATCCATGCATCGGCGCAAAATGGCACGGTCGATGTGGAGGCCATGCCGTTCCGTGCGGCGCCGACAACCCACCGTGCCTGGTGGCAACAACTCTCTCCATGGAGAATCTGGCATGCCATAGAATGGTTCCTCTTTGCGTTGGTGGCCCTTCTCTTGCTGAGAAAACCCATCCGGGAACTGATGCAAGGGCTATCCAAACGCCGGGGGCCGGAAACTGTATCTCATGCCGCAGTAGCGCAAGGCCCTGTATCTGAGGACCAGCGACATGGGGCTGGCACTACGCCACAGGTGCTGAATGATGATGGTGCGGTCCTGGACTTTTCGGGCGTTGGAGAAGGACGACTGGCAGAAAACATGGAGACCATAAAAGCCTTAATCCGCAACGATAGTACCAGGGCGCTGCAAGTGGTGCGCGAGTGGATTGGTGACTTGGGCGAAGGAGAAGGTTGATGGCCGACATACCGCCAGGACGTAGCCATTTAAGCAAAGGGATCGACTATGCGGCGACATTTTTGCTGAGCATTGGCCCGGATGAGGCCGCGGTGCTCATGCAAAAACTTGCGCCACGAGAGGTACAACGGCTTGCCGCAGCCATGTCCAGACCCCGCAAAATTAGTCGGGAGGTGCTGGAAACCGTTATGCAGGATTTTGTGGATCGGTTGCGGCACCAAACCTCCGTTGGCGGCCAAGGTGATTCCTATCTCCGCGAGGTGCTGGCCAAGGCCCTCGGAAAAGACAAGGCCACAGAAGTTTTGGATCGAATTGTTACGGGTGGTGAGTATGCTGGCCTGGAAATCATCAAGTGGGCCGATGCCAAAACGATAGCTGAAATGATTCGCTTTGAACACCCTCAGATCGTGGCCTCGATTTTGGCCCATCTTGAAGCGGATAAGGCGGGTGACGTTCTTCACAACCTGCCCGACCGAATTATCCCGGATATCGTTTTTCGGCTCGCGACGATGGTCCCGGTGGCCCCCAACGCGATTCGAGAACTCAATGAAGTTCTGGATCAGCAATTGTCTGGACAAATTACCAATACCATTGTTCAAGGAGATAGTGGTGGTCCGAAGGCGGCGGCAGAGGTGCTGAATCGCCTTGAGCCCAGCCGCATGAAGTCCTCTCTGGACTATGTGCGTGGACTAGATGCCGTGCTCGCCCAGAAAATTGAAGATAACATGTTTACTTTCGAGGATTTGAAGGAACTGGATGGCCGCTCTTTACAGTTGATCCTTCGCGACGTGGATCGAAATGTACTTGTCACAGCAATGAAAAACGCCTCGGACATCCTTAAGACTCAAATATTTGCCAACATGTCTGAGCGTGCCGTCGAGATGCTTCGTGAAGAGATGGCTTCGCAAGGCCCTATCCGCCTATCCGAGGTGGAAAGCGCTCAACGCGCCGTATTGTCGGTCGCTCAGAAGCTCGATCAATCCGGCCAGATCGTCCTCAATCGTGGCGGCGAAGATACGGTGATCGGCTGATGCGTAATATCATTCATACAGACTTACCAGCGTCATCGACAGAAGGATCGCACTTGGCCAACACTAAAGTGTCAAATCAAGCCGCCCCAACGAGTTTCTCAGCACAATTGCAAATAGCAAAAACGCAGGCTCACAAAGCCTTGCAGCAACATCCAGCAGCATCCCGAAAAGACCCAGAAAGCGCCGCTGGTACAACTACTAGCGGGACTGCGGCGCAATCAATACCACCATCCAATACAAATGCACCGCTCGCTCCGACACAGGCACCGAACATCATGCCGGTGAATAACCAGATGGTAGACCCGAGAGGTATGACACCAGCGAGGTCCACTCAGGGACGATTGCAAACGTTTTCGCACGCACAAAATGATATAGCAAAAACAACATCAGGAAGCACACTTTCAACCAACATTACTGCCCTTTCAGAATCAGGCCGACATTCTGCCGTGCTCCACGGAGCCGTGGACAAACTACACCCGCAAGGGTACAGGACGCCGCTTCAGCAATCTGCGCAGCAGTCGTTGATGGTCACCCCGGTGGCGCGATCCATGGGGCCTTTGCTTCCGCAAAATATCCGGTATGACCATGTTATCAATTCACATCAAGCAGCAATCCACATGGCGGATGCGGGCCTGAGAGAAAGCATTCCATTACATCAGAAGGCACCCAAAGGTGTCGTAATATCATCATATACTAAAAAGAATAATGGCAAAATAAACATGCAGATAAGTCTTGATGCCGAAAATAAGAACAAAACACCTGTCGGAATCACGAACAAGATTGCCGCACTTATGCCACAGGTGGTAGTACCTAATGCTGCTATTCAACCCTCTCAAACCACGGCAGCAAACGGGTTCAACAGTCCAGCAACCTCGACAGCAGGTGGGGTGAACCTATTGGCTACTGGAAGCGCCCCCCTCGTAGGAGTTGCCAACCCGTCCGTAGCCACCGCCAACTCATCTGCCATTCAGGAATCGTGGAACCAGCTAGCACCAATCGACCTGACTCAGCCGGGCTGGCAACACGTCATCGCCGGGCGTATTCGGCAAACGCAACAGGGCAGCATGCTACAAATACAAGTGCATCCACATCACCTCGGCCCCATTTCTATGCAAGCATCGAATGGTGCAAATGGCGTGATTTCTGTGTGGCTACAGGCGTCCAATCCCCAAACGCAAGCGCTGCTCCAGCAAGCCTTACCGGATATCAGCCAGAGTCTGTCTAAACTTGGGTCCAATGCATCCGTGGAAATGGGCACTAACGCTTTTGGAACTTTCGGGTCTGGCGCACAGGGTCACGCTCCCAATCATGGGCGCACTGGGGAATCACCTTCTCGCCCATTACCAAGGGTGCCAAAAAACCCGGAATCATTGGTCATCGATTCCGTAACATCCACAGTTAAGGGCTTTGAGTCCTGGATATAACGCATGTCTACAGATGAAAAGAACCCTTTGCAGGGCGCCGACCCTTCACCACCTGAAACAATATCTGCCACCGTCAACCAAGATGATGCAGATACTACGGAAACAGCCGATGATACGGCGGTTTCTCAGGATGATGTTGATGCCTTGATGGGTCTGGGAGTCACTCCACCCATAAACACCCTCTCCGTCCCTACACCACGGTCAACACCGGAATCCGTCCCCGGTTTCGAATCTAAGCGGGGAGATCAGAAAGCGGGTAGAAACGATGCGGTATCTATCGACATCCTCAACCAAGATCGTGTCGCGCGTAGTCGCATGCCGACCATGGAAGTGCTGAATGATCGCTTTGCGCGCGCCTTTCGCGGCAGTCTATTTAATTATATGCGCGTCAACGCCGACATCATACCCACTTCAGCGCAGATGACTAAGTACGGGGATTTCATCGGGAAAATTGCGTTGCCCTCCTACTTTGTAATGGTCAACATGACCCCACTGCGTGGTTCGATGCTGTTTATCCTGGATCCCTACCTATGCTATGCCGTCATCGAGGCGTTCTTTGGCGGCAATGGTAAACTTGAACCCAAATTAGAAGGACGTGATTTCAGCGTTATTGAACAACGCGTTTTCAACCAAATCGTAGACCATGCCATTGCCGATTTCACCTCCGCTTGGGATCCGATCGTCAAGCTGCAGATGAAAGTCACGCGATCCGATGTCAAGGCGCAGTTTGTGGGCATCGCCGCAAGCCCAGAAATCATAGTAGCCAGTAGCTTTGAAATCGAGATGGAACGCTGGCGTGGCAAGTTCTTTGTGTGCTTTCCATACCATTCCGTCGAGCCTTTTCGTGAACAATTGATCTCGGGCGTTGCCGCAGATCAGACGGAAATGGATGTTACCTGGAAAACGGCTTTGCACAAAGATATTCAGGACACCTGTGTTGAGGCCACCGTTCTGCTCGCGGCAAGAAATATTACTTTTGGTGAAGCCTCCAAGCTTCAGGCGGGGGATATTATCCCTTTTGACAAACCTGACATCGCGACACTTTTTGTCGAGGATATTCCCATTGGGGATGGGCGATATGGAGTGTCTAATAGAAAATATGCTTTGTGCATCACCCAATATCGGTCTCCTGATGAGGAAGACATCTTGAAAGCGGTTCAGATAAAGAAGGAATAACAATATGGCTGAAAACTCTGTGAACGCACTCCCCATGGAAGATTTTTCTGCAACCACCGATGAGACCGAGAATAGGGAAATACCGGCTCCTCCTGGCGGCAAGCCCTCCTTAGACATGCTTCTCAATGTTCCCATGCGCATTTCCGTTGAATTGGGGCGTGCGCGGATCCCGGTGAAAAGCATTTTGCAATTGTCTCAAGGGTCTGTAGTGGAACTTGATCGTGCATCTGGGGAACCCTTGACGATTTATATTAATGGCGAACTTTTTGCCTACGGCGAGGCCGTATTGGTCAATCAGGAACGGTTTGGAGTGCGCCTGACATCGATCGTCAACCGAAGCGAACAAATCAAAAATCCCCGGGAGCCATAAACCATGGCTGGAGGAGTTCCACTGCTTGCAGCCGCCACCGGCAAGGCGAGTGCTTTGGTAACATACTCGTTGCCAGTGCAGACTGTTATTCTGATGACGATGCTGATGTTTGTGCCGGCCATTGTACTGATGATGACTGGGTTTACCCGTATTATCATCGTCCTCTCCCTGCTTCGGCAGGGTTTGGGATTGTCCACGATGCCGCCTAATATTGTATTGGTTGGCTTGGCGCTTTTCCTGACGTTCTTCGTCATGCAACCAACTTGGTCACAAATCAACCAGCGCGCCTTGGAACCCCTAGAAGCAGGAACCATTACCGTTACTCAGGCGATAAGTATAGGTGCTACACCATTACGTACGTTTATGCTGAAAAACACCACCAAGGATGCCACTGCAGAGTTCCTGCGCATGGATGGCATCAAAAAGGCACTGCCTACAGCAGCGGCCATTCCCATGCGCGTATTGATACCCGCATTTGCCGTTTCACAATTGGAATCGGGATTCGAGATCGGTTTTTTAGTATATCTGCCGTTTCTGGTTATTGATTTGCTGGTCGCGGCAGTACTCATGGCCATGGGTATGATGATGGTCTCTCCGCAGACCATTTCCATCCCCTTAAAATTGATGCTTTTTGTATTGTCCGGTGGCTGGCTATTAGTAACGGGCACCCTCGTCAGAAGTTTTTCATGACACCCGAGTATCCATAAAGGCGATTCAAAATGATCCATGATGGATGGATGTTGAGCGCTGTTACGCAAGCAGCCCACACCGGAGTTTTGATGGCGTTACCACTGCTTGGTGCCGCACTGGTGGCAGGAATAGTCATTGGCTTTGTTCAGGTGGCCACGCAACTCTCGGATATGAGCGTCGGATTCGTGCCCAAGGCATTCCTTATTGTGCTGGTCCTGTTCATAGGCGGTCCTTGGCTCGTATCCCTCTATACCCATTACATGGCACGGCTCTATATGGAGATTCCGCATTGGGTTCAGCACCGATAACACTCTGCGAGCAGGACACCAATGCCTATCTGCGTGAATATTATCCGCTGATCCTACGTCTGGCTCAACGGATTCAGGACGGTCTGCCCTCGCGTAACGCATACGATGACCTCGTGCAGGCAGGCATGCTGGCCGCATGGGCATGCGCAGGTCACCATCAACGATTCGCTGCGCCGCAAGAATTTGTCAAACTGCTTGCTGTGCGCATTCGCGGCGCCATGTTAGACCTGCTGCGGGAAGAAGATTGGGCACCACGTCGACTGCGAAAAAAAAATAAATCGCTGGAGATCGGAGCGGCCCACTGCATTCAACGCCTACAGCGCTATCCTAATGACCAGGAGTTGGCCGAAGCTATGGGATGGTCAGTCCATGAACTCCATCAGCATTGGAGTGAAATCGGACGCGCCGCCCCCCTATATTTGGAGGATGTGCTTCCTGCGCATTCGGAACTCATGGACGACACTGCGCAGCCACATCACCGCGCAGAGCGCGACGAGGCTAAAACATTTTTAACGGAGGCTATCGCTGCCTTATCGGAGGAAGAGCGTACCGCTCTTTCCCTATACGTCTTGGAAGAACTCACCTTGGAAGATGTTGCGCATGTGATGGGATTCAAGAGCAAGAATACTGCTCTAAAGTGGGTTACTCAAGGAATCACCAAATGTCGCGCTTTTTTATTGGCGCAGGGTCTTGATGCCGAATCAGTCTAGCCGCCCCGCAGACATCACTTCACTTTATGAGCTACCATTGCCGATGAGATTGCCAACCAACGCGTTGCAGTGGCCTTTGCATCTACCGCGTAGTTTCCAGATTGGACCTGTCCACGCAGACCTTCAAGACGCGCAAGATGCGCAAGATCAGAAGAAACCGGTTGTGGAACAGCCTCACCCATCACTGGTTGGACGGCTTTTTTTGATGTCGCCGGCAACGATATCGGCGTACGTGATACCACGTTTTTGGTCTCTAGGGAACCCAAAGAACCACCGCTGGCACTGCTTACACCACCCAATGGATTGTTCATTGCTGTCCTCCCGCCGCGAACGGCGAAGAATCAACCTCACCGCCTATATACTGGTGCATCAACTGTTGGTGTGCCTTTCGCCAAAAACGCAACGCGCTTTCGACCATCATACCATTATCTGTCGATTTCTGTAAGACTTCCTGCAACAACTCTCTAACCTCCGACGCTATTGCGCCATCAATCTGAAAAGACTCCATAAGTCGCGTTTTTTCATCCGCAACCTGCACCAGTCGGTCATAATCGCCATTCGAGACGGCCAACCTCTCGGCATCAAGTAGCACGTTCATGGCTCTCAGATTTTCCATTACCCCAGCCAGGTGGGCAACATATTTTTTCTTCATCAAGCCATCCCCTTATGATTTACCGGATGTAAGCAATATCTTTCCATCCGGTTGAACGATTCCAGTGACCACTTTGCCACTTTCTGTGTTGCGTACCAAAAGCGCGGAACCGACACGCCCATCATTCAGGGCAACGCCCTCGGCGCGTATGCGCACATTCCCAAAGCGGGCTTCCAGAGTTACCTGCTGCCCCTGATGAATGATTTCTGGCGCCACTAGGTTTTGTGGGTCAATCTTCGCTCCAATATTTACATTAGCATTTAAAACTTTCCCAACTACGGCCTCCTCAGAAAAACAGACCGGGCCCGTCTCCGCCGAGATCAACTCGCGCCGAACGGTCAAGTCCTGATGTTTTATTACGACACCTGCGCGCAAAAAGTCCGCGGCCAGGACAACAGGTCGCCATAGTGTGAAAGTGAATGGCACATAAATGGTCCAACGCGGCGTAGCACAAGACACCGCCACAGTTGCCGTCCAGGCGCTACGGTCCGTCATTCGTGCCTGCAGCGGACTTCGGCAGGCGGTCAGCCAACCATGCGTCGTTGGTGCCAGCGCAGTTACCTGAGCATCGGGCATAGGATTTTCCCGAATCAAGACCAAGCGCGCCGCCTGCACTACCGAAGTCGCGCGTTCCCATTCGGCCAGATTCCCCGCATGTGCTTGAATAATATATATGCCAAAGAAAATAAGTATGGCGGTATATTTATTGCATATATACCCTTTATGAACGCAACACACATTACCCCCTTTCTTTTTTCCAGTCTGGACGCTTCAGGTCAGGAGCCCCGACTAGAGGAGAAGGCATTATCTGTGCCAACGGCGGAAGAGATCCAAGCACAAGTGTTCGCCGCCGCACAAAGGGATGGCTGGACAGTAGGGTATGGCGAAGGTTTCACCGCTGGGAAAGATGAAGGCTGGATCGCTGGAAAACAGGAGGGCCGGATCGCCGGAAATACTGAAGGTTTAGCTGCTGCGGCGACAGAGGTAGTTTTTCTCCGAACCCTCGCCGCAGAGTTGGCCAACTGGGAAGAAGAAACGAGAGAATTCGTAGAGAGGATGACACTTTCTATCGCATTGGATGTGGCTCGTTTTGTAATTCGCAAGGAAGCGCGAGAAACCACGGCGGGCGCACTCCAGCAACAATTGCAGAATTTGCTCAAGACACTACCATTGCCCACTCTGACGCCCCACTTGGTCTTGCATCCAGACGATATTGAAAGCCTGCAGGACTCAGCCCCTGGGGCTTGGACAATTACTCCTGATCCACTCATGGAACGGGGTGGGGTGCGCGTGCAGGCCCGACCGCCGGAAACATCCGGACAGACGACTGGTGCCGAAAAATTCACCATGCCGGAATGGGATGCCCGGATCGAAACTCGTTGGGGGGAAGCCCTTTCCAAGCTCACGGGGGCCGACTGATGCGGATGCTAGCCCAAGCCGAAATACATTTGCGAGATCTCACCTCCACCCTTGGCGACTGGGGGCCACCGCCCATTTCTGGTCATGTGCTACGCGTCAATGGCACGGCCCTCGAAGCCGTAGGCGTATCCGCCATGATTGGCCAATATACCCGGCTGGAAACGCCGGAGGGATGGCGTTTGGGTGAGGTCATCGGATTTTCCGGAGACCGCGCCACCATCATGCCCTTTGGCGGCCTACGCGGTATTTTCCCCGGTGCGCTGGTTACCCTGATGGAGCAGAACACTTCGGTACCGGTCGGCTCGGCCCTGCTTGGGCGTGTCGTCGACGCCATGGGTCGACCGCTGGACGGACGTCCCCTGCTTGCGCCAGAGCGTCGCCCGCTGAAAAGCCCGGCGCCACACCCCATGCGTCGCCAACGCATCCGGGAGCCTCTAGATGTCGGAGTTCGTGCTATCAATGGCCTGCTGACGATAGGAGAAGGGCAACGGGTCGGCCTGTTCGCCGGCAGTGGTGTGGGTAAAAGCGTCCTCCTCGGAATGATGGCACGACATGCCGCAGCCGATGTCGCTGTCATCGCGCTGATCGGTGAACGCGGTCGCGAGGTCCGGGAATTTGTGGAAGATATTCTCGGGGATGGTCTACGGCATGCGGTGGTCGTTGTGGCTACAGCAGATGCACCACCGGTGCTGCGCATGCGTGGTGCCGAGTATGCCACCGCCATTGCCGAACATTTTCGCGATCAGGGCCAGAAGGTCGTACTGATCATGGACTCCCTCACACGCTATGCCATGGCCGCCCGCGAAGTAGGGTTGGCGGCGGGGGAGTTACCCGCCACCAAAGGCTACCCGCCTTCGGTATTCTCTTCCTTATCCTTATTGACCGAACGTGCCGGAACGGGAGAAGTCGGGGCGATCACTGCTTTCTATTCGGTGCTGATGGAAGGAGATGATCTGCAGGACCCGGTAGCGGATACCGCTCGAGCCATCCTTGATGGACATATCGTTCTCACTCGGGATCTCGCTGCCAACGGGGTTTTCCCGGCCATTGAACCGGCGTTGTCCGCGAGTCGAGTAATGGCGTTGGTAACAACACCGGAACACCGACAAGCGATTCAGCAATTTTTAGATTTATGGGGCCGTTATAGAGAGCGCTCGGATCTGATTGCCATCGGCGCCTATGCCGCAGGGTCCGACCCATTGCTAGATCAGGCTGTATTGCAATTTCCAGCATTGCGTCAGTTCTTGCAGCAATCGCCGACGGAATCTAGCGGGTTCACAGACAGCCTCCGCGACCTGCAAATGGCTATCGGAAGCACAAACTGATGCAACCAAAAACACTAAAACTCTTGCAGGCCGTGGCCACGAGAAAAGTGCAAATTACGGCACAACAGGCCGCTGAGCAACAGCGCCGACTGCAACAAGCCACGGCACATGAAGTCTTGTTCTTACAACATGCAGCCAAGCTGGAAGTGCGCACCCGAGAATGGCTTGATCAGGATTCAGGATGCCCAACTCACCTGCTTCTCGGTGCCCAGCACTTCCATAAAGCCATGCGCACGGCACTGGATCTTCAGCATTCCACCATCCTGCACCTTCAGGAAACGCAGGCGGTCACCGCCACCACGGCCGTCGCTGCCCAACGTTTGCAGCGACAGATCATGCATCTCTCCACACAACAGCAGCAAGGGGAAGCAACCACTCAACGGCAGCAGGAACAGCGTCTCAACGACAATCTCTGTACGCGACCGAGAGTTACCTAACAGTGACTACTGACATGATCACCAAACTACTCCGCCAGGATCTTTGGTATGCAATGATCGCCTTTCTCCCGGTTGGTTTAGCCACGGTCGTTGTCGGGTTGTTGGTCACCATTCTACAAGCCTGGCTGCATTGGAATGATGTGTCGCTCTCTTTTGTTCCAAAAATAATCGTCACGGGGATTATTTTTATTTTTGGCTGGTGGATCTTTGTATCCGCATTTACGCAATGGTATGAACAACTTGCTCAAGCGGTGCCGTTATGGCTGCAACACTGATTACGTTTACACAGGCACAAGTCGACGGATGGGTTGAAACCACCGTATGGCCGCTCACCCGTATTTTGGCTTTTATATCGGTGGCTCCGTTCTTTTCTTCTAGCTGGTTGCCGACCTTCTGGAGACTTGGTTTTGGCGTTGCAGTCACCTGGGCCATTATCCCCACGCTGCCAACCGCCATTACATGGCCGGGCATGGCTGTTGCCGTGATCGTCCTGACGGTGCAAATGGTCATTGGCGTTAGTCTTGGTCTCCTTTTCCGAGCCATGCTGGGAGTCATCGAGCTAGCCGCTGGATGGATCGCTTTGAGCATGGGACTTGGGTTTGCTACTACGGTATCCCAGCAATATGGAGAACAAAGCAACACCCTTAGCGAGCTATTCTCTTTTGGCGTCTTGCTCCTCCTTATTGCCGATGGCGCCGTCCTCGGAATGCTTCATGTCGTGGCCATGAGCTTTCAGGTGTTTCCAATAGGTTTTTTTTGGCCAAACTGGAGCTGGTTGCATCTAGCCAACTATGGGCAGGTGATATTTACCGACGGCATTCTCATCGCCCTACCGGTCATCATGATGGTACTTGTCGCCAATCTTGGGATGGCGGTGATTGCCCGCGTCGCGCCACAGATCAATCTTTTCGCCATCGGTTTCCCGATCTTGATTCTTGTGGGTATGGCTGGACTTTATGGACTCATTCCTTGGCTACCGCGACTCGTGGAACACATCTTCTCTCTTACTGTGCGGATGGTCTGAACGATGGCAGAAAAAGAAGACCGCACTGAGCAGGCGTCGCAAAAACGATTGGATGATGCCCGCGAAAAAGGGGATGTTGCCCGTTCCCAGGATTTTACTTCGGCCTCCGTGGTTATCGGGGTTGCCGGGCTTTTATTGAAAATTGCCCCAGTGACGGGTGCCGATCTCTACAATAATCTGGTGATCTCCCTGTCACCACCGGTTGGGACACACGCACTGCTGAATCCTCAGGACCTCTTTCGGAATATCTTTAACGACTTGCGAACAGTCATCAGCGTTTTTCTGATCGCTGGCACGGTAGCCTTGCTGATGGCGGTCGGCGGAACAATTGTCATCGGCGGATGGACCTTTTCTCCGCAAAAATTCTTCGACATTGGTCGATTGTCCTGGATGCAGGGGATCATGAAACCATTCTCTAAACAGGGCGCCACGCTCCTGCTGGGCGATATCATGAAAACCATGGTGTTAGGTACGGCTATGAGTCTGATGCTCTGGGACCAGAGGGAAGAATGGTTCGCGCTGCTGACAGAGCCACCCCATGCCGCAATCCCTCATGGTTTGAAGGCACTGGGGGGAGATTTTATGATTTTTGCCTTGCTGCTGCTCATCCCAGGAGGGGTGGACGGCATCCTTCAGCGCCGAATGTTTGCCGCCAAGATGAAAATGTCCAAGGAAGAGATCAAGGACGAGTATAAGGAATCCGAGGGCAACCCCATTGTTAAATCGCGTATACGGGCACTGCGCCGCAAAATGGCAAGAATGCGTATGATGAAGGCCGTCGAAACGGCTACGGTGGTGATCGTGAATCCCGACCATTACGCCGTTGCGCTGCAATTTCAGGAATCCATGGCCGTGCCTCAGGTGGTGGCTAAAGGTGCGGACATGATAGCCGAACGCATCAAGGAACGGGCACGCGCTCATCAAGTCCCCATCCTTACAGCCCCACCGCTGGCCCGTGGTCTGTATCGATTCGGTGAGATTGGTGCATCCATACCAGAAGGTCTGTATGAAGCCGTAGCCGTTGTCCTCGCCTACGTGGAACAATTGAATCGCGCCAAAGCAGGTTGTGGGGCAGCACCGCGCGACTGGGGATCGCTTGAACTTTCCGCCGAGATCGGCAAAGAATTTGAGGAGGCAACCCAACATGGCTGATCCACAAACCATCAAAGCCTCGTCCGGCGCCATCCCAGCTCCTGCTGAACTGTGGGCGAATTATCAGTCGCTGCTCGGGCCACTGGTACTTATCATGATCCTCACAATGATTGTGGTTCCCCTACCACCCATTCTGCTCGACGTGTTGTTCACCTTTAATATCACGTTTTCTCTGCTTATCCTGTTTGCTGCGTTGCACGTCAAAAAACCACTCGATTTTTCAGCGTTTCCGACCGTGTTGTTGCTTGCCACACTTCTTCGCTTGGCGCTTAACGTCGCCGCGGCACGGGTTATTTTGCTGCATGGGTTTCACGGTACTCAGTCCGCCGGGATCGTGATTGAAAGTTTTGGTCGCTTCGTCGTGGGTGGAGATTATGTCGTGGGCATTGTCGTCTTCGCCATCCTGATCATTATCAACTTTGTCGTCGTTACCAAAGGATCTTCCCGCATCGCTGAGGTCGGCGCTCGGTTTTCCCTAGATGCCATGCCTGGCAAGCAAATGGCTATAGATGCAGACCTAAACGCGGGCATGATCACGCAAATCGAAGCACGCCGCCGTCGTGATGAGGTCAGCGCCGAATCGGATTTTTACGGTTCTATGGACGGTGCTTCCAAGTTCGTGCGCGGCGATGCCATCGCCGCCATACTCATTATTATCATCAATCTTGTTGGTGGCCTGATCATTGGCGTATTCCAGCACAATTTGTCACTCGCTGACGCTGCGAAAACATACACCCTGCTTTCGATTGGAGATGGATTGGTCGCACAAATTCCTTCTTTGGTCATTTCCATGGCGGCTGGCATCCTCGTCAGTCGTAGTGGCACTGAAGGTGAGGTGGGTCACTTGGTTAGTGGGCAAGTGCTCGGAGGCAACCGCAAGGGGTTGCTTATCACCGCCGTTACTTTAGGTATAACAGGCATCATCCCCGGCATGCCCCACGTTGCTTTTTTGTTTTACGCTGTATTGACGGGTATTTTGTGGCAGGTGCTGCAGCACCGGGCCACAGCCACAATGGCGACACGGGCGATGGCCGCTCCGCCCCAAGAGCCTCCGACAGATGTTGTGGATTCCAATATCTTGCGTCCGGTGGAACCGCTCTCCATAGCCATTGGTTATCAGATCATTCCGCTCATTGCCGAGGGTGGAGACCTGCAGAAACGACTTAATCTACTGCGGCGGCGGACCAGCGAAAATCTAGGCTTTTTACTTCCCAGTATTCATGTTCATGATGATCTGACTTTGCATCCCGGCGGCTATCGCATTCAAGTGCATGGCGTTCGGGTCGCCACCGGCGATGTACGCGTAGGCTCTCTACTAGCCATATCAGGGAAAACTCCACTGCCCCCCTTGGAAGGTATCCATACGACCGATCCGGTATTTGGAGCTTCCGCATATTGGATTGCTGCGGAGCGCAGTGATGATGCAGAACTGCTCGGCTACACGGTCATTGATCCGGCCACGGTAATCACCACACATACCAACGAATGCCTAACCCGTTATATCGGCGAACTTTTTGGTTTGCGACAAACCCAGGAGCTGCTTGATATCGTCGCAGCACGCAACGGAAAGTTACTGGAGTCGGTTGTCCCGCGCGTCATCTCCGTACCCGCCTTGAGCAAGGTCTTGCGGGAACTGATCGTTGAGGGGGTTTCTATCCGTGATATGCCGACCATCCTTGAAACCCTGGCAGAAAACGGACAAGAAGGTGCCAGCATGGTGCAAACCGTGGAGATTATTCGCTCACGCCTCGGTCGTCAGATACTGAGCGTGCTGGCACCCGACGACCCCATTCAGACCGCCATACTTGGGCAGTCCATGGAACAACTTTTACTGAATGCGGTGGAATCAGCCGGCCCAAATGGAATGCCTGCTCTAGAGCCTTCTATCCTGATGCACCTCATGCAAGCACTACGGCAAGGCATCGAAACAATGCAGGCACAATCGTTAAAACCGCTGCTCGTGGTACGTGACCCATTGCGCCAGGCACTGTCCACCTGGCTACATTCGGCGGGATTGACGATGGCTGTGGTCGCTTTTTCCGAAGTGCCTGGTGCAAGGCCGTTGAAAAGTGTCTTGGAGATCTCCTAATGAACAAAAAAATCTTGATCGGTGGTTCCATCCTCTTGTTGTTGGCACTCGGAGGTGGTGGAGCATGGTGGATATTGCATCGGCCAACGGTCACCGCCACACCAAAACCATATATTCGGCAACTAAATTTCAAATCCTTTGTGCTGTCGGTGCAGGGCCCGCATGGCACGCCGCATTATCTGGCAATCAACATGTCCGCAGTGATCTCCTCTCCTGTGGCGCTCCCCGCTACCTGGGCGGTTACGCACAAAGCGATGTTACGTGCCAGCGTGCTCTCCGCCTTGCTGCGGCTTCCCGATATGAATGAGGCAATTACAAAGCCACCGGTCCGCGCCGCACTAAAAAAATCTGTGCGTCAGGCAGTGCTCCAGGTACTGCGTCAGACAGATTCCCAGGCTACCGTGACCGATCTTTATATCACCAAGCTGCTTATGCAATAGGAAGTCGCCTCCATGGCCAACGAAGAAATCAAAAGCACACTAGATGGGCGGGGCTACAAAAAACCCACGGCGAAGAATCGCCTGGATTTACTGTTCCCGTTTGGACTCGCCGGCGGCTTCGCGGCACTGTTAGGTGCTGCCATGGTGGATGGCACCAGTCCAATTGCCTTTCTCAATCTGGCCGCGCTTATCATTGTCGTAGGCGGGGCTGTCAGCGCATCCATGGTGCAGCATCCATGGCCCATCGCGAAACGGGCGCTACTGATAATCAAATGGGGATTTTATCCCCCTCATTATGATCCCGCTGAGTTTATTGATGAGATCATCGATTGGGCCAAAAAGGCGAAGAGCGGCGGCCTGCTTTCTATGGATGCGTTGATCGAGGGGGTTGAGGATCCTTTCATGCGAAAAGGCCTGCAGATGGCCGTGGATGGTATCGAATCTGTTGTTATTCTCAAAACCCTGCGTCTGCGCCTACATACGCAAACCGAGGTAGATATGATGGCGGCCAGCCTTTATGAAGCGGCTGGGGGATATGCGCCTACTTTTGGCATCATGGGCGCGGTAACAGGGCTCATCGAAGTGATGCACCACCTTAATGATCCCTCTACGCTGGGCACGGGGATTGCCGCCGCTTTTGTGTCTACCATTTACGGACTGGTCCTGGCCAACGTAATTTGCATTCCAACAGCCAATCGTCTGCGCGGAGTGATCTCGGAACAACTGGTGGCTCGCAATGTCTTTTTAGACGGACTCGCGGGTATTCTGCGGGGTACCAATACCATGGAATTACGAGAGGTGCTGGAAAGCTACTATTTGCCAAAAACCCCAACTCCACCACCCCACGATACCGAGAAGTCCGCCCCCCTCGCCGACATGGGCAACGCGGCATGAGCACCAAAAAAGCAGACGACTTGGAAGCATTGGATGAACAGCGGCGTAAGCGGTCCGAGAATGCGGCTGGAGCGGATCGATGGTTGATTTCCTATGCTGACTTCATGACCTTGTTGCTGGCCTTCTTCATCGTGATGTTTGCCATCTCTCAAGTAAACAAGGCCAAGGTTGAAGGTTTCGAGCAATCCATGCAAGTTGCTTTTGGTGGAAAACGACCCGTGACGGAAACGGCCCCACCCAAAGCTAACGCGCCCTTTCATCATCTACCTTCTCCAGTGCCGCTGATTGCCGTCCCACCCGCAGTCGCCCAGGCCATTCGTAAACAGGAGCTCGCCATGATGCGGATGCGAGACAAACTGGAAAAAGTGCTACAACCACTGATCAATACCCATGAGGTCAGCATTGCTCACACCCCAACGGGGACCAGAATAAGAATCAATGCCAGCGTCCTCTTTGCTAACGGCAGCGCCCAACTTCAGCCCGAGGCGCTCCAAATCGTCGATGCCGTGGGGTTAGTACTAAAGCCCCTCCACTATCGTATTTTCGTGATCGGTTATACGAATAATCAACCGATACGTTCCGCAAAGTATCCGTCGAACTGGTACCTCTCATCAGACCGGGCGCTCTCGGTATTGAACAGATTTTTGCATGATGGTGTGAATCCATCTCTCCTGAGTGCTGTAGGTCGCGGCAAATATCATCCTGCCGTTCCCTATACCCAGAAAACCATGCAGCAAGCGCTTGCAGGAAATCGACGAGTTACCATCGTCGTGCAAGGGAATACGCGCATTATCATGAGAGAAATGACGCGCACGGCGGAACAGGAGCCGACAGACACACCGAACGCCATAATCAATTAAATGCTATCGGAGGAAATCAGTGAGCATCAACACCACCCTCAAATACTTAGTTGTCGATGACTTTGCGACCATGCGCCGAGTTGTGAAAGGACAGCTTCGAGAACTGGGCATTGAAAACATGGACGAAGCGGAGGATGGGGTAGACGCGTTGGTCGCGTTACGCAAAGGTGAATTCGGCTTCGTCATAACCGACTGGAATATGCCCAACATGCAGGGTATCGATCTGTTACGCGCCATTCGTTCCGATCCCCTCTTGCACCACCTGCCAGTGTTGATGGTAACGGCAGAGAACAAGAAGGAAAACATCATTGAAGCTGCCCAGGCGGGGGTCAACGGATATATTGTCAAGCCTTTCACCGCCGACGTGCTCAAGGAAAAACTAGAAGCCATTTTCAAACGTCTGGAGGCCGTGCGATGACGCGACGTAAAAGAAGACCGGCTATCGCCACTGATTGCAAGTCGGATACCGATAGGATGCAACCGCTGTTAACGGCCAACTCATTCGTGGGCATGCCGACGCAGTCAAATGGATTGCGCCTGCTGGCAGAGGCTGACCTACTCCTGAATGAGGGGCTGAGACGTATCGCTGGTGCAGGTGATGATCTGCCAGATGCCTGCAACCCGATTGAAGAAGCCTTGGCGTTGTCCGAAACCCAGACGATGAATACTTTAGAGGCACTTGAATCGGCCCAAGCCGCTATTCGACGGATTGAGAGTGTTCGGCAAGGCTTTATCGACAAGGACGTCCTGGAAATCAAGGCGGCCATGGCCACCATTCTAAACTCTCAGCAAGGACAGGATTTGGCTGGACAGCGCCTCAAAAAGGCACTGCGTCTTTTGCATGCGGTGGATGACCGTATCAGCCAGGCGTTGACAAGCTTGCAAGACGCTATGGGAGTGCCCCGCATGGAAACAGTTGATATTGCTTCCACACCGGAAAAACCACCCTTTGTGCACACTGACGCACCGGCTTTGGATGCGGCGATTCATGGGAAACATGTTGAACAGGATGATGTAGATGCTCTTTTGGCCGAGCTGGGAATATGACCATGGATATGGAAATTCTACAGGACTTTCTACCAGAAGCGACGGAATTGCTTCAGAAGGCACAGAGCGAGGCGCTGACGTTGGAGAAAAACCCCGATGACGCCAATGCCATCGCATCCTTGTTCCGCGCCTTTCATACCCTGAAGGGCGGGGCGGGTTTCCTGGAAGCTACGGCGATGGTTGATTGGTGCCATCATTTGGAAGATTTACTAGACAAAGTGCGCAACAAAAGCCTGCGCATTACGCCCGAGATGGTGGATGTCATCCTAAAGGGGATTGATGTAATACAGGGCATGTTAGGTGCGTTGCAGGCAGGCGATTATCCAACCATCGGTCCGGAGAGTTTGGGAAAGATAATTCAGGAGATGGCCAGTGGGCAATCTTTAGTGGGAGCTTCGAAGCAGTCGAAAATTCCAGATGTGGCGGCAACATCTACACCCGCGGAACATCCTTCACTCAACGTATCCAATACCCTATACATAGAACATCGCTCCCGTGAGGACGGTTCGGAGGGTATTTATCTCCAACAGCAGAGCGTGGATTCCACGTGTCCTGTTGGTAATGGAGAAGATATCATTACGGAGGATGAGTTCGAACAGTATCTCGATCAGCTATACGGTCCCGGCCAAAAACCTGGAGATTGGCCAGCAACCTCTCTAAATCTCCCTGTTACTGAAGAAATCACAGTTGCTCCCCTAACAGTCCAAGACCAGATAAAGCCAGTACCAACAATGAGCAAAGCAGCAGCCCAGCAGGACAGTCCACCTGAAGTGGCTGAAACCACTCTGCGCGTTGATGCCATGCGCTTGGATGCAGTCATGAACCAAGTGGGAGAGCTCGTACTTCTGCGCAATCGCCTCGCCTCAGCTGTGGGTGGCCTCAGCGAAGAGAATGAGGATATGGCCCGTATTGCCCGAGAAATGGACCTCACTGTCAACGATATCCAAAACACCGTCATGCGCTTGCGCATGCAACCGTGCAAACGCCTTTTCCAGCAGTTGCCCCGGGTAGTGCGCGATGTCTCGCGACAATTGGGCAAGGAAGTCAAGTTGGAGATTGTGGGCGAGGATGTGGAGATCGACAAGGCCGTCGTTGATGCTCTCGCCGGCCCCATGACGCATCTAGTGCGCAACAGCTTGGACCACGGCATCGAAGGTCCCGAGGAGCGTGCCACCGCCGGCAAGGCGCGCACCGCCAATTTGCGTGTCGCCGCCATCCATCTCGGCGACAAGGTGCGCATTGAAGTCTCCGACGACGGCAAAGGCATTGATCGACAGTTTGTCACCCAAAAGGCCATCGACAAAGGGGTCATCACCGCCGAGCAGGCCGTCCGTCTCTCGGAACAAGAGGCCTTGGAACTCATCTTCAGACCCGGCTTTTCCACCAAGGACCAGGCCACAGATCTATCGGGTCGGGGCGTCGGTATGGACGTGGTCAAGGAGACGGCTCGTAAGTTACGCGGTCGCCTGGATCTCCAGACCCACCTCGGCCAGGGTACCAGCATCGCCATGGAATTTCCCCTTACCTTGGCCGTGTTGCCGGTCCTCTACCTGCGCTTGCGGCGGGATATCTACGCCCTGCCAATATCAGCCATCGACAGTTTGACCGACATGGAGGCGCATCGCATCCATCGGCTGGCTGGTCGGGTTACTTACCGGGTTGATGACACTCAGATCGTACCGCTGGTAGACCTGGGGGCCATTCTACAGAATAAACCCATGCGCATGGATTCCGAGAGCGTTGAGGGGGTACTGACCGAGCGCGGTCTCTTTATTGTCTCCGAGGTACTCGGCAACGAAGATTCAGTGGTAAAACCCATCGACTTCCTTGCCGACCAGAACTGGTACCAGGGCGCCACCATCTCCGGCAAGGGCGGAGTCGTCCTCATTCTGGATGCCGGGGCGCTGGGCGCAGCCGCATCGCTCGCCGCTGAAGGATCTGTCCAATGAATATTCAACGCATCATGATGATCGTGGACGCTTCCTACCATACTCGCCGCACCATCGAACATTCACTACGCGAGATCGATCGACGTGCTTTGAATGCCATGGTGCTAGTCAAGCGTCATGGCAACGCGCTAGCGGGGTATGGCGTGGTGGCCCAGGCATTTCGCGAGCGTGCGGCCAACCTCAAGGAAGCGGCATCCCATCTGCAGGAATCCATCGCTCCTCTCATCCAGGCCCACATGCGTATTCTGCAGCACCGTAGTTATGCCGATCTTTTCCATCGGAAAATGCAGGAAATGTATCACTACGACATAATCTGCCCCACATTCGTTCGCACCGAAAAAACCTGGGAGCGGGTCATCCTCGCGGAAGAGGCAGCAGCGCTTACCGTTCTACGCCAACTGATTAAAAACGTGGAGAAGCTACAGGAAGGCATTGCGGAGCAAGAATATGTGGTCATTATTGGCCGCATCGAGGCCGCGCTCTCCGAAGGCACTGGCGCACCATTGATGCGGGTATCCCGGGACATGGGAATGGCAGTGGCCACGGTGCGGGATGCCATCTGGAAATATCATAACAAACTGGAGGAAATTCTGCATGAAAGCAACATCGGTATTTGAAGCGGGCAACCACCGCTGGTGGATCATTTACGACCAAAATGAAGACCGAGTTATCGACTCTAATGTCTATGTTATGGAATCCAATGAGCAGAGCATTCTGCTGGATCCCGGCGGCTTCGAAATTTTTCCCCAAGTCTTTGCCGCCATGGTGGAGGTGGTGCAGCCTTCCACCCTCCAGGCCGCCTTCGTTTCCCATCAAGATCCGGACATTGCCTCCAGCCTACCCTTATGGAACGCCTGTAACAGCAATATCCAGTGGCACATGCCAAAGCTCTGGGAAGGTTTCATCCGTCACTATGGAGCACTGGACGCGAATTTTGTGGGTATTCCCGATGAGGGGGGGGAACTCGTCATCGGCGGGCGCAAGCTGGAATTCATCCCCGCTCACTACCTGCACTCCTCGGCCAACTTCCACGTCTATGACCCTGAAGCTAAGGTTTTCTTCTCTGGCGATGTGGGAGCGGCATTGCTGCCGTCGGGGCACAGTGCTTGGGTAGAACTGCGTGATTCAGATTCCAGTAAGGCCTTCGATGATCATATCCAGCACGCCAAATTCTTCCATCAACGTTGGATGCCCTCCAAAGAGGCCAAGAAAGATTGGATCAGTCGTGTTAACCAGCTGGATATAGACTTTCTCTGCCCTCAACACGGCGCTATCTATGTCGGAGAAAACGTACAACGTTTTTTGAGCTGGTTTGATGCGCTCGATATTGGCACCGCCATATCCCGCTGAAAGAGGCTGGACAAGCAAAAATGGGAAGTCGCCGCCAGGTCGGTGGAGATTGGGAATCAAATGGAACTCTCTGATTCATCTAAAAAGTGAGCAGAAATATGAATCGCGGACTATTACTGAATTATGCGCAGGCCTTGCTGGACTCCATTCCCAGCCTGGGAATCATGAATCGCACTGCCTTGGATACCATAAATTTCCACCATGGGCGCTTCAACTTCATCAAATGGCTCAAGCCATCTGGGTTGCCCAGCAATCGGGCAACCGGGAGGAAACCATCCGGCAGAGCACGGAACTCTCTCGCCTGGAGCAGGATATTCTGGACAAGTTAAATACCCTGAGTACCGCCATCCGTCACCAGAACATGTAAAGGAGCCCCCATGAATGATGTCTTGCAGGAAGTAGACGAGCGTTCAAAACTCGCCGGCACCAACAAATTTGAGCTCTTGATCTTCCGCCTCGGAGAAGATCAAAACACCCATACCAGAGAAATTTTCGGGATCAACGTATTTAAGGTCCGCGAGGCGCTGGTCATGCCACCTATCACGCCTATGCCCGGAGCGCCTGAACATGTACTTGGCGTGGCGAATATCCGCGGCCAAATTATCCCGGTGCTCGATCTGCCTGGCGTGGTGGGCTGCGTACCCGCGAGCCGCAGCATACTTCTGGTTACCGAATATGAGCGTTCTATTCAAGGCTTCGCCGTGGAAGAGGTGGAAGAAATCCTGCGACTGGAATGGAGCCGAGTGATGTCCGCCGAGGGGGCAGCCGTAGGAGGCATGGTAACGAGCTTTGCTCGTCTAGATGAAGATGCGGAGGCGGGACGTGTCGCCTTGGTTTTAGATGTGGAGGCTATTCTGCGAAAGGTGCTTCCTTCGCGTTTCATGATCGGCGATGAAATGGTGCAAACCCATACGGTGGACATTCCCCAGGGATCCGTAGTGCTCTATGCCGATGACTCAGGTGTTGCCCGTAGCCAGATTGAAAAAGCTTTGAGTGCCCTTGGATTACCCTTCATCGGCACCAAGACAGGCAAAGAGGCATGGGAGCGGTTACAAGTTTTGGCGCAAGAAGCCAAGGCTGCAAATATACCTATTCGCCAGAAGGTGGCTATAGTCCTGACTGATCTGGAAATGCCGGAAATGGATGGGTTTACCTTGACCCGTAAAATTAAGGAAAATGAGACGCTAAAGGCCATTCCTGTGGTTATCCACTCCTCCCTGTCGGGGTCCGCGAATGAATCCCACGCGAACAGCGTCGGGGCCGATGGTTATGTCGCTAAATTCGTGCCCGATGAACTTGCTCGAGCGGTGACTAAGGCGGTAGGGGCACTGTAAGCTGGAATGATCAAATTGTCGCGGTAGAAGAGACACCATTAAAGAGGAATATAACATGAAGGTATCATTGAATATGTCTGCCATCTCATTCACAAAGCTAGTTCATTCGTTGATGTGGAGCGCCATAGTGGCCTTAATTATTATCTCTGCAACAGCCACCTGGACGCTTTTTATGGCAGAACAATCGGGGACAGATACGCTACATGATGCCGAGCGTACCGCCGCCCTAATTGATTTTCGTCAGAGCGTAGATGCCAATATTGCTCTAACAGGCATTCTTGCGACAGAACAACAATATGAACCGGTGGTTTACATAGCCCTCAAGCGTGGAGAGGAAAAGGTTTCTCAATCTTTTGCCCGATTACAGCGCGTATCTCCAGCAATAGCAAATAGTTTTACAGGGCCAGATAATATTTTGCAAAATGCGAGCAACAAGGTCTTACTTTTGTCAACAACAATGAATCAGTCAGGTGCGTTGACGGCCTATCAAAATAATTTTTTGCCCGATGTAAAGAAGTTCAATAGTGGTGTAGACGCTATTGTAGCCCGTCAGAACAAGGCTTCACAAACTGCCATAAAAGAAAGAGAATCCGCAGATAAACGGGCTATTATATTGCTAATTATAATTGGTCTGGCCGCCATATTTCTAGTTTTTTCATTTGGTTCTATTATTGTACGTAGTGTTGTCCGGCAGCTTCAACGTATCAGTAAAGCAATCCAAAAAATCGCCTCAGGAGATTTAAATGTGAAGGTCCCTGTAGATACCGGCGGACCATTGGGAGAAATTGCTACTGCAACCAACCAGATGGCCACTGATCTATCTACGCTTATTAAGGGCATCAGTGTCAGCGCCCAACAGATTTCAGATACCTGCGTGCAACTCTCCAGCGTGGCAAACACGCTGACTGAAGAGGTCGGCGACACCAGCACTCAAACTGAGAAGGCGAGCGACGCGATGACCAACATGGCCACAACTAGCGTTCGTGTAGCACAGGATGCAGAGGATATATCTAAAATTGCCAGCGCCACCGCTGATTCAACCCAACAAGGAAATACAGCCATTGGTCTGTCATTAGAAGAATTGAGTTCAGCAGGAACTGCCATTATTGGTATGGCACAACAAGTCCAGAGATTGGAAGAATCTTCTCACCAGATTGGAAGTGTTGTTAGCACCATAAAAGAGATCACGGCCAAGACCAACCTGCTTGCTCTCAACGCGGCTATAGAGTCGGCGCGTGCCGGCGAATACGGAAGAGGCTTTGCAGTCGTGGCAGACGAAGTCCGCAATTTGGCAAAAGGAACCGCTGTTGCCGCAGAGGATGTTTCTGCAAAGATAATACATATTCAGTCCCAAATGCAGTCCTTTGCAAGACAAATGGTGCAAACCAATGGGCAGGTGTCGCATGGAACGGAAATGGCTGGAGAGTCCCTGCATCGTCTTGGGTCGATAAACGAGTCTATTGCCAATATTTCGGAACGGGTCGCCGATGTGGCGACCTCCGCAGAAGACTTGAGAAATACTGCAAGCGCTATCAATGATAATATCATGATGATTTCTCGGAAAACTATTGGTATAAACAAGGAGATTGAAACCACGCAAATTCAGATTGTTGCGTTACGGGATGAATCACAGCGATTGACTGGACTCACTGGACGATTTCGGATCACTTAGTTCCATTGTTATGCATTGAAAGCTACAAACTGCTCACCAAGAATTCTAGCGCTGATGCATAACTTTTCAGTCGAGCGGACCTACGCAAAAAGCCGCGGAGGCCGCTCACTGTGTTAAACAGCGTTGGCTTAAAGACCTACCATTGCCTACACATCCTTGAGGTACGCTGCAAAGTTATCAAATCCTGATACCACCTCGCAGGAACAAAATTGCCTTAAAGCCATTTTCGGCTCGTTGAGTAGATTGGCGAGCGCCTTGTCGGTGAAAAATGCGTGTGCACTTGACAATGAGACCTGCGCCGTTGCGAAATCGGCGATATCCCCTTGGTGAAACTTTCGATTTTGAAGGTATCGAACACTCGCGTGGAGGAGTGCCAAAGCCCTCGCAGTCATGAGATGCGTGCTCTGTGGGTTGTCGTGCCAATGGATTAGCGCCATCAGTGCATAAGCCTTAGCCGGCGGAAGGTTCTGAATTGCCGGTCCGTCTGCCACATGGCTCCGCATTATGCCCGTCAACTCTATGAGAAGCGCATCGGGATAGGTCTTGATCTCGTGCTGATGTGCAAGCATGCCCTCATTCATTTCAGCAATACCTTCGTTATTGTCCCATCGGGAATGTTTGTTCGCAGCAGCCATTTCAAGAATGGTTGCTATCGGTAGTGCGTGTAATAAGTCGAGCATCACCTTCTTGAACGCAAGCGTCTCCGGTTCTGGCAACAGATTCGGAACATTTGCTTGCAGTCTGCCAAAAATTTCGACGGGGTGGCAGAATCTTTCAGGTCCTACGCAAATATCCCGATCTGCCTTAAATAGCGCCAATTCCTGGTCAATCACCTCGTTCGGCGGTTGACAGCCGATGCCCATCGAAAATCTGTTAACGAGATCAGTGAGCGTGGAAAGAGAGACGTGATCATCCATCGATTGCAACTCGAACAATGTAGCCAAACCGATCGGGAAGACGCATTTACTGCGGACTAGGTCAGGCGCGTTGCCCATCAGGATCCACCGCCAGCCAAGAAAACTCCAAGATAAATGACCTCTTGAGTGATCTCACCGGCATTTGCTGGGTATAATCGAGCTGCAGACGAGGATGAAACCCAGGTTCGACCGGCCTGAAGAGCGTCATGACGCCTCCAGGCTGCATAATATGATTGGCAAGCGTTTTATTATGCAGGAACAGGCTACGGATGAGTTCCATGTGTTCACCGACAATAGAGTATCATCCCAGAGCCTGGGTGCATCCCTGATTACATTGGACTCGGCTATTGGTTGCGTCGACTACACGCCTTGGCATCAATGAGCAAGTCTGCGGCCTACTGCGGGTGTTCCACAACCCGGTAGCCCATTACCCGATAGCCACGCTGTCGTTTATCCCACATGCGCAATAGCGCCGGGTGTCCTGCATCCACGAAATCGATGATGCGGACATCAGTCTTGGTAGAGTGCTCACGGTGAAGACGGCCTGCATATTGTTGCAGGGTTCCCTTCCACGAGATTGGCATCGCCAGTACCAACGTATCGAGAGCAGGATGGTCAAAACCCTCCCCGACCAGCTTGCCGGTCGCAAGCAGAATGCGTGGTGCCTCAGGCGGTAGACTGTCAAGGTCGTTGATCATTGCTGCCCGTTGTTTCTTCGACATCCTGCCGTGGAGCACGAAAGGCGTTAGCATCTGCCCATCCAGTGCGGCGAGGATCGCATCGAGATGCTCTGTACGTTCAGTCAAAACAAGCACATTACGGCCCTGTCGGTAAGCATCCCCAGCCTCGGCAGCAACGGCAGCGGTACGTGCCTGATCGGTTGCAAGATGCCGGAACACATCCTGAATGCCAGTCTCGGTGGGCAAATCAATCCACTTGCCGAGTAAACGCGGCTCCACGACTAAATCGTGCGGCGCGCTTGCTGGCTTGGCCGCCGTGTAGCGGATAGGCCCGCACTGCATGAAGATGGTGGGTTGCAGGCCATCACGGCGGATGGGTGTCGCCGTCAGGCCCAGCACGTATTTAGCCTTGGACCGTTTCAGGATCGCGTCAAATGAAACTGCGCCGACGTGATGGCATTCGTCCACAATCACCTGCCCGTAATTTTCGACAAGTAAATTGACCTCGCCTTGGCGGGAGATGGATTGCATTACAGCAATATCTATCATGCCGGTGGGTTTGGCTTTGCCACCGCCGATGGTGCCCACCACGCCATTGCCAACGCCTAGAAAAGCCTGCAGACGTTCCTGCCATTGCTTAAGCAATTGGGTTCGATGCACCAACACCAAGGTGTTCACACCACGGTGCGCGATCATCGCTGCCGCGGTCACAGTCTTGCCAAAGGCGGTCGGAGCGCACAGCACGCCGATATCATGACTCAACATTCCGGCAATCGCGGCCTCCTGGTCCAGACGCAAATTGCCGACAAAAGAGACATCAATGGGTTCACCGCCAAAACGCTCATCGTGCAGGTCACAGGCGATGCCGTTGTCTCGCAGTAGATCCAGCGTAGCCTCAAGGCAACCGCGAGGCAAGGCGACGTGCTGCGGGAAATTTTCAGCATTGCCGATGACGCGTGGCTTGTCCCATACCGACATGCGCATGGCCTGGGCCTTGTAGAATTCTGGATTTTGAAACGCAGACAAACGAATCAATCGGTTGGCCAGTGCCTGCGGCAGCTGAACCTTCTCGAAGTAGATCATGTTGCCCAGAGTCACGGTCAACGACCTCGGCATTGGCCCGAACAACTTTTTCGCAGATGCGACATCTCGCTTCCACGGCGTGGCAAGATCTTCTTCGTCGATGAAAGTGACGTCCAGCGGGTGAACACCACCGGTGGCTCGCAGGATAGTCGGCTCAATGTCGTGTGAGGCCATGGGCTGAATGGAGGCGAGAAAACCCCACTGATCGGGATACGGGCACAGATCGGCATCAACGAAGACGCTGTAACCACTTTCACGAGGCCATTTCTGCAACGGCAAGGCGATCAGATTACCGAAGCCTCCTTTGGGCATTGTGTCCTGATTCGGGAACAGTCGGTCGTAGGATTCCAGTTTCAATTGTCGCGTACGCGAGCAGGTATGGCTGATGATGGCAGTGCCAAGGCGCCGGGCGTCACGTGCAGAAACGCGGTTGGCGAAAAACACCCAGGCGTGCGCGCCATTCCCGGACCGGGAAATTTCCAATGCAGCCGGAACACCCAGTTCATGGCAGGATTGCATGATGGCGCGGGCATCATCGCGCCATTCGGCCTCGTCAAAATCGACAGCCAAGAAATAGCAGGTGTCGTCCTCCAGCAGCGGATAGACGCCGACGGTGTGTTCGCCAGCCAGATGGTCGTAGATCACCGCATCCGACAGCGGGATCAACAGGCGGTTGCTGCAATCGCCGCACTTGATGCGCGGCTTTTCACAGACACCGGCGCGCCACTCGTTGACGCAGGCTGGGGCATAGCCTGATTTGCCAGAGGTCTTCCCTTCCCAGCGGATGGGGTACACATCCGTGCGCCCGCGAAACAAACGGCGGAACAGTGCCACCTTCTCGGCAGTAGACAACCTGGATAGCCCCGGCTCCGGTAGCGCAACAGCGAGTGGCTGTGGTGGCAACCGCCATTCGATGCCGTGAGATTCGAGCAGCGCGATCAGGCGGGCGTTTTCGGCCTGCAGTACAGTCAGATAATCGCGTTCAGCCATTGCTTGGGAACGGCGCCGGTAGTGGCCGATATGAGGCGGCTCTGGTCATCTTTTGGGGTGGAGTTGCCGGGGGTTGTGATGAAGTGCTTTGACATCCTGTTCGCCATGTGCGTATTCCGGGGCATCGTGGGCATCTTTATGCTATCCAAGCGGAGAAGAGTGGTCGACCTCCGCTTCAGTCCACAGGTTCGGAAAATAGAAGCGTAGCGCCCAGAGTGGAATGCCGAAGCGCACTGGTCCCTTGGCGGTATCGGAGAGCAGAAGTTCGCGACGTAATAGTTCGGCGAGCAAGCGGTCGGCGGTACGCGGGGCAAGTCCGGTCATTGCCTTGAATTCGCCCCGGGTCAGGCTTCCGGCCAGGAAAACGTAATGCAACGCATTGGTGGCCTCTGGGCGCAGACTGCTTTCCGGCTTCAGCGATTCCAAGGTCAGGAATTCCTGTAGGCGCTCACGCAGACCGGCGAACTCCAGGATGCCGCTCATGAATCGAACCTGGTCCAAACACATTTCGAGAAAATACCGGGCAAAGGCCAGCAACCCCGCTTCGCTGAGATTCCCGCGCCCATCCAGATCGCCGGCGCGAGGTGCGTCCGCGCCGGCCAGCAGGGCATAATACCGGTCTTGGGTACGGGCTAGGCCGCGCATCGGCGACCATAACCCACTGGTTAACCCCATGCTATGGAATAGGAGGTGACTGTGCAGGCGGGCTATCCGGCCGTTGCCGTCCAGAAATGGGTGAATCCAGGCCAGCCGATGATGTGCGCAGGCTATCCCTATCAGGGCGCGTTCTCCGCTGGGCAGACCCGCATAAACATTTTCCCAACGACGAAAAAACGCGGGTAAAGCGCTCGCCGGTGGAGCCACATGCGTACCCACCTGTACTTCACAGGTCCGCCATGCGCCAGGAATAACGGCGCTACCATCCTCAATCAGGCGATCAGCTGCGGGCAACTGCTCGTAGAGTTGCCGGTGCAATGCTTGCACCACCTCCGCCGAATACAATTTTCGCCAGTCCATCTCAACGTACGCCATTTCTCCCCACTCCTCCGTGTGGATATGGGCCAAAGCCAAGCGTTGACGGCGAGCACGGTCAGGATCCCGGGCGTATGCCCCTTTCAAAGCCCGCTGAATGTCGAGCGGGAAGGTATGCTGACCTTCTATACGGTTGGTGTAGTAGGAATTCATCTCCCGCAGCATGGGCGTCAGCGCCGATTTGCTGGCGGCCGACATTTTGCCATCCAGATTGGTCGCCGCACGGATCAGCCTGTGGGCCAGTTCCAATAATGGAGCGACGGCCACCTCCGACGGCAGCAGTGGTTCGAATTGTGCGGGGTTCGTATACATTTTGGCGAATCTAAGTCATAAGGTGTAGTCTGTTTATTATACTGTTATTCATAATAAAAACACAGGACAATGGGGGCATGGCGGGCCTATTGGCGAATCATCTGGCGAGAGTTGTTAACGGACAATAAAGTATCATCCTGTATTTGCTGCAACCTATTGATTGACGGCTCACGATGTCAGCCCCGCAGCGGCAATGTATCATCCTGAGATTCTTGTAACCAATTGATTCTTCTTTGTCGACGCGCTTTTGCGCCTATTTTTGCCGCATTACAGGATGATACTTTATTGTTCGGGATGATACTCTATTGTCCGTTAACAAATTTGTTAACGGACAAAAAAGTATCATCCTGGATCAGCCGTATCCCATTGATTCTACGTTTTGAACAATTTCCACGTTTCACGAAGTATCATCCTGAGTAGCCCCACAGCCTTTGCCGACCCGGTGATGGTGGACAATAAAGTTTCATCCTGGCGCCTAGGGGCATCCCTTGTGCTTGCGCTACACCCAAATGACACATAAGCAGCGTTATGTATACCTCGCGATTATGTATAGTGCGCATGTCGTGCTGGCTGTAAGCCCTGTTAATGCTGGCCATTTGGTATGAGCGGTATCGTGATGCTATACATAAAATTGGTCGATTCGGTGTGTAGTCACCACGACAGCGCTCCGCATGCGCCACAAATCAACACCCCAGCTACCGGTCTGATCCATGGCCACAATGCTGATCAGTGATCTTTGGATCACCATTAACTTACTGCTCGGGTAGGTGGTTGCCTGTGAATCCTAGCACTCCTTCCGATCCGAAAGCCTGACAGCAATATTCGGCACCGCCGGTGGGCAGTCATCTTGCCGGGGTCTCCAAATCAGCGTTTATTATGTAGAGCTCGCGAGCACAATTCGGCCCTACAACCCAGTCGTAGCAAGGCTCGCAGCTGTACCGCTATACATAATCGCGAGGTATACATAACGCTGCTTATGTGTATGTACACATAAGCAGCGAAAGCGGTCGTTCGTATGGAGTCAGGCCCCTACAATTAACGTTAAGTGCCTTGGACTTACATTCTAAGTATGGTGATAGTTTTAAAGAATATAACCGAAATCACCTGCCCATTCGCCTTTTCGGTAATCTAGACTGAGCCAGCGTGGTATAAAAGCGTCCGTCCGTTTTAGTGGGAACGTTTGTAGATCCTGAACAGGCTGATCGGTAATCGAACAGGTTTTAGAACCGACTGCGCGGAACCACACCTGAACAGTGGGCATGTGAGCGTCCAGCAGTATAGAATCCTGATGGGGAGAAGATATGAAATATGTTTTTTTGCGAATCAGACAGCTAAATAATAGCTCTAAATAAACACAGAGAGGTTCTTCTCGATGATCGAGCGCCTGCCTAGCGAGTGGTGTAATTCGCAATTTAATTGCATGAGTATTATGCATGAGTAGTCTCCCATTTGGACGGATATACGGGCTTTTCATTAGCTTCATGTAGCGCAGTTAAATTCCATATTTTCCAATATGTTGGACAATGTTGCCATTGGCTGCAGCTATCAAAAGCCTCTACAGCAAGGCCTGTGTCTTGATAATATACTCTTCGTCTGGCCGGCAATCCATATAGCCTAGCAGCCTTATGGTAGTTAGTTCTAATGGGCGATTAGCAGCGGAGCTGGCAATTGGGCAACTGCTCAGTATAATCGACCAGTCGTGCTCGCAGCAGAGTGTCGCGATTAAGTGTTGCCACCTAGTCAACTTCCGAAACTGTTGTGATAATGCTGAGCGACAAGCTGGCTTACCAACGTCCAAGGGCTTTCATGTATTTTTGCCGAACGACAAGGGCATGGAATAATTCAGCATAATCTCATCCTCTCCTGGATCTTCCTGTTTCGTGTAGGCATTAGAGATGTGGGCAATTTTCAGTCCGAAACGCGACTTATTGGCAAACTGATAGTCTAGACTCAACTCCAATCGGAACTGAAAAGTACCATCCAGGTATTTACCTCGACCCTGATGATATCCGCCCATAGCGAGAACGGGTATCAACACCCAATGGTTCCATGCGATATCTGAGTAAAATCCGGTATATCCCATGAATCCACCATCAGTATTGGCAACAATTCCATAAAGTGCACCGATACCGAGCAGTCTGGCGGCTGTCTGGTATTCTAGATCAATCTCCGGCAACGTCGCGTTACCGCGATGCCCAGGACCAGGAACCACTCCAGCAGCGTTAAAGGCTCCGACGCCGACATTAAAATACGCTGGGCCGCCCTGAATCACATGCAAACCTTCACCCATTGCCCATGCTTGTCCAGCAACCATAAGTATTAGCGCGCCAACACCTTGAACGGCTAACCGTGTTTTTTTACGTAACATATGCTGTCCTTAATCAATCTCTTCTTTTACATAGCGTATACAAGAAATGATAATATTTTAGTCAGTTCAGACGTTTTGTCATAGTCCTTCATATAGACGTCCTCGTACTTCACGGTGCGCCAGAGCCTCTCCACAAACATGTTGGCAAGTCCCTAGCCACGCCATCCATACTAATAACTAATAGATACACCAAGAGCATAAAGCGCGCGCATAAAGCCCTCAAAGGAGGCATTGAAGGCCTCTTCCAAGATAGACCACACAACGACAACCGGCACCAAGGTGTTACTGTCCCAGCAGATCTGTTTAAGCAGAAAATTATTGAGCTGCTAATTTTCTGTACAGTACTTTCTGTGTCGAGTTGAGTAGTGAATAAGCTTTAAGGTGGTACGGCACCATTTCCCACGCTAATCTGGTTTGTGCCTTTCCAATCGCATCAATGTCATTTTTTATCTTTAACAACGAAGGCTGCACAACAGACGCGTCTAATGCGTACTGTTTGTAGGCTTTGCGCAAGGCACTATTATCAGCAAATGTGCTTTTTGCCATACTCATATGCAGAGGCTTCTCCTGTTGAATCTGTGCAACAGTCAAATGTAGCTGTTTAGCATGGTGTAGAATCCAGTATGGTCCTGGATGATACCGCTTAAAAATAGAAAAGAAATCGAACGAGTGCTCCCCGAAGTATTTCACCTCTTGCTTTAATTTCACATCGCTCATGGGGGATGTCTGTACCCTTGATGCAGCATAAGCTGGTACTGCACCAATCAACAGCAGAGCAGCGCCAATATAAGAAACTAGTTTATATGGTTTCATCACAGCATTATCCTCCGAAAACTACTTCATGAAATAGTCGACAGTGACTAACAACAACAAATGGTACAGCAGTGTACATTTCCTCATACATTCAACTTCACGAGCATGTATCACTAACAGATTTCCTAATACTTTTTGACAATGTTACCAGAAGTATGCCAGAAAGCATCGTAGCTCCGGCCAAAATTAACCGTATAGTTATTTGTTCGCCCAGCAAGGGAACCGCGCTGATAACGACAATCACGGGGACCAGCATTTGTATGACGGCACTTGTGACTCCAGTTAGCTCCTTTATTAAGATATACCAAAGCACATAAATTAACGCTGAGGTTATGGCACCAATAAGCATAGAGTAATAAGCACCTTCAATGCTTATATGAATGGCTTCATGATGCCAATGTTCTATCACTGCATAGATCGCGAGGAGGATAATAGCCGCCAGCCCGGAATATGTAAAATTAGCAGTTGTAGTGGCCAATTCATCCACGGAACTTTTTCCCAGTATCGAATATCCCGCCCATGCGGCACCCGCTCCTAACATCAGTCCTATCCCCAAAAGCTTAGGAACATGTGATATGCCACCCACCAGCACCCACAAACCTACCAGGGTTATTCCGCTGCCAGTCCATTGCAGTTTTGATAACCGGTGCCCACCTCGAATCTCCCATGCCAGCATGGTCGCCTGAATGGCAAAAAATAAAAAAAGTGTTCCAGTAGCTGCCCCAAGCTGCTCATATCCGTATGCAAATGCCAATGCATAGAAAAACAGCATGAACGGCATCAGCATATGATGCAATTTCGGCCGTGTCCTGTTCACCGCCATCAGCACGATCAAGAACACCGCTCCGCTCGTCAGGCGAATTGTAGTAAATGGAAGTGGTCCAATTAGATGTCCTCCCAAGGCAGCTCTTGCCAGCAGACTGTTTCCAGCCATACCAAAGAGCACTATCAGAGTCAGTAAGATTATGCGCACACGTGACATATCATGATTTTCCTTGAACACATTTATCCCCAGAGAATCTGGCTAAATGCTGACTCTAACGCATCGTGACCAGTTCTTCCGCGCTGGTTGGGTGAATAGCCACGGTGTCATCGAAGTGGCTTTTACAAGCACCCATCTTTACGGCAACGGCAAAGCCTTGAAGCATCTCTTCGGCGCCATCACCGATGATATGAAGGCCGACAATCTTCTCCTCAGCACCGACGGTGACGAGTTTCATGCCCGTTTGTACGGGATTTTCGGCAAATGCATATGCCATAGATCGGAAACGAGTGCTATAGACCTTGACCGCATTATCCCCATGGATATCCCGAGCCTCCATTTCAGTAAGGCCGATCGTTCCAATGGGTGGATGACTGAAAACCACTGTGGGAATATTGTCATACGAGAGATGCCGGTCAGCCATGCCTCCAAAGAGGCGATCCGCCAGTCGCCGACCGGCCGCAATGGCTACGGGGGTAAGGGCTGGGCTATCGGTGATGTCACCAATAGCAAAAATATGCGATTGGTTGCTGGTTTGGTATGCATCTGTGATGATGTGGCCGTGCTGATCTCTGACGACATCAGCACGCTCTAGCCCTAGGTTGTCCGTGTTTGGCATCCGTCCGATAGACCAAAGTACGGTATCGAAGCCGTTGATCTTCTGCCCACCCTCCAGGGTGAGGGTAAGCGACTGTCCGTCTCGGTGCAGGCTGGTTACCTTTTGGCGGGTGAGAATATCAACACCAGAGGCGATCATTTCTTTCATGAGTATTTCCCGGAGCATGACGTCAAAACTATCCAGAAAATGGTCTCGTCGTAGCAGAAGGGTGACCTCGCTGCCGAGATGGCGCAGCAGGCCAGCCAACTCTACCGCTATGTAGCCTCCGCCTACTACGGCAATCCGGCGGGGCTGGGTCTCCAGCGCAAAAAAATCGTCAGAGCTGATACCTAGCTCTGCTCCTGGGATAGCAGGCCACATCGGGCGGCCACCGGTGGCAATGACGATTTTGTCCGCGAGGATCATACGGCCATCCACATCAATCTGACGGGCGTCCACAAAGCGGGCATACCCGTGGATAAGCGTCACCCCGTTGTCAGCAAGACCCGTGCTATAACGCGCATTGAGATGACTGACAAAGGCGTCACGGGCGGTCTTAAGGGCAGCCCAATCAAAAGTAGAATCATGAATATTAAAGGCTTGATCATGAGCCCTTTGTAAATGCTCTGCAAATCCTGCTGCATACCACAAAATCTTTTTTGGCACGCATCCAACATTGACGCAGGTTCCGCCTATTCTGCCTGTTTCCACAAGCGCAACCTTTGCACCGTGAAGTGCGGCTCGATTTGCCGTGGCAATGCCACCGCTTCCACCACCAATGACGAGCAGGTCATAATTGTAATCCATCAAGTCGCCTCTCTCAAATTGTCCTCAACAGCGCATTGCTGACCAGGCAGGTCAGCCTATCCGGAAAAAGTTCAGATGATCAGTCCTTTTTAAGGGATGAAGAAACCTTGAATACATTAAACAGCACATCTGTAGCCGCATGACGCGCACCTGCAGCCAAGGCATCGTAGATATCGCGGTCCGTCCATCCTGCCTTGTGAAGCGCCGCAATATCCTTTTCACTGATGTTCTCTGGATCATCAATCGCCCGGAGAATAAAAAGCATCAAAGTTTTTTCATGTTCCGGGAGAGGGATCATCTCAGGATGGATCAGAGATTTACGTAGATCTTCCTGATTGATACCCGCATTGACCAACGCTGCTTCATTAAAACCGATACAAAAGGTATTTCTATTTCTTCCGGATACCAAATAACGCAGCATGGATATGAATGTTGGGTTGAGCGTAGGATGGGATGCCATATAGGCCATAGTGGCCATCTGGCCCTCGAATAATTCCGGGCTTACACTGAACAGATGAAATGCCTCTGGGACATATCCTATAGCATCCTCGATCTGTTGATAGCAATTGGCAATTTTCCCTTCTGCTTCAGATGGAAGCACCGTTTTTAACAAAGCCATATAACGCCTCCTATTTAATTACAATAAAACCAACAACAAGCCAGAGTGTGGTAAAATCATCTCGAACGATTACAATTTGATGACACTCTGATAATACAACAGTATGATAACCACGGCGCAGTTTTTGAAGGTGAAACTTGTGTCGGGTTGTGATGCATTTCGCGGTGCAAGATTTCCTTAATACTAAACATCTCGAAAATGTTCTCCTTCATGCCAGGAGCAACATTACTCATCCTGGCGCACCTTAGCCAAAAAATCGTAGTACCATAAGTCCTCTGCGAACAACCAGAAACGTCCACTTCACAAGGTCATATCAGAGTCGCTGAAAGATTACCTCTAAGGGCGTCGGCTGACTGATTGTATTATGTACCGGTGATACCCTTTTGACATATTCGATCAGATCCAAGAGGTCGCTATCAGGAGACGCACTTTTTAGGTGACAGTACACAGAAATGTCGTTAAATCCCGGTCGAACCGATTCAGAAAGACCCATAAAGCCTTGCAAGTCGATCTCACCACTGATTTCTATCTTCAGTTCATCCAAGGATATTCCACGTGCGGCAGCGTTATAGACCAATCCCACGGTTATACAAGCGGCCAGCCCAGTTAAAAGGAGTTCTACGGGATTCGCTCCCATGTTCGTTCCCATCAGAGCTGTCGGCTCATCACTTTCTATGATAAATGGCGTACTTCTGGAGTGGTCTTCCTGTCCTAATCCATAAAAACCCTGAACATGCGTCTGCGCATGTGCTCCAGATATCCATTGCGTAGTGGTTCTAAATTGACACTTAGCTAGCGCTGTATTGTCTTTTACTGCCTGTACAGTTTTTCCCAGTTGATTAATATCTACGCCATTAAGTGCTGTGTTATTAACCATTTTTCATCTCCTCTATGCAGTGATTAAAAACGTAAAACTTTTTTGCGTTAAAAGTTATCTAGCAAATGTATGCAAACTCCATCCACTTGCAAATGCAAGTTCTTTTTTGCTCACGGCCTGCCTCCACCGGAGCCCGGTCCCATTTTGTCACGTAAATCAACCAGACTACAGCTGGTTTTTCGTGTTGCCTGACATTCATTGGTACCAGGAATAAAGTCAAATGAGCATTGTTTTTTTTGTAACTCTAGCCAGTCTTCAGAAGGATACTTACCCTCTGGAAGATTAGGCGGAAAGTAAACGCAAGAAGTACACAGTGGATCACTAACAGTGCTTTCTTGATTCATGTATAACATCTCCTCTGATCGGAATTATGAGGCAGGCTGGAGAAGGCCTTCTGTGTCCATAGCAGCCCGTACAGCCGGACGTTCAAATACTCGTCCCTGATACCCCTTCAGCACCGGCCAGCGGTCTATTTCAATGCCCACATGCTTACCCCAGTTCAATACGGTAAAAAGATAAGCATCAGCAACGGTGAACTCGGGACCCATCAACCAATTTTTGCCTTCTAACTGATGGCTGACTGTGTTCAGGCGGCGTTCGAGTTGGGCCGCAACTATTGTTTTCCATTCCGCAGGCGCATGGGGATTGAATAATGGTGAAAAACCCTTATGTAGCTCCGTAGAAATAAAATTAAGCCATTGCATGAGTTGGTAACGTTCAATGGTTCCAGCGGGCGGTGCTAGCTTTTTCTCAGGCACCTGATCAGCCAGGTACTGGATAATGGCAGGCCCTTCGGTCAGAATATAACCATTATCGAGTACTAATGCGGGGACATAGCCGTTGGGATTAACGCTTAGATAGTCGGTGCCGGTTGCTGTTTTCTTGGTGGCGAAATCCACCTTTTCCGTATTGAAACTGAATCCCCCTTCATGGAGAATGATATGTGGAGAAAGGGAACAAGCGCCGGGGCTATAATACAATTTCATGGTAATCTATCTCCTGAAGAAACGAGTAACATAGGACAACCCAAAAGCTCAGCCGCACCATCAACCTCCGCCGTGCTACTGAAGCAGCGATGTAATATTAATACTCTCTACAAGATGGCCTGTATAGTATGCACTTTTTTGTTATATACGCACTTATTTTTCAGTAAGTAACTTTATTGTAAGTAAGGTTTAATACTTAATGGCGATGGCTGATTATTTTAGAACAAAGTAGCAGACCAGTTTTGCCTATCAACTGCCTTAAATAATTTGACAAGCCATACCAGATCAGCTATTTTTTGTACCGAACTCTATAATCATGAGGTTGCACTTATGTCCACAATGAAACCCGCAGATCTCGTTATCATCCTCATCACTGGACCGGAAAATCCCAAACGGTTGCCGTCCGCCTTTTTTCTTGCAGCGACGGCAGCGGCATCTGAGCAGGATGTGATCATGTACTTTACAGGACCTGCAACAGAATTATTGGCTAAAGGTAAAGCCGAGACTATCTTTCCAATGGCAGGCGGGAAAAGTGTTGCTGACTTTATGAAGTTGGCCGAAGACAATGGGGTGCGAATCATCGGCTGCCTCCAGTCGCTCGAGCTCAATGGTATGACGACTGGAGACTTGGCAAAGGATCTGCCTCTTTTAACGCCTAGTGCCGCATTGCCCGCATTGGGTGCTGCTGGACGTGTTTTTACTTGGTAACAGATAGATATCTCTCATTCTAAACTGCAACCATTAACCTTAAATTTAATCACTGGTTGCACAAGGGGTAATCAGTGATTAAACAACATGCCTATGAACTATTCTCAGCGGACAGGCGGATGGGCATATGGTCCATACACGCATTGAGCAGACGCATTGGCAACTTGGGTTCCCAAAATCGCCGGTTGAAGCGATAGACGAACTCATCCAGGTTCTCTGCAGATATTTTCCCGTGACTCTATGGTGATAAAGCCCGCCTTCTTGCCACGGCTTTCGACGGCCACCAGGATCGGAGTCTTGCCTTCCGCGCCCCGACCACACTTTCCTCCGGACCTTCTCCCACCGACGAAAGCGTCGTCCACCTCCACTACGCCACCCAGGCGATAGATACTATCTCGGTCGGGCATAGCGTGGCGCATCTTGCGCAGCATGCGATGTGCAGTAATCCAGGAAACGCCGATCTGCTTGGGCAAACGCAGAGCGGATATCTCATCCTTGTCGCAGACCATCAGATAGATGGCCAAAAACCAATGCACCAGAGTCGCTCCTATCTGGATGCGTGTTCTTGCCGAAAGACCGTGGGATAACCCCTCCGTTTCGACCTCAAATAGCTTGGGATAAAGCACCTAATTTATTGCGGGACGTAACACCTGCTATACCCGCAGTAAGAAAACATGCAGTTATAAACCAATATTGCCATGCAAATTCTTTATAATCAATCATAAACATGTAAAGCCTCCTGTAAGTATAAAATACCACATAACCTACTTCAACTGTTGGTGATCCATACTTAATCGCCACTTGCTGCGATGTTTATGCGTATTTTTCCCATCATTTCACCAGAAGCGTCACTTTTTATCCATAAACCACCTTTGGTCTTACGGAAGCATGCATTGCAGCTCATTCAGCTTTGTGCAAATTTGACGTAAATGGCTCTTGGTTGACTACATGGATAATGAACCCTATTATGCTTTATGTGAAGTAGACACCAATTTCATATCTACGATCTAAAATATAGTTAGTTACTTTCTGGTATCGTTTGTACAGTGATGCACAACCGCGAGAGGGATCTATGGAAATCGAAAATGAGCCGTGTGCTGTTGATATAACATTGAAAGCCATTGGTGGACGTTGGAAGGTGCTCATTTTACAGGAACTATTTAAAGGAACCAGGCGGTTTTCACAGCTTCATCGTGGAATCCCAGGTATTACCCAGAAAATGCTTACTCAACAACTGCGTGAGATGGAGAAACACTGCATTATCAGTAGATTGGTTTACGCTGAGATCCCACCTAAGGTTGAATACTCTCTTACCCCTTTAGGTGAAAGCTTGTGGCCGGTATTGCTGGCAATGCATGAATGGGGTGTGCAACAGCAGATGATTGACAGATATAGTGACGCGGCTCTCATGACGTCTCCGTTGTAGGCGTTGTACGCAAGTTGTCATTGCAGGAGAAAACCCATGAGCGATATCAATCTGAAGATCACCGGCATGACCTGCGAGCATTGCGTGCGGGCCGTGACGAAGGCGCTGGAAGGCGTTCCCGGCGTTGAAAAAGCGGACGTCACTCTCACGCCAGGAGAAGCTGTAGTGCATGGTCAGGCGAGCACCGCCGCATTGATCGCTGCGGTCAAGGAAGAAGGCTATGAGGCGGAGGTGCGGGGCTGAAGCCCCGCACACCGACCGTCATGTCTGATCCGGTACTGCTCTACACCAGTCCCGGCTGCCCCGACTGCGCCGCCGTGCGCCGTTACCTCAAGGAACACGATGTCGCATACGAGGAACGTGACGTGACTGCTCCCGGCGTGGCTGAGGAAGCCAAATCACGCTACGGAGTGCGGGTCGCGCCAATCACGGTGATCGCTGGCGAGGCGTTATGGGGAACATTTGCTCATCAGAAGCCACGGCTTGATGAATTGCTGGCCGGGACCTAAAACTTTACTGAACATGGGGATAAAAGCACATGAATGACTACAAACGGTCATAGGATGGACCGTAGAGCAAGCTGGATGCTTCTCCTCGTTTAATATTGCGCCTTCTGACTCGGGCAAGGTGGTTGGAGATGCTCCAGATCCAGATGTAAGTGCTATCTGTCGGCAACGATCACTTGGGCGTGGCTCAAGGGGATGGGCGCAGGAGGAGGGGAAATGTTTAATGGCGTGATGCTTTTGTGGTTTATCCTTACCGCGTTATCAGTACTGTTTGTTGCGGTTGATATTCGCGCCACACCAGAGTCCAAGGTTCTCAAGTGGGGCTTTGTATTGCTACGGGACCGCTCGGCGCGTTCCTGTACGTATTGGGTTGTCGAGAGCCACTACCTGGGTTGCACGAGAGGTATGTCTCGACACGTTGGAGGCAGGTGCTGGGCTCCACTATGCATTGCGTCGCCGGGGATGGGGTTGGCATTGTGATACTAGACACCTTACGAGGTCTTTTACGCTTCAGGTTTCCTGGGCGCAGAGGGCGGGTGGTTATTATTTGAATTCGCCGACCCCAAAAAACCAACAAGAAAAGAGGGGTAGGCGGCGGCATCGTGCGCCATGTACCATTTCACGGTATGGCTATCATCCAGATCATCGGAACGCGAACACCCTGCAAGGGCGGTTATTACGAACAGCGCGACGAGGAGCTTATTCATGACGGTGTCCTTTTCAATTATCATGCGATCAGTCGCTCTCACTCTTGGCTCAAGCGCTATCATGTGCAGTGATGGATAGTTTAACTACCTCGATGGGGCTAACTATCGAGATGGACTACGATGATGCAAGCTGGCGCATGTCAGGTGGTTGCATGGCTGATGGAGGGTAACCGACGCGACGAACACCGCCACCCCCAACGCACTTTGGATATTCACTGCGTGCGCACAGCGCCCCACGGGGAGGGTTCCGGTATTATCTACACTGTGAACACTGTACATCCAGAATCCTGGCAGCTTGGAGCATGGATGTGGGTCCCTTCCCGCCCGCTCCACAGATCCAGCATCGGAAGATGTTACTTGACCGTAAAAGACCAGCGACCATCGGTATGATGCCCATCAGTTGATCGAAAATTCGCTTTGCACACCTGGGTTATTGAAGGAGTTCAGCATATTTGGCCACAGTAGCAGGACCGTCCACCTCCCAGGTTGGATCTGGAATTTAACCTTCACCTCAGCACGATACCAAAGACAGTGTTAAAGTTAGGCCGCGCTGTTTATCGCTGACAGACACCAGATTCATTCCTCGTCCCAAGGCATATTATCTTACAGCTGATACGGATACGGTTACATGCGGCAAATTGTCGCACCCCCATTGCTTTGCAATGCCTTGTTACGACGAGGGAGGGGCGGCTGCATTGTCAGGACATCTGATACCCTTTTGTTTAAGGACCCTAACGGATTAGAACAGGAAACCCATCCCTGCCCCGAAGTAATGGGTAAATCCACCTAGGTTTCCGCTCAAGCGCGCACCTTCTTCGAGGTCTACCTCACAGTAGGGGGTCAGCAGGTACTGCACACCGCCGTCCGCATCAAAACCGGACCCCAAGCCCGGCCCCGTGCGGCTCTGTCCGTATGCCTCGCCGTAGAACTGCAGATTCCACAAAGGTGACCAGGTGAAGGTGATATCCGGATTGATGCTGGTGAAGCGACCACCTCCGGCGAGCGCGGGATTGGTCTGGGATGTGACGCCCAATTGCAAGGATATCCCGGTGTCGTCGCTTGGGGCATAGGTAACGATGCCGTTAAAGGCTACTCCTGTCCCCCGGCTGCCAAACGCCGGGCTTCCGGAGGGCAGAGTAAACAAACTTTCCACGGCTCCCAACCAGTGTTTGGTGTAGCCCAACTCGTGCTTGATGCCGACCGTGGTAGCGGAGAATCCCTGGAAATATGTACTGTCTGAGGGAGTGCGTTGGACGTTGTCGTTGGGCGGCAGCAGGACGAATTCGTTGTTGCCCGGTAGGCCAAAGCGCAATTCCGCCTCGGGGAAATTATCGGCAGTGCCGCCTCCGGCTCCCGTAAGGTTGGCGTGTTGGTAACCTGCTTCCAGTACGGCTTGGCCGTCTTGCACCACACAGGCGCTGTCAGACACAGTGGGCCGATCTAGCAGGGCGAGCAATGCGGATGGCCCGGTGCAGGGATTTTGGATGGCATCATCTGCACGTACGGCTTGGGTGCTCATGATAAGCGTTGCCAGCAAGGCGGTAATAGGGAACACATTTATTTTGTTCATGTTTGTACCTTTTGCAAATGCCCGCCAGGACACTCCCACGGATCAGCGGGTATGCTCAACAGCAGACCATTTCTCGTGAATGAATATCCGAAAAACAATGTTTCTGTTTACTGCCCAAGTTGTGGCACCTCCTCAATGAATCTGTACCCTAATCAATGCATCCCGCGGGTAAAACCAATCGACACCAGTATCAGCATGGCGACGATGTAGAGCCGCAGCCCCCAAAACGCGATTTTCACCGCACCTTGAACGGGTGCACGGGATAATGGGGCCAACTCCCCGCCTCCTTCTGCCAGAAGAAAGCTTGCAAAGCCGTCAGAGACATCTGAGGTTTCCTTGGAATCAGGATAATAGTTTTTATTTTGCATGTGCCGTCTCCTAAAGTGCGTGAGGGAAAACCACCGTAAATCCATAGAGACCGTCGGCGACCATCAGTAAACCCACAATGCTGAATGCCGCCATATTCTGCCAAGGACGATTCACATGCTGACCCATGATTTCAGGATCGTTCAGCAATAGCAGCAGGAACATCATCGCCGCTGGCATGAAGATGGAAGCGACCACTTGAACGGTGAGGTTCAAGAACCCTAAAGGGGCGTGGGGAATCAGGACGGTCAAGGCCGCCAAAGCCGTACCTAGAAGCCCAGATAAGTAGAATGGGAGTGCATGTTGAGGCCGTAAATTGATGCTTCGCGGCAGTTTAAGCGCCTCGCCCACGGCCCAGGAAGTGCTTGCGGTAATCGCGATGGCGGCAATCAGACCGGCCTCGACCAGTCCCAGTCCAAAGAGTGCGGTGCCGACAGACCCGATTGGGCTATGTGCAAGAGCTGCCATGATACGGTGTATTCCGAAATTTCCCGCGCCGGACAACCCATACACCCAAGAACCTGTCAGCGTGACCAATGCAATGGCTACTAGCCCCATCAAAATGGTGCCAATGGCGGTGTCGGCCTGGCCAATCGCTATGTCTTTTTCTGTCAGCCCTTTGTCTACCACGCTCGATTGCTGGAAAAAGAGCATCCATGGCGCAATCGTCGTGCCCAGGTTTGCGAGAATCACATAAACAAAGCCGCTTACCGCGATACCCGCAGGGATGTGCCAGTTCCCCAGGGCGGTTACCACCTGCCTCCAGTGCGGATGGGAGGCAATGGCCAGCGGCACAAAAATCAAGTTGCCAACGGCAATCCAAAGTGCCACCCGTTCCCATGTGTGATAGCGCAAAAATAAAAGCACCCCGGCAACGATGAGAAAGCCGCCCAATGCGCTCCAAACAGCGGGCACGCCAAACATCTTCATCCCTATGGTGATACCGATGAATTCTGTAACGAGGGTAAGGATGTTGGCGACGACCAGATCGAAGAGGGAAAAGGCGCCCCAAAAAGGGCCATAACGACCCCAGATCATTTCGGCGTGTCCACGATGTGTCACTGCGCCAAGACGGACGGTCATCTCCTGCACCACATAGGCCACCGGGACCATGAGGATGAGAAACGGAATGAAAAAGCCGATACCGTAGGCAGCACCGGTCTGGGCGTAGGTGATCACCCCACCAGCATCATTATCCGCGATCATGACCAGGATGCCAGGGCCGATCAGGGTGAGAAAGAGCCAGAGGCGTTTCCAAAAGGAAGGGCGCTGAATCAATGCTTCCCGTTGCTGGTGGACCCGCCAGCGGTCAGCCACCCGGTGGCGCTGATCCTCGGGAAGGGATACCAGCATTTCAGTGATATTTTTGGTTTGTACTTCTGTCGCCATCGTATGCTCCTTTGCAGGCATGCGACTGGGACGCACTCACGGCGGCGCGCACAAAACAACGATAACGAATGGAAATATTCCATCACCCGAGGACCGGGTGATGGCAACAGCAACTATGCCAGGATGACCCGATCTACGAACTGCAACGGTGCTTTGTGAAAGCAACTAGGGTCACTGTCCAAGTCGCTGGCCCTCCTGTGTGAAGAATTCAGGAGCCTTTGTACCGGCAGAAAACGGAGATGTCAACCATGGGTTTTTGCTATTGGGGTTTAGGGAGCAACGGAACTTAAAACCGGGTTAACCCCTTGTCCAAAGCTGTTGACTGATTTCTTTCGGTCACGGCTTGTCCGTGCAAGCCGAACCGCTGCACGGTTTAACGGGATGAAACGGGCGCACGTAGCGCTTGCAAGGATTGCCGCAGGACATTAAACGCGGAGCTGAGAAACACGCCGGAGATAAGGGCACCGACGATGATGTCCGGCCAGCGCGAGGCAAGCAGGTAAATGCTGCTGGCGGCTAGTAAGACACCGACATTGGCGATCTCACAGCTTTTGTCTTCACAGCAATTAGCCCTTTGTGGTATCCCTTGAGTTTACTGTACCTGGCGGTAGCGTAACCTCTGTACCGGCTGTTCGACGAATATATACCCGAATACCTCACCAAAATAGCTCTAAAATCCGTTATGGTGATCCGGGGTATCCATTTAACCGGAGTTAGCGATTTGCCTCCAAGGGCGGTTCGGCAAAGGTCGTTCCAGGGCTGGGCGGATGTCCGCGTTTTCTCGGCAGATTGGGCGGAACAGCCTTTGGGTGACCAGCCATGACAAGATCATGGTAGCGCACCGGCTCATGGTTGGCGGCAAGCTCCAGAGTTCGCACGAACCTGCCATCCTGAAGCCGTCACCCACCTGGATGCCCGCACGCCGGGCAGATAATACCGGAAGGCCATCTCAACCATTCCAGGTAGTCAAGACAATCAGCATTCGTCAGGAACCAAGCCTGAAATTCCCCAAGAGACTTTGGGTAGTGAATACTGGCGCGAGGACTTCCCATCCGCTCAGCTTACGCCCAACTCCGGTTAAATGGATACCCCAGATGGTGATTTTGCCTTACGCCAACAAGCGACAGCGCACCGCTGGCTGTATCCCGCGCAGCCTTTACCCGATGACGGTGGGCTTGCGGTTCTGCAGTAGTACCGCAAGTAGTCCGTGCCCGTCCAGTGTGTTTCCGCCCGACCGTCCCCCACAAAAGCGTCATCCCGTTACACCAAGCCATCCAACCGGCAGATGCTAGCGCTCCTGCCTGTCACGAAGTTCTGATGGCGCCCGTGGTCAGATCAATAAGCGTTTATTGCCTGTATTTGCTTGCCGATTTCGGCAACTTTTTGGGCGTCCTTAACGACTTCCTTCCAGCGACCATCCTTGATCTCTACAATCATGGTGTACGTGTAATATTCTGCTTTGTCTGTTAGTATTTTTGTTTCATACCTTGGATTGAGTGGCGAATGATCTTCGCGTGCATAGGCAGATAATGGCGCGATCAAAAGGATCGTCATCATAAACCCCCGTAGGGCAGCATGGCGAAGTCTGATTGTCATGATCTGACTTTCTTTGCATATGTCTTGGTGGGATGCTCCCAGTGTCATGGTAAATCCTCCTGTATTGATTCAGATAAATTTAGTAGAGATCCAGTGGATGATATAACTCGATCCCAGTGGCATTTCCCGATGGGCCGATTTGGCCGGATTACAGGATTACTCCGTATTTTCATTGTTTGACCGGCGTGATCTTGGTGATGATGTACCCCCCGGCGGTATCTTTTTCAAAATTGAAATTCACCACTTCTCCGCTCTTGTGGCCGTTGAGCATAGCCGTGTTCTGGAGCAGGAAATTCATTGACATACTGGGCCAGCCAAGGGCCTTGACGGGGCCCATGGCAATGTTGACCGAGTTCGCATCAGGACTGATGCTGTTGATTTTGCCCTGCCCCATGAAGGTTTGGGCCTTGGTCGCTTGGCCCGACACGGTGCGCATATTGTCCATACCCGGCATGTTGCCTGTGGCCGCATATGCCGGAAGCGTGGCCGCCGCCGAACACGCCAGGATGAGGGTGAGATAAAAACGTTTCATGTTCGTCTCCTTGCTGTTGTTGAACTGTTCGTTTATCAAAGTTTAAGCACTTGGTTATGGCAATAATTTCCGGTGTCCCTCCTTTCCGCCCACGGCGAAATTGCGCGTCCATACCACTCGCCTATCCATCACTCATGCCTGATTTTCGTGACATCTCTGTTATTTGAAGTAATATCGTCCAGCCCTTCCGTCCCGCCGCTCGGGTCCGCCTGGACACTGATCCCAGCGTTCCAATCGGTAAGAAGGGCTTGGTGTTCCGACTCGGTGAATCCCTTGTGGCCGTGGATCATGGCGGAGATCAAACCGTGGCGACCCGCGATCTCGTGCGCCATCACGAGCGCCACATGGACAATGACGAAGGCAAGCAGCAGAAAGAAACCCCATTCATGCATCACCATCAAAGGGGAGTTCATCGCTTCACTATCCGGCATAAGTGAGAGGCTGATTCCCAAGGCGATCTGCGCCACGGCAATCAGGAAAAAGGCGAGATAGGCGGGGCCAGCGAAAGCGTTATGCCCCCGATAAGGGGAAATCGGGCGGCGGAAGCCGCTCAGATAGCAGGCGAGGGTTTCCCGCCAGATGCGGCGCTGGGCTGGCGTCAGGGGCAGGAGGTCGCGCCAGCGCGCCGTCGGCGGGCCGACAAAGAGCCAGAGGATGCGCACCACCAGCCCGGCGGCGAAAGCATAGCCGCCGACATAATGGATGATGTCGATCTTCCCCATCAGGGTGTCAGACATGTCGTTACCCAAGGCCAGGAGGGTCGCACCTGAGGTGAATTGCGCCATCATGGCAAGCGCCATCCACCAATGCAGTGCCCGCAGCAGCGGGTCCCAGACAGGGTGCAGGATATAACGGTTATCCGTTGTCGATTTCATACTTCCTCCAGGATCTGCGTATCATTGACCAGGCCACAAATATCCGTGGAACAGCCCTCACCATCGCGCAGGGCCGACTCCGCCGCTTTGCATCCAGATGGTCCCGGGGCCCTGTGCGCGGCATATGCCCCAGTTCGCTCCTGCAGCCATATCCGTAGAAAGCGATCCCAGTCCGATAGGTTCCCATTGGATCGAGGGATCACGAGCGATCCATGCCTTCGGATCCAGGTCCAAAGACTCCCCTTTTGCCAGCGTGAGCTCCCAGACATCACCGTGACCGTGCAACCAAACCAACCCCTTCGCGTCGCCCGCCACGGAAAAGCGATCAACGCTTGGCGCGGTGTCCCCGGTAACCCAAGGTCCGTCGCTTCCGCCGGAGAAGCTCTCAATGTGGACCGCGCCGCTCGCCGCCAGAAAGTGCGGGGCGGGTGCCAACAAGGTATTTCCGTCATGCAGGTTCACCCCGAATATCTTGCCGACGCAATCCCGGCTGAGACTCAGTGACCCGGGGCCGGATGCCATCATCAGCCACGACGGATGGTCCCAGAAACTTCGTACGGTTTTTGGCGACGTGGCCGAAATGACGGTTTTCGGGTCTTTCCACAATAGGGTGTGATGCTCGAAAAGCACAAAACTCAAAGGGTCCAAGTCCAACGTCAATATCGGGGTTAATTCCCCTTCCAAACGGAAGCGGATCCCAGCATGCCCCCCACCTTCCACCTTCGCCGATGTCAATAATTTCGGTTCCATCATCGATCCTCCACGCCTACGCTTCGTTAGTGTTGCCACGAACTTCTCCTTCTGCACTTCGCGCGCCATCATCACCGCAGGCCCAATCGCCGTTTCTGCCACAGCGCATAAAGGGCGGGAATCACCAGCAGCGCCAGTAACGCGGCGCTAAACATTCCGCCCACCATGGGCGCGGCAATGCGCTTCATCACATCGGCGCCGGCGCCATGACTGAACATGATGGGTAAGAGGCCACCCACCACCAGGGTCAAGGTCATGGCCAATGGCCGCAGGCGCAGCATGGTTCCCTCAATGACGGCCAGCCGAAGATCGTGCCAATTCCGTAAGTTGTCACGGGCCTGCCGCCGGAGGAGGGCCTGGTCCAGGTAGAGAAGCATCACCACCCCGAATTCCGCCGCCACTCCCGCCAAGGCAATGAAACCCACCGCCACCGCCACCGAGAGCTTGTAATTCAGCCAATAGACGAGCCAGAAACCACCGACCAGAGATAAGGGCAGGGTGAGCAGGATGATGGCCACCTCCACCCAGTTTTTAAAGTTGAAGTAGAGGAGCAGGGCGATCAGCAGAATGACGGCGGGAATGACCAGCTCCAGACGCTTGGCGGCCTGCTCCATGACCTGATACTGGCCTACCCAGGAGACGGTATAACCTCCTGGGAGATTGACGGCTTTCGCAATGGCCGCTTTGGCGCGGGGTACATAGGCACCGATGTTGGTGCCAGGCTTCGGGTCGATATAGATCCAACTGTTCAGGCGACTGTTGTCGCTGGTAAGCATGGCAGGCCCGCCCTCGATGCGGAGATCGGCTACCTGGGCCAGAGGAATCTGGGCACCACTGGGCGTGGCGATGCGGCTTTCCATCAGGGTGGACAGGGACTGGCGCAGCTCCCGGGGGTAACGAAGATCCACCGGGAAGCGTTCCAGCCCTTGTACAGCGGTAGTCAGGACCTTGCCCCCAATGGCCGTTTCCACGAGACGATTCACATCCGCCACCGAAATACCGTAGCGGGCGGCCTTGGCGCGGTCGGTGTGAACGACGATGTAGCGGCCGCCGGTGACCTGTGCCGCATAGGCGCTCTGGGTGCCGGGTACCTTGCGCAGGACGGTCTGGAGTTCCTGCCCCAGGCGGTTCAGGGTATCGAGATCCGTTCCGCCGATTTTAATGCCTAGTGGTGTCTGTAGACCGGTAGTCAGCATGTCCACCCGTCCCTTGAGCGGCTGTGTCCAGATATTCGACAGGCCGGGAATACTCATGGCTTTGTTCATCTTGCTTTGCAGCTTCTGCATCGTCATCCCGGCTGGCCACTGGTCGGGATTCTTTAAATTCACCACCGTATCGAACATGGACAGGGGCGATTGGTCCGTCGCCGTTTGTGCCCGTCCCGCCTCGCCGAAGATCGTTTTCACTTCGGGGAAGGTCTTGAGGATGCGGTCCGTCTGCTGCAGGAGCGTGGCGGCCTCGCCGATGGAAACCGCCGGGTCCTGAGTGACCGGCATATAGAGCAGCGTCCCCTCGTTCAGCGGCGGCATAAATTCCGACCCCAGGCGGTTCCAGGGGTAGTAGAGGGTGGCCGTGAGCAGCAGGGCGAGGACCAAAATGATCCAGGGGGCGCGCAGGACACCGTGGATGACTGGTCGGTAGAGGAAAGCCAGGACCCGATTCAGGGGGTTTTTGTTTTCAGGGCGGATGCGACCGCGGATGAACCATGCCATGAGAATGGGCACCACGGTTATGGAGAGCATGGCGGCAGCCGCCACGGAAAAGGTCTTGGTAAAGGCGAGGGGCGCGAAGAGCTTGCCCTCCTCGCCGCCCAGGGCGAAGACCGGCAGGAAGGAAACGGCGATGATGATCAGCGAGAAAAACAGTGCCGGACCGACCTCCTCCGCCGCCGCCATCGCCGCCGCCCAGGGATCGACACCGGGGGTTTGCTCCAGGTGCTTGTGCATGTTTTCGATCATGACCACGGGGGCATCCATCATCACGCCGATGGCGATGGCAATGCCGCCCAGGGACATGATGTTGGCGGGGACACCCATGCCCCACATGATAAGGATGGCGGCCAGTATTCCCAGCGGCAGGGCGACGAGGGCCACCAGCGCCGAACGCGCACGCAGCAGGAAGAGCAGGGAAATGAGCGCTACCGCCAGGGACTCTTCCAGCAGCTTGCCGGTCAGGGTATGAATGCTGCGCTGGATGAGCGGGGCCTGGCTGTAGGTGGTGACGACCTGCACCCCCTTGGGCAGGGAGGGCCGGATGTCCTTCAGCTTGCGCTCGATCTGATGGATGAGAGCATAGGCGTTGCCGCCCTGGTTCATCATCACGATACCGCCCACCACCTGGCCCTGGCCGTTAAGATCGGCGATGCCATTGGGCAACTGCGGGCCCAACTGCACCCGGGCCACCTCCCGCAGCGTAATGGGCACGCCGTCGCGCACCCCCAGCGACGCATCCTCCAGATCTTTCAGGGAGCGAATGTAACCCGAGGTGCGGACGATATAACTCGCCTCCCCCATGTCCACCACCGAGCCACTGGTCTCCCCGTTGGCGGCGCGGATGGCGGCTTCTACCTCCGGCAGGGTCAGGTGATAGGCGAGGAGTTTCTGGGGGTCCACCACCACTTGGTACTCCTGCACCATGCCCCCTACCGTGGCCACCTCCGCGACGCCGGAGATGGCCTGTAGTTCGTACTTGAGAAACCAGTTCTGCAAGGTGGTGAGCTGGGCCAGATTCAAGGTCCCGCCGGGGTCGGTGAGGGCATACTCGAAGATCCAGTCCACCCCCGAACTGTTCGGCCCCAGGGCCGGCGTGATCCCCGGCGGCAGCTTGGACTGCACCTGGCTCAGGTATTGGAGTACCAGGTTGCGGGCCTGATAGATGCTGGTGCCCCCTTTGAAGAGGACGTAAACATAGGAGTCCCCGAACATGGAGTAGCCGCGCACGGCCTGGGCACCGGGTACCTCCTGCAGGGTGGTCTCCAGGGGGTAGGTCACCTGATCCTGAACGATCTGCGGCGCCTGACCAGGGTAGGAGGTCTTGACGATGACCTGGGTGGGCGAGATGTCGGGGATAGCCTCCAGGGGAATATTGATCACCGCCAACGTACCGCCGACGATTAACACCAGGACGGCGATCATGACCAGCAAGCGGTTTTCCATACACCAACGCATGATCGCTCTAATCATGGGATTTGCCCCCCTGACCCATGTTCATCCCGGCCATGGCGCTCGGACCGGATGAGGCCGGTGGCGTTGGCGGGGCACCAGCATTCCCGGCGGGAGCGGCCAGTGCAGAGGATTTCCGGCCCTGAGTCATGTTCTGCGGCTGGGAAACCCCTATGCCCGGCGCGGCACTCGTGGTGGACGCCGTATTGCCCCCTAACATACGGGCCTTGACGGACTGGAACTGGGATTCGGAATAGAGCAGGAACTGGGCACTTTCCACTACCCGGTCACCCGTCTTGAGTCCCTTGTTGATGGCCACCCAGCCGTCGGCCTCCGGCCCCAGAGCAACCTGGACCGGCAGAAAATGTCCATTATCCTCACCCAGCATCACATAATCCCCCTGAGCGGTACGCAGTACGGCGCTGCTGGGGACCGCCAGGGTCTCCTCGGGGCTGGCCAGAATAGTGGCGTCGGCATAGGTGCCGGGGCGCAGGTTTCCCCCGGGATTAGGAAAGCTCAGCCGGGCCGTCACCGTCCGGCTTTTGGGGTCGAGGGTCGGATAGAGGAAGCTCAAACGTCCTTCCCAGGTCTTGCCGGGATAGGCGGGCAGATGCAAGCGCACGGGGTTGCCGATCCGTACCCAGGGCAACTGATAGGAGTAGAGCGCCACATTGACCCATACCCGGTCGAGATTGGCGATTGCATAGACATTCGTCTGCGGCGAGACGTAACCACCCTGGCGCACGTTGAGGGTTTCGACCACCCCGGACGCGGGCGCCATGAGCGGCACGTCCCGCTCCGCCGTGCCGCGCAGGGCGAGCGCCGCGATCTGGCCTTCCGGCATGCCCAGCAGCCGTAATTTCGCCCTGGCTGCCGCCAGCAATGCCGGGTCTTCCGTCGCTCCACCCTGGCGGCGGGCAATGAGATATTCCTGTTGGGCGCTATACAGCTCGGGAGAATATATCTCGGCGAGCACCTGGCCGCGCTGCACGGGGTCACCCACGGCGCGGACGTTCAAGCGGGTCACCCAGCCGGAGAAACGCGGAGTGACGGAATAGACCCGGTTCTCGTCCACCGCCAGGGTGCCCACGGTGTGGATGGCGTGGCCCATCTGACGGCGCTGCACATCCACGAGACGCACCCCCAGGTTTTGCGCCAGGCGCGGATTGATGCTGAGGCTGGACCCCTTTTGCGCGTTCGGACTGGAGGCATAGACCGGGATATACGCCATCCCCATGCTGTCCTTCATCGGGTGATCCGAATGAATCTTGGGGTTCATGGGGGCGGCCCAGTAGAGGATGTGCCGTCCCTTGGGGGTACTTTCCTGAGGATAGGTTGCTGCGACGTTGGCGCTCGGTGCCGCGGCAGGGACCCGCAGCCACCACGCCGCACCCGCCCCAAGGGCTACGCCAAGGACGAGCAGACCTATGCCGATAATCCAGTTGCGTGACTTCATGGTTGCATCTCTCCTTGAGTGGTGAGGAAATCCAGTTCTGCGGCGCTGATGGCCAGGTCGCGGCGGTATTGCAGGCGGGTCAGGGCGTAGTCCAGCACGTCTTTCTGGGTGCGCAACACCGCGTTCAGTCCGGCACGCCCCGCCGAGTAGGCGGCGAGCGTTGCGGAAAAGGCATTCCGTGCGGTGGGTAGCAGGCGTTGATCGGTCCGATCCAACTGGGTCTTGAGGGCTATGTAACGGGCGAAGGTGGCGCGCGTCTTCTGGGTCAATGCAAGATGTTGATCGTCGTAGCGATATTGCGCCTGCAAGGCCTTGGCCCGGGCTGCGGCGACATCCTGGTCCTGGCGATCTCCCGGAAAAATGGGCAGGCTCAGATTAACCCCTGCTGACAGCCAGTTGGGGCTGCCGGGGTAGAAATCCTGACCATAACTGACGCTGACCGTGACCTCCGGCCAATAGCCCCGCTTGGCTATCTGTACGCCCATTTGCGCGACACGCGTTTGCTCCTGGGCGGTCCGCAGAAGGGGTTGGCCGGATAGTCGGGTTTCCATTTCGGCAAGAGTGGGTGGTGGCGGCAGATTCGGCCATTGCTTTTCTATGGACGGCGGTTCCGGCAGGTTCAGAATCTGGGCGATTTGCGCCAGATCGCTTGCCTGCTCTGCCTGCAATTTGGTGATGTCATTGGCCAAACTGTCGCGCGCCAGTTGGGCACGGAGTACCTCGGCCTGTGACCCTTGAGCGGACCGGTAGAGCGCCAGTGCCGCTTGCACACTCTCGGCCTCCAACTGTTCCTGATGCTGGACCGTTGCCACGGCATCTTCGGTATAAAGGGCTTGCAGCCAGGCGCGGCGCAACAACAACACCAACTCGGCGGACTGGCCGCGCAGGGTGAAGTTCGCCATCTGCGCTTCCATTCCCGCCTGTTGTCCTTCCAGCCCTAATTTGCCAAAGGAGGGAAAAGTCTGACTCAGGCCCACGCTCAGCATGCTCATCTGCTGCCGGTTCATGGAGAAGCTGTTGATGGGCAGGTTCACGGCACCGAGACCAAGATGCGGATCGGGCAGTTGGGCTACCGCCACGGCTTTATGCCGTAATTCCGCGATCTTCTGGGTTAGGGCGCCGAGACCGGGGTTTTGCCGCAGGGCAATAGCCTCAGCACCCTGCAGGCTCAATGGGGCGGCACTGGCATAAGGGCTGAACACCATCATCAGCATGGCGGGAAGGGAGAGTGGCCCCGCGCCCCTGCAAATAGCCGCAACCCACTTTAGAAAATATTTATTTCCAGAACTTCTTTGCACATCGCTCATATAGCCTCCACATACGGCCCGAGTTAGGGCCGAAGACGCGAATTTCCTGTCCGGCGCGACTATGTGCGCGGGACTGCGGATTCAGGCGGGAGGCTAAATGAGAAAACGAACTGCGGAGAGTGGGGGAAGACCAGTGTGGGCCGCAACGCGGAGAAAGTGTGGAACGGGCTTAGGAGAAGAGAGAGTAATCCAGGATGCAACGGAAACGGCGAGAGCCGACATGGCGGGGGTGATGTTGTGGGCACTCTCCGCTACCGGCGCCATCATATCGTGGTGGCAGCAAGCAGTCAGGCAAGAGCCTTGCTGCGGGGCCGGAGCACCAAGGGCCTGTTCGCAACGCGGCATTTGTGTGCCATGTGCGGCTACCCCTGTCATCGACAGGGCGCACAGCGCCGGAGCCGCGTCTACGGGTGCCACCATCCAAGGCAGCAGTAGAAGCAGGGCCATAAAGGCTATCCGGCGAACGAACGAGCGAAAAACGCGCACAGTACCCCAATCTCGAGACGTTAGTTTAGTCATCAAAACTCAACGGCCATCAAATGTCAATGCTGCCGCGACTGAGTGCCGCGCTTCCCGCCCTTACTGACGTGCCCCTTATCTACGGTTTTTTTACCGCCCCAACCGTCGGTGTTTGCAAGTCTTTCCCGACGGCGAGATTCCCCATCTCTGGCGGGTGGTCCTCGAAATGGCCGGCCAGCACCTTGAAATCCTGGACGTGAAACACTTCTGTCCCCCACTACGCCCAAATCCTCACCCACTGGGTCCGGCGCTTGGAGGAACACAAGGAAGAGGCTGTTGCCATGATCGGCGAGAAACGCTATCGCATCTGGGCAATCTATGTGTGGCGCCGTTACCAACATGTGGACCGAAGTTACCGCGAGGCAGAGGTGGCTGAAGCGATATCTAACGGTCAACGGGGGGAAGGCCATTGGCAGCAAAGGTACGGGTGGCCGAAGATCTTGCCGCAGACCAATCCTCAGTCGCCAGGACGCCGATGGCTGGCCCCATCCATTGGATAGCCTGAAAGAAGATGGAATAAGTGGACACTGCCTACTACACTGAAGCCTTAAGTGAGCTGGTTATCGGCGAGAGTTAGTTCTGCGTCCATGGTGTAGCGAGCACGATGAGGAACAGAAAATGTGGCCTTATATGATGGGTGGTTTTTTCAATGGTTACGGCTGGGTCGGGTCGGCATTCATGATCCTGTTTTGGGGTTTGCTTTGCCTCTTGCTGATTTTTGGCATTGTTGCGGGGATCGTGTCGCTGGTGCGGGCCTTCCCAGGTCACGGGAGTCGGGGTGGCGAGAAAACCACCGCGCTGGATGTACTCCACGAGCGCTATGCTCGTGGGGAAATTGGAAGGGATGAGTACCTGGAAAGGCGCCGCGACCTGGAACAATAGCGCTTCCCCATCCGCCGAAGCTGGTCCGGATGCGCTACCAACAGGTGGGGCAGCGCTGGAAAGCTTGTCTCGTTGGTTAAGGATCCAGTCTGCGGCATGGATGTGCATCCCCAGATGCCGAGGCGTAGCCGTGTATAGGGTGTGACATTCTATTTTTGCTCCGCCGCTCATCGGACGTTTGTCCCATTACCATAGCTAACCTATGGAATCAGGCACAACGCGCACTAAGGTCGGAAATCGGCAACCGGCGTTGTAAGGCCCTGCGGCGGTAAAAGGAGAGGACTCTATGGACCATTCGGGACATCAGAAACAAGGGATGGGTACCGCTCATCCCGGTGCGCACGGCGGTCACAACCATGCCGCCATGATCGCCGATTTCCGGCGGAGGTTTTGGGTATCGCTGGCCCTGACGATTCCGATCCTCCTTTTGTCGCCGCTTATCCAGCATCTGCTGGGACTGGAGGCTACTCTTGCCTTTACGGGGTCGTCCTATGTGCTTTTCGCGTTGTCGAGTGGAGTGTATTTCTACGGCGGCTGGCCCTTCCTGAAGGGGCTGTTTGCCGAACTCGAAACCCGCAAGCCAGCCATGATGACGCTGATCGCCCTGGCCATCAGCGTGGCCTATTTTTACTCGAGTGCCGTCGTGTTCGGGGTTCAAGGCGAAGTGTTCTTCTGGGAACTCGCTACGCTGATCGATGTGATGCTGCTCGGCCACTGGATCGAGATGAAATCGGTCATGGGGGCATCCGGCGCACTAGAAAAACTGGTGCAAATGATGCCTTCCGAGGCCCATCTCGTGGCCCCGGACGGTATGAAAGACGTGCCGGTCGCCAATCTGCAGCGCGGTGACCGGGTGCTGGTGAAGCCCGGCGAAAAAATCCCTACAGATGGTCTGATCGTCGAGGGGCGAACCACCGTCAACCAGGCCATGCTCACCGGCGAAAGCCAGCCCGTGGAGAAGGGGGGCGGCGACGAAGTGATCGGCGGTTCGGTCAACGGAGAGTCGAGTATCACCGTCGAGGTCCACAAGACCGGCAGTGAAACCTATCTTTCACAGGTCATCGAGATGGTGCGCCGGGCACAGGAGTCCCGCTCCCGGACCCAGGACCTGGCCGACCGCGCGGCCCTGGTGCTGACCCTTACCGCGTTGAGTGTCGGGGGGCTTACCCTTGCCACTTGGCTGGTCCTTGGCCAGCACTTCGAGTTTGCCCTGGCCCGCATGGTGACCGTTATGGTGATTGCCTGTCCCCATGCCCTGGGCCTGGCGATTCCGCTAGTCGTCGCCGTGTCCACCGCCATGGCGGCGCAGCATGGGCTGCTTATCCGGGACCGGTCTGCTTTTGAGCGGGCGCGCCAACTGCAGGCGGTGGTGTTCGACAAGACCGGGACCTTGACGGAGGGGCGGTTCGGCGTCACGGATGTGGTCGTGCTGGGCGGATACGCCGAAGACGAGGTCGTGCGGCTCGCCGCGGCCCTCGAAAGTCAGTCGGAGCACCCCATCGCCGCCGGCATCGTGGCAGATGCCAAAGAGAGGGGCATAAGCTTCGAGTCTCCCAAGGAATTCAGGGCCATCCCCGGGAAGGGCGCGCAAGCCATCGTGGAAGGACGCAACGTGAAAGTCGTAAGTCCCGGCTATCTCAAGGAGCACGGCCTCGATGTCAGCGATGAGCGGATCGGGGCCTTGGCATCCCAGGGCAAAACGGTGGTATACCTGCTCGTCGATGAGAAACCGGCAGGGGCGGTCGCGCTGGCCGATATCATTCGAGCGGAATCGCGGGAAGCACTCGCGCGGCTGAAGGGGATGGGCGTACAGGTGATGATGCTGACCGGGGACTCGGAAGCGGTGGCCCGCTGGGTAGCCCAGGAAATGGGGCTTGACGATTATTTCGCCGAAGTGCTGCCGGATCAAAAGGCGGGGAAGATCAAGGCAGTGCAGGCGCGGGGGTTGCGCGTGGCCATGGTTGGCGACGGTGTCAACGATGCGCCCGCCCTGGTGGAGGCGGACGTCGGGATCGCCATCGGGGCGGGTACGGACGTCGCCATCGAGTCGGCGGACATCGTGCTGGTCCGTTCCGATCCTCGGGATGTGGTGGCCATCCTGGAACTTTCCCGCGCCACCTATCGCAAGATGGTCCAGAACCTGTGGTGGGGCGCCGGCTACAACATCGTGGCGATCCCCCTTGCTGCCGGAGTGGCTTATAGCATTGGCCTGGTGCTTTCCCCGGCGGTGGGGGCGGCCCTGATGTCCGTTTCCACCGTGATCGTCGCCGTCAACGCCAAGCTCCTTCAGAAGGTTCGGCTCACCGCCTAGCGCATGGGTCGGGAAGCAGTCAGCATGTCGCTGATCAGAACTTCCCCGAACGCAGGATCGCTATCACCCACCACAGGCCGAGTGCGCTGGCCACCGAATAGCCTAGGAGGCCCAGGAGCGGAATCCCCAGATAGTGGGGACCGGTGTGGAAGGCCATGACCAGGGATGACCCGATGATAACGGCCGCAATGATCAGGCTCAGGCTGAGGCGGTTGCTGGCGCGATCAAGGTGTTGCGGGATCTCTTCCATAGGCGCGTTGGCAACCGTTACGGTCAGTTCACCCTTAGCCAACTGCTGTAACGCACGGGTGAGTGAAACAGGCAACCTTGTCAGGGCCCGGCGCAAAGTGAAGAGCGCCCGATAGGCGCCGGGAAAGGCTTCTGTCATGTCGGGGAGGAATTGCCGCGCAAGCAAGTGCGGCGTAAAGGCCTGTAAGGTGGCAAGCATGTTGAAACGAGCATCCAGGTCGCGCGCCACCGACTCCACAATGATAAAGGCCCTGAAAGCGAACAAGAACTGGCGCAGTATTCGGAGCTTGTAACGCTGACCCAATCGGCTGAACTGGTTCACGATTTCAGCGAAGGAAGGCGCCTGAGCCGCCGCCACGGCATAGTACTGCTCCAAGGCTTCGCCCATATCCCGTGTGAACGCGGTCCGATCCGCGCCGGGAGCAGCACCGCTGGCGGTCAGCAATGGCGCGGGTGACGCGGGCGGCATGGCGACTGGGATCAAGACTGTCCGGGTCGTTCCAGAGTTGGCGTAAACGCTGGACTACGACGGGATCGCGCAGGTCCTGCAAACGGATACGGTGATGGCCGGGATCGGGATAGGGGACGTAGGTGCCGCCGGAACGAGTGAACTCCGCGTAGAGATCCAGAGATCGCCCTACATCAGTGACGACAATGAAGGGCGGGCGCCACTCGGCGGCGGGCAAAGCGCGCAGGCACGGCCAGAATAAACTCCAGTGACTGCCCGTTGGTCAGCCGAATCACCTGCAAGGCCTCCAGACCGACTCAACAACCCACGATTCGGCGATGAGCACCAGTCGCCGCACCGCCCTTTTCGACTTTGACATCCTTTACCGGGTGCTGAATGCCGAAAGATATAGCTGCCAACCCTCATCAAATGCATCGGGGAGGGAACACAATGGCACCGAGCCTCAGCTAATTGAGGATGGAGAGCTTTTCACGATCCGCCTTCTTCGGTAACCACCGCCTGGGGGCACGAAAGCCTCGCGATACTCATCACTACGTGGAAGCGAATGGGCCAGGAAACTCAAAGATCTTTTTCTTCAGCTTTTCCGCCCAAACGCCATTCTGTTGTTGCTCATTACCTCCCGGATCAGGTCTCATCACCTTCCGCAGCCGCTCATATCGGGCAAGCTGGTCGCCTTCACTCTCCGTAACGTCCCAACGCCCTCCCCGACAATCCAGCCGGTGGAGAATCGACAGGATATGGTTTTCGATATCTCGAAGCCCGATACCACCCTTGAATCGCAGCAGCAGCGTAGACAAAGCCATTTTGTTACTATGCTCCACATCCAGCAACACCACCGGGAACGCCTTTTCCTGAAAAAATACGGCAACCAGGCATAATCTTTGGCGCCTTCCGACCATGGAAAAGGCCTGCCCGGTTTCAAGCCGGCACAGCGCCGTCAAAATACGGACATCTTTTAACCCGTTCGCCATGGTACGGATCACCTGCATCAATCGCCTTAGATCGTCCGTACCTTCACCTTTCTCGACCGCAAGCACCTGAAACTCCATGGGCAGGAGATCGTCGTGCAGAGACTCAGGGGAAACGCTCACTTTAGGCGGTGGCGTTTTTCCACTTCCCCGATATTTTCGGGTCTTTCCCCCATTTTCACTGGTGTCCGCGGCACCCTTGTTTCTACGCCTGATAACACGTACCCGATCTTTTTTATCCACCCGACGCACTTCGATTTCCCGGTCAAAAATGCTGGTTCTGGTCAATATCGGCAGGGGTGGCTGATGAACATCCGTCCTACTACCCGAACCTACCGTGTCTATGACAGGAACGTCACCGGATGACGGACCACCGTCTGGCCCACGCCTTTTGGGCTGACTTTTTGGCATCCGCACCGTGATCGTTTTCCCCAGCGACGGATGAGAAAAATACAAAACGTCACAGGGTACCCTCTTCCCCGTGAACTCGGAGATTTCTAAGATAAGCCACTGATTTCCTTTCCGCACTCCACGAAACTTAATTCCACAGTCATGCAAATCGGGAGGATCAAAGGTCATATACTTTTGTTTGAATGTCCGTTCGTAGACACTGTCCCAGGCGCGTTGCCCATCAGGATCCACCGCCAGCCAAGAAAATTCCAAGATAAATGATCTCTTGAGTGATCTCACCGGCATTTGCTGGGTATAATCGAGCTGCAGGCGAGGATGAAACCCAGGTTCGACCGGCCTGAAGAGTGTCATAATGCCCCCAGGCTGCATAATATGATTGGCAAGCGTTTTATTATGCAGGAACAGGCTACGGATGAGCTCCATGGTCGGGAGCAAATACTCCACCTGACCCACTCGATAACGCAGGAGCCGCTGCACCCCCTGTGATTTGCCTTCGAACGAATATAATTCCGGCGGAATGTCGGACGAGTTGATTTCCTCTCCCGCCGCCAGATTGGGAATAATCGCTTCCGAATATTCGCCGTAGGTTATCGGGAGCAACTTACCTTCGGAGAAGCGATAAGGAGTCGTTAATAAATTACGTGCATTTTCTTTTCGGTGAGATGACGTAATTCCACTCTCCATGGAAATCATCGCGATCAAGCTGAATGGCAGCGAATTCAGCGTCAGTGACCTTGATTCCCTTCGGGTAGGGTGTGGGGTCAATGGCGGCACGTACTTTCAACCCTTTGCTCGTGGTGGTGGCAGCGATCAAATTGACAATGACCTCGTGACTCACCAAAGGCCGCCCCCGCCAATTCATGCTGATATAGGAAAACAAGCGGTGCTCAATCTTGTTCCATTTGCTCGTGCCCGGCGGGAAGTGGCATACTCGGATCGGTAGATTCAAATCGTCCGCAAGTCCTTGTAACTCCAGCTTCCAGAGACGCACCCGCGATCCGTTGCTGCCGCCACCGTCGGCCATGATCATCAGCTCCTTGGCGGCGGGGTAAAGGGGTTGACCCATGCCCAACCACCAGCGCCGGATAGTCGCTACCGCAAAACTTGCCGTATCATGATCAGTGCCTACGCTTACCCAGCCCGCGTTCTGGGCGAGATCGTAAACCCCGTAGGGATTAGCTCGCCCCAGTTCTGCATCCACGAAGTCGTGCACCTGAACCGCCTCCGGTTCTCCCTGTGGCCGCCACTCCTGACCGGCATTTTTGTAGTTGCCGACCAGCTCTTTTTTCTTGGTGTCCACCGAAATCACGGGTTGTCCAGCATCCAATGCCTGCTGCGTCTTTTCCTGAATATACTGAAATTGCGCATCCCGATCCGGGTGGTCAGTGCCTTCCAGAGTCTTTCGATTGCCTTGCAGGCTGTATCCCAACTCCTTGAGCAGAATACCCACGGAAACATGGCTAATACGATGCCCTTGTTCGCCCAGTTCATGTGCCAATTGCTTGAGGCTCTTGCACGTCCAGCGCAGGGGTGACTGGGGATCGCCCCGTGCCGCAGGATCCACCAAACGCTCCAACGCGGCCAGTAAGTCTGGATCACGATCTACCAGTTTTTTGCGCCCACCACCGGGCCGACGAACCCGGCCTTTGGGGAGTGTATTCTCTGGATCCTTGAGTTCCTTGAGACCCGCCAGAATGGAACCTCGCGCGACCCCCGTCGCCTCGCTAACCCGTTTGACGCCACCATGGCCTAGCACCTTCGCCTCTACCGCCGCATGCAGTCGTCTTTGCCGCTCATCCAGTATCCCTTCGAGCGCTCGGTGTCGAGCTGCTATCAGTGCGTCTGCTTCCATGCCGCAAGGCTATGCCTGCCGCATAAAAAGTGCAAGTTATTTACTAATGGATCCTAACCGAGTGCCAGCACCGGGAACAGCCCAATAGGTACGCTCCACATGGCAAATTTGCCTGACGACACGCCGCAGGTGACTATACGTACCCGCCACCCCTTTTTATCGTCTTGTTCGACTCCAACCAGCCAGTGTAGCGTCAAATCTTCAGGCACTTTGCGTAATACGTCTATTCTGATCAATTTATACCTCAGAGGATCCAGCCATTATTTCCAATGCAGCCAAGGCGGTTTCTACGCTCGGTGAAGCTATCGAAGGCAGCCCCGCTAAGCGGCGTACCCGCCACGATCGCACAGGCAACGCCTGGCGATCCAATTCCGAGACAGCCCAAGCAATGCGGCGCAGACGAAACGCATCAATAGTCTCCGTGACCTCGCCAAGCACGCCGATACTTTTAGGCAGCTTTGTCTGCCGTTTTGACATCCAACGCGGTCGCCCCAACTTGCGCTCCAAAGCCGCCTGGGTAACGCGTTGCGGCGGAACCTCCCGAGTGATTTCCCGCGCGACCTTACGCAGTTGGATCGCCATGCTACGATCCAATGTCTCCCAGTCCACACGCTGATCAGACCATTTCTTGTGCAGTGCCGTTGGTGAATGTTGCTCCAGCCACTCCCTGTCATGGCGGTACAACCATGCGTGTTCTTTGGGTAGCAGGAGCGCCAGTCGCCGACGTGACAAATCAGCGTAATTCTGCTGCACGTCCAACCACCGTGTTCTTATGGCATCCCGGTCTGGCACCAATGTTCGGGAATGTCGTGCGGCTAAGGGCTTCCAGGGCACATTCAACCCGAGTCGGGAGGCGTGCAACCTCACCGTCCCCGGATCAATGGCAAGATATCCGGCTACCGCCCTGAGTCCCAGGCCCTCCGCCACTTTCTGCCGGATTTGATCATCCAGTAGGGGGCCAAAGTCCAAAATGCGCGGCGAACTCCTTGATCCCACCTCTCGACCGTACACAAATCCGCAGGCGCAGGAAAATCGACCAATCACCCGATCCTGATCATGGCGAACAACGATCTCGTGGATCACATTCTGCCCATAGTGGTCTGCCAGACGATTGAAGCAGGGCCACGGTCCCTTGCCGAAGGGGGGTGCCGGCCGCCGCTGCGGCGACCGTTTGTCCAAAAAAATCTGGAATAGAACATGCCGCAACGGATGAAATGCCTTTCTGTGTTTCCGTACCATGGCCGTAGGCCAATCGCCGCCGAGACCACCGGGGATAAGGTCGATTATTGGTTCAAACAGGCTTAAAATTGCTTCCCTGAGAAGGTTCTGAGCGACATTCTCCTTGCCTTTGCCGAAGCCGCGATCAATCACTGCGCTCCGATAATACGCACCCCAATCACGAAAGCGGGAGCGCACTGGCGGATGATCGAGCAACGCCGCGCTCCGCTTGGCGATCTCTTGCAACAGCGTCACTTGGCGCGGGCTACTCGCCCAAGAAGGGAGTGCCGCCACCGGCGAACAGTTCTTTTGATCTGCGGCGATGAATTCGTGCTGGTTACTGGCACCTTGAGAGGCCGCACTGTCCGCCAGGGCCGCGCCATGATCCGGACAAACCAGAACGCCGGGGAGTTGATGGCTGCGCCTCCAATATCCTTCTCCATAGCGGCTCAACATCTCGCCAAGGCAGATGGGACAATACCGTAAGTATGCCGGAGCCGAAATCGCGCTCGCCGCAATACCCAGACGCACATGCACGGCATCCGCCGGCCCGTCCACTAATGACGCCAGTACGGATTGTCCCACTGACTTCGGCTCGAATGCCGTGTAATAACGGTAGAGGGTAAAATCCTTGGTCAGCCTTTCCGGACCGAGTCCGCGATCGGCCGGTATTCTTTGGCTCAACGCCGCCACATGGCTTTGCAAGCCCGCCGTCGCCCGCACCCCGGTTTCACCAAAGAGATCATACAGGGTGTGTTTCGGGCTTCTGGAACAAACGTGGCGATGATAACGCGCAAGCGCGCTGTATAACAGTTCGTCGGGATAAATTTCCGGGAAATAGGCCAACACGGGCGGCTTTTTCAGCTCGCGAGATCGGCCATCGGCGGTTTAACGGCGCCCGCCGCAAGCAATGCGTCGTAAGCGGATACGCCCTCTTTTTTGGCCGAGATGATCGTCCGGAGGTCCTGCGCATCCACGGGAAGGGGTGTTTTCGCGGTTTTAGTAGCGATTGTAGTCGACTTGCGCGGTTTCTTAGAGGAATTGGCAGGTGCGCGATCACGTAATTTAGCCGTAATAATGCCCACGAGATCTAGCGCGGACAGGCCCGGATGCTCTGCTTCGGCTTCCGCCACCAGGATTTCCGCGATGTCCCCAGCCAACCCGAGCTGCGCCAAGATAGGCAGAAGGATGCCGCGCACATCCAGATTCGTGCTTGCCGCCTTTCCGGTCGTGGCCGAAGCCACCGGAGAGCGGGTGGCGAGGACAGGTTGCCCTGGCATGCAACTCAGCGCGTCGCTGAACACCTGCAGAACCTGGTCCTGCATGGGGCGGATATCATCATATTGTGCGATCGCCTCGCGATCCCCACGTTTCAACGCATTGATCATGGGCGCGATAAGCCGCATGTGCTCACTAGCCACCTGCCGCAGCAGACCAGCGTCGATACGTTCAGGGCGACGGTTCAGAACCCCGAGCTGAATGGCACGCAGTTGCGCCATCATGAAGAGGTTGATCAACACGTCCACAATCCCCTGACTCTCTTCATATAACACCTTACGGACTTCGTCGGTGAGCGGCGATATCTCCCGCGTCCACTGGTAGGTCCACATTCGCTCGACAAAGTAATTCCAGGTCGGCTCGTTCTCCATGCGCTCCCAAACCAGACTCCCCAGACCGCTCGCGCGACGTGCCTGCCGGAAGTCTCCCTGCAACAGGGGCAGCGCGCCCATCGTGCCGATGAGGATCACCGGGATACCAATCGTGTTCACCAGAGTCACGAGGAAGTTCAACAGCGCTTCGGCCCCAGTACCTGGCGCTTCCCGAATGTGCTGGATTTCATCGACAATCAGCACACCCAATGCGTGCAGGTTCGCGACATGCGCCATATGCACCATCATCTCATCGACAGATCGCCGGCTACTCCCAAATTGCGCGCTATAACGCGTGCCCAACAAGTCATCCATGCTCCGAAAGAAGTTGATGCAAAGCTGCTTGGGCGACCCCTTGTGCGGACTATCCAGCTTGAGCCAAACCACCTGGTCGAGACTGCGGGGCTCGGCATGGTGAATTTTTTGCGGATATAACTCCAATATTCTGGCCATGCCGTAGCTTTTGCCAATGCCGGAACATCCAATCAGCGCAAAACTGCTCGCGGTTGACCGGACAGAACGTCCGCCGGCCATGAGATCCTTTTCAAATACCCGGGTAGCGCCTTCCCGGACGCGGCGGGTATAGTCAGCCGTGGTGGGGTTGCGGCACAGATAACCTTGACGGATCAGAAGGCCAAATTTTGCTTCCAGGCTGAGGTGGGTTTCCAGCGGCTCAAAATAGCCTTTAAGCCGCGAGATGCAATGGGCGCGCAGATGCGCGGGATAATCGCGCTCCGCCGCGTTGAAGGCGGGTGGAGCCGCCATGGCCAGCAAGGCGTCATGCGTTGACATGGGAGGCGGCAATTTCGCGATAAAGGGGTTATCCCGATATTCGGGCAACGTGAGGTCCTCATCCGCCGTGGTCGTCATCACCCTGATCCTCCCGTTGCCCGCGCATAATATCCGCTATCCCGGGGAGACGATAATCGTCGGCCTCTTTTGTTTTGGGAAAAGGCAGCACTGCCGCAGTTCCCGGCGCTTCCTCACTGGGAGGAAGCATCCTGAAAGCCTCCCGCTTTCTGTTTTCCTGACTCTCCTTGCTACGATTTTCGCGGATGTTTCCTGTCTGCTGACGCGCGCCGCCAGAGGGTGGAGGTGCTTCCGATCGCATGGCTTCCGCCTCATTCACGATCCCCTTAATTTTTTCATTCAAGTTGATGCGGCTACGAAGGGCTTGCGGCTCATGAGTCCTTTGGCTTCGCCTCTCTTCGCCATTTACCTGAAGAATTTCCCATAGCATTCGACCCCTATGATGACGGCTTTTCTCCGTGAGCGTGCAGGGGATAAATTTCCCGCGCTTGACGTCTTCGTGCAGATGAATCTCGTCCATGTGGCGAGGATCATAGGAGATTCGAACTTTCCAGCGTCCCTTTTGGCGTGCGCGTTCGAACCAGTGCTCTTCCATCGCTTTTTCACAGGTGTAAAAGCAGGTCGCATAGCGGATTCCTGTAGCGGTGACGGTCGCATCGTCGCTCGGCATCAAGCTCAACTGGACTTTTTCCGGCGCGAATGCGCGTAAGCTGCCACTACGATGGGCAACACCCCACTCCCACAACTCGCAAGGAATTGCCGGCACCCGGTCGGCGATCATATCCGGTGACTTTTCATATTCACTGAGCGGGTGCTGATTGTTGTAATACAGGATGCAGTAGAGAATGATGCGGGTGAACTGGTCTATATCGAGAGTCGCGTCGAGCCGGTAGTCCCTGGCGCCGCGCTCTTGGTAATCCGGAGCAACAAAGCCCGGCGTAAAGGCCTTGAAACGCGCGGGAAGCAAACGAAACCGCTGTTCCACGATGCCTTTCCAGTCCGCACGGTACGGTGCGGCATTCTCGACGTGCACCTGATAATTCTTGATGAGCGTCTCTATGGTCTTGCCCGCAATTTCTCCCTTATCGCCCAGCAATACGTCGGGCATGGCCTGACACGGCCAATCCGCGTCCTGAATATCAACACCGAACTGACGGCAATAGGCCACTTTTGACGTTACGGCGTTCGTCAGCGCCATCATCGCGCTGACCCAGGACGGACCTTCCAGGCCCACGTATACGCCCGTAATCATTCTGCTGAAGATGTCTATCACGATATAGAGTACGGGTCGCCCCACGATCATGGTGCGGTCGTATCTGGAAACCAGGTATACGTCCGCGATGGTGGCATCAATCTGATAACGCGATGCCGGGCCAACGGTTTCGGCCGTGGAGGATCCCAGGATTGCCCGCATATCCTTGTCATATACTCTGGGGGTGCGGCGTATACGATCCAGACGGAAGACGTCGTTATCCTTCTCATACCAGTAGCGGAATTGCCGCAAGCTGGGAATATCTTTTTGCGGAACCAGTTCCTGCTGACCGGTGTGTTCGTTGATGACGCGTTCGCAAAAATTATCGGCGATCAGCTCGTCGTAGGCACCCCGAAAATCCAACTGACTATTGGTGATGAACTTCTTTGTGGCAACGGCGCGAAATAGCTGCCGCATCTCTGACGTCACGTTGACCCCCAGACCATCTCGATCAGGAATGCGACCGCGTTTTTTTTCAGAAACGGATTTGTCTTTGCCCCGCCCACCACACCGCGCATAATCAGGGAGCAGAGCGTTGGGTGTCATGCCGCGCTGCCAATACCGGCGCAGAAAACGGTAAATCGTTTGCTTGGTTACTCCAGATTCTTCCATGCTCCTTTTAACCGCTTCGCTACGGGCAATGGCATCGAAAATGGCCGGTTGATCAAAAATCAGCGGACGAATCGTCTCCCAAGCGGAATCGCGTTTGTCCCGGTAGATCTCTGATATGTTTTCATCCGCCAGTGCGAGTAGCCATGGGTCATTCTCAACCACACGCCACTCGCCGGCGTCGCGCATCTTCTCTATTTCTTCCGCTTGGTAGAATTCTGGCAGGGCATTGGCATCGCGAATGTCGATGGCATATAGGCCCCGCATTCCCGGATCAATCCAGAGCACACGCTCAACTCGGTGTTCCTCCGGAAACTCCAGCAAAAGATTCACAGACAAATCCTTCATCCGCTGGCCCTCCTGGATTCATCCGTGGGCACCTGAAATTGACGCAATGGCCAGGCGTCCGTAATAGCCGTATCCATGGGACAGGAAATCGCCTTCCGTGCCAAGAGGTGACGGATAAGCAGGAGACTGTCGCCCACATGCATAGCAAGTTTCTGGTCCATAGCCAGGCAGAATTGCCTCAAGGTGGTTGCGGGATGGGACGGGAGTGCCCGCAACAGCAAACGTGCCTTTTCTTGGTAGTAACCTTCGTAAGGCGCAGTCAATTGGTCAAGGGTAATATAGGGATGCAGCCATGCAATGTTGGTGACTATTGCTTCGGGGATGTCTCGCTCAGTGATGATTCCCCAGTCCACGCCCTGCTGTACCCAATAGCGCCGTTCGATTTCCAACTTATCGATGACGCGAGGTTTTTCGAGTTCGCTGGCGGGCTTGACGGCACGGGCCAACTGCCTCAGCTTCCCTTCATAAGCGATATCGACCAAAAAATCTGTAGTCATGACTATTTCCGTAGCGGCGTCTCGCGGATGCTTTATATCGAGATCCGCGGCAATACGGCGGGTGTATTCACGGTCGAGGGGATACTGCTCGCGGATGTCCGTAACGGTATCCGCCCAGTCAAACTGGTAAAAAGCATCCCGCTCAATGTCGGAGAGGAAGTGGTGTACTCGGCCGGTCTTGATTCCGGCAATTCGATGTGAGCGGCCATGGGAGGCCACATCCTGTATGGTCAGCCACGGCTTGTAGCTTGTACCGCGGCCTCGCCCTCGCCCTTCTTTCTGGAAGCGCGCGATTTTGCCTTCATCAAACGCGTAACGCCGACGAGCCATAGCAGGTATCCCCAACCCGATGATCTGTGAGTCAGCATACACCTTCACTCTAAAGCTGAAAATATAGGATGATACTTTTTTGTCGGGGATGATACTTTTTTGTTCAGGATGAAACTATTTTGTCCGGGATGATACTTTTTTGTCCGTTAACAAAATTTCGCGCCGATGGATGCCCCATCACTCCACCGTCACGCTCTTCGCGAGGTTACGCGGCCGGTCCACATCGGTACCCTTCACCAAGGCCGCGTGATAGGCCAGCAACTGCACCGGGATAGCGTGGACGATGGGGGAGAGCAAACCGGCATGACGCGGCAGACGCAGCACATGCACGCCCTCGCTGGCGTTAAAGTGGCTGTCCGAATCAGCGAATACATAAAGCTCACCGCCACGGGCGTGGACTTCCTGCATGTTGGCCGCCAGCTTTTCGAGGAGACGGTCATTGGGCGCGATCACCACCACCGGCATGTCGCGGTCCACCAGGGCCAGGGGGCCATGCTTCAACTCGCCCGCGGGATAAGCCTCGGCATGGATATAGGAGATTTCCTTAAGCTTGAGCGCCCCTTCCAGCGCGATGGGGTAGTGCAGGCCACGCCCCAGAAAAAGTGCATGATCCTTGCTGGCAAAGCGCGCCGCCCAGCCCTGAATCTGCGGCTCCAGATTCAGGGCGTGCTGGACACTGCCCGGCAATTGCCGCAAAGCATCCAGATGATCAGCCTGCTGCGCATCGTGCAGACACCCCTGCGCCTTGGCCAGGGACAGGGCCAGCAGATAAAGTGCCGCCAACTGGGTGGTGAACGCCTTGGTCGAGGCCACGCCGATCTCGGGACCGGCCCGGGTCAGGAAGCGCAGCGCCGACGCCCGCGGAATGGCGCTCTCCGCGACATTGCAGATGGCCAGCGTGCGGGTATGGCCGAGATCCTTGGCACGACGCAGGGCCTCGAAAGTATCCAGCGTTTCGCCGGATTGCGAGAGAGTCACCACCAACTGGCGCGGGTTCGGAATGGAATCCCGGTAACGATATTCGTGCCCCAGTTCGGCCTGCGCCGGAATCCCGGCAATGCTTTCCAGCCATTGGCGCCCCACCAGTGTCGCGTAGTGACTGGTGCCGGAAGCCAGGAACAGTACGCTATCCACATCCCGGAAAACGTCCGCGGCGTCCGCGCCCCAGAGATCCACCAGATCGAGCTGGCTGTTCAGCGCGCCCTCCAGGGTGTCGGCCAAGGCGCGGGGTTGCTCGTGGATTTCTTTCTGCATGAAATGGCGATAAGGTCCCAGATCTACAGCCGCCGCACTGAGCTGACTCCAATGTTCTTCACGCTGCCGTGGCACTCCGGCCTGATCCGTAATCCGCAAGGTCTCCCGCTGCAGTAAGGCCACATCGCCATCTTCCAGATACAGCACACGCCGAGTCACCGGCAGCAGGGCCGCCACATCCGAGGCGAAGTAATGCCCGTCATCGGCAATGCCCAGCAGCAGCGGGCAGCCCATCCGTGCCACGCACACGCTCTCCGGATCGCTGCTTGAGATCACCGCGATGGCGTAAGCGCCGCGCAGATCACCCACCGCCAAGCGGGTCGCCGTGAACAGGTCTGGCGCGCTCCGCCGATAATGGTGTACCAGATGCGCGATGACCTCCGTATCGGTCTCGGAGGTGAAGGTGTACCCCGCCGCTTCCAGAACCGCGCGCAAGACATGAAAGTTCTCGATAATGCCGTTATGGACCACAGCGACCTGCTCATGGGAGATCATGGGATGTGCGTTGCATTCGGCGACGCCGCCATGGGTGGCCCAGCGCGTGTGGCCAATGCCCACCTGACCCTGCAAGCCACGCTCGGCAACGGCGGCAGCCAGTTCGGCGACGCGCCCCACGCTGCGCACCCGCAGCAAATCCGCGCCTTGTCTCCCCTCTTCCAGGATCGCCAAGCCGGCCGAATCATAGCCGCGATACTCCAAACGCCGCAGCCCCTCCAAAATCATGGGGACCAAATCTGTTTGGCTCACTCCACCGACAATCCCGCACATAATTCTGCTCCCCTGTAAGCGAAGACGATGCCGATACTACCTGGCGCTACTTTTTCTCACGCCGTGGCCGCTGCCAATACGGAATAGTACGCTGCGGACTGCGGCTCAGCGTCAAACCACCCGCTGGAACCTCTTTGGTGATGGTGCTGCCCGCACCGATGGTGGCGCCATCGCCAACGTTCACCGGCGCCACCAACTGACTATCCGAACCGATGAACACATCATTGCCGATAATGGTACGGTGCTTGTTGGCACCGTCATAATTGCAGGTAATCGTGCCCGCGCCCACATTCACTCCAGTACCGATCTCCGCATCGCCGATATAGCTCAGGTGATTGGCTTTGCTGCCGGCACCAATTTTTGAGGCCTTTACCTCGACATAGTTACCGATATGCGCGGCTTCGCCAATCTCCGTTCCGGGGCGAATCCGCGCAAAAGGTCCAATCCGCGCCCCGGCGGCAATTCGCGCACCTTCGATGAGACTGTAGGGCAAAATCTCCACGTCGTCGCCAATCCGTGCATCCTGCAAAATCGCACCGCTACCCACGCGTACGCGATCACCCAGATGCACCTCGCCAACAAACAAGACGTTGGGATCCACCCAGCAGTCCTGGCCGCAGGTGACCTCACCACGGATGTCTATCCGCGCCGGATCCGCCACCCGTAATCCCCGCATTTGCAGAGCACGCAGTTGCTGCCGCTGAAACACGCGCTCCAGATCCGCCAACTGCATGGGGTCATTCACCCCCAGGGCTTCGGTCGCATCCGCCAGCGTAAAGGGCCAGACGGCGTAGCCATCCGCCCGTGCTGCCAACACCACGTCCGTCAGGTACATCTCGCCCTGGGCATTGCGTGCAGACAGTCCTTGCAACCAGCCCTGCAGAGGCGCCACCGGCAATATCATCATCCCAAGATTTACTTCGCGGATGACCCTTTCGTCCGGCTGACAGTCCTTGTGCTCACGGATACCCTGCACCTGGCCGTCCGCATCGCGGAGAATCCGCCCGTAACCATGGGGTGCGCTGAGCGATGCGGTCGTCAGCCCAAGTGCTGATGCCGGAGTTTGCTGGAGAAACTCGCGCAGTGTCGCGGCCGTCAAGAGCGGCACATCGCCGTACAGCACCAATACCCGTTCCGCTCCCGCGAGGCCGGGTAATGCGGATTTCAACGCATCGCCGGTGCCGAGCTGCTGCGCCTGGGTCCACCAGATCACTTGCGCGTCAGGGAAGGCGGCCTGCACGGCATCGCCGCCGAAACCGGTCACTACATGGATACGCCGTGGCGACAACTGCGCCGCTGTAGCCAGCACGTGGGCGAGCATTGGTTTGCCCCCGAGCGCTTGCAACACCTTGGGCAGGCCGGAGCGCATACGCGTCCCCTGCCCGGCGGCGAGTATTACGATATCCGTCAACATAGCGCTATTCACCTCCGCAAAATCCGCCAACATTCCGGCCCAACTGCCTTACCATAAATAAACCCCAGCGGCCTGATGGCGACTGGGGTCTGTATGATACGTCTGAACCAGCATGCGATCTCGCCGGAGCGTTAGCGCAGCAGTCCCTGTTCCCGCAAACGTTGCACCGTCTTCAGACGCGCGATCTGCTCAAGCAATTCCGCCTGAGCCGCCGCGTACTCCATCCGATCCGCCTGGCCGGCCATCCGGGCTTCAGCAGCCTGCTTGGCCGCCATGGCCTTGGCCTCATCGATGTCCGTCGCGCGCTCCGCCGAGTCGGCCAGCACCGTCACCAGGTGCGGTTGAATTTCCAGCACGCCGCCGTTGACGAAGAGATACTCCGTCTCCGCACCATGTATAATCCGCAACTCACCAGGACGCAGCCCGGTCAGCAGCGGTGCGTGGCGCGGCAGAATGCCGAGTTCGCCCATCTCGCCGGGGGCCACCACCATATCGGCGACCCCCGAGTAGATGCTGCCCTCGGCACTGACGACCTGCACATCTATGGTCATCGCCATGGCTTAGCCTTGCTGCAGCTTCTGGGCCTTGGCAAGGGCTTCGTCGATGGTACCTACCATGTAGAAGGCCTGCTCGGGCAGATGATCGTACTCACCGGCCACGATCGCCTTGAAGCCGCGGATCGTCTCCTTCAATGAGGCATAGGTACCGGGGCTGCCGGTGAACACTTCCGCGACGAAGAAGGGCTGCGACAGGAAGCGCTGGATTTTGCGCGCCCGGGAGACCAGCAGCTTGTCGTCCTCCGACAGCTCGTCCATACCGAGAATGGCGATGATATCCTGCAATTCCTTATAGCGCTGCAGCGTCTTCTGGCAGGAACGGGCCACATCGTAGTGCTCCTGACCGACAATCGCCGGGTCGAGCTGACGGCTGAAGGAGTCGAGTGGATCAAGGGCGGGGTAGATACCCAGCTCCGCGATTTGCCGCGACAGCACCACCGTGGCGTCCAGGTGGGCAAAGGTCGTCGCCGGAGACGGATCGGTGAGGTCGTCCGCAGGCACGTAAACGGCCTGCACAGAGGTAATGGAGCCCACCTTGGTCGAGGTGATACGCTCCTGCAACCTGCCCATTTCTTCGGCCAGCGTCGGCTGATATCCCACGGCGGAAGGCATACGCCCAAGCAGCGCCGACACTTCGGTACCGGCCAGGGTGTAGCGGAAGATGTTATCGATAAACATCAGAATGTCGCGGCCCTCATCACGGAAATGCTCCGCCATGGTCAGGCCGGTCAGGCCGGCGCGCAAACGGTTGCCGGGCGGCTCGTTCATCTGCCCGTAAACCAGCGCGACCTTGTCCAACACGCCGGAATCGGTCATTTCATGGTAGAAGTCGTTGCCTTCACGGGTGCGCTCACCGACGCCGGCGAACACCGAGTAACCGGTGTGCTCGATAGCGATGTTGCGGATCAGCTCCATCATGAGCACCGTCTTGCCCACACCCGCGCCACCGAAGAGGCCGACCTTACCGCCCTTGGCGAAAGGACAGACCAGATCGATGACCTTGATGCCGGTTTCCAGCACTTCGGTGCTCGCCGCCAACTCGTCAAATGCCGGTGCCGGACGATGTATGGCCTTGCGCTCCTCCGCCTGTACCGGACCTTTGCCATCCACGGGGTCACCGAGGACGTCCATGATGCGGCCCAACGTGCCGTGACCCACCGGCACGCTGATGGGCGCACCGGTACGTTTCACGGCCAGACCGCGCTTCAGGCCTTCGCTGGGACCCATGGCAATACCGCGCGCCACGCCGTCACCCAACTGGGCCTGCACTTCGATGGTCAGGTTTTTGTCGCTGACCACGATAGCCTCCATAATCTCCGGGACCTGCCCGCGAGGAAAGGCCACGTCGATCACCGGCCCGATCACCTGGACGATATGGCCGACGGCGTTTTCTTTAGCAACCGCTTCGCTCATGATTTAACCCTCAAAAATTCCAAAAATGCTGTGCACAATCGTCAGACCGCCGCCGCACCGGCGCTGATCTCTGCGATTTCCTGAGTAATGGCTGCCTGGCGCGCCTTGTTGTAGGCCAACTGCAGGTCGCCCACCATGCGCTTGGCGTTATCCGAGGCGTTTTTCATGGCAACCATACGCGCGCTCTGCTCACAGGCCAGATGCTCGATGACCGCCTGATACACCACTGATTCCACATAGCGCTGCAACAAGCGATCCAATACCGGACGGGCTTCGGGCTCGTAGATGTAATCCCACATCTCCGCGCGTGGCTCCGCGAGTACTTCAGGCTTTTCGACCGGCAGCAACTGTTCGACCGTAGCCCGCTGCAACATCGTATTCACGAAGCGGGAGGAGACCAGGTACACCACGTCGACCTCACCCCTAGCGTAAGCGTCCGCCATCGCCCGGATGGGTCCGATCATATCGGCCAGATGCGGTTTGTCACCCAAGCCGTTGAGCTCCGCGACCAGATGGGCGCCGTGGCGCCGCAGGAAGCCCAGCCCCTTGTTACCCATGACCGCGAGATCAGAACTGATGCCCTGCTCGTGGAGGTCGTGCATCTTGTGAACGACATTGCGCAGCACGTTCACATTGAGCGCGCCACAGAGACCACGATCCGTGGTCACCACGATAAAGCCCGCCTTTTTGATGGGACGCACCTGCATCAACGGATGTTCGTACTCGGGATGCGCCTGCGCCAGATGTCCCAATACCTCACGAATTTTCTCCGCATAGGGACGGGCGGCGCGCATCCGCTCCTGCGCGCGCCGCATCTTGCTCGCAGCCACCATCTCCATGGCGCGGGTGATCTTGCGCGTGTTTTTAACGCTCTTGATCTGTCCGCGGATTTCCTTGGCATTGGCCATGCTGCTCTCCTAGTACGTCGAACTGGACTTGAACTGCTTGATCGCCGCGTCGAGCCGCTTCTTGAAGTCGTCCGTCAGCTCTTTTTTCTCTTCAAGCCCGGCCATCAAGTCCTTGTCATTGCTGTGCAGGTAAGCCAGGAGTGCCTTTTCGAAAGGCCGCACATGGGCCACTTCGACATCATCCAGCGCACCACTGCTGGCGGCGAAGAGCGCCACCGACTGTTCGGCCACCGACATGGGCGAGAACTGGTCCTGCTTCAGCAATTCGGTGACACGCTTGCCGCGCTCGATCTGCTTGCGGGTGATTTCATCCAGATCCGAAGCAAACTGCGCGAAGGCCGCCAGTTCGCGATACTGCGCGAGATCCAGACGAATGCCGCCGCCCAGCTTCTTGATGATCTTGGTCTGCGCCGCGCCACCCACCCGCGATACCGATAAACCGGCATTGATAGCCGGACGGATACCGGAGTTAAAGAGGTCGGTTTCCAGATAGATCTGGCCATCGGTGATGGAAATCACGTTGGTGGGCACGAAGGCCGAGACATCACCCGCCTGGGTTTCGATGATGGGCAGAGCGGTCAAAGAACCGGTTTTGCCCTTCACTGCACCGTTGGTGAATTTCTCGACGAAATCGGTGTTGACGCGCGCCGCGCGCTCCAGCAAACGGGAGTGCAGGTAGAACACATCACCCGGATAGGCTTCACGGCCAGGCGGCCGGCGGAGCAACAAGGAGATCTGGCGATAGGCCCAGGCTTGCTTGGTAAGATCGTCATACACGATCAGGGCATTCATACCGCGGTCGCGGAAGTATTCGCCCATGGTGCAGCCAGCGTAAGGCGCCAGATACTGCATGGCGGCGGACTCCGAAGCGTTGGCGGCGATCACCGTGGTGTACTCCATCGCGCCGTGCTCCTCGAGCTTGCGCACCACGCCAGCGACGGTCGAAGCCTTCTGACCGACGGCGACATAGATGCACTGCACATCCTTGCCTTTCTGATTGATGATGGCATCGACGGCGACCGCGGTCTTGCCGGTCTGACGGTCGCCAATGATCAACTCACGCTGACCACGGCCGATTGGCACCATGGCGTCAATCGCCTTGATACCCGTCTGCATGGGCTCATCAACGCTTTGCCGTTCGACCACGCCGGGCGCGATTTTTTCGAGAACGTCGTATTCCTCAGTTTCGATGGGGCCTTTACCGTCGATAGGCTGGCCCAGGGCGTTCACCACGCGACCCAGCAGCGCCTTGCCGATGGGAACCTGCATGACCCTGCCCGTACACTTGACGACGCCGCCCTCTTCGAGGCCGGAGAACTCGCCGAGCACTACCGCGCCGACGTTATCCTGTTCCAGGTTCATGGCCAGCGCGAAGCGGCCGCCGGGGAGCTCCAGCATTTCACCATACATCACGTCTTCCAGACCGTGAATACGAAGAATACCGTCACTCAAGCTGATGATAGTGCCCTGCGAGCGCGTTTCGACACGGCCTTCGAAGCCGGCGATCCGTGCGCGGATCAGTTCACTGATTTCCGATGGATTCAGTTGTTGCATACTATTTCCTCAAGACTTAGCTGCGAAGGGTTCGGGCAAGTTGCTGCACTTGTCCACGCACGGAGGCATCTATGGTGAGATCACCCGTATGAATAACTAGGCCACCAATCAAAGCGGCGTCCACCGATTCCCGGAACGCGACCTGGCGACCGGCAAAACGGCGCTCCAGCGCCGATTGCACGGTCGTCTTCTGATTGGCATCCAGGGCGACGGCGCTGGTGACCAGAACGTCGACAATGCCCTCTGCGTGCCGCAGGGCTTCACCGAAAAGCGTGCCGATCTCGGCCGTCGCGGGCCACCGATCATGGTGGATCAACAGGGCCAGGAATGCCTCCCAAGCCTTGCTATCCACCTTCACTGGCGCCGCACTGAGCAGCGCCACTTTTTCGGCGTCGGCACGCTCGGGATCACTCAGAAAAGCCTGCGCCTGCGCATCCGCGATCATCGCGGCAAGCACCTGCAGAGCATCCGCCCAAGCCTGTTCCTGGCCGCTCTCTTTCGCCAAACCATAAAGCGCCTCGGCGTAGGGGCGCGCCACCGTGATCAGATCGGCCATGGGAGTCTCCTCACAATTGGCCGACCATACGGTCGATGATGTCGCGATGCGTCTTATCGTCGATTTCCCGATGCAAGATGCGCTGGGTGCCATCGACCACCAGGTCCACCACCTGACCGCGCAACACTTCACGCACCCGGTTGGTTTCGACGTCGATTTCAGCGCGCGCACCGGCGATGATGCGATCGGCCTCCTCCCGCGCCTTACTCTGGGCCTCTTCGCGCAGTTCCACACCACGACGCTCGGCGTTGGCGATAATTTCCACCGCCTTTTCCTTGGCTTCACGGAGCAGTTCTGTCGCCCGCTTTTGCGCCAGGGCCATTTCTTCCTTACCGCGTTCCGCCGCTGCCAAGCCATCGGCAATTTTCGCACGACGATCGTCCATGACCCTGCGCAGAGGACCGTACATATACTTGTACAACAACGCCACCAGGATGACGAAGGTGATCAACTGAATGATCAGTGTTCCATTAATACCTACCGGATTCATGACTACCTCACTTGCAAGTGGGCCGGCTCAGCCAGTCCAGCATCAACCCACCAGGAACGGGTTGGCGAAGAGGAACCAGAAGCCGAAGGCCAGAATAATGAAGGGGAAAGACTCCATCAAACCGGCAAAGATGAAGGTATTCACCAGCAACTGCGGGCGCATTTCCGGCTGGCGGGTGATGCCTTCAATGGTCTTTGAGGTGATCAGACCCCAGCCAATGGCGGAACCCAGACCAGCGGCGCCAAAAATGATACCTACGGCAATGGCAGTAGCAGCAACGATGATGGTATGTGCGTCCATGATAACTCCTTACAAGTGTCGCAAAGTGGAATAATAAACTTGTTAATGATCCTGCATGTTCGCCATGCCGAGGTAAACCACGGTCAGCACGGTGAAAATGAACGCCTGCAGGATGATGATCAAACTTTCGAACAAGGACCAGACTTCGCCCATAACCAGCTCGCCCCACCAGGGCAGCATGGCCAGCAGCAGGAAGACCAGCTCACCGGCGAACATGTTGCCGAAAAGTCGCAGACCAAGGCTCAACGGCTTGGTGATCTCTTCAATCAGCGACATGATGATGTTCACCGGCGCCAGCCAGATACCGAAGGGATGGGTCAGATAGGTCTTGAAGTAGGAGAACCCCTTGACGCGCAGATTGGTCGCCACCATCAGCAGGAAGATCGCGATGGCCACGCCCAGCGTCGTATTCAGATTGACGGTCGGGGTGATGCGGAACTCCGTGATCCCAAACCAGTGCGCGATCATACCGGGTAGGTAGGCGGGGATAACATCCAGGCTGTTCATCAACAGAATCCAGAGAAAAACCGTTATCGCGACGGGCGCGATCAAAGGATCCTTAACAGGGAAACTGCCTTGCACCAGGTCGTCAATGAAATCGACCACGCCCTCCAGCCAATTCTGCATCCCGCTGGGGACGCTGGCCTGCAAACGTGCGCCAACCACCATGGCGGTGATGACCAGAATGGCGGCCATGACCCAACCCATGACGATGGTGTCGAGATTAAAGGTCCAGAAGCCTTCGCCGATGGACCAGTTTACGAGGTGATGGGCGATATCGCCTGATGCCACGCTTAACTCCTTTGCCTGGAACGTTCCCGCACCAGAAATGCCAAAAATACGAAATGGGTCAGCAAGAATCCGGCGACCAGCCCGACAACCGGCAGGTGCAACCAGAATATCGCAAAAATCAGTCCGAGGATGGTGATAATCCAGCGCTGCAACACCGCTCCGCCCAAGCGCTGTGCAGCGCGTTGCGTGGAGGCGGGGAGCGCGATAAGGCGTCCACCCAAAATGAGCATGTTGATCACGCTCAAAAATGCGGCAAAGAGTACTGCGTAGGCGGCTTCTCGCCCCCAGCGCCAAGCCGCTATGGCGGCCAGCAGCAGGGCCAACGTCAACACTGTTGCAGTCACTCGCCCAACATAGGACGAAAAATTCACCATCCCCGTTTGTTTTTCTTGTTCTTTCAATGGGCGGGTCTCGAATACGCGCAGAGTCTAAACAGGCTGGTGCAGCCCGTCAAGAGAGGAATATCAGCTTTCATCATCATCGAGCGACACGCCCAGGAGCTGAAAAAGCCCCGCCTCCTGTTCCGGATCATCCCAGCGAATCCGTAACTCGCCGCCCCGCCCTTGCGCACGCAGCTCGACGGACAGCCCCAGACGCGCACTAATCCGGGCAGAAAGCGCGGCGATATTGGGGTCCGGCTCGGCCTTGGGTGCTTTGGCCCGGCCCTCGGCCTGGACCAGTCGCTCGGTGGCCCGCACACTCAGGGCCTCACGGACGACTTTTTCCGCAAGCCGCACCTGGCGCCCGTCCGGCAAGGTCAGCAGGGCACGGGCGTGTCCCGCGCTGAGGGCGCCATTTTCGACATGGGGATGGAGATCTGGACAAAGGCGCAGCAGGCGCAACTGATTACTGATGGCGGCCCGGGAACGACCCAGAGATTCCGCCAGCGCTTCGTGGCTGAGGCCAAACTCGTCGAGCAGGCGTTGCAGGGCCTGGGCTTCTTCCAGGGGATTAAGGGCCTGGCGCTGGATATTTTCGATAATGCCGATGGCGAGGGCTTGTTCGTCACTGCACTCCCGGATCACCGCGGGGATATGGCTGAGGCCAGCCAACTGCGCGGCCCGCCAGCGGCGCTCGCCGGCAATGATTTCGTAGCGACCGCCGCCGATGGCCCGAATAACGATGGGCTGCACCACCCCCTGACTGCGGATGGAGGCGGCAAGCTCTTCCAGAGACTCCTCGCTGATCAAACCGCGTGGCTGATAACGGCCGCGTTGCAGCAGATCAACGGGAATTTCGCGCATAGCGCCGCCCGCGCTCCCTTCACTGGCGAAGAGGGCGTCCAGTCCGCGCCCGAGTCCGACCCGCTTCACTCCACCCACTCGCGACGTAAAAACTCGGCGGCGACACCCTGATAGGCCTGCGACCCGGCACAGGCCGGATCATATTCCAAAGCGGCGCGGCCAAAACTGGGGGCTTCGGCCAGGCGGATATTGCGGGGAACCACCGTACGATAGAGTTTATCCGGGAAATGGCGCTCCAGCTCCAGCCCTACTTCGGAGGAGAGGCGGTTGCGCATGTCGAACATGGTTCGCAGCAGGCCATGCACTTCGAGGTGTGGATTGAGTTGCGCACGCACCCGGCGCACGGTGCCGAGCAACTGGGCCAGGCCTTCGAGGGCGTAATATTCGCACTGCATGGGAATCAGCACGCTACCTGCGGCGACCAGTGCGTTAATGGTCAGCATATTGAGCGCGGGCGGGCAGTCGATCAGCACGTATTCGAAGTCGTTCACTGGGGCCAGCGCATTTTTAAGATACCGCTCACGGTTGGGGCGGCCATAAAGCTCAACCTCCGCCCCGGCAAGATCGGGGCTGGAGGGTGCGAGAGAGAGACCCGCCGGAGATGCGTTCAGCAGCACCGCGCTCAGCGGCAATTCGCCGAGGAGGACGTGGTAAATGGTCGACGTCGCGCCGCCGCCGAGACCAAGGCCGGTAGTGGCGTTGGCCTGGGGATCGAGATCGATCAGGAGGACGCGTTTGCCCACCTGGGCCAGTCCGGCGGCCAGGTTGACGGCGGTGGTGGTCTTACCCACCCCTCCCTTTTGATTGGCAATAGCGACAGTGCGCATGATGACTGGATGGACTTCCATCTTCGACAGTGGTTGCCCTTAGAGTACCCCGTAGCGGCGCAAGGGGCTAGGGCGTGGTTACGGACACCTCCCAGGAAAGCAGCAGACGGAGCGGCAGGTCGGGAACAGCGAGTTCCTGACGAGCGATGCGGAGGGTCGCGGCACGCGGCCAAGCGGCCAACTCCGCCTCGACACCCGGACCCTTCTGAGCGAGCACCCGCGTGTGCGGACCCTGCAAGTGCCGGGTCATGGCGTCGAGACGGACAAGGGGCGCGGTGGCGCGGCTGACAATGACTTGCGGGAGGGAATCGGGGTGGTAGTCTTCGCTGCCCTGTGGAGCGACTTGCACGTTGGCCAGGCCGAGGTCCGCGACGGCATGGCGGAGGAAGGCTACCCGCTTGGCCGCCGGTTCAACCAGAGTAAACGGTTGCGCCGGGCGGCAAATGGCCAGGGGGATACCGGGCAATCCGGCGCCGCTGCCGATATCCACCACCGCGCCCGCCGGCAGGTAGGGTAGCACCGCCAGACTGTCCAGCAAATGGCGGGGCACCATCTCCAGGGGATCGCGCACCGCCGTCAGATTGTGGGTCGCATTCCAGCGCTGCAGGAGAGCGAGATAGCGGACCAGCAGATTACGCTGCTCGGCCTCAACATGGTCGAGGCCGAGGGCCGCCAGTCCGGCATCCAGACGGGCGCGCAACACCTGCGGAGATCGCTCCGGCTTGGCCATCGGAATCAGCCGGCCTGCTGCAGACCACGACGTTTCACGTGGATCAGGAGTAGAGAGATGGCCGCCGGGGTGACACCAGGGATGCGGCTGGCCAGGCCAATGGTCTGGGGCCGCTGGCGGGCGAGACGCTGCAGCACTTCGGCGGAGAGGCCGCGCACCGCGGCGTAGTCCATGTCGGCGGGGATATCCGTGCCCTCCCAGCGCGCGGCGCGGGTGATCTCATCGTGCTGGCGGGCGACGTAGCCGGCGTATTTGCATTCGATCTCCAGTTGCTCCCGGGCCTGGGCATCCGTACAAAGAGGCAGTTCGAGGGCGTTGAGCAGGCTGACGTAATCCCAGTCGGGGCGGCGGAGGAGTTCGAAGGCGCTAACATCGCGGGAGAGGGGCTGCTCCGTCTTCGCCGCGATACGCCCGGCGCTGACGCTGCCGGGGTGGATGCGCAGGCCTGCAAGGCGGCGGCGCTCCGCCTGCACGATGTCCTGCTTGGTACTGAAGGTCGTCCAGCGCGCGTCATTTACCAACCCCAACGCCCGGCCATGGGGGGTCAGGCGCAGGTCGGCGTTGTCTTCGCGCAGTTGCAGGCGATACTCGGCGCGGCTGGTGAACATGCGGTAGGGCTCGTCGAGACCGCGGGTGACGAGGTCATCCACCATCACCCCCAGATAAGCCTCATGGCGGCCGGGCGTCCACGCCGCGAGGTCACGGGCGCGGCGGGCGGCGTTGAGTCCGGCGAGCAGCCCCTGCGCCGCGGCCTCTTCGTAGCCGGTGGTGCCGTTGATCTGGCCCGCACAGAAAAGACCGGGCAGGCGCTGGCTTTCGAGGCTGAGATGGAGGTCGCGAGGGTCGAGGTAGTCGTACTCGATGGCATAACCGGGACGCAGGAGAACGGCGTTCTCCAGACCGCGCATACTGCGCACCAGTTCCACCTGCACGGTAAAGGGCAGGCTGGTGGAGATGCCGTTGGGATAAACTTCGTGGGTATCGAGGCCTTCCGGCTCCAGAAAGATCTGGTGGGAATTCTTGGCGGCGAAGCGCACGACCTTATCTTCGATGGACGGGCAGTAACGCGGGCCCACCGACTGAATGTGGCCACCATACATGGCCGACTGATGCAGATTCGCGGCGATGATCTCGTGGGTGCGAATGTTGGTATGGGTAATATGGCAGGCGCGCTGAGGCACCGCGATGCGCTGGGTCATAAAGGAGAAGGCAGGCGGCGGAGTGTCGCCGGGCTGCGCCTCCAGTACGCTGTAGTCGATGCTGCGACCGTCGATGCGCGGCGGCGTACCGGTCTTCAGGCGCGCCACCGGAAAGGCCATCGCGCGCAGGCGCTGGGCGAGGGCGTTGGAAGGCGGGTCGCCGGCACGGCCAGCGGCGTAATTCTGGTCACCCATGTGCACCCGGCCCCCGAGGAAAGTCCCCGTGGTGAGGACGACTTGGGGTGCGCGCAGCACCAATCCCGTTTCGAGGACGACGCCCGCGAGCGCATCACCCTCCATGAGCAGATCGCCGACCATGCCCTGGAACAGTTGCAGGGCGGGGAGGTCTTCGAGCAGGCGCCGCACCGCGCCTTTGTAAAGGCCACGGTCGGCCTGGGCGCGGGTGGCGCGTACCGCCGGACCCTTGCTGGCGTTGAGTGTGCGGAACTGGATACCCGCCTGATCGATGGCGAGGGCCATGATGCCGCCGAGGGCGTCGACCTCTTTGACCAGATGCCCCTTACCGATACCACCGATGGCCGGATTGCAGGACATCTGGCCGATGGTGTCGAGGTTCTGGGTGAGCAGGAGTGTGCGCACGCCGAGACGGGCGGCGGCGGCGGCCGCTTCCGTCCCGGCGTGACCGCCGCCAACGACGATGACATCAAATTGATTTTGCATGCCGGGATTATCCGCGCTCCCGCCGGGTTTTGGCAATTTTTTTCAGGATAAAACGCGCCGCGAGGGGGCCTCTGATCACTTTGCCATCCCTACCCAGTTGGGTGAGCCGGTTTGCGCCGACACGGTAGAGCGCCGGCCCGGCGCTCACGCCCTCCAGCCGGATGGTGTTGCCATCGACCCAGGAGAACACATTCCCGCGCCGAAAAAGCTGGTCATCACGACCCACATATTGGGTGGTGATTTCATAGGTGTGATCTTTATGTAACGTGATGATCTCACGCACGCCGGGGCAGTCTGCGCAGGGCAGCACACCCGCATAGGTGCCAACCCAGTCCAATGTCGCATGACGGGTGTGGGCGGTGCCCGGCTTCGGGACCGGCGTCCGGGTTGTTGCGGCCGGTTGAGTGGCGCAACCGCCCAGGAGAATGGCGACGGAGAGAAGCAGGGCGTGTTGCGCATAACAGGCGTCCCAGCGCGTCCGTTTTTCGTCGTCGATCATGGCCAGATCCTCAGTGCTCGTGGCGGATGCGCGGCAGCAGTTCGCTGAGGTTGCAGGGGCGGTGCCGGATATCCAGTTGCGGGATGATGATGGCCTCCATGCCGAGACGGACGCCACCGGTGGAACCGGGAAGAAGGAACACGATGGTGCCGTCGCAGATGGCGGCTTCGGCACGGGACTGGATGGTGCTGGTGCCGATCTCCTGATAGGAGAGCATGCGGAAGAGTTCGCCGAAGCCGGGGATGGGCTTGCTGACGAGGGGGGCGAGGGCTTCGGGAGTGACATCGCGGCCGGTGACGCCGGTACCGCCGGTGGCGATGATCACGTCGATGGCGGGGTCGGCGATCCAGTCACGCAGTTGCGCGCGCAGGCATTCGGCGTCGTCGGCGATGATCCGGCGGACGGCGATCCGGTGTCCGGCCTGACTGGCGAGTTCGGCAATTTTGTCACCGGACTTGTCGGTTGCTGGCGTACGGCTGTCGGAAACGGTGAGGATGGCAATGGCGAGGGGTAAAAAGGCTTTGCTTTCGGGTGGCTGCTGCGCACTGCTCACGGCGGTATTCCCTTTACAGGATGACGGAAAGTCCAGTATAAAAGGCTCCGTCCTGCGGTCCAAGGGGCACGGCGTGCGGCGCCCTCCATAAGCGCCGACTCCGGGCACCGGCGCCGAAATAGCCCGCTTCTGATCTGGAGAGCATCATGGATGTGTCCCTGCCAGCAGATTCGCATGCCCTGGCGTCGGCGCCCGAAGCGGCGGCGGGCGGCTGGCAGCATCTCACGGCGCCGCTTCCGGCGGACTGGCAACGGGCGGGGCAGTCGGCGGACGACTGGGACTTTGCCCAGGATATCCTCGATCCCGATGAGCGCTCCTGGCTGCGCCGCGATGGCGCGCGCGTCTTCATTACATTGCAATTCCCGGTGAAAGGTAATGACGCGGATGCCGATAGCTGGGAACAACGGCCCCTGGGCATCATCCTGCAAGGGAACCGGATTACCACGGTGCTGGCCCGGGATTTGGCGCCATTATCGCCTTTTTTCGCGCAGATGGAGCATCTTTCCAGCCCGCCGGAAAGCGTCGAAATCCTCGCCGCCATCCTCAAGATTCTGGCGCAGAGCTACGAAGACGCGCTGCATCAACTCAATGCCGCCATCCACGACAACGAGCAGCAACTGGACTGGACCCAGAGCAATGGCGACTTTTTCACCCTGCTGGAGATCAGCAAAAGTCTGACCCGCTTTGAGGTGGCGCTGGTCGGCAATATCGCCACGGCCTTCAAGATTTCCCGTTTGCCGGAAATTCGCGACGATCTGCCCGCCGCCCAGCAGATCGACACGGCCCTGCTGGAATTGCAGGTAGCCCATGAGCGGGCGCGGGTCTATGCCGGAACCAGTACGTCGATGATGGACGCCTACGCGGGCATGGTGCAGAACAACATCAATCATGGTCTGAAGGTGGTGACGGTGCTGGCCATGATCTTTTATGTGCCGAGCCTGCTGGCGACCCTCTACGGCGTAAATACGACCCTGCCGTTTCAGAAGACGGACTGGATTTTTTGGATCGTGCTGGGTCTGGGGGTGAGCATTTCCACCGGGCTGGCACTGATTTTCAGGCGGAAAGGCTGGATATGAACGGACTGAAGGGCGCACGGAGGGGGCGGAATGCTGCATTGGTTTAACGAAAAGACGGATGCCGAACTGAAAGTCACCGCCGACTTCGAGTGGCCACCGAGCGCGACCTGGATTCAGGTGGTGGCGCCGACGACCGCGGAGCTGGATTTTGTCGCCAAGCATTTGCAGGTGCCGGATTATCTGTTTCAGGACGTTTCCGACGAGGATGAGCGCCCGCGTCTGGAGCGGGAGGGCGATATCGTCCTGATCATCCTCAAGGTGCCCGCCCCCATGCAGGCCGCCGCCGAACTGCACTTCCGTACCCTGCCCGTGGGGCTCTGGCTCCTACCCCAGCAGATGGTGACGGCCAGTGCCCAGCCCCTCGCCCTCTGGAACGAGTTGCGCGGGCAGCGCCAGCGCGGTAAGGCCCTGCATGTGCGCGGGCTGCTGGCGGAGATTTTTCAGGCCATCGCACGGGACTATTTGCGCGCCCTGCGCATTATCAATACCGAAATTGCCGCAACCGAGAAAATACTTCGCAACTCTCAGAATAACAACGAATTCTTTCGACTTCTCGCACTCAACAAGAGCCTCATCCTCTTTTCTTCGGCGCTCAAAGGTAATATCTCGGTCGCGCAGCAAACCATGCGCCTGCCGCTGCTCAAACAGGGCGAGGGCGACCTGGAAGACATCGCCGACGCCCTCATCGATCTTCAGCAGGCGCGGGACATGACCGAAATTTACGCCTCCACCATTACCAACATGATGGATGCCTATGTCGGCGTGCTGCAAAACAATATCAGCAACACCCTGAAAATCATCACGGCCTGGACCGTGGTCGTGGCGGCCCCGGCAACGGTGGCGAGCATCTACGGGATGAATGTACCCCTGCCCCTGCAGAATTGGACTTATGCGTGGCCGGTGCTCATGGGGGGCGGATTCGCGATATCCGGGATGCTGTTCATGATTTTCCGCAAGAGAGACTGGATCTGAGTGCGCGCCATGGGTTGCCAGTTTTACGATAAAAGCGCAGGGGCATGGATCGCCGCCGAACGCTATACGGCGGACGGGCTTTTTCTGCTGACGCCGGAGCAGGTGGGTCGGTGTCCGCAATTGGAAGCCGCGCTGCGGCACTGCGTAGAACAACGTCTTTGTTGCCGGCATGAGGAGATAACCCTGCGCCTGCCCGTAGCGCTGCTGGAGGAAGATGCGCAGTTCGGCACGGTGGCGCGGATGGCGCACCTGACCCTGCATCATACGCCACGGAGTCTGGCGATTCTGGGCGAGGAAACGTTGATCCAGCCGCTGCAGCAGGACTGGCTGGGCGAGTTGCGGCAAAGCGCCATGGGCGAAGTGCTGCAGCGCGTGCTGCTGAACGTCATCTATAGTCACGAGCGGGTGGCGCGGGTGCTGGTGGAACGCTTGCAGGCGCTGCGCATGGCCCTCAAAACCTCCATGGGTAACGTCGAACTGCGCCAGATTGTGGTCCTGAATCGGGACCTCGGCGAACTGGTTATCGCCCTGCGGGAAACCGGCCTCATTCTCCGCGATGCGCTGCGTGCCACACCCGGTGAATCACCGGTCTATCCGTTGCTGGACGTGGCGCTGCGCGAGCAGCGCCGGATAGAAGAGGGCGTGAATCTGATTCATGAGCGCTATCTGACGGTGACCAATGCCTATAATGGCATTGTCCAGAACAATGCCCATACGGTGATGAAGGTGATGACGGTATGGCTGGCCCTGCTCATGATGCCCATCGCTTTCATCATGCCCTGGCACATGATGACGCCCTTGCCCCTCGAGCACTGGCGTTATCTCTGGTTCGGATTGCTCGCCTATGTCTTTGGCGTGACCTGGCTGTTCGCGCACTGGGCGCGCAAACACGGCTTTTTTTCCATGTGAGGGCAGCTCCATGATGCGCATCACCCGCGATTGTCTGCTGTCCGGGAACGCCAACCGGCGGAGCTGGATGGCGTTGGACGCCCCCTCGGCCAACGAGCTGACGCAGGCGGCGGCGACTCTGGACATCCCCGAGAGCTTTCTGCGCAAACGCCTGGAAGGCGAGGCATCGCGCCCGCTGATCAAGGAAGAACGATTGATTTCTCTGCAATTCCAGATGCCGCTACCGAAAGAGGGCGCGGCAGGACAATTCACGCTGGTACCTCTGAGTTTGTATTTCGTACCCGGCTATTTTGTCACCCTGACCGAGCGGGAGATTCCCTTCCTGAGCCGATTGATCGATCCGCGGAAACCACGTAAACGCTGGGAACTGGTGCTGCGCATCATCGCCGAAGTCACGCGCAATTATCTGCCCACAGCGCGTTCAGTGGCCCGGGAGATGGCCGTGGTGGAACGGGATCTGCGCCAGGCGCAACGGCATGACGTGGTATATCGCGGTCTGGACATCAATGATCGCCTGCTGGCACTGGATCTGGGCCTGTTGCAACTGGAGTACGTGGTCAGTGAAATCGGCCACTTCCTGCCCGCCGAGGATGCTGACCTGATGGAAATCCATGAAGACACCCGCATCGAGCTGTCCCAGGTGCGGGATCAGGTGGACAGTGATCAGGCGACCATCAATGAGCTGCTGGAATCTTACGCTTATGTGGTGCACAACAATGTGAACCACCTCTTCAAATTCATGGCGGCGCTGATTATTCTCGCGACGATTCCGCTCTTTATTCCGGGCGCCGCGGCCATGAATGTGCCGTTAGGGCCTTTTCCACACTGGCGTTATGGCTTTACGGCGGTGACCGGCGGGCTGGTGCTGGTGGAAGTGCTGACGGCGTGGGTATTTTATCGCAAGGGGTGGTTACGGCTGGATTGACAGAGATCCCATTTCTTCCGCTGCCGCGCCATGATCCCCACCGATCAGCCACGATCAATGTCTGTGGATGCACCGTAGCTGTTCATTGAGGCAGCAATATGGCGTATGGTGGGACATGGCTAGGGTTGTACCAACCGGGCAAAAAATCAAAGAAGGTGGTGAATGACGGTATCGGCGGTTTTATTGTTGGCGGCGCTATCCGCATGGATATTGCTGGAACTGTATCTGGAATATTTTTTCCGGTCACCCATGCATGCGAACAGGCAGGATGGTGGCTCCTCAAGCATATTCAACACCGCGATCTTTGCCAGCGTCGGAAGCTGGGCTTGTATGGTGGCGGCGGAAGTCCGCCATGAGCCGCATATAGCGCTATATCTGCCGCGGCTGGGTTGTTCGCTACTGGTGGCGGGATTACTGTTGAGGTCATATGCAATCATGACGTTAAAGAGATTTTTCACCGTGGACCTGGCCATCCAGCCGGGACATCGACTGATCCGGCATGGACCGTACCGCATGGTGCGCCATCCGTCCTATACGGGAGCGCTTCTGTGTTTTTCCGGCTTGGCGCTGTCGTTTGGTTGTTTGACCACCGCGGTCATGATCATCCTTCCCGTCATTGTGGTCTACCTCTGGCGAATCGCCAAAGAAGAACACATCCTGACGGTCGCGTTCGGACCCGCCTATCAAGAATACCGCTATCGCACCTACCGGCTCATTCCGGGGATCATTTAGCGGGCTCACCACCGCAGAGCCTCGGCACAAAGCTCCAGCCAATGCCGCACCGGTGTCGCACACCCACTCTGCAAATGCATCTGACAACCAATATTAGCCGTAGCGATACAATCCGGCTGTTCGGTCTGCAAAGCCGCCAGCTTCTGATTGCGTAACTGCCGGGACAGCACGGGCTGCAGGATGGAGTAGGTACCCGCCGAGCCACAGCAGAGGTGGCTGTCGCGGACGCCGGTCAAGCGGTATCCCGCCTGTTGCAGGAGCGTTTCGATCCCCCCTTGCAGACGCTGGGCGTGTTGCAGGGAACAGGGGGCGTGGAAGGCGACGGTGCCGCGATCGACAGCCACAAAGGGAATTTCCTCGGCCTGGTCCAGGAGCCATTCGCTGGGGTCGCGGGCCAGGGCGGCGACACGGGCGGCTTTTTCGGCATACACCGGATCGCCTTGTAACGCCTCCCCGTATTCCTTGACCATGCTACCGCAGCCGCTGGCGCTGACCAGGATGGCTTCGGCCCCGGCCTCAATCAGCGGCCACCAGGCGTCGATATTGCGGCGCATGTAACCTTGCGCTTCGGCGTGGGCGTTGAGATGCAGGCTGAGCGCGCCACAGCAGCCGGCGCTGGCCGGGACCTCGGCGGCGATGCCGAGGGCGCCGAGCAGCTGTTCCAGCGCCGCCCCCGTCGCCGGGCTCATCACGCTTTGTACGCAGCCGGCGAGGGCGATGACCCGCCGTTGGTGGGCCGGTTTCAAAGCGGTGGATCTGGCCGACAAGGGTTTGGGCAGCGCCGGGACCTTGCGCGCCAAGGCTTCCGGCAGCAGGGCTTTGCAAGTATCGCCGAATTGTAGCAGCAGCCGGAAGCGCTCCGGGTGCGGGACGATAGCGCGCAGCAGTCGGCGCTTCAGCCGCTCCACTACCGGACGGCCCGCCTCGGCTTCAATATACTCGCGACCGATTTCCGCCAGCCGCGCGTAGCGCACGCCGGATGGACAGGTCGTTTCGCAGGCGCGGCAGGTGAGGCAGCGATCCAGATGGGTCAGGGTATGCTCCGTGGCCGGGGCCCCGGCGAAGAATTCCTTGATGAGATAGATGCGGCCGCGTGGACCATCCAGTTCGTCGCCGAGAATCTGGTAGGTGGGACAGGTGGCGGTGCAGAAGCCGCAGTGGACACAAGTGCGCAGAATGGCGTCGGCCTCGGCCACAGCGGGGTCGTCCTGAAAGCGGGGGGCGATCTGGGTTTGCATGGGCGGGCCTCAGAGTGCGGCGAACATGCGGCCGGGGTTGAGCAGGGTATGGGGGTCGAAGGCGGCTTTGAGCCGTTGTTGTATCGCCAGCAGTGGTGGCGCGAGGGGATGAAACACTTCGCCGCCGCGCTCGCCGCCGCGAAACAGCGTCCCGTGGCCACCGTGCTGCGCCGCCAATCGCTGCACGGCTGTGGCATCACGGAAGCCACGCAACCAGCGCTGGCCGCCGCCCCATTCGATCAGGGTCTGGCCGGGGAGGGGCAGAGGCGGTGTGGCGGGGGCGACGGCCAGGCGCCACAAGGGCGCATCCCCCTGAAAAAAGACGTGGCGCTGCTCGCGCCAGTCGTCCCAGAAGGATGCCGCCTCGGCATCCGCCAGACGCTCACCACCGAGCCGGGCTTGTGCGGCCTGCACGGCGCTCCCGATGCCCGAAAGACGGACATACAAATGTTCACCATCATAAGCCGTGGCGGAGAGCGGCAGGGGCTGTCCGGCCCAGAGATTCATGCGCTGGATGGCGGCGGCGGGAGCTGCCGACTGGCGCAGGGTCAGGCTGTGACTGGGGCGGGGCAAGACCTTGAGGGTGACATCCAGCAGGACGCCGAGGGTGCCCAGCGCCCCCACCATCAGCCGCGACACATCATAGCCGGCCACATTCTTCATGACCTGCCCGCCAAAGCGCAGGATCTCGCCTTGGCCGTTGAGGATACGCATGCCCAGTACGGCGTCGCGGGCCGATCCGGCGTAAGGGCGGCGCGGACCGGACAAGCCGCAGGCCAGCGTGCCACCGATGGTCGCGGCGGGTCCGAAATACGGGGGTTCAAAGGGCAGCATCTGTCCGGCTTCCGCCAGTTGCGCTTCGAGCACCTGCAAGGGCGTACCCGCGCGCAAGGTGATAAAGAGTTCATTGGGCGCGTAGTCGACGATGCCCTGATGACCGCTGAGGTCGAGCGGGTCGCATTCCAGCGCTTGCCGGCCATAGAAGGTCTTGGTCCCGCCGCCGCGAATGGTGAGGGGTCGGGATCTGGCGTGGGCCTCCTGCACGGCAGCCTGTAAGGCCTGGCTCTGGTCCATGTCAAAAACGCTCCAGTTCGGGGAAGGGCAACAGGCCATGATGCACATGCATGGCCCCCAGCTCGGCGCAGCGATGCAGGCTGGGCACGGCCTTTCCGGGGTTGAGGCGGCCTTCGGGATCGAAGGCCGCTTTGATGCGATGGAGTTGCGCCAACTCGGCGGCATTGAACTGGACGCACATGCTATCCAGCTTCTCGACGCCGACACCGTGCTCGCCGGTGACACTGCCACCGACGGCCACACAGAGTTCGAGGATGCGCCGTCCAAATGTTTCGGCGGCGTGCAACTGCCCCTCGGCATTGGCATCGTAGAGAATCAGGGGATGCAGGTTACCGTCGCCCGCGTGGAAGACATTGGCCACCCGCAGACCATATTCGACCGACCAGGCGGCGATCTGCTCCAGCACCTCGGCGAGACGCTGACGGGGTATCGTGCCATCCATGCAGTAGTAGTCCGGGGCCAAACGCCCCACCGCCGGGAAGGCGGCTTTGCGGCCTTTCCAGAGCAGCAGGCGGGTCGCGGCATCCTCGGCCATGCGGATGGCACTGGCGCCGTGCCGTTGGAGAATCACCTCCACTGCCAGTCGGCGCTCTTTCAGCTCTGCGGCCGAACCGTCCAGTTCGCAGAGGAGGATCGCGGCCGCATCGCGAGGATAGCCGGCGTGGACGAAATCCTCGGCGGCTTCGATGGCGAGCCGATCCATCATCTCTAATCCGGCAGGGATGATCCCGGCGGCGATGATGGCACTGACCGACTCCGCCGCCGCCGCGACGCTGGTGAAGGCGGCAAGCAGCACCAGCGTATGCTCCGGCACCGGCAGCAGGCGCACCGTGCATTCGGTCACCACCCCGAGCAGGCCCTCGGAGCCGGTCATCAGCGCCAGCAGATCATAGCCGGGGCTGTCGGGGGCCTGACTGCCGATCTGCAGGACCTCGCCCGCCGCCGTCAGCACTTCCAGCGCCAGAATATTGTGGACGGTGAGACCATATTTCAGGCAATGCACACCCCCGGAATTTTCCGCCACATTGCCGCCGATGCTGCAGGCGATCTGCGAGGAGGGGTCGGGGGCGTAATACAGGCCCAAGGGCCGCGCCGCTTCGCTGATGGCAAGATTCCGCACGCCTGGCTGGACGCGTGCGCTACGGTTTTCCAAGTCGATGGCGAGGATATCACGCAGGCGGGCCAGACTGAGGAGGACGGCGCCGCGGATCGGGCGCGCGCCCCCCGATAGACCGGTACCCGCGCCACGCGGCACCAGCGCCACGCCGTAGCGCTGGCAGATTCGCAGGACCGCCCGCACGCCCTCCCGGTCCGTGGGCAAGACCACACAGAGCGGCAACTCGCGCAGCACCGAGAGGCCATCACACTCATAGGGGCGTAATTCTTCCGCGCTGCTCAATACCGCATCCGCCGACAGCGCCGCCCGCAGTTCGGCGAGAAAGGCGGCGCTGTCAGGAGGGGCAGACATGGAACGCGCTACTCAATTGCCGCGCCGCGCAAACGCCGACGGACGAGCGCGAGGCCCTCCGCATCCCCCACATTGCCGGGGAAAATCACCACCGGCAGATTGGGCGTGCGGGGATGATCAGCAGGACAAGTCACTACCGAGCAGCCCGGCAGAATCTGCCCCATGACCCGCGCCATGCGCAGGGCAAGACCGCTGCTGAGCACATCATTGGAGGTGATGCCGCCCTTGCTGATGAGAAAACCGAGGTCCTCCGGCAAGCCCCGCACCACGGCCATGAGGAAGGCGGACACCCCCTCCCCAAAGACCAGGCGGGCAGCCTGATCGGCAAAGCGGCGCTCACTGCGGCTGGTGTAAATGACCACGTCCAACCCTTTGTCGTGCGCCGCCGCCGCCCGCCGCAAAACGGCTGGCAATTGCCTGGACCCCGCGTCGCCCGCGCAGGCATCCACATCCACCTCGATCGCCTCCAGACCGGGCTCCTGCAATAGGCGCTCCAGTTGCTCGGTGGTTTTGCGCACATGGGAGCCGACCACGATGGCACCCGGTTTGCCGCCGCGTACCAGTCGCGCCATAGCGGTGGCCGCGACCGGCTGCGGCGGCAAGTCCGCCAGCGCCGTCAACAGGCTGGCGGCGCTACGGAACAGGAAGCGCTTGCCCTGTGCCGCCGCCACTCGCAAATCCCGGGCAAAAGCGGCGAGATCGGCAGGTTCCACGGCATCCACCACCACACAAGCGTTGTCCTTGAGCGCCAGCAGACGCGGCAGGCAGCCGGCGTGCAAATCCGCCAGCGTAAGGCGCTCCGTTGCCGCCGCCGGAATCCGCCCCTGGGTCTTCTCCTCCACATAATCCGGCAAATAGCTGTGATGGAAGGCGAACACCGAATCCTGGGCAAATTCCGTCTCGTGGGCTGGCGTTTCAACCCCGTTCTGGCGCACGTAATGCACGCTATCGCGGGTGACGCGTCCACCCTCGAAAAAAGCGGGGACCAGGAAGTGGGCGTCAAAAGGCCCCAGTTCCGCGGCCATGACATCGGTTTCCACCGGATAATGGCCGCGCAAGGTGGAATCGGAACGGCTCACGAGAATAGGCTGTAGCGCCTGCCCCGTCGCCGCCAAGCGGTCCAGCGCCAGCCGCAGATTCTGGCAGATTTTGCGGGTCACCGCCGCCGCCCGCGCTGCCGCCATGCCCCGGGTGTTGCTGAGGACAAAAAAGAGCGGAGCCGGATCGCGCAGGGCGATGCCCAGCGTTTCCGTATCCCAACGGGTCAGCAGCAGGCACGAATGCACCGTTTGCGAACCCGTGGGGTCGTCGTCAATGACGATGATCTTGCTGTCGCTCATCCGGTCGTCCCTAACCGGCGTCAAAGCCGTGGATTTTACCGACGATGGTCTCGGCGGTAATCCCGTTGAAGGCCATCAACTCGCCCGGCGTCGCGGTGGTCTCACCCCGCAACCAGGCCAGCACGTCGCGCTGTGTCGCCCGGCTGCGCAGCAGCACCGGCTCCAGCGCCCCGGAGGTGCCGCCGCTGATGCCCAGCAGCCAGTCCCCGGCGAAGAGGGCGTGGAAATCCGCGTCGTCCATGAAGCCGGTATCGGCTTCGGAGACGGTATGCGCGGCCACATCCGCCGGACGGTACAACTGACGGGGGTTAATCACTGAAACGATCCGCACCCGGTAGCCCTCTGTCTCCAGCACATCCTTGGCCGCAAAAACCGGCAACAGGACCATATCGCCGGTCACCGCCAGGGTCACGGTGCCACGCTGCCCTGCACCGGTATCATGCAGGAGCGCCGCCCCCTTACGCACCGCCGCGCGGGCCTGTGCCATGGTCAGGCGCACCGGCAGGGGGCTCTTGGAAGCCACGATCACCATCGACTTGTTGACACTGTTCACCGCGTACTCGTAGGCCGCCTGGATGGCATTGGCATCGGTGGGATAGAGCAGGAACACGTTGCCGTTGCGCATCTGCGCGGCAAAGTAATTCTCGATCTCCGGACGCTGATGGGTCCAACCGTTGCGGCCCTGTTCCAGCGCACCGGCGGTGAACATACAGACGGTGGACGGGGTCTTGCGGCGCAGCTCGGCCATGGCCTGGGCCACCGTCTGCATAATGGGCCAGCCGTTAATGGCGAAGGACTCATAGGACAGCCACAGGGAACGGCTACCGAAGAGCGCCAGACCCGCCGCCAGACCCGCACAGGCATCTTCGTTCAAGGGCTCATAAACCTGCCCGCCGGGCTGCTGGTTGTACAGCGGATCCACGGTGGGGTGGCGAATTTTCAGGGCATCGTTGATGTTCTTCATGGCCGAGGCTTCATTGCCGTCGGCGTTGGTCACCACGAAGCGCGGGTCCTGCTGCCCCAGCCAGGCCACCAGCGCGCCCATGGCGGTGGCGGGCACAGCCTGCTCGCCGACATTGAAATCCTGCATGGGGAAGTCATCCAGCCGGGCGATGTCCAGCACCTGCTCGGTCACCGCCGTTTTGGCGGCAGGACCACCACCGGCCCGCGCGAAGTTCTCCCGCACCAGCGCCCAGGCTTCCGGACTCAGGGCACGTTGCTCCAGCGCCGTCTTGATCTCCGGCGATTCCGGGGTGTCCTTGGGATAGAGATTGTGGGACTTGGCACCCGAAACATGCACACCCGCACCCTTCAACTGCTTGAGGATGAAGGCGCTGTGACGACCACTCAGGGCGTGCTCCGCCGCCCTGGCCACACCGGTCAGCACCGCCTCCATAAAGGCCAGACGCTGGCCGAAGGAGAAGCGCGCGGAGTCGACATAGGCCCCTTCCTGACCGGCGTCGTCGAAATCCCTGGCATCCACGAGGATGACTTCGTCGAAGTCATGGGCGCGCCAGTAGGCGATCATCTCGTCATTCGTCATCAGGGAGACCATGGAGTGATGCTCCTGACTGAAACCGTTCCAGACCAGCACCGGCAGGTAATTGGTGACCCGCGGATAGGCAAAGTGGAAGTGCTTCATGGCGCTCAACACGTACGGCTCGCCGAAACCGCCATCGCCGATGGTCACCGGGAAGAGGGTGCCGGGATGCAGCAACGCACCCGCCATCGCAAAGTGCTGCCCCTGCCCCAATGGACCCGCCGGCGCCAGCAGGCCGGGGATGGCGCCGGAGAGATGGCCGAGCAGACCATGCCGCTCGCGAAAGCGCGCCATCATGTCATTCATGTCGCGGATACCCATGTCCTCCAGCGAGCTGTCGAGGAACATGGCGCTGTAGAAACCGGGGGCGTGGTGGCCCACTTCGGTGACGATGTTGGTATGACCGAGCATCACCAGCGCCGCATAAGCTTCAGCGCTGGAGGCAAAGCCGCCGGGATGGCCGGAGGATTTGGCGGCGCAGATCTGCAAGGTGCAGTAGCGCAGAGCGTCGGCCATGAGCAGGGTCTGGTAGACGGCTTCCTTGGCCGCGGGATGGGGAACCGCCTTGTGGCCGGCGGCGATGGCGGCACTGCGGCCATACTCCGCGAAATTCGGCCACGATTCACCAAAGTGGAACATACCCGCGCAGAAGGCGGGAGCATTGGCAGGCAAGGTGCTTTGAGCGGTCATGGCGCAATGATCCTGTGACAAAAAAAGATTGCACCCACTCTAAGCAAGACCGTATGATTCCGCAATAGGGTATCGTTTCCACCATACGGAATATTCCATGTCAGACTCCGCCAGCGACAGAAACTCCTCCATCCAGGTCATCGACCGCCTGCGCGCCCTGCTGGACGCCCTCGCGGCGGAGGGCGGCAACGCCCCCCTCAAGATACTCGCCGCCGTGACCGGTCTGGCGCCCTCCACCGCCTTCCGCATTCTCGCCTCGGCACAGGACAACGCATTGCTCACCCGGGACGCCGTCGGCCATTACCGCTTCGGCCCCCACCTGCAAGACTGGGCGCAACTCGCCCACGGCCGCAGCGACCTGCGCGCCATCGCCCGGCCCATCATGGCCTGGCTGCGCGATCAGGTGCAGGAAACGGTGAACCTCACCATTCAGCAGGATGACGAAGTCGTCTATGTGGAGCGCGCCACCTCGTCGCGGATGATGCGGGTAGAGCAGGTGATTGGCAGTCGCGCGCCCCTGCACACCACCGCCGTCGGCAAGCTGATGCTGGCGCTGAATGGTGAGGCGGCGGTCGAGCGTTATGCCACCCGCACCCACTTACCGGCGCTCACCGTACACACCCTGCAGGACATCCCGACACTCTGGAAGGACGCCCGCACGGCTCTGGAGCGCGGCTATGCGCTGGATAATGAAGAGGCGGAAATCGGCGTCGGCTGCCTTGGGGTGCTGCTCCGTGGGCCGCTGCCCTGGAATGCCGGACTGAGCATCTCCGCACCCATTGAGCGCCGTCAGGAAAGCTGGGTACCGCTGTTGCAGGAAGCCGCGCGGCGGATAGATACGCGATTGCAGGGACAGACGGTAACGCTGGATATGGGGGCTTTATGACAGCCACCAATGAGTTAACGCGACACCACCTCCCGCATCACCGCCAGCACCTGCGCCGCCGCCACCTCCCAGGTATAGAGCGCTGCCCGCGCCGGCCCCGCCGCCGCCAGCCGGGCGCGCAAGACCTCATCCTCCGCCAACCGCCGCATCGCCGCGGTGATGGACCGCACATCCAGCGGGTCGCAATACAGCGCCGCATCGCCGCAGACCTCCGGCAGGGCACTGACGTTGGCCACCAGCACCGGGCAGCCCGTGGCCATGGCCTCGATGGGGGGCAGACCAAAGCCCTCGTAGAGGGACGGGTAGACCAGCGCCAGGGCGCGGCGATAGAGCGCCGGCAGCAGCTCGTCGCGCAGGTAGCCCAGCATCCGCACCTCGCCGCGCGCCAACATCCCCGTCAGGATTGCGGCGAAATTAGTCTCCTGCCAGCCCATCTGCCCCACCAGCACCAGCGGGTGCGCCCTACGGATGGCAGCCGGCAAGGCCGTGTAGGCCGCCAGCAAGCCCGCCAGATTCTTGCGCGGCTCCAGGGTGGAGAGAAAGAGGAAAAAGCGACGCTCATCTCCCAGCAAAATCCCATCCAGTGCCGTTTCCACTTCCGCAGCCGGAGCCAAAGCGAAACGCCCGCTGATACCGGGATAGACCACATGGGTCCGCCCCGCCACCTCCGGGAAGTAATGCAACAATTCCACTTCCGTAAAACGCGAGTCCGTCAGAACGGCCCCCGCGCGCGCCATGGCCGGTCGCAAGTGACGGTTCAAAAAGGCCACACGGGCCGGCGGGTGGACCTCCGGATAGCGGAGATGGGAAAGATCATGCACCACCAGGACAGACGGCGCCTTGGCGCGCGGCAGGACGAAACTGGGCCCCAGGATCAGATCCGGCCGCCAGAAACGTTCCAGCCGGATCAGTTGCCGCCCCTGCAAGATAAACTGTAGCTCCCGCCCCAGAGGAATGCGCTTGCGCCACTGCAAGGGGTGGGGAATGCGCAGGCCGGGTTGCCGCGGCGGCTCCCGCGCCCAGGACCGCGCCGTAAAGTAGGCCAGAGTCGCCCCCTCATCCGCGGCCAGCTGCTGACACAGCGCGGCGGTATAATGCCCGATCCCCGCCAGCCGCCCCGAGAGGATGGTGGCCTCCACCGCCACGCGCAGCGGCCCGTCACCCTGGGAGGCTACGCCCACGGCGGTGGGCGACGACAGGTCGTAAGGCCTGTCCCACAGCGCGGAAACCATCGCCCGCACATTGCGCCACCGGCCCCGGAGCAGGCGCCGCGCAATGCGCCCCAACGCGCCCAGAGTCATCGCCAGGCGCGGCCTGGGGGCGTAGCGCCGCAAAAACCGGCGGGAGGAGACGGTGACATAATAATCCTTGAGGGGATTGGCGTGCCCGAGGCTGGACGAGCGCTGATGCCAGATCACCGCGTCCCCGGCCACCGCCAGCTTCCAGCCCTGCGCGCGCAGGCGAAAGCACAGATCCGCATCCTCCCAATACATGAAAAAGGTATCGTCATCAAAGAGACCCGTGCGCTCCAGCGCCTCGCGGCGCAAGAGTATGCTGGCCGCCGTCAGATAATCGAGACGCCGCGCCGCCACCAGCCGACGGTGATGCCGCGCCACCCCCGCCCAGCGCCAAATCCCCCCCCCACCCCAGGTCTGCACCCGCTCCGACCGCTCCAGGTCATAAATCACCGAGCCCACCGCCGCGACCTCCCCATCCCGCGCCATCACCCGCAACATCGCCTGCAGGGCCTCGGGGTGGGGCACCGCATCATTATTGAGCAGCCAGACGAACTCCGCCCCTCGCTCCAGGGCCAGGCGCATCCCGACATTGCAGCCGCCGCCAAAGCCCAGATTCTCCCCCGTTTCCACCAGCTCCACCGCAAGGCCCCAGCGGGCGATGCCCGAACGCAGCCGTTCCAGATCCGCAGGTTCTGAGCCGTTGTCCACCACCATCACCCGCGCCTGTACCCCGCGCAACAGAGTCAATGCGCGCAGGCAGCGCAGGGTGTCGGCGGCGCTGTTCCAGTTGAGCAAGATGATATATACCGCAACTTGATCCAAGCCGTTCCTCTCCGTCATGTATCAGCTCGCGCCAAGCGGTAGGTACAGGATCATCGGGTTATCCTGGCAGGATATAAATCCATAATGCGCATAGAACACCTTGGCTTCCTCCTCCTGCGCATCGACCACAAGCGCATACGCGGCCACATGCTTGCGGGCCTCTAAACAGCGTGCAACGACACATCCCATGAGGAGTCGCCCCAGTCCAAGACCATGATGCGTCGAATGTACAGCTTGAGCGGCGTTTAAACCGTAATAGCCTAGAATGGTTTTTGGCATGTCCGTGTCGACCAGCACGCGCACCACGGCAATACCCTTCTTGCTTTGTTGAACGGCGAAGCGATGAAGATATTCGTCCAACTCGCCGACGCCAGAGGTGAAAGTTGAGCGGTTATGGCGCTGTGGATCAAAGCATTACTCCTCAAGCACGCCGAGCCTTGCGCGCGAAATCAATCGCGTTTTGCAACGCGGCATTGGGCGTGAATGCTCCATCAAGCGCCATCGTGAATGCCTGAAAATCCCGATCTGACATCGTGATGCGGGACTCCCGATCTAGCAGTGTACGTGCCTTTTCTTTGGCCGCCGTGCGTACGAATGCGACCATCGTGGTACCCACTAAAGCCCCAGCGCGGGAGACAACCTCCTTTTCCTCTGCATCCATTTTTAAATCAAATCGGGCAACAGCAGACATAACTTCACCTCCTGTATACGGTAATTTGCCGTATACATAATGAAGCGGAGAAAATAAAAAATTAAATGCGCATATTGGAGAGACAAACAGGTTTATAAAGAATAACCACTGAAATCCGCCTATTAACAAAACGTTAAAGCGGGAAAAATAAGCACTCATAAAATAATTATTGATCACTGATATAACGTGCCACCAACCGGTATAAATCATCGGGGATATCCGGCGACATACGGTGTAATGGGTTGGATTCCATGCCTCCGTCTTTTGTTACCCTGCTGGTAATTTTAGGGAAGTATGTTTGATTTGGATCCACGGCAACTATAAATCCCGCAGGTCCATGTTGATTAAACATCTCAACGAATTTATCGTTCATCTCGAACTCGGAATTTATACATATTACTGGAATATCATAAGCATCAAATAGCTTGATCCAATTGGGCAATCCTAACCCTGTCTTTAAGTCGCAACCGACGTAGCTACCACTAAAGTAGTTGCGCTGTGTCATCCGGATAGATGCATAGCCGTTATCATCGAAGATAAATATTTTCAGGTTTAGCTGGTTTATGGAGACCGTGCCCAACTCCTGTAAATTCTGCGAGAAACCGCCATCACCTTCCACCAGAACAACCCGGCGATCAAGGTGAGCGAGAGCGGCCCCAATTGCCCCTCCCAGTCCATAACCCATAGAGGCTAACCCTTTGTTGGTCACAATGGTTTGACCCCGCTTCTGGCCAAAGATTTGCATCATTACCGTAAAGGCGCTGCCACTACTGCATGGAACTACTATATCGTCATTACCGCACAGTTCCGATAGTTTCTGCACAAACAGGTATGGAGAAACATAGCCTTCTCGCGTCTTATTGATGGCATCAACCAAGGGTAGCTCTTCCTTGACCATACGGCAGTAGCCAACCCATTCGTGATGATCACCCAGATCCGCCGCAGCTAATTGTTCGATGACCGTGTTTGCATCGCCATGAAGGGGGACATCCACTTTGGGATGCCCCTTCTCCAACTCAGACTTATCGCAATCCACCTGGACAATCCTTCCAACCGGAATAAACTCTTGCCAGTTGAAACCTGTTTGCTGCATCCCCAGTCGGGTACCCAGGGCAATCAAAAGGTCAGATTGCTGGAGTAGGATATTACTATAACGCTGCCCCCAAGTATTGGGACGCCCAAAGTATAAGGGATGGTCAGCACTTATTCGATCCGCGCCATTCCAAGTGGTCATGATCGGCACACCCATCCTGTTAAAGGCGTCACACAACCGATGTGTCACCTCGCGGCGCACACCACCTCCTATCAGCAGGATCGGCCGGGTCGCGGACCGAATGTCGAGGATGAGTTGCGCAATCTGTTCGCAGGTAATCTCTGGGAGCGAAGCGTTCAATGATGTAGTGGCCGGTATGACAAGCGTTTCCGGGGTTACATCTCTGCCTTGTATATCCAGCGGGATCTCAATGAATACAGGACCCTTACGATCCGTGCTCCCAGCCCGCACAATCCGGGAAAATTCGGCTTTATCAAGGATGTGATCCATCAGCACTGACTGAACAGTAATTGGCTTGACGATATCTACGCCGTTGATTTCTTGGATACCCCGCTGGCGCAAGGCACTTCGGCGCAGATCCTCAGTTTTTACCTGACCTCCAATAACAAGCAACTCGCGGCTTTCCAGCCATGCGCCACTGATAGCGGTCACGATATTGGTCAATCCGGGGCCAGCAGTGACCAATGCAAAAGCGCGCCCTTTGGTGCTGCTTTCATTGAAATACTCGCTAGCGATACCAGCTGTTACCTCATGCACGACAGGGATGCAGGTAAAGCGTTCGCTGATGCTCGCAAGCAGATGCATAATGTTACCGCCTGCCACAAAAAAGCAGTGCGTATAACCAAGGTCCTGAAGCCAGTCGGCAAGAAGGTCGCTATATCGCATATTTTTCCCCGATATCAAATAAATTACTGCCAGCCAAAGTGGGCTAGTATAGATTTAGACAAATCTGTCGCCCGCTGGCGCTGAGTAGCGGAAAATACATTGCGCCACTCGCCCGGTTGCCCTTTTCGAAAATACACGGCTTCGGACTTGTCTATATTGGGATGGACAAACGACCCTTTAGGAATATCGAAAAAGTCGCAAATCTTCGCAAACAGCGCCGTTTCTTCATTGACAAGCTCGGGGTAGGTCGTGAACAACACCCGAAAGGGTTGCTCGAATAGATCTTTCTGTGAGTATTTGATCCAGCCATCAACCCATCTGACAAGAATTGGTAAATGGTGATCAATGGCCCAGTCAACGCGCTCCGAAAAAGTTAAATCCATAAAATATTTTGGATGCACATAAGGAATCCGAAGCAACTCAAATGGATTCTCCCGATACATACGGCTAATGAAGTGCACCCACGACAGAGTTGCTTCTCTCGGATCCCGAACATGGATAATCATCCGGTCGACGAAACTCCCGAGCAGCCAAATATTAAATTCAGTTGACGACAGGTGGGCTTGAGTAATCTGTGCGCCAGACGCCCATTCTTTAAGCGCGTTGATATTTACCACATCATCTGGAAAATACATATTATGGATTTGTACAGGGGATAGACCAAGACCTGCTTGAAGAACGGCATTAATATAAACGCTTCCTGATTTTGGCATTGTATTAATGATAATCGAATCCATATTACCTGGAAGAAGTACTTTCTCAACAAGATCTTTTGCTTTTCCGCCACCAAGAATACTGGCCTGGCAAGGCAAGGCTGCTCTAGCAATTTTCGGACACATGCCGCAAGCCGACAGATGCTTTTTTAGGTCTGCGACCAAGAAACTGCGAACCCAATGAATATAAGAAACAAAATTATGATTCATGGCAACCATCCCTACCTCGACACAGAAATGAACACATGAATAGTCATAAACACCATATTTCCCATGCGGACGTCTCGCATACTACCAGCACAACCTTTCTGACTGGCCGTATGGATAGCCACCATCCATATGACCAGTCAGAAACCAACGCCTAGAAACAGTTCAATCTGATTTGCTGCGTAATCCAGCATTTCTTCACTCAGTCCAGGGTATACCCCGATCCAAAAAGTACGATTCATGACTATATCCGTATTCTCCAAATTCCCGGAGATACGATACACTCGATTAGCCATGTAGGGTTGCCGTACCAAGTTGCCTGCGAACAACAATCGTGTCCCAACGTTATGGGCGTCCAAATAACGTAGCAAATCTACACGATCGAACTCCGCACTGTCGCGCAACGTAATCGGAAAACCGAACCACGACGGATCTGAATGCAAAGTTGCTTCGGGGAGGATAATATACTCCTCACAAGTTGCTAGCCGCTGCTTGAGAAAGTGGAAATTGTCTTTCCGCCCTTGGATGAATTTCTCAACCTGTTGCAGTTGGGCAAGACCACACGCAGCTTGCATATCAGTAATCTTGAGATTGAAGCCGAGATGGGAATAGGTATACTTGTGGTCGTATCCAAACGGCAGATCACCGAGTTTCCATGCGAAACGTTTTCCGCAGGTGTTGTCCCTACCCGGCGCACAATAACAATCCCGACCCCAGTCTCGGAAGGATTCCATAATGGTTTTGAGTTGAGGGTCGTTGGTGAAAACTGCGCCGCCTTCACCCATGGTGATATGGTGGGCCGGATAAAAGCTCAAGGTCCCAATATCCCCAAAGGTACCTACTTTCCGCCCCTGGTAGGTCGATCCAAGCGCATCGCAGCAATCTTCCACCAGCCAGAGCCCATGCCTTTTGGCCAGATCGGTCACGACAGATAGATCGAAAGTATTGCCCAACGTGTGGGCGATCATAATGGCCTTGGTTTTTGGGCTAATCGCGGCCTCTATTTTTTCTGGATCGATATTGTAGGTCGGGATATGAATATCAACGAATACCGGAATCAGGCCAAAGAGAATGCTCGGGTTGACCGTTGTTGGAAATCCCGCCGCTACGGTGATGATTTCATCGCCTGGGCGTAGTGCCCTAGGTCCGAGCTTGGGTGAAGTAAGCGCAGCCAAGGCCAATAGGTTGGCAGACGATCCGGAATTGGTGGTTAGCACATGCCGAACACCGAGGAATTTAGCCAGTTGCTGCTCGAAGGCGTCGTTGAAACGACCTGTGGTTAGCCATCCGTCGAGGGCGGCCTCGGTCATGTATTGCAGTTCCAGAGCACCAACCACTTTACCTGAAGGAGGGACAACAGAGTCGCCAGGCACAAAGATCCGCTGATCAGTCATCGCGGCATAACGCTCGACCAATTCCAAAATTTGCGCTCTCAGTTGAGTTTGTGATTCGTTCATTGTGTGTCCATACCTTTTAAGGAAGCTCCTGATAATGGTGAATCTGCTCCAGACTCACGATCCGCATGTCGTCCGCCGACAGAAAGGCCTTATGCCATGCAATGGTTTGCCCTAGCGCCTTTCCCAAGCCCCAGCGCGGGTGCCAACCCAGCTCGGTCCGCGCCTTGGAGCAATCGAGTCGGAGATAGTGCGCTTCGTGAACTTGCTCACCCCCATCCGTCTCCCAGCCTGCGCCATCTCCCCATTGATGGGTTATGTGATCGGCGATCCAAGAGACCGGTTTCGCATCGTCCTCCGATGGGCCGAAGTTCCATGCGCTGGCGAAACTTGGACCCTTTTCCCAAAGTCGTTGCGCCAGTGACAGGTAACCAGACAAGGGCTCCAGCACATGTTGCCAGGGACGGATGGCCCGCGGGTTGCGGATGCGGACGGCAGCGCCGGAAGATACCGCGCGCAGGATATCTGGCACAAGCCGATCCTCTGCCCAGTCACCACCACCAATGACATTGCCGGCCCTGGCCGAAGCGACAGCAACCTGGTGCTCCGAATAACGATCCAGAGGGAAATAAGAGTTGCGATATGCCGCAACCACCAATTCCGCACAACCCTTACTGCTGCTATAAGGGTCATAACCCCCCATCGGATCGATTTCCCGGTATCCCCATGGCCATTCCTGATTTTCGTAGCACTTGTCGCTGGTGACAATGACGACAGCGCGTACCGATGGGGTTCGCCGCACGGCCTCAAGCAAATGTACCGTACCCATGACATTGCTGGCAAAGGTCTCCACAGGTTGGGCGTAGCTATAGCGTACCAGTGGTTGCGCTGCGAGGTGAAACACAATCTCCGGCTGGGCAGTTGCTACTGCGTGAGTGAGCGCTTCACCATCGCGGATGTCCCCGATCGTCGAGCGCATGCCGCGTTCCACCGCAGCGGCTTCAAACAGGCTGGGGTTGGTTGGTGCCTGCAAAGCGTATCCGTCAAGCTGGGCTCCCAAGTTCTGCAGCCACAAGCTGAGCCATCCCCCCTTGAAGCCGGTATGCCCGGTGACGAAAACCTTCCGCCCCCGCCAGAACTCAGATGAGTTTACCATTGCTTCCATGGCGCCTTACCCCTCTGCCAAAGTGCTTCCAGGTGCTGTTTGTCACGCAGGGTGTCCATGGGTTGCCAGAACCCTTGATGGAAAAATGCACGCAATTCACCCTTGGCCGCCAGCCCCTCGAGAGGTTCGCGTTCCCAGAGCGTAGCATCACTCTGGATATCATCAATCACCTGTGGGGACAAAACGAAAAACCCTCCATTGATCCAGGCCCCATCTCCATGGGGTTTTTCGCTGAAGCTGGTCACCGCGTCGTCCATCAGTTCCAAGGCCCCAAAACGACCTGGCGGCTGGGTGGCAGTCACTGTCGCAAGGCGGCCATGGGAACGATGGAATGTAACCAGCTTGCCGATATCCACGTCCCCGACCCCATCCCCATAGGTCAAACAAAACGGATCATCGCTCAGGTAAGCGCGCACCCGACGCAAGCGTCCCCCGGTCTGCGTATCGTCGCCGGTGTCCACCAGGGTAACGCGCCATGGCTCCGCATTGTTCTGGTGAACCTCCATCTGATTGGTAGTCATATCGAATGTCACATCAGACATATGCAGGAAGTAGTTGGCGAAATATTCTTTGATGACGTAACCTTTGTATCCTAGGCAAATGATAAAGTCATTAACGCCGTGATGCGAGTAGAGTTTCATGATGTGCCACAGGATCGGTTTACCACCGATCTCCACCATTGGCTTGGGACGGAGCACCGTCTCTTCGCTCAGCCGGGTACCAAGTCCACCGGCAAGAATTACGCATTTCATAGTTTCACCAAGCTTCCTCAGAATAAATCAGATAATACCCAAAACATTGGGTGACAAGCTTATTAAAGTACACTAAAACAAAAATAATGGCAGCAAGTAATGCGTCAAAAATGTGATCACAATTTCAACTGCCGTTCTTGTAAGCGGTAAATTATAACGTAACCATTCATCAGAGGTACAGTTACCCCATGGCGGGCAGCGGAGTTTCCCCCTGAAAAAACTGAACCAAGGCGTGCAGAAGGCGACAGCCCCATCAACGGTCCGGAAACAGCCTGAGATCTTCAGGTTGGTCTTAGGCATCCGTACCGCCTGTTCTGCGAGATTATTGGTGAAGGGCACCTCCAGACCCAAGAGGAACGCAGTGCGGCTTCGCGATGTTCGTGCAGTCGTCGCAACAGATTGATCGGATAGGATTGACGCTGATGCGCGGAGCTATCCTTGCGTTTCTTGAGCGGATTAGTCAGGTCGCTTTCAAACAGACATAGCGGTATAACTCGCGTTAATCGGGACCATCCGGTCTTCGCTGTGCGGGCTGACGATGGCCTCTTCTCGGTGGCGGGAACAAGCAGGTCGATCATATTTTTCGTCCAGCGTTGACCGTACAGTTCATGGATCAGTGTCAGCCCCTGCAGGTGGTGGGCATTGCACAGGACATAACGACATTCATATTTCCGGTAAGGCGTCCAGCTATTATGGATGGTGCTCCCTTGGAATTTGGTCAGCAAACCAAAAGCGTCGAAAGTCTCCTGACCACGGCCGGTACGAATGCCCATCCAAGCCAAGGTTTGTGTCGCTGCCGCATACAAGCAGTGGAATTTGTCAGCGGCCCGCATACTGGTCTCATCGAAGATGACCTGATAGGCTTCCGATAAGTAGGCCTCGTCCAGAGTATTACCGCATGCATCGCAAGCTATGGGCAAAAAATGTATGACCTCATGATCGGATGCGGCAACCCGTTCCGGCGCGGAGCCCTTCTGCTCGCCCTTGGAGTGCTGCCCCGCCCGATACAGGGATTTAGGTATGTGTTTACATAAACCATCTGAGTAAGGCGGCCTGCTGGAGTTATAACTGTCTTTGGCCAAGCAGACTTCAATCGCTACGATGCGTGACTTCAATTCCGCTTCCTCCGCGAGAAGAAAACGAATTAGATCATCCTTATTAGTAGCATGATTCATCATATTTAGGGCAGGCAGTTCCATATCGTCCTTATGGCTGGATACAACACGGCAACCCTACCTCAACACGGGGTGTGATGCATGAGATGCTGAATAATGCATTATAAAAAATATATAACCAGTAAATGACATCGCCATTAGCTTGTTGACATCTTTTTTTTGACTATAGCCTGAATTACAAAAGGTAAAAGCTTGTGTGGAATTACGTGTTTTATTATACCACGAACAAATGTGGGTGATAACATATACATCAAGAATACAAAATTCTCAAAAAATTCTTTGGTGTGAGGAAAAGAAGTGATCGGCGGCAAATCATTGAGCCTTACGCCTTCAATGGCGGTGGGCATGGGGTCACGCTGAACAAAAACCTGCAAAACATCATATGGGATTTTAACTCGTTTATTGTAAGGCATATTAATTGCCTGTCTTTTAGTTTGTCGCACGAATTCTGAGATATTATTTGGGATGTTTTTATATAACTCATAAATTCTATCTTCTACTTTATGAACTGTAGTCAATGCGCGCTGGATTTCTCTTTGGCTAGTTCCCCAAGCCATACCATCGTCACCAACCTCAAAGGAAGATATCGCACCTTGTTTAAGGTGTGCATTGGGCACAAAAACTACTGCACATCCACACAGGCAGGCTTCAATTGCTAGAGCTGTATCTTCGTAACAATAGAGTAATTTACTCTGCCAAAAAATATCTCTAACTTCCTCTTTAGACATCTTATCGCTTCTCAGTATTTCGATGCTATTCTGTGGCAAAATAGTTAAATCACCACCGTGAATCTCCTTGTACTTTCCTGCATAAAAACATGTTCCTGATCTGGCGCTGGGTTTATTGTAAAAGAAATTCATATCGACGGCAGGAAGATGCAAAACTTCTGGTGTATTTACATGTTGTGCCAGCCTATGGCTATAGGCAACCATATGATCATGTGGAACATGGTATTTAGGAGCCAATAAACCAGGATAATTTAGTATATATCTTACTATAAAAGGGGCTTCAATTGGGTCGTCAAATACTTCAGGGTAAATACAGATTGGAGTAAGTTCATTTTTGTAGTGGTGTTCCGCTATATCCCGCGTTAGTAGTGGAGTGTTTAATGTATGATTTAAAATTTCGTTTTCCGAAAATCGTGCAAAATATGGCCAATGGCGGTCACTCTTTAAAACTAGCGGGTGTGGAACAATGAATGCTCGTTCGCCAATCATATTAATATAATGACATAACGCATGAAGGATTTTTATGCCAGCAGAGATGCGCGTATATGCTGGAGTCACGATGTAAAATGGATTTGATTCTGCAGGAATTATATTTCTTTGATTGCATATAATATCCTCTAACCCATTCAATGTATGCGCATTAATTTTAATGCGTGGTTCTTGACCTTTAAAATCCAACATAATATAAATTATCCCCTTTATTGCAAGCCAATGTGACGACTTATCCAAATGGATTGTAATTAATAAATTCTATTGATGGGTTGTCAATGCCATTATTTTCATAATAATCGTTGAGCCATCCCGTCCGAAATAACAACAAGCTATTACCGGAAGTTGTAGAAGAGTTAACAATTTCTATCAATTCCTCCAATCTCAAGTCTCGCCTTCTCCAAGTTGTGAGATCATTTGGCGCGTCATGGGCTCTAACCTCTATGGAAAAGATTTTGAAAAAATCCGCGTTACTATAACATGTGTTAAATACTACGACGTCGTGCTCTGTTACTTCTGAAATAAAATTTAGATCAGAAATCACGAATCTAGAGATATCATTTAGTTCACATGCCGCAATATATTTTCCACAAAAATAATTTAATTCTTGTGGCGTAGGCATTCTGCAGTGCACCAAGCCCATGTTCAACCTTTTCTTTTTTGGCTCGCTTGTAGTTAGATATTTAATTCCATTTCTCTGTCCGTAAACCACATAATCAATTTTGCATCTGTGAGCATGGAATTTATTGTATGCCTCTCTTTCCAGGTTAAATGAGTTATTTGCGATTGACTGTAACAGGTTCAATTTATCTTCTGGTTCTATGAAACTACTACAGTATATCCCCCGCGCCAAAAGAAATAAATTGCTTAGATCGCCATGCCCAGAGTCAATAAAAATGTACCTTAAGAATTCAACATCTTCAGCCGTCAGATAAAAAGAATTATTGTTGAAATTATTATAACTTTTAACCTCATGCCGCATCTGCTGTATTGCAAACGCAAAAATAAAAAAAATTGTTATTGTTTTCTTTATGTTTTTTGAGTCCTTATAAATTTCATCTTCTGCAGAATTTGCAATTTGTTTTAAATCGCAGCCTGTTTTTAGGGACATGTATTCCAGATGCTTCCCCAATCCTACGCATGCATGATACAACGAAGGTTTATTAAATACTTTGTTGCGAGTTTCTAGTTTTTCATGCTCCATTTCCATTTCGTTATGATTGAATATGACCAATGGCTTGGGAATAAAAGAGCATTGCAAATTATAAAAGGCACAATAAAATGCTGATGTGTGGCTATATATAGGAGAAATAGACAATATATACTCTAAGTTTATTCTTTTTAAATAATTGACATCAAAGCAAAGACATGGAAATGTTGTTGTCGATGTTGCGAATCCAAAATTATAGAAAAACTGGGCTCCTGTTGCAAATTGTATTTCCTTTTTTGAACTTGAGAAGTATTCGTATATGGAGCCATCATCTTCTTTGCCAAAGAAGTTTAACAAGAAAAAAGAACTGGTTGAATTTATAAGTATAGGTATCAAGTGATCCAGTGCGTCTGAGATAATGCTATCATCATTACCAATACACCATGCATACTTCGTATTAATAAAGGCCAAAGACCTGAGCATCGCCACTTCAGCGACACCACATTTCTTCTTGTGCCATCTGAAATTCACGTTATTGCCTTTCTCCTTATGCCTGCGAATAACTCCAAATATATCTTCTTCCGAATAATCATCAACAACGAGTACCTCAACCAAGCTCCCAAAAGAAGAGCTATTTATTGCATAAAATATAGATTGTAAAGCAATATCGAGTTTCTTTGATCTGTTGTATGAGGGGATAAATATAGTCAATATCTTGTCCACTGTTTTTTCCTTGTCATTAGGCTGGCTTTGCGTGAACGCTTACTATAGTAAGATGTTGTCGAACCTATACACAGTCGATATACGCCACAGCATGTGCACCTAGTATATTCTCTATCGTCTGAATATACATACTTGCATAATAACTAATTGATTATAAATATTAGTGGCCCCTATCTGCCTAGTATCTTTCTTATGCCACGTTTCGATGTTTCTAAGGCGCCTTTATTCAGTAACATACTGTAACCCATTTCGAATGTCTCACCTAATCTTAGGAAAAAGTTTGAGGCATGTATTTGTGGCACAATCATAGACTCCCGATATGGCCTATTATCTGCAATATCTTGTGTTCTGGCAATAAACTCTTGGAGCATCTTCGAAAAAATGGCATAGAACCTACGGTAGTTTTCTTTTGCGGTATAAACTGTGCTTTTTGCCCGGTCAATATCGCTATCAGCAGTCCCCCATGCTATTCCATCCCAACCATGTTCTTCAATCCCAATGATCTGGTCAAGATATGGGTTTGGAAGAAATACTACGGGGCATTCACACAGTAATGCCTCTATAGCTAGGGCTGTATTTTCATAGGTGTAGAACACCTCTGAGCGCCGAAAGAGGTCGGCGATCTGATCTGGTGATTGAGAATCTGGTTGGTCGCGAGTGATTTCGACACTATTGTTGGTAACCTCGTATAGTTTACCGCCGTGATGATATTTATATTTTCCGGCATAGAAACAACTACCTCTCCTCTGGACTCGTGGATAAGGGTAGAAAACACGAGGATCAGAGACAGGAATGAAAAGGGTTAGCTTTGAATCAGCAACTGATTCTGCAAGATGCTTTGAGTATGTAATGCAAAATTCATCTTCTCCATAAGTAGCATCTCCGCCCAGCAAACCAGGAAAATTAAGTACGTATCTCACCACAAATGGTGCGTGGAATGGATTTCCAGGTATGGTTTCGGGATAAATTACAATGGGTGCCAATCCAGCCTCGAAATCAAATTCCAGAATTCGCTGAGTAAGTAGCGGAGTATTCAGTTCCGGATTCGTCGAATAAGCGGGGGGATAATAAGGATGGGTAATGAGATAGGCGCGTTCACCTAGACGATTTAAGGCATGACAGAGGAGATGCAGTGCCTTGATACCCGCTGAGGTCCGGACATAGCGCGGAGCAACAATATAGTAAGGGTGTCTCTTCTCCGGTAGTAATAGCGAAGAAAGGCCCCCAACGGTTTCGCGTTCGTTAGCTACGCTATCTGATGTCCCTTGTTGCATCATTCAATACTCAAGGATTCAGCGATGAAGTTCGCCGTTGCGGATATTTGCCTGTCAAAGGGTAATGGCCCTATCCCGTACTGATGAAGCATGGTGCGGATGGTGCTTGGGTTACCCACATAGCGGTCGTCTGGAGAACTGTCCAGTTCTGGGCGGATGACCATGGCGCCGGGCCGGTTTAATACTTGGCATACCCGCAGAGCGAGTTCGCCAATTTCCACCGTTTCATCACCTGCGGTATCGAATGTAGAGGTAAAAAAGTCAGGACCTCTATCCAGAAGGCGGCGCATCACCAGTTCTAGGAGGTCTCCTATGTAGAAGTAGGACCGATAAACATGGCTGCTCGCTCGCAGCCTGATAGGCTCACCGCGCAGTGCGTCCACGATGATGGCGGATAGGGCATAAGCATCAAACTTGTTTATATGGGGGCCGCTGATATTGAAAATGCGCGGTGCTATAAAGCGTACGCCACGGTTAGCGCATATATCTCCATAGCGTTTCTCATCTTCCGCTTTTAACATCCCGTAGACGTTGGCATCCCGGTCACGATGCGTCGACGATAGGTAGTCATACACGGCACCGGAAGATGCCAACACGACCCCGTCAACCTGCGGAGAACTCATTATACCGGCAACCATATCTGAAATATTCCGGTTACGGCTGATATAGTCTTGCTCCGACATGCATCCAACCCGATCCTTGGTCAGGAAAGCGAAATGGAAAACCCAGACCGGTTGATCGCCCAATAATGCCAGCCCCTCGGAGAGAGGAACGACAGGGAGAATCTGGCCCTGCAGGATGGTGATGGATTGCGCCCTCGATCCGCACACGATCACCCGCTCGGCAAGCTCAGGACCCAACGCGCGTGAAAGCATCTCCAGCAATGCGCGGCCTAACCAGCCAGTAACGCCGGTGATGAGGAATCGGCGATCCTCATCGCGCAAGGCGGACGCGGTTGTAGGGGTAAAGGTTAGCATGGCGGGCCTGTCACCGGGCTTCTGGGAAAGAACCGCCGAGGAAATCCGGCTGGCTAATCGCCACAAATATTTGACGGATCGCCGCCTTACTTTCCTGTCCGTGGGGCAGCTTATAAATTTTCAGCGATCCGTCATGCGCCAAGCCGACGATGCTGTATGCGGAAGAGGAATGTTTTTTATCGGCGCCAAACCGGTCAAACAGGTCATCCGGATCCATGGTTGCCAAGACTCCTGGGAGGTCTGCGACCTGTGCGAGTAGAAAGCGGATGTGCGTTTCCAGGACTATCGCGCGATCGGGAACCCCATCCGCGCCAAAAATAATCCGCGCATGGTAAATAGCCGCCAAAATCCCTACTCCCACAGCAACCCCGTGGCTGATTCGGAAGTGCGTCGCGCCTTCGAGCGCATGTCCGAAGGTGTGACCGAAATTCAGCAGCAGGCGCTCGTTCTGGTCAAATTCATCTATTTCGATAAACCACTTTTTTGCCAGGAGGCTCAACTCAATGAGCTTTGCCAACTCCTGTTGTTTCATGTTCAGACCGGGCTGGAGGGCAAGATAGTGGCTAAAAACATCATCCCCACGGGCGTAGCAGATTTTTGCCGCCTCGCATAGCCCAGCTACTTTTTGCTCAGTATCCAGAGTGTCTGTCAATACCGGGTCAATCAGAATCTCTTGCGGAGGATAGAAATTACCGACAATATTCTTGTATGGCCCGACATTGATAGCCGATTTCCCGCCTACACATGAGTCCACCATGCCTAGCAATGTAGTGGGTAAATATACCCAAGGAATACCACGCATATAAATAGAGGCACAGAATGTAGCAACATCCTGAACAACCCCGCCACCGACAGCAACGAGGAGAGTTTTACGCGTAGCACCGGCTTCTCTTATTTTGATGATAATATCGGACATCTGATCAAGGCTTTTTACCTGTTCCGTCGCATCAATGGCGATGACGCGGCAACCGCACGACTCGAGTCGTTTCGCGAAGATCCTGTCACATAAATATAGGCGCTCCCGTGCGCCTAGCGCATTCCCATCCAACAGATTCGTGCCAATAGAAACCCTATATGGCTTAATTTGTGAGACAATATCAAAGGATGCGTACATGGCTAAATCCAAGATCGGCGGCGATAAATTGACCAGTAATTCCCGTGTTCTCTTCGGAGCAAAGGTAGTAGGCAAGCTTAGATACGTCCTCTAGTTGGGGTAATCGACCAAACTGTGTGCTTCCCGTTAGCTTGTCGATCTGTTCTGATGTGAGATTGCGTCTCGTCATGGGCGTATCCATGGCTCCTGGAAGAATAGCATTGACGAGATGACCTTCAGCGGCCAAATCGGCAGCCGCTGAAAGTACAAGGCCGCGCAGTGCCGACTTGGTCATGGCATAAGACAGCTTGTTCTGTCGTGCCAAATCCTGCCAGATTGAACTAACAATACACAAACGCGCAGGTGAAGCAAGCAAGTGGCGCTGCAGAAGCCGTTTGAGCGTGGCAAGGATAAACAAACAATTAGTCTGATAAAGTAGTAGGTGCTCTCTTTCCTCTACATCGTACACGCTGTCGCTCAGATTGGCCCCCTGCGCCCAGCAGACAGCTTGATATGGCGCATACACATCGAATATGGCGTCGTCCTCGATACTACCAACCGGATCGGCAACAATCCACATCTGGTTGGCTTGCCATTCACCCCGGGGAACACGAGAAACGCCAACCACCCTCCAGCCTCGTGCAGAAAATAGCTCGGAGAGAGTGCTGCCTATGGCACCGCTGGCGCCAAAGAGTAGAAGAGTTTTCTGGAGTTCCTGCATGGGAATCAGAGACCTAAAAGATGAATCAGGATGTCAACGTGTTTGGCAGTATGGAAGACTCTTCACCGGAAAGCACTTGCCACCGCTTTTCCAGCATTTCGATCCGTTTGACATCTTCCTGCAAAATACCTGAGTAATATTCACGTTTGTTGAGCAACCAGAGCAACTCGAAATGAACCGCTTCCAGCAGCCCTTTGCGAACATCTGCACGGCCCAGATCTTCAGCAGAAAAAATAATTTTGCGCGTCTCAAAGCGGGACAAATGGTGTTTATTTATTTCCGATATCACCGGCAAAGCATCTATGGATACTCCGCCGCCAACCACAAACTCCAGTCCATTTTTCTTGCAAGCCCTTGCTGACTCTATACAACGCGCAGTAACTTCCGGAGTGTTTATCTCATCGCGGCTTAAGCCCATAGAGAGGCTGAAATCGACACGACCGAACACTATACCATTTGCCCCATTGGGTTGGGCCGCTGTTTTCACCAAGTCTGGCAAGATCGCAAATGCACTGCGAGTCTCCACGTTAAAGAGGAATCCGGTATCTTTCTGTTCATCCTCGTTGTATACGTTATTTTTGGCATCAATGAACTTGGTTAGAGCGTACTCACTTTCAATCATTGGCGCGATAATATATTCAACCCCGATCTGCTTGCTTTCGATCAGATCGCGCATAGCCTCACAGCCACCGATCTTAAGTCCGACATTCAGATCTGCCTTGCGCGTTATTTCAATAAGCCGTAGCAACTCATCGGTGCGTGTGCCTTCCGCTTCAAACTCCGCCTTCACCCCAACGTAACCAAGTTCGTTCTTCCCACGCTTAAGGATGTCTGTCATTTTTCTTTCAAGCTTGTTCATTTGCGAAATCTCCTCAACATAGAAAAAATACTGGCACAGTATTCGCCATCGTTGCCTCAAGATAGCTTGAATATTTTAGTGACTGCATATTCCTGAATTTTCGTATTTTGTCAATACCTCTGAGGTGCGTCCGAGCATTCGGATTTGGCCGTGATCCAACCACATCACTTTATTACAAGTATCGCGAATGGTTTGATTGGCATGCATAGCTAATACGACGATCTCTGCTCTTTGGTGTAGTGAACGTAGGCGTTCCTCTGCTCGAGCTTGGAATTCCTGATCACCCACCCCAAGGACCTCATCTAGGATTAATATTTCTGCATCCACTGCTGTGGAAATAGAAAACGCTAGGCGTAGACGCATGCCGTTTGAGTAAGTTCTGATCGGCAGATCCAAAGCGTCACCTAGTCCGGTAAATTCCGCAATCTCGGGTAACTTGCGACGGATCTCGGAATCGGTCATACCAAGCAGGAGGCCACGTAGACGAATATTTTGCCATCCATTCGATTGTTCATCCATTCCTAAGCCGATATCTAGCAATGGAATTGCTTTACCACATATCTGTATACTTCCCTTACTTGGAGCATAAATACCTGCGAGCACACGAAGAAGAGTGCTCTTACCAGCTCCATTATGGCCTATAAGACCAAGACGATCCCCTGCTTTCAGTTGAAGGCTGATTTCCCGAAGTGCCGGTATAACGACAACACCAGAATTATCTTCAGCAATGTGGCTTCGCCGCCCCATACGAAGCACTCTTTTTTTCAGTGATTGTCCTGAAACATCATATATTGGCAGATCCATGCTTACCGATTCCAGTATAATAGACGCGCATTTTGGATGAGCTGCTGCTCTAAGTGCCATGGATAAGTTGTCAGGATCTTTTAATGTACCCATATAAACGCCTCAAATCCAATACGGTATGCGACTATGATAGCGACCTAATAACAGAAGTGCCAGAATCCATCCGGACGCAGCCATAATCCCCGAGACCAACCAAATATGCAGATCAGGAATTTGCCCCATTAATGGTTCACGCACCCCCTCTATGAGGTAAGCAAAGGGATTGTATTTAATCAGCCATGGGTGCTTTTCCGAGAGCATCTTACCACGAAACATGATTGGTGTTATGTAAAAGGCGACGAGCATAACGGAAGACACAATTTGAGGTAGATCGCGGAAACGGGCGGAAAGCACTCCGGATACAATAGCCATCCAAATGGCATTTAATATTAATAAGCCAAAACCCAGAAAAAAATAAGGAACCGTTAGCCAATTGGAAACACCAAAAATAGATAATACTATTATAATTATGATAAAATTATGTGCGAAAATCACCCCGTTTCTCCAAGATGACTGCAGGGTGTAAATCAACCGCGGAGTCGGTACCTGCCTTATATATTGCGCACTAGCGATAAACGATAAACTGCCCTCATTGATAATACCGGCAAAAAAATACCAACTCACCATACCGATAGATAATGAGGGTAGGTAACCACTAAGACTCTCCCCAAAGAGTCCACCGTAAACCACTCCAATAGTGGCCACCATTACTCCCATGCTAATAGTTAACCAGAAAGGTCCGATTTTAGAGCGCGCATAGCGTTGCCGTATCTCTATCCAGCCAAGCAAGCTCCACAGTCGCCAAGACTTGAGGCTGTTTATCAGATCAAGGATCGCGACAGTTAAAATATTTCTTTTTTGCACAATAGTTATGTTGTTATGCTGCACCTTCTCCACGTGCTCGTCAAATATAGGCATGTTCAAATTCGCTTTTCATAGAATGACTATAGTGGCCAAGTGCTTGGTTGTAAAATACCATGAAAAGTCCTTGGCTGCATAATATTGCTCGAGATGTTGTTTCCCAGCAGTCCAAACATTCCCTCTGCTCACCGGTAAAATTCACGACACTCACCCACCGGCCAGAAAGTGGCTGCGGCGCTTGCGCTGGTGAAAGAGGATAAATTCCCCTTGCGAACGTGCTCGACGAGGACGGCGGGGGGCATCAGAGGTCTTCGACCAGATGACGGGCCTTGCGGCAAAAAAGGATCGTGCCGGCGTAGAGCAACGCGTGAAAGAGGCCCATGAACTGGGTGAGGGGTTGCCCAACGACCACAAAAATCCCAGTGTTGCACCCTGATAGCGCACCTTGAGGTCTTTGGCGACCAAATCGCGGTATTGCCAGTAACGGGCAAAGCCGACGGCGGGGGCGCTGGACGGAGCGATGGTGTTGGTCTGCATGGTCGAAGATTGTGCTTGCTGCGGCGGGGCGGGTCAATGCCTATTACCGGCGGTGTCCTCCAGCAGCCATTACGGAATGCCGGCTAAAGACGCCGCTCAACAGGTACACGACTGGATGGTTCTTTTCCCGACAGTGACCGCGTCGCCTGCTGCGCTATCCACTGCTATGTCACTGGTTATTGAGCACTCCTTCTCGTTTTGGGATGCTTTATTGATCGCCACGGTCAAGGAAGCGGGGGTGTCGCATCTTCTGACAGAGAATATGCAGGATGGCCAATCCGTTCTCGGCGTCTGGCCCATCAATCCTTTAAAAAATGGCTATGGTCGATAATGCAGGGAAGCGCTGGCAAGCGAATGTCGATTCGCTCATCCATCATGAGGATCCTTTAGGCATACGTTGCGCCCGAGCAAGAGGTGACCTATAGTGGTTGTTGAACTTTTCAACAATGGTGCTCAAGATGGCCACGGTCAATTTTAGTGTTCCCGAGGATGTGAAAGTTGCATTTAATACGACCTTTTGCAAAGAAAACAAAAGCGCCATTATCGCTGCGTTAATGCGTGAGGCGGTGGATCGTGCGCAGCGTAAGGATCGCGCACGGCAAGCCGCTACCCGCATTTTGGAGCGTCGCGAGTCCGCGCCGATAGTGAGTACGGCCGAGTGCCGGGAGGCGAGGGAAAGGGACCGTCCGTGATATGGGTCATTGATGCCAGTGTCGCACTCAAATGGTTTTTGCGTTTCCGGGCTGAAGAAGACCACGTCCCTCAGGCCATAGCCTTGTTGGAGCAAACGCTGTCAGGTGTTGCGGAGGCCGTGCAACCGCCGCACTTTTATGCGGAAATGGCCGCGGTGCTGGCGCGTGAAAAACCCGATACTGCCCGGGAGGATATGGAAGATCTGTTGCGGCTGGATTTCCGGCTTGCCGAAGGGCCGGAACTCTATACGCTGGCCATCGACCTTTCCCGGCGATACGGGCATCATCTTTTTGACACCTTGTATCATGCGCTGGCTTTGCTTCATCCCGAAGCTGTGCTGGTTACCGCCGATCGGCGATATTTTGTTAAGGCGCAAAGAGAAGGGCGCATCATTTTATTGGAGGATTTTTACGCCTCTAAAAATGGCTATGAGCGATAATGCCCATCACCCTCGTACTGTCGTTCCAGCCATTGCCTGTAACTTCCGTCCATGACGGCGCGCCACCATTCCGGGTGCTCCAGGTACCAGAGGATGGTCTGGTGGATGCCGGTGGGGAAATCCACGGCCGGTTGAAACCCCAATTCGCGGGTGATTTTGGTGGCGTCGATGGCATAGCGGCGATCATGACCGGGCCGGTCGCGCACATGCTGGATCAGGTCGGTACTTTTGCGGCCCTGCGCCGCCGCTGAATGCGGGTAGGCCTGCAACCACCGGGGATCACTCGCGAAGAGTTCGTCCATGATCTGACCGATCAGCAGGACGATGTCGATATTGGCCCATTCGTTGCAGCCGCCGATGTTGTAGCTCTCCCCTTCCCGGCCTTGCTCCAGAATCGCGGCGATGCCCCGGCAATGGTCTTCCACATAAAGCCAGTCGCGAACCTGGCGACCATCGCCGTAGAGTGGCAGGGGCTTGTTATGCAGGATGTTGACGATGACGAGGGGGATCAGCTTTTCGGGAAAGTGATACGGTCCGTAGTTGTTGGAGCAGTTGCTGGTGGTGGTGCTGAGTCCGTAGGTATGTTGATAGGCGCGCACCAGATGGTCCGCTCCCGCCTTGCTGGCGGCGTAGGGGGAGTTGGGTGCATAGGGCGTCGCTTCGCGGAAAGGCGGGTCCTGAGGACCGAGGGTGCCGTAGACTTCATCCGTGGAGATATGATGAAAACGGTGGGGAATACGGCCTTGCGGACCATCCAGCCAGAGGCTTTTGGCCACCCGCAGCAGATTATGGGTGCCGAGGATGTTGGTCTGGATGAAGGCGTCAGGGTCGTGGATGGAGCGATCCACATGGCTTTCGGCGGCGAAGTGGACGACGACGTTGAGGTGATGGTCGGTCATCAGCCGCTCGACCAGCGGGGCGTCGTTAATGTCGCCCTGCACAAAGCGGAACCCTGCGTGCTGCTCCAACCCTTCCAGATTATGGCGATTGCCCGCATAGGTGAGGGCATCCAACGCCACCAGCGTAGTGCGCGGATGCTTGCGCAGCCAGTGGTGGCAGAAGTTGGCGCCGATGAAGCCGGCAGCACCGGTGACCAACAGGCGTTTGTCTATAATAGGATCAACGGTGACGGACATCGGGTGCTCCTTATTGGAATCAGGCTTCTTTGGGTTCGGCCAGCATCTGCCGCAGCGCCGCCCGCCAGTGGGGCGCGGGTCCCAGCGTGGCGTAACTGGTGGACTTGTCGAGCACGGTATAGGCCGGGCGGCGGGCGGGGGTGGGATACCCGCTCGTTGGAATCATCTCTATGGGGATGCTGCGCTGCAGGCGTCCCGCAGCCACGGCCTCTTCCTGAATCGCCACGGAGAAATCATACCAGGAGGCCACGCCCGCGTCGGTCCAGTGCTGAATGCCCGTAAAATCCGGGTGATCCAGCGCGCGCCAGAGCGCACCGGCGATGCCCGCGGCCCAGGTCGGGGTGCCGATCTGGTCGCCCACGACCCGTAGCACGTCGCGCTCGGCCAGAAGACGCAGCACGGTTTTGACGAAGTTGCTACCGTGGACGCTATAGACCCAGGCGGTGCGCAGGATGAGGGCGGCGTCACCGAGGATTTCCCGTACCTGCTGTTCACCGGCGGCTTTGCTGGCTCCATAGACGCCGAGAGGCGCCGCCGGTGCGCCGGGTTGGTAGGGCGTGGATTGCGCGCCATCAAAGATAAAGTCGGTGGAAAGATGGATCAGGTGGGCACCGCAGGCTTGGGCGGCCAGGGCACAGTGGGCGGCGCCATCGCGATTGATGGCATAGGCCATATCGGCTTCAGATTCGGCACGGTCCACGGCGGTGTAAGCGGCGGCGTTGATGAGGCAGTCGGGCCGGAAACTTTCCACGGCCGCACGGAGCTTGTCGGCATCACGAATATCCAAATCCTGGCGTCCCAGGGCACGCAGCATGACTGAGGGTGGCTGACTGCGTTGCAACTCCCAGCCTACCTGGCCTTGCGCGCCCAGCAGCAGCACGCGATATCGGTCAGCTTCTCCGGCCATGGGCGTCATGGAAAGGTCTCGCACGCGGACAAAGCGAGTCCTGCGGCATCTTTACCGGCCAGCAGGGGTGGATTACCGGCCAGCAATGGCCAGTCCACGGCGATATCCGGGTCATTCCAGAGCACGCAACGTTCCGCTTCCGGAACGTAAAACTCCGTGGTTTTGTAGAGAAAGTCGGCCGACTCGCTGAGCACATAAAAGCCGTGGGCAAAACCGGGGGGCACCCAGAGCATCTGCTGATTTTCGGCGGAGAGCGTGGCGCCAACCCATTGTCCGAAGTATGGGGAGGATCGGCGCAGATCTACGGCCACGTCAAAAACCGCGCCGCTCACGACACGCACCAGCTTGCCCTGGGGCTGACGAATCTGGTAGTGCAGCCCGCGCAGCACGCCCTGCTGGGAGCGACTGTGGTTGTCCTGCACGAAGTCGAGATCCAGTCCGGCATCAGCGAAGGCGCGCCGGTTCCAGCTTTCCATGAAAAACCCCCGGGCGTCCCCGAAAACCCTGGGGGTGATGAGGAAAACCTCCGGAATGGCGAGAGCTTCAATGTTCATGGCTGACGTCCTTCGCTGAGAACGCGCAACAGATAATCGCCGTAGCCGCTCTTTTGCAAGGGGACGGCGAGGCGGCTGAGGGTTGCGCCATCGATATAGCCCATGCGGTAAGCGATTTCTTCGGGGCAGGCGACTTTGAGCCCCTGGCGTTCTTCCAGGGTGCGGATGAACTGGCCGGCATTGAGCAGATCCGCGTGCGTGCCGGTGTCGAGCCAGGCCGTGCCGCGACCAAGCACCTCTACCTGCAGACGCCTTTCCTGCAGGTAGAGGCGGTTGAGGTCGGTAATCTCCAGCTCGCCCCGTGCCGAGGGGCGGATTTCCCGAGCCATCCTGCTGCCGTCGCCGTCGTAGAAGTACAAGCCGGTCACCGCATAGGAGGAGCGCGGAGTTTCCGGTTTTTCTTCAAGGCCGATGGCCTGGCCGTCGGCATCGAACTCGACGACGCCGTAGGCGCGCGGGTTGGCGACATGGTAGGCAAAGACGGTAGCGCCGGTAGCGCGCGTGTTGGCGGCCTGCAGCGTTGTGCTGATCTCGTGGCCGTAGAAAATATTGTCGCCGAGCACCAGCGCCGAGGGGCGCCCGGCCAGGAACGCCTCGGCGATCAGCAGGGCTTGCGCCAGCCCTTCCGGGCGTGCCTGCTCCGCATACTGGAAAGACAGGCCCCATTGGCTCCCGTCTCCCAGCAACTGGCGGAAACGCGGTAAATCGTCGGGGGTGGAGATGACCAGCATCTCCCGGATACCCGCCAGCATAAGGGTCGCCAGAGGGTAGTAAATGAGGGGCTTGTCATAGACTGGCATGAGTTGCTTGCTGACGGTCTGGGTCAGCGGATAGAGCCGGGTGCCGGATCCGCCGGCGAGGATGATCCCTTTACGATGCATTGCGCGGCCTCAAGTGAGAGAATTCATCAATGGACGGGGATACGTTGCCTATCACCTTGTTGCTGTCGCGGCAATTGTATGTGGCCGGGCGCGCCGGGGCAACCTTGGTGATGCCAGCCCGGCAGAATCGGGGTTGTCCCGGCTTGAGCGGTGGCACTTCAACGCATAAGCTAGCCCCTCTGTCCGGTCAACATAGCAAGGGATCACCATGAACAGACAGGGAGGCCTGTCCACCGCAAACATCCGCAACCGGCCCGGAGTGGACAGGCAGCGCGGCCACGCGCTGGGTGCCGCCATGCTGGGGATGCTGCTGGACGGTTACGATCTCAGCATTATGGCCGTGGTTCTGCTCCCGTTGCACAGCGCCTGGCATTTGCACGCGACCGAAACCGGTCTGCTCATGGCCATGGCGTTACTCGGGTCTTTGCTGGGGGGCTTGGCGGGCGGCGTCTTCACCGACCGCTTCGGTCGCCGCAAACTGCTTTTCCCCAACATATTCCTCTATGTCATCGGCGCTCTGGTCAGCGCCTTCAGCCCGGATGTCTCCATACTTTTCCTGGGCCGCTTTCTGACCGGCCTGGCGATCGGCCTCGACTATCCGCTGGTGGCCACCATCGTTGCGGAATACAGCCAGCCCGCGAACCGGGGAAATCGTTTCGCCCGGGTAAACCTGGCCTGGTATGTTGGCGCTCTGCTGTCCACCGGTGTCGGCTGGGCCCTGCTGTTTACCGGCGCCGCATCCTGGCGCTGGATGCTGGGTAGCGCGGCCGCCCCCGCGCTCGCTCTCCTGTGGTTGCGGCGCGGCCTCCCGGAATCGCCGCGCTGGTTGGCGCGTAACGGGCATCCCAGCGCGGCCCGTGCGGCCCTGGCCCGGCTTTACCCGGAGTACACGTCCGCCGAACTCGGCACGCAGTTGACGGCTTTTCAGGGGCATCGCCAGCCGTGGCGGGTGCTGCTGCATAGAGTCTGGCTGCGCCGACTGGTGCTCAGCATTTTCCCCTGGTTTTGCCTGGATGTGGTGGGTCTGGGCATTGGTCTGTATTTTCCCATGGTGTTGCGCAGCAACGGGTTGGCCGGCAGTGACGGGGCCGCCGCCGCCATCAACGCCGGTTTTGTGCTGATCTCCGCTCTGGGCATTATTTATATTCTCTCCCGCCTCGACCGCTGGGGCCGGATTCCCTTGCAAAGCGCCGGCTTTGCCCTGATGTCCCTCGGGCTGGGATTATTCGCGCTGTGCTCCTGGAATGGCTGGATTGCCGGGATTTACGCGGGTGCCGCGGTCTATTCCCTGGGCGTGGGCATCGGTCCTTCGGTAACGGTGTTTGCGCTCGCCGTAGAAATTTTTCCGACGGAGTTGCGGGCCAGCGCGGCCGGATTGGCGACGGGGATTTCCCGCCTGGGTGCCTTCATTTCGGCGGTATTGTTTCCCGTTCTTGAAAAAAGCTGGGGAATACCCTTAGTCCTGGTGGTCATGGCCATCGTGGCCCTGCTGGGGATGCTCGTCACCCGGATCTATGGGGTGGAATCGCGACAGAAAAGCCTGGAAGACCTGGAACGCGTGCACGATCGGGTGGCAATGCCCTGATTGCATGGATTTTCTACTCAAAACTCCAGGTCCGCACTATACGCAACGGAGTAGGCGGGGACTGCCAGATGGCGGGCAAAGCCGGAAAAGGCGCCGCCTCCCGAATGATCGTATCGACGGCGCTTACCAGCGCGACGTTCTTTGCTCCCTGCCACATCTCGATCTGCATCAGTTGCCCGCCAGGAGCGATAGTGACGGCGACCACGACACGCCCCCGAGGCAGGACGGGATGCCCTCCCGCAAAGAGGTTTTTCTTCGCCAATGCCATGATTCTGCCTTCCCAGTCCTTCAGATAGGCATTCAACGCGACTGCCCGCGCTGCCGGCGAGGCCGTTGACGGCGCGCCCTCCCGACGGACCGGAAGAATGCCATCCGGGCTGCGCGGCACGGGTACCGCGGGCGAGGCAATCCGGGGACGGAGCGGGTTCGGCGTTAACGAAACCTCCACCAGCGAGCTGACCGGGGGCTTTTCCGGCAGGGTTCCCGCCAGCCCTCCCAGCAACACGAGCCAGACCAGCACGTTGATGACCATGGAGAGCAAGACCCAGGGGAACAGGGTATCGAGGTCTTCCGGTCGCAAACGCAGGACGCGCATGGTACCGACCAGGGCGGCGGCGCCAAACCAGCGTATCCGGAAGAGAACCTCCGATACCGGCGCGAAGAACTCCATGGAGGACAACGGCAGCGCGGCAAATACGCGGCGCGACGGCTTCATCCCAACCAGTCAGCGGCAGCAAGGGCGTAATAGGTGATGATGGCGTCGCCCCCGGCTCTTTTGATGCCCAGCAGCGATTCCAGGACACTGCTCTGCAGATCCAGCCAACCGGCCCGGGCGGCGGCCTGCAGCATGCTGTATTCACCGGATACCTGATAAGCCAGCACCGGCAGGTCGCAGCGCTCGCGGAGGTCACGGATGATATCCAGATAAGCCATGGCGGGCTTCACCATCACCATATCGCAGCCGTCCTGAATATCCAGCGTCATCTCGCGAAACGCCTCACGCCGATTGGCCGGGTCCATCTGATAGCCTTTGCGGTCCCCGAACTGCGGCGCGCTGTCCGCCGCGTCGCGGAAAGGACCATAAAAAGCGCTGGCGTATTTGACCGCGTAGGAAAGAATGCCAACCTGCGGGTGCTGCGCGGCATCCAGCGCTTCGCGGATAGCCATCACCATGCCGTCCACCATGCCGGAAGGAGCGACGATATCCACTCCCGCCTCGGCATAAGAGATGGCCTGCCGTTGCAGGTTTTCCAGGGTGGCGTAATCGTCACGATCACCGCCCGCATCCAGGACGCCGCAATGACCGTGGGCGGTATATTCGCAAAAGCAGGCATCGGCAATGATCAGGAGTTGCGGATATTCGGCGCGAATGGCGCGAATGGCGCGTTGTACCAGCCCCTCCGCCGCCCAGGAGGCGGAGCCGGTGGCATCCTTGCAATGATCTTCAACGACGCCGAAAAGCAGCACCCCGGAGACGCCCCGCGCCGCGGCCTCCGCGCAGAGTTGCAGCGCCGAGTCGATGCTGTGGCGAAAAACGCCGGGCATGGAGGAGATTTCCGTACGGACGCCGTCGCCTTCCACCAAAAAGACCGGCAGGATGAAATCCGCCGCACTCAGATGGTGCTCACGCAACATCCGGCGCATGGCCGGATGGCGCCGCAGGCGGCGGGGTTCGTGGCGGGACGGCAGATTGAGCAGGTTCATGCAATGGGCTCCAGACCTTGCGCCCATGCCATCAGCGCGGCCAACATGCCGGCCACGCTGGCTTCCGGGGCAATCCAGGGGGCGGGCAGGCCGACCGTGCTGACGGCGTCGGCGGTGAGGGGACTGATGGCGATGATGGGCGTGTTCTTCAGCCAGCGTTGGCCCAGCCCCCCCACCATCTGATAGAAATTATTGAAGATCTCCGGGCTGGTCACGGTGACGGCATCCAGTTCGCCGCGCGCCCAGGCATGCAATAATGGCGTCGGATTGGCGCCGGGAAGGCCGCGCCGGTAGCATAATACCTTGTCGATGACCGCACCTCGCTCGCCCAGCGCCTTCTCCAGCAACTCCCGGCCCTGATCACCGGCAAACAGCGCGATGCGCTGTCCCTGCACGGCCACCAGCTCCGGGCTTTCCAGCAACCCCTCGGAGCTGAACCTCCGGGGGACCAGGTCGACCTGCAGACCAAACTCACGCAGCGCCTTGGCGGTTTCCCGCCCCACCGCCGCGATACGCGGCCCCGCCGGCCAGGACAGGTTCCGACTCTGCAGGCGGCTGAGGGCAAAAGCGACGGCGTTGCGGCTGGAAAAAATCACCCAGTCATACGCCACCAGTTGCTGCAAAGCGTCATCCAGAGACTGCCAGTTCTCCGGCGCCTCGATCTGTACGGCGGGGAACAAAATGGGGCGCGCGCCTTGCGCCTGCAACAGGGTCAGCATCTCGTCGGCCTGCGCGCGCGGCCGGGTGACCACGATGCCTTTGCCTTGCAGTGCGGTGCTGTTCATGTGTTTCGGACATCCTCGATGATCTCTGCCGCCCCTTGCGCGACGAGTGCCGCGGCGACGGTCATGCCGAGGGCAACGGGGTCGCTGCCCTTCGCCTCGGCATGCAGTACCCGGCGGCCGTCCGGAGTGGCGACCAGCCCGCGCAGGAGCATCTGCGGCCCCCGCCACTGCGCCAGTGCCGCCACCGGCAGCCGGCAGTCCCCCCCCAGCACCCGATTCATGCTGCGCTCTGCCAGCACGCAATTGTGGGTGTCGGCATCGGCCAGAGGTGCCAGCAGTTCCCGGGTCCGCCGGTCGTCGCCGCGGGCCTCGATGCCTATGGCCCCTTGTCCCACTGCCGGCAGAGAGTGGTCAATATCCAGCAGGTGGGTGATACGATCCGACAACCCCAGGCGTTTAAGGCCCGCGGCGGCGAGGATGATCGCCTCATAATGCCCCTCATCCAGCTTGCGCAGGCGCGTGGCGACATTGCCGCGCAGATCATCGATCCGCAGATGGGGGTAGCGCTCCAGCAATTGCGCCCGCCGCCGCAGGCTGGAACTGCCCACCCGTGCGTCCTTCGGCAGGGCATCGGGGTGGAGAAAGGCGTTGCTGACGAAGGCATCCCGGACGTCGTCCCGGGCCATGATGGCGACGATCTCCAGACCATCAGGCTGTTGGGCCGGCACATCCTTCATGGAGTGTACGGCAATATCCACCCGCTGTTGCTGCAGGGCGTCCTCGATTTCCTTGACGAAGAGGCCCTTACCGCCCAGCGCATGCAGGGGTGCGTCCAGAAGCGTATCCCCGCTGGTGGTCATGGCGATGATCTCGACGGTCATTTCCGGGTGCTGCCGCAACAGGGCGGCGCGGACATGCTCTGCCTGCCAGACGGCCAGCGGGCTGGCGCGGGTACCAATGCGAAGGAGGTGCGGCATATCTGGTCGGCGGCTCTAATGATGATCAGGGGATGGAATCAGGTTATTCACCTTAACAGCGCGGTTTTTTCTGTCAAGGGCGAGGCGGCGACACCCTTTGCGAAATGGCGCTCACCACCACCCTTTCGCGCAGCGACAACGCCATCTTGGGACCCACCACCGCAGCCAGGGAGGCCGGGCCGGGAAAAGGGCCGTGCGCCGCCCGGAAAGCGACGATCGCTGCGGCCCGTTTCTCGCCGATGCCGCGCAGAGTGCGCAACTGGGCACTATCGGCGTGGTTGATGTCGACGAGCGCCGGGCCATCTTTAGCCGCTGCGAACGCCACATTTGGCCCCGAAAGCGCGCAAGCGGCCCCTAGCAAAAGCCACCACCGCAACAATCTAATCCTAACCCCGCAACGCCGCGCGGACCTTATCCCCCATCGCCGCCAACTCCGCCGCCGGTATATCTTTGGCGTTGGCAAAATTCAGGTCGGGGATGGCGTTCATGGGAATCAGGTGCACATGGGCATGCGGTACTTCCAACCCCGCCACCATGACCCCGACCCGCTTGCAACCGGTCACCTGTTCCAGCGCCGGTACGACACGCCGGGCAAAAGGCAGAAGACCGGCCAGCGTTTCGTCATCCAGCGTGAAAATATAATCATGCTCGATCTTGGGGATAACCAGGGTGTGCCCCGGTCGCACCGGGCGAATATCGAGAAAAGCCAGATAACGGTCATCTTCCAGCACTTTCTGCGCCGGAATTTCGCCGTTGATGATGCGAGTGAACAGGGTGCTCATGCGTCCTCCTTGAGAGTGGCCAGAACGGCTTCCGCAGCATCCAGGGTGGCGGCGATCTCGGCGTCGCCGTGGGCCGCCGAGAGGAAACCCGCCTCATAGGCACTGGGGGCGAGATACACCCCGCGCGCCAGCAGGCCATGGAAAAAGCGGGCGTAGCGTTTACTGTCGGCGGCCATCACCGCATCAAAACCGCGCACCGGCTGCGCCGCGAAGAACCAGCCGAACATGCCCGGCACCTGATTGATCTGCATCGGCACGCCCGCGGCCTCCGCCCGCTCGGCCAGGCCCTTGCAGAGCGCCACCGTCTGCGCCGCCAGGCGCTCATGGAAACCCGGCACCGTCAGCAGCCGCAGGGTCGTCAGTCCGGCGGCCATGGCCACAGGATTGCCGGACAGCGTCCCCGCCTGATACACCGGCCCGGTGGGTGCCAGGTATTCCATCATTTCCCGCGGACCACCGACGGCCCCCACCGGCAGACCGCCGCCGATGATCTTGCCCAGCGTGGTCAGATCGGGACGCACCCCGTAGAGTGCCTGCGCGCCGCCCACGGCCACCCGGAATCCGCTCATCACTTCGTCAAAAATCAACACGCACTCATATTGATCGCATACGGCGCGCAATCCTTCCAGAAAGCCGGGCTCCGGCGGCACGCAACCCATGTTGCCGGCCACCGGCTCGACGATGATGGTCGCGACATCAAAGCCGAAGCGCGACATCATTTCTTCCACCGCGGAGAGATCGTTATACGGCAACACCAGGGTATCCTGACTTACCTCGCGCGGGATCCCCGCGCTCGAAGGCTGGCCGAGGGTCAGCGCCCCGGAACCGGCCTTTACCAGCAGGCTGTCGCTGTGGCCGTGATAATTGCCCTCGAATTTGATGATCTTGTCGCGCCCGGTGTAACCACGCGCCAGACGAATGGCGGTCATCACCGCCTCGGTGCCGCTGGAAGTCATGCGCACCGACTCGATGCCCGGCACCAGGGAGCAAACCAGCTCCGCCATTTCCACCTCGATGGCGGTAGGCGCGCCGAAGCCAAGACCCTTGTCCACCTGCGCATGCACCGCCGCCAATACTTCCGGGTGGCCGTGGCCGTGGATCATCGGTCCCCAGGAACCCACATAATCGATGTAGCGCTTGCCTTCCACATCCCAGAAGAAGGGTCCTTCGGCATGGTCGATGAAAATCGGGTCACCGCCCACGCCGCGAAAGGCCCGAACCGGCGAGTTAACCCCTCCCGGAATGCATTGTTGCGCCGCACTGAACAGCGCATGTGAAGTCTGCGTCATCATCACTCCTTACGGTCACCAAACAGAGCGGTAAAACGCCTTGCCGCCCCTTCCACGTCGTCCGCACCAAAAATGCCGGAAATCACCGCCAGGGCATCCGCACCCGCCGCGATCAGGGCACCCCCACTGACCTCCGTGATGCCGCCGATGGCCACTATCGGCAGATCCACAACCGCACGCGCCGCCGTCAGCACATCCATGCTGATCACCGGCGCCCGCGGCTTGCTGGGAGAGGCAAAAAAGGACCCGAAGGCCACATAGTCCGCCCCCAGCGCCGCCGCCTCTTGCGCCTGCCGCACCGATCCATAACAGGAAACGCCGATAAGTATGGCGCGTCCCAACTGCACGCGCAACGCTGGCAGCGGCGCGTCTTCCGCGCCCACATGGAGGGCCGGTGCCCCGATGGCCTGCGCCAGTAGAGGATCATCATTGACGACGAAAAGGGCGTTGTACTGCGCGCAAAGTTCCCGCAAAGCCCCCGCCTGCCGCCGCCGTCTCGGTGCCTCGGCCACAACGTCGCCCTTGTCCCGATATTGCAGAATACGCGCGCCTCCGCGCAGCGCTGCCTCGGCCTGCGCCAGGAAAACGGGCTCCGGCATCGGACGCGCTTCGGTGATCGCATACAGTCCGGAAATAAGGGGCTTCTGCCCGGCCATCCTATTCCTCCCGATACCCGCGCGCCCAAAAGAACCGGTCCGGAAAATACTGTCCCTTCCCCAGCGGATGGGCATGGAGCAGGCAGGCATGGGTAAAATCCAGTGCCCGCGACACAGCCTCTTCCATGGCTAAACCGCGCGCCAGACCCGCCGCCAGCGCGGCGGCCAAGGTACACCCCGAACCGTGATAGTGCTGGGGCAGCCGGGGCTGCCGGAAGGTCCGCTGTAATACCTCACCTTGAAACAGCATATTCTCCAGCTCCGGCCCCTCGCCGTGCCCCCCGCTGATCAGTACCCACTCCGCCCCCTGGCGATTGAGCCAGGCACCCGCCGTGGGCAAATCGCTGGCGCCGGACAAGGCCAGCGCCTCAGGCCCATTGGGCGTCATCACCGTCACCTGTGGCAGTAATTGAGCAGCCAAGGCTTCGCGCAATCCCGCCCCGGCCAGGGCCGCACCGCCTCCGGCCGCCAGCACCGGATCAAGCACCACGGGAATCCGCGGATAATCCGCCAGCAGCGCGCTCACCGCAGCCACCATGGCTGCGCTTCCCAGCATCCCGATCTTGACGACCCGTACGGACATATCGTCGAGCACCGCACGGGCTTGCGCTACGGTATTCTCTGGACTCACCGGCGTATAGGCACGGACGTCCACCGAATCCTGAACGGTCAGCGCCGTCACCGCCGTGCAGCCATGCACGCCCAGGCTGGCCAGGGTCAGCAGGTCGGCCTGGGCGCCCGCGCCCGCACTGGGGTCAGAGCCGGCGATACTGAGGACGACGGGCGGCGGCCCCCCTGCCTCCGGGTAACGGAATTCCATCCGGAACGGATCATCGCCCATTTTAGCCTTTCATGGCCATATACCGATGGATTTTTTAATCGCTTCCATTGCCGCCAACGGGTTTTTTATATACTGCAGCATAACTCCCAGATCATCACCAATAACGATTACTGAGCCATATTTGAATAGCGAACCAAACCACGTTTGCTTGATTTTTATATCTCGAATGGACGGCGCCGGCATGGAAACGTTCAGTCGCCGTGACAAACCGTATTTCATTACCAGATTACCATCGTTAACAAGACATTTTGTGGTTAACATCAATGTCGCAATATTCGCCGCATCAATGAATGACAAGACAATCATTACCGCCCCAACCATTACCAAGAACCCGTTACCAAAAACCACAAACGGAACACTGACAAAAAATATTAGCAGCGAACCTAACAAAGCAGATGGCGCCACGTTCACATCGTTCAATACCACGGCTGAAGTATTTTTCAAGCCATTCTGCTGCCCAGGCATACGCTATTCCCTCAACCCGTCTCATGGTTTTCCAAAGTAAAATAGAGCAGAGATTAATTACAAACAGCAGGAGGTCGTCCTCACCTTTTTGGATGTTTCGTTGTCGTTTTTATACACGCCATGGTGGCGCCACCATTAGTAACATGAGCAGTATCGCATGGTACAACGATGGCGCACCTTAAGCCTTACCGCGTCAGCAGCCCCTCAGATCCCATCACCCCGGAACGGGGGGGCTGACCTTCGATCATTCCTTCACGCCTTGGATATCAACGGGCTTCCCTTGCGACAAGGATGTCAAGTAACTAACGAGCGCCACCATCTTTGGACCACTGGAGGATAGCGGCATTCCGCCGAGGCCATTTGCTATACAGGAGTTGACCTGCATCTCCAGCGTGATTACCTTCCCAGCGCGTTTATTATATTTAGGGAAGGTAGCCGCGGCGCCAAGAAGGCTTGGAATCTTTTTACCATTTGGGAGCATACCCTCTACGCGTCCGGCACCACGGTGACACGTCATACAACTATTACCCTTAGTTCCCAGGGACGCCGCGGCGAACAACTGGCCCCCCTCATGAATAGCTGCTTGCATTGGCTGTTCGGCCGCCAAAGCGGGGGCTGTGAAAGCCAGTGCGCATACAGCCATCGCTACCGCAATACATGATGTCTTTCGTAAAGTCATAATATTACGCGGAGTCCCTGGCGCCTGTGCCAAGGCTGGGTAGCTCGCAAGTATTGCAAAATACCTGCCCTCCCCCGCACCTCCTTCTTTCTAGAGCTACCTTTTCGGTTATAACGGCTTCCGGCGCCTTTCAGGTGGTGGCGCTGCACCTTGCTCCCACCCTCCAAACCCCACCGGTCCAAGTGTAGCTCCGCACCTCACTAATATCCACTCCGCATGGAATACTCCCCCCTCAACAGAGAGGGGAAGGAGAGGAAGCCACACAATATAAGTTTTTATGCCGACTTGAGAATAAATGCCATACAGTACCCCTCAGGCACCACCGATCCAGCCACGACCTTGCAGCAGTGCGGCGCGATAAAATTCGCGCAAACAGAGCATTGATCCTTGCCCTTGGGATGTGGCTGATATTGCAGGGAAGCCTTCGGTGTGATTCCTGGACACTTTCCAGCCGCATGCGCCGCGCCGATGGGATTTACCCCGACCACTGCCCCGGCAGCCACTACACCAGCCGTTATGGCGATGCCTTTTAAGACATCGCGCCGACTCGGGTTCTGGGGTTTTTCGGTTCCATTCTGTTCCTTGCTCATGATATTACTCCTTATATATTGACAAAAATTAAGATGTAATAGATCCAAATAACGGTGATTTATTTCACGTCTCTCCAGTACTCCTTTTTGAGGAAATAAGCAAATATAATAAACAGCGCAAGCAAGCCGAGCACCCAAGGCCCCGCGTCGTGCCGTTGTACAACGGACGGATCAGATACAAATCTTAAAAAAGCGACGATGTCAGAGACCTGCTCCTTGAATTGCTGAGGAGACTCGTCACCCGCACGAAGCACCTTCCCTTGTTCATTCACGAACCCACTATGCAGTGCAAGCACATCTGGCATTGCCACATTGGGAAATACATGATTATTCCAGCCGGATGGGCGCTGGGGATCAAGGTAGAACGAGAGCAAATAGGTATATACCCAGTTCTGACTCTTATAGCGAACTATTTGACTCAAGTCCGGCGGGGGAAGGCCAAACCATTTGTGCGCCATATCGGTTGGCATCGCCGACACCATATTCCCTTTATAGTTGGAACCGGTCGGCAACATGATGTACTTATGCACATCCGCCTTGGACATGCCCAGATCATTCGTCAGAAACTCGTAACGCATAAATTTAATGGAATGACAGGCCATACAGTCGGTTGCGAACAACTTCGCCCCTGCAATTATAGTTTTTGCGTTGTAGGTATAATGCGGTGCCATCATCTTGGGCCCGTTATCTGCAAATGCTCCAGGCGCACTGGCAAGCAACCCCAAGGCCATGCCTGCCCACACAACATACTTTTTCATAACGCCTCCTCTCTGCGCAATATCAGTGGGCATGGAAACGGACTCGCGCGGGTGGTGTCCGGGTCGGCTCAAACTTGCTCACGAATGGCAGTAAAATGAAGAATGCCACATATATAACCGCCCCCACTCGCTCCAGAATAAAATATTTAGGCAACGGTGGTTGCTCTCCAAGATAGGCAAGCATAAAGAAGTTGGCAAAAAAGATAATGAGCATAATACGAGTAATCGGGCGATACCGCGTCGATATCACCGGATTTCTATCAAGCCATGGGAGTATGAATGGGAACACTACGGCCACCACCATTAATATAATGCCACCATTCTTATTCGGTATAGCCCGCAACATGGCGTAAAATGGCGACAAATACCATGGCGGGGTAACATCAGGCAGGCTTTTCAATGGGTTCGCCGGCGTGGACATGGTGCGCTCCAGAAAAATATGATGCACCGTCGGCGCATAGAAAATAATCGCCGCAAAAATGAATAGCCATACACCGAATCCAAAGAGATCTTTCACGGAATAGTAGGGGTGAAAGGGAATGGCATCTACCGGATGTCCGTCTGGCCCTTTGTTGGCCTTTATCTCAAGACCATCCGGATTGTTAGAACCGACTTTGTGTAGATAAAGAATATGGAACACGATCAATCCGACAATGACCATAAACACCACCGTCACATGCAGTGCCATGAAGCGATCCAACGTGTCTCCGCTCATGCCGGAGCCACCGCGCACCAAAGTGGTGACCCACTCTCCGATGAATGGAATAGACTTGAACAATGAGGTAATTACCGTTCCAGCCCAATATGACAGGTTTGAATAAGGCAATATATATCCAAAAAATGCCTCCGCCATAAAAGCCAGATAGATCGTATAGCCGATGACCCATACGAGTTCTCGCGGTGCACGGTAGGAGCCGTAAAGCATGCCTCTTGCCATATGTATATACAGAAGCACGAATATCAGGGAGACGCCATCGACATGCATATACTGCATAAGCCAACCATAATGCACGTCGTACATGATTCCGTATACGGAGTCATAGGCATCACGAACAGATGGTATGTAGTGTGCCAGAACCAAAAATCCTGACAGGAACTGCAGCACCACCATCAATAAGAGCAGGGACCCGGCGTAATAAAAGATGTTGAAATTTTTTGGCGCGTAGTATTCAGCCATGTGCTCCCGCCACATCTCCGGCAATGGCGAACGTTTGACAAACCAGGTTTTGAAACTCATCTCAGCCTCCTTTATCGGCTACCACACTCAGCACAAATGCGCGAGCGGATACATGTTGGTTACAACGACGCTTTTCTTTTCCACATCGATGTCATATTCAGGAACTGCCATATTGTGAGGAGCGGGTGAACCTTTGATTACGCGGGCGGAAAGATCGTACATGGATCCATGGCAAGGACAATGAAATCCGCCGAGCCACCACGGCGCGACACTGGCTTTTTTGGGCCGGTAATGCGGTATGCAACACAGGTGGTTGCATATCTTTATACCGACATACCATTCCGCCACCCGTGACCTATACTTGTTTTTGCAATAGGGGGGTTGCTGCGGAATATTACAGTGGGGATCCTTCAATATGCCCTTCTGCTCCGCCTCATCCAGCGAGGCCAGCATTTCCGGGGTTCTATTTACCACAATAACGGGCTTCTCCTGCCACAATGCCACCATTTGCATGCCCGGTTCTATGGGGCTCAGATCAATGGTCGTAGTGGCTAATGCGGCGGCGGCAGCGGTTGGATCCAGTGACTTGACCATGGGAACCGCGATAGTGCCCGCCACCGCGACACCAGATACCGTCACCAACGCGGTAAGAAAGCGACGGCGTGTTATATTTGGAGCTTGTTTGTTGTCTTGCGCTTCGTCTGACATGATATTGGTTCCTATATGCTATTTGGTGGATTCTATTGTAGGGGTCGCCAGATCCCTTGCAGTTCTGTCATCCAAATCAGGATTGATAAAATCTTGGGCATAAAACAACTCTCCGTTATGACCCAACACGTCACAATCCATTAATCTCGTATAGATACTGGTGATTGCTTCGGGAGGCGCATATCGCTTCATCGGCATGCCGGGATGCGTCATCAGGCGAAGCCCTGTTCTACAGGGTCCGGGATCTACGATATTCACCCGAATATTCGTTTTGGCATACTCTATCGCCCACATGCGCGCCATATGCAAAATGGCAGCCTTGCTCACCCCGTAGGCGCCCCAATAGCCTTTGGGCTTTACGCCAGACTCATCCGTTGTGAAAATGATGGAGGCGTACGCGGCCTCTTTCAATAATGGAAGGCACTGCTGCGTCACGAGAACAGGAGACTTTACGTTGACCTGAAATACATGATCCCATAGGGCCCCTTCATAGTTCTCCAGTGGAGTTAACATCCCGAGCTCTGCCGCGTTATGCACTATGCCGTGCAGCTGTTTGAATTCGCTGGAAATAGCCGCGCCTATGGTTTTAAATGCATCGGCTGTCGGATCGGCGAGATCCACCACGAGAATAGCCGGCTCCGGGTACCCATAGTCGGTGATTTCATCGTAAACCCCCTCCAGATTACGCTTCGTTTTCCCCAACAAAACCACCGTGGCGCCCTGCCTGGCATACTCAATGGAGACTGCCTTACCAATGCCATCCCCCGCACCGGTTACGAGTATGGTTTTCCCTTCCAGAGTACCGTCACCCTTCGCTTTGGTGTATTCATTTTCAGTCATGGCGCTCACCGAGACCTTATATAGGCGGCCAGCGCGACGATTTGTTTTTGATCCAATCTGGTGGCTATATACTGCATAATGCCTTTATGCGTGGCGACCCGCTGTCCGGACTTGAAATAGGTTAGTTGATTGATCACATAAGTGCGCTTCTGTCCTGCCAGCATCGGGAAGAAAGGAGGCAGACCTGCCAGCGTTGTACCATGACATGCCATGCACGCCGGCATTTGCATCTTGGGCAACCCCCCGAAGTACAGTTTTTTCCCTTCGGCGACGAGCTTGGGATCATACACATGTCCTGACGCGGGCTTCTGGGAAGAAAAATATTCGGCAACCTGTTGCGTCTGCGCGGCAGTCAACGGCGCCACCATGGCCCACATAATGGGAGATTGTGGATCCGCTCGTGTATGCGCCTTGAAATGGTCTAATTCGCGCAACATGTAGGTTTTCCATTGCCCCGCCAAATTGGGGAACATACCGCCATCTGGCGAAATACCCTGCAGGCCATGGCAGGCCATACAAGAGCTCTGCACCACCGTGGGAACACCGCCTGAAGTAACCGACGAAGTGGCAGCGGTGGGAGAAGCCACTGAGGCCGTTTTAGCAAGAGTGGATCCATAGGCTACCGACGTCACGGCCATAGCTATCGTTAGCACGGAAATAGCTGGTAAAAACGGTTTTTTTTGTAGCATATATGGCACCTTAGTTGATCGGGCCAGCAACCACCAAGCTCCTATTGCAGACTCTCGATAGTTATCGGCCGGTTATAAATAAAACCCCATGTTAATACGCCAGCGTGATCATATTGTATGAACATTGTCTGCCTATGTATCATTCAGATTTCTAGCGAATACATACATCCGTTTTATCGATTACAAAATTAATACCAGAGCTTCTCTTAAAACCATGGTTGCGTACCGCATCCACCAACCATGATGAAGTTGCAACCGTATTCAAATCCCGTCACCTCTCCATGCAAAAACGCGAACGCTTTCATTTATGCGCCAATCCCAGCGGAGGCCAGGTTGCCGACACCGATAAAGCAAATTTTATGCCAGAACCATAGATGTTTTTGTATAAAGTAACATTATGATTTTCTGATATATTTTGGCAAAAAATAGTGCCGCGCCCAGAGAGCACTGCCGTTTTTGGCATGACCATTCAGTCATACTGCCACCGCAGGCATACGATTCTCTGCGCTTGTCCATGCCGCTTCGCATAGCAGTGTCGCCACAAGGTCGCGAACGCTCCTAATTTGTTGACCAAAGGGTAGCTGTCCGGCGCCGCGAAAAAACAGCCCATGCTGCACATCACCGCGTTGTGCGGCAGCCAACTGGGCCTCAATGCAGAATTGCCCGGAGGACGAATTACCATCCTTGAACCCGCAATGTACCAAGCACTCCGTCTGACTTGGGCACAGCGAATGATCTTGACTCGCGCAAGCACGCAGATTTTCCTCGCGTCCCAAGTAACGGCGCAACCAGGGAGTAAGCACTGCACGCGCGGGCAGACCTGCCGAACTCATAAATGTCACGAGGTCTTTAGGCGTCGCATCGGCCAGGACACGCTTAAAATTGATGTGCGCATCGCCCTCGGTGGTTACAGCGAACGGGGTGCCCAACTGGGCCCCGCTCCCGCCGAGGGAAAATATCTCGCGCATTTTCTGAACCGAAGAGATTCCTCCAGCGGCGACGAGCGGGATCTGGTCGGCTTTCAGACCCAATTCTGCAAAGAGTTTGCGGATCGCGGGCAAGACATTTGCAAAACCATACTTGGGATTTGAAACATCCTCCAACCTGGTAGCTCCCAAGTGCCCGCCAGCGAATTGGGGATTCTCGATAACGATCGCGTCTGGAAGACGTTTCTGGCGCATCCAACGGCGCAGAACCAGTTGAACGCCGCGACCTTCGGAAAGAATCGGGATCAGCGCGACCTTGGGGAACTCCGCTGCCAACGTTGGCAAATCCATGGGCAGGCCAGCGCCCACGACCACCGCGTTAACCCCGCTCTTGATAGCTTGAAGCACATGCTCCCGATAACCAGAAATGGCATGCATGACATTAACGGCGATAAAGCCCTCTTTTCCTGCGATCCGGCGCGCTTCCCGGATCTCGCGATCCAACGCGATCAGGTTTGCCTTGGCCGAAGCCGCTGGATCTCTCAGGCGCCGCAAGGGGCGCATCAGATCCTCGTGTAAACGCCGTAGCTCCACGCTTGCGATGGTTCCGACAGCCCCCTCCGCCGCCACAGCCCCGGCTAAGCTATGTGCTGAAATACCAATACCCATACCTCCCTGTATCACAGGGAGCAGGGACCGTCCTTTGATCTTTAGGTATGGCAAATCCATGTCAACCACCTCATTCGCTATCTAACCAATATATTTGGTACATAGGCGCGCAACCGAGCAACCAGATCACCATCTATTGTGGTGGGACTGGCAATCAACTCCAAATCTGCACATCCTGCCTTGTTAAAACGTTGCAACACCCACCGAGATACACCAATCATTCGCAGTTCCTGGGCCATAAGAACAAGATCCGCGCTACTTAAAATAGTATTATGTATCGTTGTTCTGATCTCGTATGAAACATTTCTGGATAGCATCCGTTCGAGAGATTCTTTTACCTTGCCACCGCTTCCTGGTATGCGTGTGATATCGGGATAACGCGCAAATGGCGACTTGACATCAAACCCAACCCAATCCAGATGGGGGAGCAGATTTGCAAAGTTGTGTGGATACAATCCCGACGTGTGCAAAGCGACATTGAATCCCAATGCCTTTACTTGCTTAATTGCCAATAGCAACGATTTATGGACCGTTGGTTCGCCGCCACAAAATGTTACCGCATCCAGTAATCCCTTGCGGGTAGTCAGCCACCCCATGATGGTAGACCATGACATAACTGACGATCCCTGCCCCGGCTGCAGGCTTGTATTATGGCAATAACGACAGCGACATGGACAACCTTGAGTATATATTACGGCACATAAATACCCCGGGTAATCTACCGTACTAAACTGGGAGAGACCAGCAACCGTCGGCAATGACATTGATTTATTGTCAATTATAATGCGTCGATGGAGCGCCGCCCCCATCAAAACGCTTGGTCTCGATGAAATATTTACGTTCCAAATGCTCTCCCTGCTTACCGATATTAAACGACGAGGTCGGGCGATGATATCCCATAACCCTTGTCCAAACCTCACAGGGTTGCCTTTCGTCATCACTCAATTCAACTTCTATTGATCTTTCGTTGGCCATCTCAGGATACATAATATTCTCCTTTTATAAGTTACGCAGAACGCCGCCGCTTTTCTGTGATGCGTTCCTGATCACAGAGGGGACAAAATGGATGCTCACCCGCCAGGTATCCATGCACCGGACAGATGGAAAAAATAGGGGTAACTGTAATGTACGGCAACCGGAATCGCTCCAGCGCGCGCCGCACCAGACGCTTGCAGCTTTCCGCACTAGCGAGACGTTCGCCCATATACAGGTGAAGAACGGTCCCCCCCGTGTATTTGGTTTGCAAAGCCTCCTGTCGTTCCAATGCCTCAAACGGATCGTCCGTAAATCCAACCGGCAGTTGCGAAGAATTCGTGTAATAGGGTTTATCCGCAGTCCCGGCCTGTAAAATATCGGAAAATCGCTTGCGATCTTCTTTGGCGAAACGATAGGTAGTCCCCTCCGCAGGCGTAGCCTCTAGATTGTACATATGACCCGTTTCCTCCTGAAAGGCGATCATGCGATTCCTGATATAATCTAAAAATTCCAAGGCGAACGCATGGCCCCAGGTCGTTGTGATATCCTCCCGGTCCTCCGTAAGGTTGCGGATCATTTCATTGACCCCGTTAATCCCGATGGTAGAAAAATGATTGCGCAGCGTGCCCAAATAACGTTTGGAGTAGGGAAACAATCCCGTGTCCATGTGGCGCTGGATGACCTTACGTTTGATCTCCAGACTGCTTTTCGCCAACGCCAACAGATCATCGATGCGCTGGTAGAGACCATTGCCATCGTTTTTATGGAGGTAACCCAATCTGGCGCAATTAATCGTCACCACGCCAATGGAACCCGTCTGCTCCGCTGAGCCGAAAAGCCCATTACCGCGTTTGAGCAATTCACGCAGGTCGAGTTGGAGCCGACAGCACATAGAGCGCACCATATTGGGCTGGAGTTCAGAATTAATGAAATTCTGAAAGTAGGGCAGACCGTACTTTGCCGTCATGGCAAACAGTCTTTCGGCGTTTTCAGAATCCCACGGAAAATCAGCGGTTATGTTGTAGGTTGGGATGGGGAAGGTGAAAACGCGACCCTTGGCATCCCCTTCGCTCATCACCTCGATATAGGCGCGGTTGATCAAATCCATCTCCACCTGCAAGTCGCCATAGTGAAACGGCATCTCCTTTCCACCGATAACCGGAACCTGTTCCCGAAGATCTTCAGGACAGACCCAATCGAACGTTACATTGGTAAAGGGGGTCTGGCTTCCCCAGCGGGAAGGCACGTTCAGATTATAAATAAACTCTTGAATATTCTGGCGTACCGCGTCATAGGAAAGCCCATCCTTGCGGACAAACGGTGCCAGATAGGTATCAAATGAACTAAAAGCCTGCGCACCTGCCCATTCATTCTGCAAGGTGCCCAGAAAGTTTACCATTTGCCCCACCGCACTGGACAAATGACGGGGAGGTGCCGCTTCCACCTTCCCTGGCACGCCGTTAAAACCCTCATGCAACAAGGTTCGCAGCGACCACCCGGCACAATAACCGGCCAGCATATCGAGATCATGGATATGAATGTCCGCCTCACGGTGAGCGGCACCAATTTCATCCGGATAAACATGACTCAGCCAGTAATTGGCGGTTACCTTCCCCGCGACGTTCAGAATCAGGCCACCCAACGAATAACCTTGATTGGCATTCGCGTTGATTCGCCAATCCTCCCGATCCAGGTACTCATTTACCGAGGAAACGGCATTCACCGCAGTCAGGCGGTCCCTGCGCAAGCGTTGATGCTGTTCACGGTAAGCGATATAGGCGCGGGCCGTGCGGTAAAAGCCTTCATCCATCAATGTTAATTCGACATGATCTTGAATCAGCTCAATCGTGGGGTCACGGTCGATAACGAGGGGCTGCAACTTGTTCAAAACCACTTCCGTAATTCGCCCAGCGACACTGGCATCAAATTCACCCGCTGCACGTCCCGCCCTGGTGATGGCTGCGCAAATTCGATCTGGGTCGAAAGGTGTTCTTGTACCGTTTCGCTTAATTACCAACGGTCCCACGCCGGCGGCTGTAAACCAGTCTGTATTGCGCATTAGGATACCCCCGCATGTGGTGAAAAACTCCATCCAGCAAAGACGGTTAGCCTGAATATATAACAATAACAGCATGTGTATATATTTTTTAGTATCTTCTACCAGATATTGCGCCTTTGTCAATGCCAGCATCCTGTATCCGCCGCTGCCAGCACCCACCCGGCAGGGGATTTTCTGGAACAAGGACCCTGAACAGCCTGTGGATAACTTTGTGGATATTTTATTGGCCAGGGCGTTCCGTCATGCCCGTGGAGTACCAACGCCGAACGGAACACCTCGCGTAACAACAAAATATTATTTAATACAATATATTATATGACCCACTGAAACATGATTCCGAACAAGTTCACGTAACTGCCGTTTAATCTTTTTGTGGAAAACTTTATCAAAGCCGGCAGAATCTTGGCTGTCAGCGCGGTTAAGATTCGTCCAGGTCCATGCCTGTTTTGTGCGTTTTTCCTACCGCCAGAGCAGCGCCCCGGTCATGGCTCGCCGCATCTTTGCCGCCACCTGGTCCACCGACAATCGTCTCGCCGTCGGCTAGCGCACGGTGCCGCGCCCAAAATTCGTTTCATTAATAGAAAAATCGTATTCGTATAAATCATCATAAAAATCATATAGAAAACATCTAATAAATTATATTACATAATAATTTTAAACAAAAAAATCTAATTAAACTGTTATATAAACAATATATTACAAAATATATAGCAAGTTTACGGCGTGATAAAGTCTCTATTTCATCAAAAAATTCGTCTCCGCCGAAAAATCACCCATGCGGAGGATATGCTGGCATGCACCGCCACTCTTGGATATACTCCATCGACGGAGAATTATGATGAAATGCCCTTCCCGTTGCGGGGAGTGAGCCCACTCCGCTACCGCATGGCACAGAATATGGTAGC
>NZ_CP116459.1:0-9798 GCF_028215975.1 Acidithiobacillus ferriphilus
ACTTACCAACGGCTTCATGTCGTATGTGTTTGATGATATTATGCCTTTTATTCTCCTTTTGTTTTTCGCCAAGAGGTTTATATTGATCAATGTTGATATTGATCTATGTATTTGTCTCTCAGATGTTCCACATCTGATGGCAAGCGTTCTTACACTAGGGAATGGTTGGTCTTCTTTTTTCCACCATGTACCTATGAGTTGTATCAACAAAAGTAGGTCTAACGGCTTTAACCTAACATCAGGATCGAGGAAATGATTGAGCAATAGTAAGTAGTTGGGAATTTGAGCGAATCCTCTCTCGGCCACGCTCTTTCCCCATTTTTGAACGATGTCTGGTGCCAACTCTGCCATCACACTGACTCTCCCTGAACCTTTTGCCAAAAGACAAAACCATATGACAATATGTCACCATATATATACCTATTAAGTCAATACCCAAAAAATATACTAATATAATATATACTTATGGTAATATATACTATGCCTACGGCAGGCGCCTCGCGCCAAATATTCTGAAATACGAATGCCAAACCCATGTGAATCATTGGTGTTGCGATCAGCGCCGCCATCTGCTAACCTCGGAATCAGGCCGACTGGTTCCATTAGCCAGTGCACGTGGCTGAGCTGATGAGATCGGAAAATTTAAGCCCTTAGGCCGTAAGAGCGAAAATCTCCACTCCCTGAAGCGAACGAAGGCGCCACGTTCATAAACGTGGCGCCTTCGTCTTTATAAAGCCATGTAACGCCCTGATTGTTATCAGACCTATTCTGGCTGTGAGAGCTGTCGTTGGAGCTTAGCGACCGCTTTGAACTGGGCAGTGCGTTTAGCCGGGATATCGAGGCTTTCCCCGGTGGCCGGATAGCGTCCAGCCCGTTCCTTAAGAGAGAAGGTGCCTAATCCTGGCCGTTTGAAGCCGTGACCCGTCGATCGGGGTCTGCGTCAGGGTGGCCACAACGGCGTTTACGGATTCCTGAGCGGTCTGTCGGTTATGTTGTGCGTTTCGGCCAGATCGACAACGAAGGTGGCCATAGTGTTCCTCCGCGCACTTTTAGGCTTCTGCTCGAAAACATAGGCGACACATTGCGCAAAGCGCAGTGTGGGCGCTTAACAGCGTGTCACAGTGACTTTCCCGACAGACCGATCCGCGCCGCGATTTCCCGGAGCAACCCCAGGGCGATGGCGTTGCCCTGCCCTTCGCGGGTCTTCTGGCAGGCGATCGCCAGTTGTTCGATCAGGGCGGTATCACTGAGCTGTGATTCATCCCCATAGCCCCAGACCAGGCCCCGGTCCCTTGCCCGCTTCCACCGCATCCGTTCCGCACTGGTCGTTGCCATGAAACCTCCTCCGCAATTGTCACAGTGACAGATCATAGGGCAGCCCCATCGCTTCGTCAAACAATGCAGCGTGACTCCCTCCCGCAGAAGCCATCGTAAAGGCCCCAAACTTGCCCCACAGCGCACGCAAAGAGTCTTGGCAATGGAAATCTACCTCAAGGCATCAGAAACCGATTCTGGGCCATTTCTCGATGCCTTTTCTCTGCTGAATAAAAATAAAGGGGGGAGCCGATGCCGCAGGCAGTGGGGGACGTAGTCCCCAGAGGGGGTCGATCCGGCGAGCCGGAGGCTCGGACAGGGGGAGCGGCAGGCTCCCCGCCGGGGATGGTTGCGCCCGGCGCCGAAGGCGGCAAGTGGGCGCTCCTTCTTTCTTCCGCTGTTGGGTTTTCCACCGCCGGAGGCGTTAAAAGCTTTTCTTAAAGTTAAAAACGCGCGCGCGCGTTACGGTTTCTGGAAGGCTTATGACTATTGGTCTGCGGGTATGTCCGTGTGGGTAAAGGTACGTAACTGGTGTGTGTGAAGGTACGTGCCCATCCACAGAAACGCGTGTGTGAAAGTACGTGCCCATCCACAGGCCGACGTAAATTATCCACAGCTGTCATGCTTGTTTCGTGACCTTCTTTTTCGTATGCGCGGGTTTCTTTAGCAAGTCTCTGATCTGCGCCATTGAGCCGGCCCTACCGTTTTTTGGGTAGAAGGTGACTACATCTGCGTCATGATCAAACACGACTTGATAGCCGGGCAACTCGTTAGAATCTGACAACCCTTTAATGAGCCTCCGAAACTCTCGCAAAGTAGCCGAACTGCCACTCTTCTCATGTAGAGTGGCAGTGGTCGCTCGCCACCGTGGCTGGATGCCGCAATGTTTCCTTGCTATCTCATATATACGCCTGTCTAACGGCTTGCGTAGCCGAAAGTAATCCCGATCCAGCGTTAGCACGTGGCGAGCCTTGACCGATCTAAACAACCAATCTGGGAGAGTGACCTCTACCGCTGTCATTCGGTTGTCTCTTCCCCTCTCGACAACCTTCCAGGCATCAATCAAGCCAAATCCTGCGCGCTCACGTTTTCCGTCTGTTTCTATGTTGGTCTCAATGCGGGTCCCGCTTAATCTACGCAAAGCGTCAGCCATCCGATCATAACCAACTCCAGCAACTGGACGATTCGTTGTGACGAGGAAATCATAGGCGACAAATCTGACCGTTCGACTTATATCATCTCTGCCTCGATTGACCGCCTCCATAAGCTGACTTATGCAGTAAATCCAAACGTCTTTATCGTGAATTGTTGCACAACCATACGGCCCAGGTTGTATCTCAACCTTATAATTCCCACGTTCGTAAGTACGAACCCGCTTGTCTCCGGCACGTAAAGCAAAAAGAGGATGCTCCATGCTTGCCGTATCATCTTTCGGTGCCGCATCCAAAATGTCGGCAATGAAAAAATCTCGCTGAATATGCCTGTCTGGACGTAGGTGGCTACCCATAGCGATGACAGCGCCTACCTACTCTGTCCATGCTTCTCCAGACTCTCCATGTACTGGCGCAGAACCTGGTTCATCAAGACTTGGTAGCGCCCACCGCGGGACTTGAACCAAGTAATAACATCTTGATCGACTCTTATGGTTATAGGTTTTTTGGCACCATGATCTAGAACTTTTGCTTCTTTCCAGAAATCGGCACCCAGCTCGGGCGCATCACTATAATCGATGTCATCATCGCCCAACGCGTCCAAACGATTCCAGTCAGTCTGGGAAGTTGCCTGATTATCAACCCCTACGGTACGCGTAATAACTGCAGGCTTATTCATTTGTTGCGTTTTCATAAGATCGAGTCTCCCGGCTATTAGCCTTTCGCAATGAGATGATCCGGACGACGTTTGCGCTCCTGTTGGTGTAAACAACGACCATCACCCTTCCCTCTATGCGACCAGTCCCAACATAGCGGGATTCACCATATTCTCGTCTGGCATCCACTGCCACAAGCATGATCCCATCCCACATTTTTGACGCATCCACAAAATCAACCCCGTGTTTTTCAAGGTTGATAAGGCGCTTTGCTTCATCCCATTCAAAAATCATATGTACAATAATACATACTTACCATGGCCACCACCAACGCTTTCCTTGCACCACTCCAGGGCTATCTTTCTGGTGAGTTAGCAATGCTGTAGTTTTGCCGACCTGCTCACGTAGCCAAGCCACTTCCTGTTCTTTGGCCCTAAGATATTCACGCAGCACTTCATTTTCCGACTGCAATGCGCTAATTACACTGTCTTTTTGGCTGTTTTTATCATGTCCGTGACTGTCCTCTATTATGTCCTTACTGTTGTCGCCACAAACCAAGCCTCCGAAGACTCTTATCAGCTCTGAAGTATCAATAACCTTTCGCCCATCACGGTCCGTTTCTACTGTCATCACACCAGTATTTATGTACTTCTCGTAAAGATGCGATCGACTCTTGCCGACCATCCTTGCAGCTTCTGATATGTTGACCTTAGCCATGTACGCACCTGTACTTTAGTGTTGTCGTCAGTGTTATATCTCCAAATGGCAATCACCGCCACAATTTCTCGAAGCGCACCGGGTTGGTGGCCGTGTAGCGCACCGTATGCTGGATGTTCCGGTGCCCCAGATAGTCCTGAATGAGCCGGGTGTCCGCGCCCTGATCGGCCAGCGCGAAGCCGCAGGCATGCCGGAGCATGTGGGGATGGGGCGGCAGGGCCAGCCCCGCCGCTTCCCCATAGCGGCGCAGCAGCGCCCAGAAGGTCTTGCGGGAGAGCGCCGTCCCTCGGGTGCTCAGAAACAGCGCCTGGCGGTCCAGGGCCGCACCCGCGCCGCCGGACTTGCGCCACTGCCGCAGCCAGCGTTCCCGCTCGGCCATCCAGCTTTTGAGCAGACGGATTTCTTCCGTCCGCAGCGGCTGGGTGGTGGACAGTCCCCCCTTGAGTCGCTGCACCTGGAGAATCTTGCTCTCCAGATCCACCTGGTCCATCCGCATGGCGCAGGCCTCCGTCACCCGCAGTCCGTGCCGGAACATCAACAGGATCAGGCAGCGGTCGCGCAGGCCGGTACGCGGGTTCTCTTTCGTGGCCGCCAGCAGCCGATCCACCTCCAGCGTGGTGAGGTGCTTTCTTTCGCCCTCCGGGGCCTTCCGGCGTTTTTGGGGGGTCGCTTGCGCAGCAGACAACAGATCCTGTCCTGCGGACGGCAGCCTTGCGGGCAGCACCTCCGGGGGCATCGCATCCGTCACCACAACCGCCTCTGCCGACGCCCCCTCAAACAACTCTCCCTGACCAGGCGCCGCCGGAACCGACGCCTCCGCATCCCCTACCGCCTGCCGTTTCCGCCCCTTTTTCGCTTCCGCCATCGCCAAAAATCTCCACCGTGACCGTAATGTCTCATAATAGCCCCTTCCGGCCCTTGCCGGGTAGCAGGATAATCAGTACATTACAACTTCGCCGGCCGCAGGCCATGAGACACAATGATGCCATTTGTCTCGTATATGCCTAACGCCTGCCAATACCATTTAGGCCAGAAACCGCTAATGGTGATAAATTCCATTTTATGCTTGACTATCAGCTATCTAAGCAGAGGTGTCACCAAATGCTATTGACGGTTTACGGGGCCACAATTGTCACCTTGATGATGCTGTTTTATGCCTTCGAATCACGCTCCCATTGGTTCACACTGGCCTTTTCCGTGGCCTGCCTGGGATCGGCGGCTTACGGCTTTCTTGCCGGAACTTGGCCATTTGGAGTGGTTGAAAGTATCTGGTCACTGGTGGCGCTACATAAGTGGCGGGAGCTACGTGCTCGGTGATAATCCACAATATAAAGCGCGGAGCCAGATTCTGGTCAGTGCGATTCTAAATCTCAAATAGGGCCGTTTTTGAGAGGCTCCCCACGCCTGTCACTGTGACACGATGAATCAACCCATTACCGTTCTCAGAATCCGCTCTTGAAATGTGTTTCTTGATTCAGCCCTGAATGAACGGGCTTTGAGATTGTCACTGTGACACCGCGCTGCCCATCTCTTACCTGGGCATCCCCAGATGGATCAGGATGGCTGTTTCCACGGCGGTCATGTCGGCCTTACTCAAGCTCCCCATAGGATTTTTCAGACGGCTTTTGTCTGCGGCCATGATCTGATCGGCCATCGCTTTGCCCGGCTTGCCGGAAAGCGTGACCAATGCCTCCCCCGGGTATTGGCGGCCTGTATTGCTGGTGAGCGGCACCACGACCACCCGCGCCAGATTCCGGTTGGCCGCGTCATTACTAATGATGACAGCAGGGCGCGTCTTGCGGATCTCGCTGCCTACGGACGGGTCAACCTCCACCCACCAGACTTCACCGCGTTTCATCGGCCATGTCCGCCAGCAGGGCATGGCACCAAGCCTGTGCTTCAGCCTCACGCTCCTGATCCGCAGCCATCGCCTTATAGCCGTCATCCAGTGCCGTATCGAGCACATGCGGCCTGAGCAAGTCCTCGATGAACTGACTCATGTGCCGTCTGCCGACCGTCCGGTAAAGCCCGTCGTACACGGTCTCATCCAGGGAGATGGTCATTTTCTTGTGCATGGCGCCTTCTTATATACGTAATACACAATACCGTGATAGTACGCTTAGTCGCCTGCCTGCCTTAGATTTTTCAAGGGGACAAAAAATATCAAATTATATTCACCAAAATGATATAAATCTATATGTCGCAAATAAACAATGAGTTATACTATCACCCAGAGCCGTTCCCTGTCTGTCCTAACCAGTTGGAGTGTGCGCATATCCGCACCTCATGGAAGCTAACCGCGATTTCCACCGTGCCTTGTTCAAGGCGCCCATCGGGCTTTCAGTCGGCTTTTATCCGCTGTCGTGATCTGGGTTGGCCATTGTTTTGCCGCGGTGCCACGCAGAGGGGCATTCAAAATGACGCCGATGCCATCAGGCGTCCGACCGCCTTGATCAGGGGAGAAAAAATGGGGCTGGATGACGCAAGAAGGATGCCGATGATCGCGAGGTAGACATTTTGTACCCTAAACCTGGCCTCAATCCTAGCCATACCAGCATCCCATTGGGTTTCAAACTCCGACAGCTGGTTATCCCATTTCGGAAAAGACACTTTTAACGCTTGTAGCGATTGCAGGATGTCTTGTCTAGTAGCAAGGTTGGCCGTCACCGAGTTGATGTCTTCCTCGATAGACAGGGCGGCCGCAGTTGCGGTCTCCGTGGAGACATGGGCATCGATCAACGCCTGATATAGCGCTATGGACGGTCTACAAGCTTTCATGAATGACAGTTTACTCCCGTACTGGGGCGCGCGAGAAGACCGCAATGCCAGGATGGGTCGCCGGCCTGAAACCGCCATTGGCACCGCGCACGCCATCAGGGGCCTCCGAAGGCCAACAAAATGAATGCTTGTTTTTCAAAAAGATACGGGGAATTATCTACTTTTATCTATGGGATAGATAATTATCTATTTTGTGGTTTTTTATTTTCAATCAATGTGTTGTATGCTTCTGCCGGGCTAGCGCCATCGGCGCGAAAAGTTAACCTGTTGTTTGTAAATATGGTTCTCAAAACCGATAAGGATGATCGATATGAACGGCGTGGGCTGGTTTGTGGTCGCTGCGTGTGGGGCGGGGATTGGGCTGGGTGTGCTGGTACAGCTAGCGGACTTTATTCACCGCAAGGCGCTGGAAGAAACAGCGAAAGAGCAGGAGATATTGCGTGCCGATCCCGCACGACCGCTGCGCTCGGACCGAATTGACCTCAGCGCGTTACCGGCCTGGCGGCGGGACCCCGGTGAAGATCCCCTCTAAAAACGGCATCCCCACCCGTTCTTTGTGAAAGGAAATTATTTTCTGGAGGGGTCTTCCGCTTTATCCGCTTTGGTAAATTTTTTAGGCCTGGGCGGTTTGCCAGGCTTGCCGGCGAGGTCCCACAGTGCGCACAGCGCGCACCAGTGGTTATAGAGTGTTTTATCGGATAGGTGTTCGTGGTCTTTCCAGTAATTGATCACCTGTTTTTCCCCAAGGTTAGCGAGCGTTTTGGTACCGCCGACGGCGGCGTGATCGGCGAAGGCCAGCATACGGCGTTGCTGCTGACGGCGATTCCGTTTACCGCCGCGGCGGACGAATCCCTGGCTGAGTTTGGCGACTTCATGTACGAGGGGATGACTCATGACCGGCCGCCAATATAACTGCTGACGACATCGATGCGGCCGTGGCCGAGCTCACGAGCAATTTGCTGCCTGGCGACCAGATCCGCCGTGCGGTCAACGATACCCCCAGCAATAACCGGCGCATCGTGCCCGGTCAGTGCTTTGTAGCGCTCACATGCATACGCCGCCCGCAGATCGTGAAGCCCGCCGCCGGTGTGTTGCTGCATGGTTTCGCGAATATTTCGAAGGCCGCCCTCACGCCAGGTCTTCCAGGTCGCTTCCGTGGGCATCAGGCTGCGCCGGTTGCCTTGGGCTACGGAGGCATCGCGTAAGGCTTCCATCTGCTTTGCGGTCGTCATCGGTATCTCGCGCAAGCGGCCACCCTTGGTGCCGAGCGTCACAGTGACCGATCCGGTGCGTTCGGCTTCTGCCAGCGCTTTGCGAACATCGAGCAGGGATGCCTCCTTTGATCGCAAACCGAGTTCACGGGCAAGGCCGGTGAGGGCTTCGCCCGTCGGATCGCCGGATTGCCGCAAGACGGCCCGGGCGTTTTCGTAGGCGAGGCGATCCATGCTTCCCGGGATTTCCGTGCGTACATTCGACCGCTTGGGGAGATGACAATCTCTGACCGGCCCAACTGATTTCCAGTCTGTCGGCATGGTTTTCATAACGGAATTAACGGCGCTCACGAGATTTTGCGCGTAACCGGCCGAGATCTCTTCCGCGTCGACTTTATCGGCGAGATGTTTGCCATACTCAATCACCGACTCGCGGGTTATTCTTTCGAGGCGTCCGATGCCATTCTCTGTATGGTATTTTATGTATCGTGCAAATTTAGACCAGCGCTGCGCGAGGTCACCAAATGAAGTGCCGCCAATGTCTTTATTTTTGAAAGACTGCTTTAAAAAAGCCTTTCCGGCGATATAAATATCGCGATGGCCAATCCCGTAATTCCGTGACATAGAAATCCTCATAAATAGGTGTGAAATGGACAATATACTGCCTCCCCACGGGGGGGATAAAAACAAAAAGCTTTTTTCTTTGCACACTGAAAACAATGCGCAAAGAAAAAAGGCCGCCACGGGCGATACCGCAGCGGACGTCGAGGATTTATGGCTCTAATACAAAAGCGTTTGGCGTGAATAACGTGTTGTGTCGATGCGTGTCCCCCGCTGTCGCGGTCCGAAAGGCTCGGGAAGAGGACATCGCCTGCCGGCGATGGGTTAACAACGGGGGACGGCCCCTCACCGAGCCAAAAAAGGACCGGTGAATTTTAGGTGTACGCTCTGGTGACGTACGCACGCGACGAACCTCGCGGCAAGGTGTGAGGGGGCAGTATTTTATCCAGCGCGGCTGCGACGCGCTTATCTTGTACAGGCAAACACATCAACTACGGAGTGCGGGCCAGGCATACGCACATCCTCAGTTGGGGTGTGCGTCTCCATCTTCGCTGACGTGGTTGGGGGGGCACGCCCGGCCGGTTTCATGCACTTTCACGCGCCAAAATAGCGCTGTAAAGCGAGTAACGGCGGGGCCTGCAGCCGTCCGTCTCTGTGTTGATACCACAGAGACGGACGGGGGTGGCTACGATAGTTTGCGGTGGAACATCCGCTCTCGGCTGCGCGGTCGCTTTGGCGATCGAGAGCATCGAAAGGCTGCGGGCGTTCTGGAGGTATGGCGAGAATCATCCATCGCTGTTCGTGCGGCGCCGATATATTGCGATTATCCCGTGGGGTCGCTATCAGTGCGCAGCCTACAGACAACAGAAATCATGCATGCGCCTGTGTATACAGAGGCGCTCATGGTTTGGTCCCGATTGGGACTATTGCGTCGCTCGTTGCCGACAAGCTATTTTCATCTGATGAACCAGATGACGGCAATTGAAGTTGTTAGACTACCTCGCCGACCACAACCGGTCAAGCTGCGGGCATGGGGTTTTCTGGACGCTGAAAGGTAGACGCTTTCATGGCCGAATCATGCTTAAAAAACGTACAAAAACAAAGCGCCGATTAAACATTCTTTTTTTGTGAGGCAACAACCCAGTCATACATGGCGAACGCTTCATCCTTGGAGCTACATACCTTGTCCCCAGCGGCTGTTCTAACTATCATCGATATTTTCTCATTGCCACCATCAAGTACCTCGTGTTTTTCTATTATTGCTGCATATTTACTTCCTTTTATTACATCCTCGTAAACATTAACCTTATTTTCAACACCGGCTATGATCGAACTTATTTTTCTTACTTTTCCAATAGAAACATCACGAGGAAACTCGTTATTTGAAATACCAGACACCTCATTAAGAAA
>NZ_CP116460.1:0-7373 GCF_028215975.1 Acidithiobacillus ferriphilus
GCGGGTATTATTGAGCTTGCTCAGTTTTCTCCCACCATGGGCGGCGTTTTTGCCGCCGATTTCGAGAATACAAACCCGTTTTGGCAATTTGCAGCGAACCAAAACGGCAATGGAGCGGCACCTGATCCCGGTGCGTTTGTAAGTATCACTTCTGCCGCTTTTTATACTGCGGTTGGCCTCGTAATGCAGCACGTCAACTCGACAATTGGCTGGATCGCAACAGACAATAACAATGCTCACATGAGCACGAGCTCCAGCAGCGATTTTTTTACAGCGACCGTCAAACACAAAGAAACCGTGATGACCTCACCGACCTGGACAGCGGTGGTTCCGCAGGGAGCCACTCCGGGGACGGATTATGGCTATCTGCTTCCAATCCCGTCTTCCGCTTCGAGCACGGCGGAGGGCGCTATCGCCCTGGAGAACGCCGACACCAATGCCCACACCATCGGTGGTCTGACCAGCGCCACGGCACAGTTTGGCAGCGACTACTACGGGCAGCTTGAGGTCAACGGCGGTTACGCCTATGTGCCAGCCGGAAATGGAGCGACTTTGCCGACGGCGGCTTTTGAGTCTTTCTTCCATTCCACACAGCATACTGGGTTCATGGGGTGGATCATGGATGTCATCTTGGCGGTGATTACGGCCGTAACGGCTGGTGCGGCAGCTCCGCTGGCGGGATTGGCGCTGACGACGGCCGCTGGCTTCGGCGCGGCGGCTGGCTTCATCACCGGTATAGTCTATGATGTTGCCACTCAAGGTACGCTGGGGGTCGCGACTATGCAGGAGCATATTGTCGGTGGTAATTGTGGTCATCTGGCTGGGGCATGTTTCTCCGCCCCCGCAGTGAATATGTCTGCTGCCTACAACTCCGCCCAGAATTATGGCGGTTACAACGAAGGCTATATCAATGTGGACAGCAACCCCACACAATCCACCGGGCAGTGGGATTACCAGCCAGCGGCGGCAGCGGCCACGGAAACCAATCCAAACCAGGCGCAGGGCGGATTCGGTCAGGGGTACCAGCAGACGCAGGCCAGCGCGGCACAGGCCCAAAAGGGCGAGGATCTGCAAGCCTTGTCCAGGCAGGTGCAGCAGACAGGTTCTGGCTTGGCATCCTTTGGCAGCGGACCAACCTCGGCGATCAGTGGCGGGCAACCAGTACCGCAGTAACATCTGCTCCGGCGGGGTGGCCACCGGCCTTCATTACTGCGGCGATGAAGGCTGGCCGACTGGTCAGACGATTTACAGATGCGCTCATCAGCGCATTTGTCGCGGTCGAGCGATCTGCAGAAAACGCAGAAGATAACCCAGAATCCCCGTCGCTGCTGAATTTGCTGATCTCTATTCGCTGCCGGTATGCGGTATTCATCACACGTACCTCCAGTGAAACGTGCCCCGTATGCGACTCATAAGTCCAATGGACGTGCTCCGGAAGATAAAAATGTTTAATCACCACGTGTACTTGAGCGCCTCCGTCCCCGATTGTAAAACCCCGCGCGACCAGGGCATCGTCGATCGCGTGCTTAAAATCCCGTGCGACGTGCATATACACGCCAGCCATAGGGATGCCGTAGCCATCCAGCGTCACACTGACCTTGTTGTGTCGTGTTTTCTCGTTCGTCACTGTGACGCTAACGGATACATGCTCTGCGCCTGGCACTCTGTTTACGCTCGTGGGAGGTGTGTAGTGGTTGTGCACGGTATCTGGCACGAAAGCGCAGCCGGTGAGCGCAAAGGCGCCAGCGAAGGCGATCAGCTTGGCGGCCATTTTTAGGTTTTTGTATGGCATTAGTTTGTTCCTCATTATTTTTGCGCATTTGTCGCAGGCAGATCGGGTTCCAAGCCAACTAGCATGGCCTGATTTTGCTGGGTTCTCCGGGTGCCGGTTGGAGTCTGTTTTGAGACATTACGATACAGCCTTCTTTTCTGTTGATGGTGGACGCCCACCAAGCCGCCCGTTTCTCCTGGCTGCCTCTGCCTTGGCCGGGCTTTTTGATATACCCCCTTTCCGTCCAAGACTGCGCATCCATGCCGATGTACCGAGAACCCCCCGCGCCAATGCAGGGACGTACAGATCAGCGTCCAGCCGCGGGAAGCGTAACCCAATGCCATGCCCTTCAATGACGATCTCTGCCATATCTGCGGGAGTGGCGTTCTCCATGCCCTGAATCAATGCCGGTGGGATGTGTAGGCCAACGCCGTTGTTCAGCTCGATTACGATCTTTCCCGTGGGTTGGTCGTAGTGGGCAGAATCCGCCAGCGGGCCAGCGGCAAGCGTCTCCTGTCCACGCTGGTTTGCAGCGTCCCAGTCGCGTTCAAGAATTTTTTCTATCTGGTCCATGGTGCCTCTCCCACTCTCCACAAAATAACGCCAATCTGGACATGCTTCCTTCCAAAATGCGACGCATCTCTGTTCTGGAAAAGCCGATATTCTCCCGTATCTCTGGTGGCCCATCCGGGCAATGCAATATCAATACGGCCCTACAATCTCCTTGTACCACATGCACATGAGCGGGACGATGATCGTTGAGGTATATCACTACCCGCGCTGCGTCTATGCGATCAATGGTAGGCATAATGCCATTATCCTAGACGCGCTTGGGATTATATGCAAGGTATCACTCCCAGAATCGCCACCAAGGACGGTTCTTCTTCACATCGTGCTGTAGTTGGCTCTGGCTTCTAGCCAAAAGGTCGCGCAACCACTGTTCGCGCTCCTCCGCCTTGTGCAGTTCCTCCTCACGGATTCGCAGAATATCACGCACTCGATGAAGTTCTGATTCTAGCTCGCTGATAACAAGAATATTTGGGTCGTTAGCATCTCGGACACCCTTTGTGTCTTGATTCTCTGTTGTGTCATGTAGGACACCAAAGACTCGTAGCAGCTCAGACGTATCAACAACTGGATTGCCTTGCTGGTCAGACCCCACGCTAACCTTTCCAGTATTGATATATGAGCGATAAAAAGTGCTCCGAGAGACACCCGCTAACCCTGCCGCTTTTGTGACGCTCACCTGTGCCATATGCCTGTCAGCCCATGATTCATTTTGTGTAGCATAGGACGTTTCACTATGTCTCACCAGAATCAGTCAATGGGACGTCCTTGCCCACCGGCTTCTAGTTTGACTTGCGAGTCTGTTTCCTGCGCTTCAAGGAACGGCAGGTCTGGCTCCAAACCGTCCAAGATAGACTGAGATGGTGGCGGCTCACCTGGTCCCCCTGGTAATTGATACTCACCGCGCATGAGTACAGGCACTTGACGTAAGCCTGGCCTATCATCAAGAGGCTCGCTTTGTTCGGACTCGGACGCAATGACTCGTGCTGAAAAAACGCTATACCGGATGTCACTGCGTGCTCTCGACCACGCTACACGTGCGTTCACAATGTATGCCAACGCCCCACCTTTCCCCCCGATCTGTACAACTTCGATCCATCGCTCTGAAACTAATATATTTATGGCATTTCTGACGCTGTTTCGATGAACTGGTCGTTCACCGGGGCTCGCCATAAGCTCTCCTAGTGTCGCTTGCGATGCCACGACCGCGTTATTGGTTGATGACATATGCGCGACTAGGACATGAGCGAGGCGGGCTGCCATTGGTGCTTTTGCGATTAACCGTGACCAAGCCTCATGGGCAGCACGTTCGGTCTGAACCCAAGTTGATTTCTTTGAGTCACGTGCTGGTGGATTACCGATCTCAGACATTGTGCACCTCTGCCCAAAAGTAAATGCGATATGCACACTGCGCAGTGCATATCGCACAATATGCGTTACTTATAGCATGTGCATATCGAACAATAAAGAGCGCATATTGCACTAACCTGCACAATCTAGGCTGTGCAGGGGTGCACAATCTAGGCTGTGCACCCCCCCATAACAACTCATTGATTTTATTAACCTCAAAAATTTCTCCTTATCTATGATCTTTAGGGCCTCCTTGGAGCCGTCACAGTGACTTAAGGAGTGGGCGCTTGCTCCGACTGCGTCGGACCGCCCACAAATATTCCCGGCGGGGACCCTGCTGGTCCCCCTGTCCTCGGCTTCGCCTCGCCGGATCGACCCCCTCTGGGGACTTTGTCCCCCACTGCCTGCGGCAGCGGCTCCCCCTTTGGGTCTCCAGCGGAGTGGGGTTTTTCAAAAGAGCTTTAGCTCAGGCCCCGCAGGGGCAAAGAACAGCGAGGAGTGGCGGACGATTCGCTTGCGAATTGGCCGACGCTACCGCAACCGCCCAGAGGGCGGAATGCCTGCTACGGAGTCCTACGCGAGGGCCTGCGCGGTCGAAAGCGGTTTGTGCCCGGCACGCCGAAGGCGTGGCAAGCGGGCACACCTTTGCCCAACAACAACTCACCTCAGATGGATTTAACCAGCGCATCGAGCGGCGGCTGGAGCTAGTCTAGCCAGCCGTGCCTCTTGCCGAACTCACGCCAGGCTCTCTGCGCGCTGTTCGCGGCGTGCTCGCTTTTGGCAACATCTTTCATCAGGGCCAGCAAGGCTTTGTCTGGCGCGGTGTCTTCATTGCCGATGGCATCAATGATCGCTCGACGGTCTTTCTGATACTGGCGTCGTTTGCGCTCTGCAGGCGATAGTGACTTTTCATAGATAGGGGGTCTAGACATTTCGTGAGCCTCACATAACCGCTTAAAAAAAACCATCTTATTCTGAAGCTCGAATATCTCGCTTCGCAAGTGGCGGCGACGATTTTCAAGGACAACAAGCAAGTCGATTATTTTTGGCATGGTGTAATTCACTCGGCGGCGGATGATGTCTGTATATTATAACGTGATAATCACCAAATAAAAATAACTTTGTTTTGTGGATTGTGCAATCCACAAAACAAGCACTTGACACAAACAAAAAGCCACGGCAAAATAAAAGCTCTTACACCCAGAGCTTTTATTTAGCCAAACAGTCGATTGGGAACCGACGACGCAATTAGGAGCGCAGGTCCTGCAGGAAGGCTTTGCAAAGGCTCCACATCAACAAAGCTAATGTTGGTGGATCAGGGTTGTCTGTGCCCTATATCCAACAACAACCTAAGTTGGCAAAACCGCACATAATAGATATGAGCGCATTCGACGGCGACCGGGCGTAGCCCTGGGAGCTGGGAGCATGCGCGGGTTTTGCCAAGACGTTTAACGTCAGCCGCATGTCTGTCTCTTGCCGCCAGGCAAGAGACAGACGGCTGAGCTCCCCGTATTATCGGGCTCAGCAGGCCAAAATCGAGCGTGACAACACGTGATTTTGGCCTCGGCACCCACCCGGAAACACGCCACGACGCAGGCGGGCACCGCTGTAAAACAGCGTGCTCGTACGGCCGACCCCCGCTGCTAGCTGATCTTCCGGCCACTCTAAATAATATCGAGATAATCGCGCCGCCCTCGCGATCCATAAGTTTTCGGGCGCCCCCTAATCTTGCCGAGAGATGCGTCTCGCGCGTGTAACACTTATCTGGTTCGCGGGTCCGGTGGGGGTGGTCTAGTCGCTGATATGCTGTCGCGTAGCGAGCGACACGCCCTTCACTGGGCCCGCGGGCCAGGCAGCGCTAGACGTGTCGTTATGATGCAATATTGCTGGTCTTTATATCTCGATGTAATCCATAAAATTAATCCTACGATTCGTAACCGATAATTGTCGGTTACGTTTTTGTTCCCGTGTTTTTTTCAAAAAAAAACACGGGAACAAAAACATTTTTCCGCTTTTTTGCGGAAACATTGCGGTGTCATTTTTTTTGTTTAAAAGGAGGTGGTTATGGCGCGTAATTTTGGCATCGGTACCCGCGACTTGGCAGAGGCAGGTCGGCAGTTTTTAAGTAGGGAAGTCGCACAAAAAAACCTGAGTTTTGCGAGCAGTGCGACGGTCTCGGCCCGCTGGCGGCAGTTTGCGGCGTACGCCAAGTCGCACAGTATTGGATCGTTGACGACGGTGACGCCGGATCTCGTGCGGGCCTATGGCCGAGAGCTATCCGCAAAAGTCGCGGCTGGCAAAATGTCGGCGGCCTACGCCCACAATCTGGTATCCGCCACCAATACCGTCATGCGGGCCACGCCGGCACCATGGCAGCCGGTGCAGGCCGTGGCTGACTGCGGCATTGGCCGGCGGTCTTTTGTGAGGACGATGGCGCCGGCGGGTCTCGATCCCGAGCGCTTTGCGGTCGCGCGTTCCGCCTTGGTGGCCGCGCAAAATGCGCGCGGGGCGGCATTGGCGGGCCTGGCCCGCCATCTGGGCCTGCGCAGCAAGGAGGCGGCCCTGCTCGATGCCAAAAAAGCGCTGCAGGAGGCAGAACGGCATGGCCATGTCACCATCACCTTGGGCACCAAAGGCGGACAGAGCCGGACCGTGCCCATTACCAGCCCGCACCAGGTCACGGCCTTGCGCGAGGCTGGCCAGGTCCAGGGAGCGCATCACAATCTCATCCCGAAGAACATGAGCCTGAGGCAATGGCAAAAGCCCTTGGAGCAGATCCGCAATATAATTCGATCCGTGACCGGCAAGGGCCTCCATGATCTGCGGGCGGCGTACGCTTGCGAAAGATATCGCCAACTAACCGGACACGATGCGCCGGTTGTTGCCGGACGGATGGTGGCCTCCCGGGCGGCGGATTACGCCGCCCGCCTGCGGATCGGCGAAGAATTGGGCCATCACCGCGTGGATGTGGTGTCCTCCTACGTCGGGGGGCGCGCATGATGAGCTACAAAATCTTGAAAGAAGTCGAGCAGTTGACGGTGGGCTACGTCCGCCGCGGTGGTAAGGATAACCGGCGGCAGCAAAGGGCAAGGATACTGGCTTTTGCAAGATTTTGCGCGACGCTGGGAGCGCGGAATACAACCCAAATCGGCCACCGACACGTCAGGCTTTATTGGCGTGCCATCGTGCATCGGAGCGCCCGCACGCGTTATGCCCATTGGCTGGCCCTGCGGGACCTATGGACGCTTGCCGGCAAATCCGGAAGCCCCATACCGCCGCCACAAGAAAACACACAAAATCCCAAAAATGGAGATCCGTCATGAACAAAAAAGTCAAAAAAGCCATTACCATCGCCGTGCTTTCCGCGATTGGCGTAGCCATGCCACTAGAGCAAGTCTACGCGGCTACTTCCGGGATGAACTGGAGCCAGCAATCCACATTCAGCGCTTCGCCCGGCGTCAACCAGATATTCAGCGCCCTGAAAGACGACCATATTTATGTCGGAAGCAACCTGGGTGCTGCGGTCGCTGCGGTCAGGCTGAACGCCAACCAGGTCAAGGCCCTGACCGGTAGCGGCCAGACGTTCAACATGCCCTGGAACACGCCGGTTGTTTTCGCCACTTACGATCCCGGAACCACGAGCGGAACGATATTTATCACCCGCTTGATTAAGCAGCCTGACGGG